>JALHPU010000006.1 GCA_022842325.1 Sulfuritalea sp. | reverse complement strand
ATGGCGTAGGTGCCCGCCTTGGTCGGCGTCATCTTGACCACATGCTCATAGCCGGGGATGACCTGGATATTGATGTTGGTCGGCTGCAGCGAGAAGCCGTGGTTGTAATCGACCGCCGACAGATGGATCTTGTAGGTCTTGCCGGCTTCCAGTTCCAGAATCGGATACCAGGACCAGAGGCGTGCCAGCAGGAAGGCCTCGCCCTTGGCGTTGGGCTTGACCACCGGGATCTGCTGATCGGTCTCGGTACGAATGGTGTTTTCCTTGACGAAGGCTTCCGTCTTGGCCGTGAACATCTCGGTGGTGGTCTTGTAGACCTCGTTGGAGAGGTTCTGCTTACCGTTGATGTGCCAATAGACCATCATGACGAACATGATCATGGCCCAGACGAAGGCGATACCGATCCAGGCCCATTCTTGCCCGGCGATCGGCTGTTTCCACCACAACCGCTCTGAAGGCGGCAGGATTGCACTCATATGATTCTCCCTGATTGACTGGATTGCTTACTTGGCGAGCGGGACGCTCATGATGTCCACGACGCCCCACAAGATGTATATAACCGTGGGAGACGCTACCCCCAGGAACAGGAGCAGGAAAGTGTTGTCCAGCAACTTCTGCATGAATGGAAGATCGTCGTCGTCATTGTTATTCGCCATGTTTCTGCCCTCTAACGGTTGGCGCGCTGCAGCGCGCGGTGGGAACTGACTTCAGTTTCAGTGGCGGCCAACGCTGGCTGTATCGGCGTTGAGCGCAGCATCCGCAGCTAAAACTAGTGGGGGCGAGGATAGCCCGAGCGGGCTTGTCTGGTATTTGATCCAGAACAAGAAAATACAGCGTCGGCGAGGCTTTCCATGCTGCGCTGCGACAAATCGCCGCAGCAATTTATCGCAAGGTTTATCCGGCCAGCGCCGGGTCAGAGGGGATGCCGGTCTTTGCGGGGGGGTCAGACGGCTTCCTGGGCTTCCAGCCAGTAGGCCAGGCCCTGGGCGTTGAGCTCCAGGTCGAGGTGCCAGATGTCGAGGATTCTTTCATCGCCGAGCCGGCAGCCATGGGCGTGCGCTTCATCCAGCAGCAGGCGGGTCAGTCCGTCGCGGATGCGCGCCGTCTTGTCCTCGTCCTCGCTGGCCGCCAGCGCAATCGCGACGTAGCGGTCGAGCAGGTCGAGCACTCGGCGGCCGAGTTCAGCGGGCGGCGCGAGGCGGCTGAAGTGGGTGAGATAGACGGCATCCGGCTTGAAGGACAGCATGCGTTCGATCGAGGCGCGCATTTCGTCGGGGTCGAACTGGATCGGCGTCGAGGAGGGGAATATGAGCGGGCGGCCAGAGACATCCAGCTCGCGGTAGGAAATGCCGAAGGTGTCGCCGGTGAAAATGCCGCTCGACTGGCGGTCGACGATGGCGATGTGGTGTTTGGCGTGGCCCGGCGCGTCGATGCAGAGCAGTTCGCGCGAGCCGAGTTTCAGTACCGTGTTGTCGTGGGCCTCGATGATGCGCTCGGCCGCGATCGGGATCAGCTTGCCGTACATCCGGCGCGCCCGCTCCTGGCCGTAGACTCCCTCGACGCCGGCCATCAGCTTGCTTGGCTCGATCATGTGCCGCGCCCCGCGCGGATGTACGACAAGTTTCGCGTTGGGGAAGGCCTGCATCATCACCCCGGCGCCGCCGGCGTGATCGAGGTGGATGTGGGTCAGGATCACGTAGTCCACGCTCTCCGGCCCCAGGCCGCGCGCCTCCAGCGCCGCCAGCGCCTGCGGCATCACCTCGAAGTTTGCGGTGTCGACGAAGGCGGCGCGGCCCTCGCTCTCGATCAGGTGGATCGCCGCCAGCAGCGGCCGCACGTAGCCGGCGTCGAAGGCGTAGATGCCGTTGTGGTAATCGATCAGTGGTGTTTGCATGGCTTGCGTCTGAAATGTCGCGGGTTTTGTAGGGCCGGCTTCAGCCGGCCAGCGGTGGATGGCGGAATGAATTCCGCCCTACATCTGCCGTGCGGCGCGGATCAGTTCCGCACCGCGCTCGGCGATCATCACCGTCGGCGCGTTGGTGTTGCCCGAAGTGATGGTCGGCATGATCGAGGCGTCGATCACGCGCAGGCGGCCTAGCCCTCGCACGCGCAATTCGGAATCGACCACTGCGTTCGGGTCATCCGCTCGGCCCATGGCGCAGGTGCAGGTGGGGTGGAAAATCGTGGTGCCGATGTCGCCGGCCGCCCTCGCCAACTCAGCGTCGCTTTGCACCTGGGTGCCGGGCTGGTATTCCTCGGGCCGGTAGGGCGCCATGGCCGGCTGCGCGACGATGTTGCGGGTCAGGCGCAGGGCGCGCGCGGCGACCAGGCGGTCGTTGTCGGTGGACAAATAGTTTGGCGCGATGACCGGCGCCGTGGCCGGATCTCGGTCGCGGATATGCACCACGCCGCGCGAGGTGGGGCGCAGGTTGCAGACGCTGGCGGTGAAGGCGGCGAAGGGATGCAGCGGATCGCCGAACTTTTCCAGCGACAGCGGCTGGACATGGAATTCGAGGTCGGGCGTGGCCACCTCCGGCGAGGAATGGAAGAAGCCGCCGAGCTGGCTCGGTGCCATCGACAGCGGCCCGGAGCGGAACAATGCGTATTCGAGGCCCATCATCGCCTTGCCCCACAGGCTGTTGGCGCGCTGGTTGAGCGTGGTGATGCCATGCACCTTGAAGATCATGCGCAGTTGCAGGTGGTCCTGCAGGTTGCCGCCGACGCCGGGCAATTCATGGATCAGCGGCACGCCGCGATTCTGCAGCAGCCTGGCGGGACCGATGCCGGAACGCTGCAGGATGGTCGGCGAGCCGATGGCGCCGGCCGTGAGCAGGGTCTCGATGCGCGCCGTGACGCGATGGGGCACGCCGCCGAGGCTGAACTCGACGCCGCGCGCTTCGCGGCCTTCGAGGATCAGCTTGTCGATCAGTGCGCCGGTCACCACCTTCAGGTTGGGCCGGTGCAGCACCGGCCGCAGCATGGCTTTCGAGGCATTCCAGCGCACGCCCTTCTTCTGGTTCACTTCGAAGTGGCCGATGCCGAAATTGTCACCGCGGTTGTAATCCTGCTTGAAGGGGATGCCGGCTTCCTGCGCGGCCTGCGTGTAGCGGTCGAGGATGTCCCAGTGCAGGCGCTGCTTCTCGACTCTCCATTCCCCCTTGTCGCCGTGCATTTCGTCGGCGCCGCCCCAGTAGTCTTCGCTGCGCTTGAACACCGGCAGCACGCTGTCCCAGTTCCAGCGCGAGTCGCCGGTGATCTGCGCCCACTCCTCGTAGTCGCGCACCTGGCCGCGCAGGTAGAGCATGCCGTTGATCGACGAGCAGCCGCCCAGCACCTTGCCGCGCGCATAGATGATCGAGCGGCCGTTGAGGCCCGGCTCGGCCTCGGTCTTGTAGCACCAGTCGGTGCGCGGGTTGTTGATGCACTTGAGATAGCCGATCGGGATGTGGATCCAGATCCAGTCGTCCTTGCCGCCGGCTTCGAGCAGCAGCACCGTTACCTTCGGGTCGGCCGAGAGGCGGTTGGCCAGCACGCAGCCGGCGGTGCCGCCGCCGGCGATGACGTAGTCGAACTCGCCAAAGTCCTTCATTTGTTTACCGGCATGACGAACTCGGGGCCCTTCGACTCCGAACCCGGCCAGCGCTGCATGATGGCCTTGTAGCGGGTGTAGAAGCGCACGCCTTCCTCGCCGTAGATGTGGTGGTCGCCGAACAGGCTGGCCTTCCAGCCGCCGAAGGAATGCCAGGCCATCGGCACCGGGATCGGCACGTTGATGCCGACCATGCCGACCTCGATCTTCTGGATGAAGGCCTGCGCCGTGCCGCCGTCGCGCGTGAAGCAGGCGACGCCGTTGGCGAAGGGGTGGCGGTTGATCAGTTCCACCGCGGCGGCGAAGGTCGGCACGCGCACCACGCACAGCACCGGGCCGAAGATTTCCTCCTGGTAGATGCTCATCGCCGGCGTGACGTGGTCGAACAGCGTCGGGTTGATGAAGAAGCCCTGCGCCAGTTCGCCGGTCAGGCCCTGGCGGCCGTCGAGCACCAGCTTCGCGCCTTCCTGCACGCCGGCGGCGATGTAGCCGGCCACCTTGTCGCGATGTACGGCGGTCACCAGCGGTCCCATCTCGACGTTCGCCGCATCGCCGGCGCCGACTTTCAGCTTCTTCGCGCGTTCGAGTACGCGCGCCACCAGTTCGTCGGCGCAACTGCCTACCGCGACGGCGACCGAGATCGCCATGCAGCGCTCGCCGGCCGAGCCGTAGGCGGCGCCGATCAGTGCGTCGGCGGCGCCGTCGAGATCGGCGTCGGGCATCACCACCATGTGGTTCTTCGCCCCGCCCAGGGCCTGCACCCGCTTGCCGTGGGCGATGCCGTGGGCCTGGATGTACTTGGCGATCGGCGTCGAGCCGACGAAGGACACGGCTTGCACGTCCGGGTGTTCGAGCAGGGCGTCGACCGCTTCCTTGTCGCCCTGAATGACGTTGAAGGCGCCGGCCGGCAGGCCGGCTTCGCGCAGCAGTTCGGCGGCGAACATCGACGGCGACGGATCGCGCTCGGAGGGCTTGAGGATGAAGGTATTGCCGCAGGCCAGCGCCATCGGCGCCATCCACATCGGCACCATGAAGGGAAAATTGAAGGGCGTGATGCCGGCCGTGACGCCCAGCGGCATGCGCTGGTTCCAGTGGTCGATGCCGCCGCCGATGCCATGCGAATGCTGGCCCTTGAGCAGTTGCGGAATGCCGCAGGCGAACTCGATGACTTCGAGGCCGCGCTGCACCTCGCCCAGCGCATCGGGCAGGGTCTTGCCGTGCTCGGCGGAGAGCAGCTTGGCGATGTCGGTCGAGTACTGGTCGACCAGGTCGCGGAACTTGAACATGACCCGCGCCCGGCGTTGCGGCGCGGCCGAGCCCCAGTCGGCGAAGGCGGCGCGCGCGGCGGCGACGGCGCGGTCGACATCGGCCCGGGTTGCCAGTGAGACCTGGCGCGCGACGCGGCCCTCGGCCGGATTGAACACCTCGCCGACGCGAGTGCCGGCGCCGGCATCGGCGTGGCCGTTGATCCAGTGGCCGACCAGGTCGGCGGCATTGATGAATTGCAGGTTCATGGCGGTCTCTCGGTCGGAATTGGGGGATGGGGGAGGCTCATTAGAGCGCTTTCCCGGGGCGAAATCCAATGAGAAATGCTTGCGCTGGATATTTGCGGCGCTAATATCCAGCCATGGACTTCAACCTGATCCGCAGCTTCGTCACCCTGGCGCGCGAAGGCAACCTCACACGCACCGCGCAGCGCCTGCATCTGACCCAGCCGGCCTTGTCCCTGCAACTGAAGAAGCTGCACGAGCAGCTCGGCCTGGTCCTGTTCGAGCGCACGCCGCGCGGCATGCGCCTGACGCGCGCCGGGGAACTGCTGCTGCCGGCCGCGCAGCGCGCGCTGGAGGCGTCCAGCGAACTGGTCAGCCTGGCGGCGGGCATCAGCGGCCAGATCGGCGGCCGGCTGCGCATCGGCACTATCGTCGATCCGGAGTTCCTGCGCCTGGGGCCGTTTCTCAAGCGCCTGGTCGAGTACCACCCCGGCCTCAGCACCGACCTCGCCCACGGCATGTCGGGCGCGGTGCGGCGCGAGGTCGCCGCCAATCGCCTCGACGTTGCCTATACCCTGGGCCAGCCGGGCATGGGCGATGTCGATGAGGCTTTCGAGGTGCTGACCCTGACCGGCTTCGACTATCGCGTGATCGCGCCGCCGGGCTGGCAGGAGCGGGTGCGCGGCAAGGACTGGAAGGATCTGGCGCGCCTGCCCTGGATCGGCACGCCGCCCGATTCGGTCCATCACCGCCTGCTTGAGGGGATATTCCGCAAAGCCGGCGCCAGCCAGCGCATCGTCGCCCAGGTCGACCTCGAACCCTCGATGCTCGACCTGGTCAAGTCCGGCGTCGGCCTTTCGCTGGCGCGCGACAGCATCGCCTTGCGCGCCGCGCATGCCGGTGGAATCGTGATTGCCGACCGCGTTCAGGTGCCGGCCGAGCTGGGATTCCTCTGTCTGCGCGAGCGGCGCAAGGAGCCGGCGATCGCCGCCGCCTTCAGCGTGATCGACGCGGTATGGGCCATGGCGTGAAATTTCCCGCGTAATTCATTGCGCGGTCGGGTTGCGTGTGGCACAATGCGCGCCTTCCAACGCGGAGTGGTAGTTCAGTTGGTTAGAATACCGGCCTGTCACGCCGGGGGTCGCGGGTTCGAGTCCCGTCCACTCCGCCAAAGTTTTGTCGATAACCCGCACGCCTGCCAGGTGTTGCGGGTTTTTCGTTTCCGTCCCCAAGGTGCGCGGCATTTCGGCTAGCGAAAGCGCCGTGACGCCGGCGCCGACTCCTGAAACGGCTGTGAATCGGTGCATGCGGGCCGGGGTATGATTCGCCGCTCACCGCTAACTGGACTCTACTGTTGAAAATCCCCCCCGTTGAACCCGGCACCGTCGGCCCCTGTCCGGTGGCCCCCGACGCCTTGCAGGGCATCAAACGCCAGCAGACCAACCCCGCGCGCTGGAACGGCGCCGGCTGGCAGGAGTTCGTCACCGACCTGCGTGCGGCCGGCGTCGAACTGGCCGAGGGCGCTGTGGCCTGCGGCGTCTACGCCACCGATGCCGGGGGCACGGCCTACGGCATGCCGCACGGCGTGGTCATCGCGCGCAGCGCGGCCCAGGTGGCGACGCTGCTGCGCGCGGCGCAAGCCCACCAGGTGCCGGTCACGGTGCGCGGCGGCGGCCTGACCACCGAAGGCGAATCGGTGGCTTTCGGCGGCGTGCTGCTCGACATGAGCGGCATGAGCCGCGTGCTCGGCGTCGACGCGGCGGCGCTGGCGGTGCGCACCGAGGCAGGGATTTTCTGGCACAGCCTGGCCGAGGAACTGCGCCGCGAGAACCTGGATTACCTTTCCGCGCCGCTCAACCTGACTTCTTCCGTCGGCGGCACGCTGGGCGTCGGTGGCATCGACGTCAATTCGGCGCGGCTCGGCTGCAGCGCCGACCAGGCCCTGTCGCTGCAGGTGGTGACGCCCACCGGCGAGATCGTCGAATGCTCGGACAGCGAAAACCCCGAACTGTTCCGGCGCGTGATCCTGGGTTACGGCCAGTTCGGCGTCATCACCGAAGCGACGCTGCGCGTGCGTCCCTATACCCCGCTCAGGATGCACTACTACTATTACTCGTCGCTCTCCACCGCGATCGAGGACCTGCAGATGATCGACCGCAACGATGCCAGCGACTATTCGGGCATCCTGACCATCATGGATTGCGCGGTGAACCTGCTGCTGGCCTTCGATTCCGACGAGCGCGAGGCGGCGTTTCGACAGAGCTGGAAATCGGAACTGCGCGGCTTCGGCGAGATCGGTTTCGGATTCTGCATGCTCGGCCACTACGCCCTGCGTCCGTGGCGGCTGGGCGAAGCCCTGTATCTGCTGCGGCGCAAGCGCGAGGTGTTTCCCGAGTTTCGCCGCAGCGAGTACATGCGCGAGGGGAAAATGCATGACCGCAGCGTGGTGTTTTCGCGCGCCGTCTGGAAGCACTGGGGCTCGCGCACCATGGTCATCCCCGACCTGGCGACCAGCGCGGACCGCTTCGTCGAGGCGGTCGAGCGCGGCAACGCGGTCTGCCGCAAGTTCTTCCCGCATTACACGCTCTACTGCGTCGGCATCAAGCTGCGGGACGACCACAAGGCCCACTATGAAATGAGTTGCGTTCCGCCCGATGCGCAGGGCTGGGCCTATGGCTGCGAATTCGAGCCCATGATCGAAGGCGAGGTGTATAGCCGCGACCATTTCCAGGCCTTCAAGAATGCGATCTACGACATCGGCGTCGACATGGGCGCCAGCTATTACCGCTTCGGCGGCATGATGAAGGGTTATATCCGCCGTGTCTTCGGTGACGCGCTGGTGGATCGGCATCTGGCCATGAAGCGCAAGGTCGATCCGGCCATGATCCTCAACCGGGACGTGATTTTCTGATGTTTCCTCTGACTGCCCCGGCGCCCGTCGCGCCGCGCGACTTTTCGGCATGCAGCGGCTGCAGCCTGTGCTTCCTGGTGTGCCCGATGTGGCGCGCCGGCCGTGATCCGCGCTTCAGCCCCGAGGGTCTTGCGAAAGCGCTGCAGTGCGGGGCCACTGCGGCCGATCTGGCGGCGCCGCTGGAGGCCTGCTCGCTGTGCGGCGCCTGCGATCCCGTGTGCCCCGAAGGCATCGACCTTCCGGGCATGATCATGGACTTGCGGCAGAAGCTGGCGCCGCCCTCGCCGCGCCCGGCAGTTCTCGATGATCTTGAAGCGCGCCTGCAGCAGGCAGCGGCCGGGGCTGCCGCAGCGACGCCGGGCACCCGCGTGATGTTCCTGCCCGGTGCGGAACTGCGCAGCGATCCCGCGCAGCTGTCCCGGGTGGAGGCACTGCTCGGGCTCGCCGCCGTCGATGACGACGGGGCCGACATCGTGCTGGCCCTCGAAGCCGGCGTCGCGATTCCCCTGCAGCGCATGCAGGCCTTCCTTGTCCCGCTGCGCGGCCACGCCGTCGTCGCGGGCGACGGGCTGCTGGTGCGCCAGTTGCGCCGCTGGCTGCCCGGGTCGCAGCGCATGGGCCTGGGCACGGCACTGAGCCTCCGCGCCGCGGTTCGCAGCAAGCTGGCGGCCACCGACTTCTACGTGATCGAGCCGCGCGCCTTCCACGCCGACTACGAGCGCATGGTGGGGCACTACGACCGGCTGCAGCGCGAAACCGGCTGCAGCCTCAGCCTCGACCTGCAGCGCATCGCCATCCCCGCTTCGGCGCCCGGCGTGGCGCAGAAGCTCGGGCTGTCCGCCCGGGACGACGCCACGCAGGGAAAGTGGCTGCTGCAGGGACGCAAGCCGGCCCGCATCGTCGTCGAGAGCCTGGCCGACCGGGACGCGCTGCAGGCCGTCAGCGAGATTCCGGTGGTCTACGTCGCCGATCTGGTGCAGGGAGCAAAAGATGATTGAGGAAACAGGATATGCGCAGCGTTGATGTCGTGATCGTCGGCGCCAGCCTGGCCGCTGCCGCCGCCGCCAAGCGGACCGTGGATGCAGGGCTGGAAACCGTAATCCTGGAACGCAAGGAACTGCCGCGCCACAAGATCTGCAGCGGCATCCTGTCGCCGCGCGGGCATCGCTTCCTGCTGGAAAACTTCGGTCCGCTGCCGCGCGAGGTGCTGCACGAGCCGACCTCCTGCCGCGGCGTGACTTTCCATTTTCCCTGCCGGGTCGAAATGCCAATGGATTTCTTCCACGGCACCACGCCGCACCTGCACCGCAAGTATTCCGACCACTGGGCGATCCAGCGCAGCGGTGCCGAGGTGCACGACCAGACCTCCTTCGCCGGGCTGGAAGACAAGGGCGACCACGTCCTGGTGCATGCCCGGCAGCAGGGCGCGCCGGTCGAGTACCGCGCGCGCCAGGTGATCGGCGCCGACGGCCCCAGTTCGCTGGTGGTGCGCGCCGTCTATCCCGACTACCCGAAACAGATTCCCTGGTTCTTCGTCGGCCAGAAGTTCCACGAGATCATCGACTGTCCGCTTTCGCCCGACTACTTCCATTTCTGGTTCCACCCCGGCCTTGGCCACTACACCTGGAGCCACGCCCGCGACGGGCGGCAGATCGTCGGCGTCGGCTTCAAGCGCGGCGACAATTTCGCGAAGAAGCATCAGGTGGTGCAACAGTACCTGCAGGACAAGCACGGCGTGCGCCTGCAACCGGCGGGCGACGACGACGAAGGTTGCGCCGAGAACTTCGGCCCCTCGCTGATCAATCGCTATGTCTTCGGCAAGGGCAACGTACTGGTCACCGGCCAGGCCGCGGGATTCCTCAACATGATCGGCGAAGGCATGAGCTGCGCGCTGCACTCCGGTGCGATCTCCGGCGAGGCGATCGTCGAGGCGCAGCGCCGCAACCGGCCGGTGCAGGAGATTTACCGCAAGATGATCGCGTCGGAAGTGCGCCGCTGCTCGGATCAGTGGAACCCGCTCAAGATTGCCTTCGACCGACCGCACGAGGCGGATTTCCCCGAGGCCCTGATGAAGCTGTCCTGGCGCGAGCGCGGACTGGTGCTGCGCGACATGTGGAACTTCATCGTGCTGTTCAAGGAATTCAAGTGGGGCCGGCAGATCGCCAGCGCGGCCCTGCAGCGGCCGCTGGCAGGCGGTTATTCGATGCAGCGCTGGCTCTGACGGGTCGCTCATGCCTGCGGCGAGACTGCTGCGGACGCTGAAATCCTGGCTGCGACGGCGGCCGAAGCTGCCGCGCGAGTTGCAGGCCGGCAGGGAGGTGATCGCGGCCGTCGATGCCGGCGGGCTGCCGCTGGACGCGGGGCGCATCAACCGCATCGCGCGCGATCTTGGCCTCGAGGTCTTGGCCAATGCGCCGGTCGAGCAAACCATCGCGCGCTTGCGCACCGCGGTGGAGCGCGGCTTGGAAACCCTCGCCATGCAGGACGCGGCGAACAAGCACAAGGGAGGACGCAAATGAACATCCGTACCGTAGCCACGACGCCTTTCGCCGACCAGAAGCCCGGCACCTCGGGCCTGCGCAAAAAGGTCGCCGTGTTCCGCACGCCGCACTACCTGGAGAACTTCGTCCAGGCCGTGTTCGACACCATTTTTGACAATGCGCCGGCGCCGGCCGGCAGCACCTTGGTGCTGGGCGGCGACGGCCGCTACCTGAACCGCGAGGCGATCCAGGTGATCCTGCGCATGGCCGCCGCCAACGGTTTTGGCCGCGTGCTGGTGGGGCAAGGCGGCATCCTGTCGACCCCGGCCGCCTCCTGCGTGATCCGCAAGTACGCGACCTTCGGCGGCCTGATTCTCTCCGCCAGCCACAATCCGGGCGGCCCCGCGGGCGACTTCGGCATCAAATACAACACCGCCAACGGCGGCCCTGCGCCGGAGAAAATCACCGATGCCATTTTTGCTCGCAGCAAGGCGCTGACCAGCTACCGCATCGTCGAGCCGGCGGATATCGACCTCGACCGGCCCGGGCAGCAGATGCTGGGCGGCATGGTGGTGGAGATCATCGACCCGGTCGCCGACTACGCCGAGCTCATGGAGTCGCTGTTCGATTTCGCCGTGATCCGGGCCCTCGTCGCCGGCGGCTTTCGTCTCTGTTTCGACGCCATGCACGCGGTGACCGGCCCCTATGCCAGGGAGATCCTCGAACGCCGGCTGGGCGCGCCGGCGGGCAGCGTGATCAACGGCGTGCCGCTGGAGGACTTCGGCGGCGGCCATCCCGATCCCAACCTGACCTACGCCGACCAGCTGGTGGCCATCATGTACGGCAAGGACGCGCCGGATTTCGGCGCCGCCTCCGACGGTGACGGCGACCGCAACATGATCCTCGGCCGCGGTTTCTTCGTCACGCCCTCGGACAGCCTGGCCGTGATCGCGGCCAACGCGAGGCTGGCGCCGGGTTACGCCAGGGGCATCGCCGGCATCGCGCGCTCGATGCCGACCAGCGCCGCCGCCGATCGCGTGGCACAAAAGCTCGGCGTGCCCTGTTTTGAAACCCCGACCGGCTGGAAGTTCTTCGGCAATCTGATGGATGCCGGAAGGGTTACGCTCTGCGGCGAGGAAAGCTTCGGCACCGGATCGAACCACGTGCGCGAGAAGGACGGCCTCTGGGCCGTGCTGTTCTGGCTCAACATCCTGGCCAAGCGCGGGCAGTCGGTGGAGCAGATCCTCGAGGACCACTGGGCCGTCTTCGGCCGCAACGTGTATTCGCGGCATGACCACGAGGCGCTGCCGACCGAGGTCGCCAACGGCATCATGGACCAGGTGCGCGGCGCCTTCCCCACGCTGCCGGGCAAGGCCTTCGGCAACTACACGGTGAAGGTCTGCGACGATTTCAGCTACACCGATCCGATCGACGGCAGCGTGTCGACCGGGCAGGGCTTGCGCATCATCTTCGCGGACGGCTCGCGCATCGTGTTCCGCCTCTCCGGCACTGGCACCGAAGGAGCGACCCTGCGGGTTTACCTCGAAGCCTTCGAGGGCGACCCGGCGCGCCAGCGCGGCGACGCACAACTGTTGCTGGCCGAGTTGATCGCCATCGCCGACGAGATCTCGGGGCTCAAGGCACGCAGCGGGCGCGAGCGGCCGACCGTGATAACGTAAAAAGGGCCGAAGGACGCAAGTCCTTCGGCCCTTTTTACGTCAGCTTGCGACCGGCTTACACCGCCGCCAGCGCCTGCTCCAGATCAGCCTTGATGTCGTCGATGTGCTCGATGCCGATCGACAGGCGCACCATGTCTTCGGAGACGCCGGCCTTCTTCATTTCCTCGGCGCCGAGTTGACGGTGCGTGGTCGAGGCGGGATGGCAGGCCAGGCTTTTGGCGTCGCCGATGTTAACCAGGCGCGTCACCAGCTTCAGTGCGTCCTGGAAGCGGCCGCCGCCGGCCATGCCGCCGTCCACGCCGAACGACAAAATGCCCGAGGCGCGGCCGCCCATGTATTTCTGGATCAGCGCATGATCGGCGTGGTCGGGCAGGCCGGCGTAATTGACCCACTTCACCTTGGCATGGCCCTTGAGGTAGTTGGCCACCGCCAGCGTGTTCTTGCAGATGCGGTCCATGCGCAGCGCCAGGGTTTCGATGCCCTGCAGGATCAGGAAGGAATTGAAGGGCGAGATCGCCGCGCCGGTGTTGCGCAGCGGCACCACGCGGCAACGGCCGATGTAGGCCGCGGGGCCGAGGGCTTCGGTATAGACCACGCCGTGGTAAGAGACGTCCGGCGTGTTGAGGCGCTTGAAGCGCTCTTTATGCGAAGCCCAGGGGAACTTCCCGGAATCGACGATGACGCCGCCGATGCTGTTGCCATGGCCGCCGAGGTACTTGGTCAGCGCATGCACCACGATGTCGGCGCCGTGCTCGAAGGGGCGGCACAGGTAGGGCGTCGGCACCGTGTTGTCCACGATCAGCGGCACGCCGGCGTCATGGGCGATCTTCGCCAGCGCGGCGAGGTCGACCACGTTGCCCAGCGGGTTGCCGATCGATTCGCAGAACAGCGCCTTGGTGCGGCCGTCGATCAGCGGCTTGAAACTTTCCGGGTTGCGGTAGTCGGCGAAGCGCACCTCGATGCCGTATTGCGGCAGGGTGTGGGCGAACAGGTTGTAGGTGCCGCCGTAGAGCGTACCGACCGAAACGATGTTGTCGCCGGCTTCGGCGATGGTCTGGATCGCGTAGGTGATCGCCGCCATGCCGGAGGCCACGCCGAGCGCTGCGATGCCGCCTTCGAGTTCCGCCATGCGCTTTTCCAGCACGTCGGTGGTCGGGTTCATGATGCGCGTGTAGATGTTGCCGGCGACCTTGAGGTCGAACAGGTCGGCGCCATGCTGGGTGTCGTCGAAGGCGTAGGATGTGGTCTGGTAGATCGGCACCGCCACGGCCTTGGTGGTCGGATCGGGACTGTAGCCGCCATGTACGGCGATGGTTTCGATTTTCATTCTTGTGCTCCCTCGGATCGGCAAAAGGCGGCAGTATAGAGTCATAGGGCGAACTGATGAAACGACTTATTTTTGCTTTGCTTATGAGCTGTTCGCTGGCCTGGGGCCAGGGGCTGGAAATCATCAGTCTCCGGCATCGCAGCGCCGACCAGTTGCTGCCGCAACTGGCGCCCTTCGTCGAACCCGGCGGGGCCCTTTCGGGCATCAACGACAAGCTGTTCCTGCGCGCATCGCCGCGCAACCAGGCCGAGATCCGCGATCTGGTCGCCACGCTCGATACACCCGTGCGGCGGCTGATGATCAGCGTGCGTCAGGACGGCACCGACAGCGGGTCGGACAGCGCCGCCGGCATTTCCGGGCGCGTGGTGATCGGCGGTGGTGCGCCGGCGATCAGCGGCAGCGGCCACCTCTACCAGTCCGACAGCCGCAGCCGGCGCGACATTTCGCAGCAGGTGCAGACCATCGACGGCGGCCGTGCCGCGATCATGGTCGGCCAGAGCTTCTTCCTGCCCTTGCGCCAGGTGGTGCTGACGCCGACCGGCGTCATTGTTTCCGAGAGCCTGGTGCAGCGCGACCTCGGCACCGGCTTCGTCGCCGTGCCGCGTCTCGCCGGCGATCGCGTCACGCTGGAAATCAGCCCGCGCGACGACACGCCCGGTCCGGTGCCGGGTTCGGTCAATATCCAGCGCCTGGTCACCACGGTCAGCGGCCGGCTTGGCGAGTGGCTGGAACTCGGCGCCTCGACCGGCGAACAAAGCGGAAATACCGCCGGCATCACCCGCTATGGCACGCAATCGGCGTCCCGCCAGCGCCGACTCTTGCTGAAGGTGGACGAACTGCCCTAGCCGGTTTCCTGGTGTATCTTGGCAACGCGATGATCTACCTCGTCCTTGCCCATCCCTATCCCTCGCAGTCGCGCGCCGGCAAGGTGCTGCTCGATGCCGTACGCGAGCTGCCGGGCCTTGAAGTCTGTTCGCTCTACGACCGCTATCCGGATTTCGACATCGACGTCGCCGCCGAGCAGGCCGCGCTGAGCCGCGCCGACCTGGTGGTGTGGCTGCACCCGGTGTTCTGGTACAGCGTGCCCGCGCTGCTCAAGCACTGGTTCGACAAGGTCCTCAGCCACGGTTGGGCTTACGGCGACGGCGCCGCTGCGCTGCGCGGCAAGGATTGCCTCTGGGTAGCGACCACCGGCGGCACGCCGCAGGCCTATTCGGCGGCGGGCATCCATGAACGATCCTTTGCCGACTTCACGCCGCCGCTCGAAGAGACCGCGCGTTTTTGCGGCATGAACTGGCTCGCGCCTTTCATCGTCCATGGCGCACACGACATCGACGGCGAGGAATTGAGCGGCCAGGCCCGGCAATTGCGCCAGCGGCTGGAGGCATGGCTTGCCGCCCATGCCGGCAAGGCGGGGCCGCCGCCATGATGCGCGATGCGCTGATCTATCTCGCCGCGGCGGTGCTTTGCGTGCCGCTGGCCAAGCGCTTCGGGCTCGGCTCGGTGCTCGGCTACCTGATCGCCGGAACCGTGATCGGACCGTGGGGCTTCGGCTTCGTCAGCGACGTCGAATCGATCATGCATTTTTCCGAATTCGGCGTGGTGCTGATGCTGTTCCTGATCGGCCTCGAACTCGACTCGAAACGCCTGTGGGCTATGCGCCGCGAAGTCTTCGTGAACGGCAGTCTGCAGATGGCGGCCTGCGCCGTGCTGCTGGCGGTGGCCGGCGCCGCCTTCGGTTTCGACTGGAAACTGGCGATCATCGCCGGACTGGCCCTGTCGCTGTCCTCGACCGCCATCGCGGTGCAGACCATGGGCGAACGCAACCTGCTGCCGGCGCCGACCGGGCGCAGCGCCTTCGCCATCCTGCTGTTCCAGGACATCGCGGCGATTCCGCTGCTGGCCGCCATTCCGCTGCTCGCCACGCATGCCGCGGCGACCACCACGCCGGGGCTCGATGCGCTGAAGGCAGTCGCCGCCATCGCCGGCATCATCGTGGTCGGGCGTTACCTGACGCGGCCCGCGCTGCGCCTGATCGCGGCGGCCGACACGCGCGAGGTGTTCACCGCCTTCGCCCTGCTGCTGGTGCTGGGCATATCGCAACTGATGTCGCTGGTCGGTCTCTCGATGGCGCTCGGCGCCTTCCTTGCCGGCGTGCTGCTGGCCAGCTCGGAATACCGCCACGCCCTGGAAACCGACATCGAGCCGTTCAAGGGCCTGCTGCTGGGCCTGTTCTTCATCTCGGTAGGCATGGCGATCGACTTCGGCCTGCTGCTGGCGCGGCCCGGCAGCGTCGCCCTGCTGCTGGCAGGCTTCCTGGTGATCAAGACTGCGCTGCTGTGGCTGCTGGCCCGGGTGATCGGCATCACGCCGCGCCAGCGCGGGCTGTTCGCGCTGCTGCTGGCGCAAGGCGGCGAATTCGCCTTCGTGGTGTTCGCCGCGGCACAAAGCGCCCGCCTGCTCGACCGCGAAACCGGCGGCCTGCTGACCATCGTCGTGGCGCTGTCGATGGCCAGCACGCCACTGCTGCTGGTGCTTCGCGACCGCCTCGCCGATCGCCTGGCGGCAAGGCAGAAGCAGGAGGCCGACACCATCGACGAAGCGGCCGAGGGCGCCGTGCTGATCGCCGGCTTCGGCCGCTTCGGCCAGATCGTCGGCCGCCTGCTGTTTGCCAACGGCATGCGCGCGGTGGTGCTCGACCACGATCCCGACCAGATCGAGATGCTGCGCAAGTTCGGCTACAAGGTGTTCTACGGCGACGCGACGCGGCTCGACCTGCTGCTCGCCGCCGATGCCGGCAAGGCCAGGCTGCTGGTGAACGCGATCGACGACGTCGACGACAGCCTGGCCCTGGTCGACCTGGTCCGCGCGCATTTCCCGCAACTCAAGATCGTCGCCCGCGCCCGCAACGTGCGCCACTACGTCGAGCTGCGCGCGCGCCAGGTCGAGGTGATCGAGCGCGAAACCTTCGAAGCCGCGCTGAAGACCGGCCGTCACGTGCTCGAGGCGCTCGGCGTCGATCCCTACCGGGCGCGCGAAATGGCCGATGCCTTCCGCCACCACAACGTCGCCACCATGGAAAGCCTGATCCCGCATTTCCACGACGAAAACCGCATGCTGAGCGTGGCCAAGGCGGGCCGCGAAGAACTGGAGGAACTGTTCAGCCGCGACCGCGAGAAGTTCGAGGAAAAGGGCAAGGGCGGGTGGAGCTAGGGAAGCCGTTCCCGGAATCGACGAGCGGTTGGGAATCGGTTTCAAAGGCCGTTCGCGAACCATTGAAGCAAGCCAACGAGGAATGACCTGTCTCCAGAAATGCCAACGTCGGCAGCGCAGCAATAGGCGTCACGGGCGATGCCGAATGCATGGGAGTTGAACTGCGGGTGTTAGAGTGGACCTGCCGTTCCAATGGGTAGAATTCGCGTCGGATGGCAGGCAAGTCCCTTCCAGAAGCAGCCGATCCGAAAACTTACCCGATTCTGAAAACGACCCGCCCATGAGCAACCGCTTGTTCCTGATTCAGAACGGTCTATACGATCAGCATACGCACTGTTATTCCGAAACCGCCGCATTGGTGGAGACGGCAGAGCGCATAGGACTGCCTGTGGTCGGCTACGCCCACCGCAATGTTCCGGAAAAAATGGCTGCCCTGCTTGGAGTCAAACCGGCGTTTTCCTTCCCACCGGGCTACCGGACCAGTCGCGACCGCTATTGCGCCGTTTTGACCGACTATCTGGACATGTCGGACGCTTTTGCCGCCGACTGCAAAGTTCTGGATGATGACGGATGCACGGCAGCTGATGATGTCTTTGTACCCTACGCGCTTCCCGTCGAGATCTATGGTCTGGCCAAGTGGCTCGCCAGCCGGCCGCCAAACCGCCGCCCTCGTGTCAAAGTGGTATATCACCATCCCGATCTCGAATGGAAGCCGCAGGCAGACCGAAACAAGGTTTCGGGCGATTTCTCGATATGGCGCCACGCTTTCCTTCAGCTTGCAAAAGTGTTGCCGGCGGAACGCCTGTTTATCGCCGCGACCGTTCCTCAACTGGCTGGCATTCTCTCGAAAATCGCTGACCATCCGGTCGAGCATGTGCCGTGGGCCATATGGTGGCTGGAAGACAGGTTTGCGAATGAGCGAAGACTTGAACGGGCCGACCCGGCCCTCGGCGCCGATTTGATCATCTGCGGCGACTATCGCCCCGAAAAGGGTCGTGACCTGGTCCCCTCCATCCTCATCCGTTTGCTCGCGGCGCTGCCGTTGCTGCGCATTCGCCTTCAGGTCAGCCGTCAAACCTTCGCCGACGAAGTTCTGCAAAAAATCGGCCTTGCCGTCGGGACATCGGCAGCAAGCAATCTTCGGATTCATGTCGGCCAGCTTTCGCAAGGTGATTTCGTGCGTCGCCTTGCCAGTTCCCGGCTTGCGTTGCTGCCTTACGTACAAGCCCGCTATGCATTGCGCGGCTCGGGAGTATTTGCCGAAGCGCTCGGCTACGGCGTCCCCGTCGTCGCGCCGGCGGCAAGCTGGATGCATGATTGCCTGGCCGCGGGGCATGGCGCAGGCGTGGTCTTCCAGCAGTACAGTTCGGCGGACATCGCCAAGGCCGTACTTGATGCTTTCGTCAAAATTGACCTCCTCGAGCGGCAGGCTGCCGGGAAAGCTGAGGCCTGGCGTTCAACGCACAATGCATCGACCGTGCTAAGGATGATTGGGGTGAGCAAACAGTCGCCGTGATTCGAGACGACGCCGCATGTCAGCCAGGCACTTGCCAAAATCCCATCGATTGTTGTGTTGTTCGGGAGCGCTCCCAACAGGGCTGAAACTGTAGACTGAGGAATGTCCAGACAGAAGAAAACGCATGGCCGTTCCGCCAACAGGTCAGTCGGCAAGCTGGCGCGCGGCAATGTTCGGGTGGCTCAGCCCAATGAATTGTCCGAAGCGAAAGCGTCGGCTGCAGACACAATCGGTGTCAGGGCGTTTATTGCCAACAGTCTCGTTCTATACAGAAACGGTCAAATCAGGGCGGCGCTGGACGTGGTTATCCAGGGGCTGAAGATTGATCCCGAAAACGCGGTTCTTTTGAATCACTTGGGAGTATTTGCCGCGAGACTCGGGGACGCGGCAGCAGCCGAAACCGCCTATCGCCGAGCCATCGCAGCAAATGCAGGCTGCGCGGACAACTTTTACAACCTGGGCAATCTGCTCAAAGCCCAGAATCGCCCCGTCGAAGCGGAATCTGCCTACCGCAGTGCTGTTGCTGCCAAACCAGACTTCGCGGACGCCTACAACAACTTGGGAAATTTGCTGCGGGAACAGAATAGACCGGATGAGGCGGAAGCAGCCTACCGCGCTGCCATTGACTCAAAGCCGGATTACGCCGACACCTATTCCAACCTGGGCAATCTGTTAAGGGAGCGAAAACGCCTGGATGAGGCAGAAGCAGCCTACCGCAAGGCCATTGCCAAACGACCGGACTATGCTGAAGCTCACTCCAACCTGGGAGTGTTACTGAAGGAGCAGAAGCGCCCGGATGAGGCAGAAGCAGCCTATCGTCGGGCAATTGCCTTGAAGCCGGGCTATGCCGAGGGCTTTTCAAATCTGGGCGTTCTGCTGATGGAACACAAGCGGCATGACGAAGCCGAAGCAGCCTTCCGCCGCGCCATCGCACTGAGGCCAGGCCATGCAGACGCTTACTCCAACCTGGGGAATCTGCTCCAGATGCTGGAGCGCACGGGAGAAGCCGAGACGGCCTACCGCAATGCATTGGCCGCGAATCCCGATTCCGCGGATGCCCGCTGGAATCTCAGTCTTCTCCTGTTGAAACAGGGGCGATTCAAGGAAGGCTGGCCGGAACACGAGGCGCGATTTTCCCCTCTGCGATCGAACCGCAAAATGGCACCTCCGCCCACGTCGTTGGACGGTGGAACAATTCTCCCGCAATGGCAGGGTGAGCCGCTATCTGACCGATCATTGCTTATCTGGTCGGAACAGGGTTTGGGCGACGAGATACAGTTCGTGCGCTACCTGAATTTGTTCCAGACGAGGGGCTTGAAGCACCTCATGCTCGCCTGCAAGCCGCCCCTGAAAAACCTGTTTGCGTCGCAAAATCTGGCTGACCGGGTGATCAGTACATCAGAATGGCGTCCCGAAAGGGCAGCGCAGTTTGACTTCTGGTGTTACCCGCTCAGCCTGCCGCTGCATTTTTCTACAACGCTTGAAAATCTCCCTGCAACAATTCCCTATCTGAGGGCGGAACCGGCCAGAATAAAACGCTGGGCGACGCACTTGCCGCAATCAGCGTTTCGCGTCGGGTTGGTGTGGAAAGGGAGCCCCACTCACGCCAACGACGCCAACCGATCCTTGCCATCGCTGGCTACCCTCGCCCCACTCTGGTCTGTACCCGGCATAGCCTTTGTCAGCCTGCAGAAAGGCGCGGGGGAAGATGAAGCGGGCATCGATTTGACGCATCAACCGTTGACTCATCTCGGGGGCAACATTGATGATTTCGCGGACAGCGCTGCCATCCTCAGCCAGCTTGATTTGATGATCTGCGTTGATACGGCGGTGGCACATCTGGCTGGCGCGTTGGGCAAGCCTTGCTGGTTGCTATTGCCGAAGTACGGAACCGACTGGCGATGGCTGGAAGGTCGAACCGATTCCCCTTGGTATCCTCGGTTCATGCGCCTGTTCCGCCAGTCCGTCGATGGGAACTGGGACAGCGTTGTATCGCAGTTGGTGGAGGCATTGGAGGTAACTCATCGCTACGTGCCCTGAGAATCATCGTCGAATCAAATGACAGGGCGTGTGAGTTCAGCGGATTACGCATTGGGGTCATTTACGCATACTCGACAGATACTGATGACCGGCCGTAAATGCGGCAAGCTGCCCTTTGGTGTTTTGCCGGAACGCAAGCGGACAGGGGCGTGCCGGCTGCCCGTGCGTCAGGCCGGTTTGCCGTTACGGGCGATGAAGCGGTCGAGCTGGTTGGCGAAGTTCTGCCGGTCGGCGTGGTTGAAGGCTGGCGGACCGCCGGTGTCGACGCCGCTGCTGCGCAGGCCGTCCATGAAGTTGCGCATGTCCAGCAGTTGCCGGATGTTCTCTGCGCTGTAGAGCTCGCCGCGCGGGTTGAGGGCGAACGCCCGCTTGTCGATCACCAGTGCCGCCAGCGGAATGTCGGCGGTGATCACCAGGTCGCCGGCTGCCACCTGATCGACGATGTGGCTGTCGGCCACGTCGAAGCCTTTGCCTACCTGCACCGCACGTATCCAGGGCGAGGGCGGCACGCGCAGCCACTGGTTGGCGACCAGGGTCACCGCGAGCGAATGCCGCGTCGCGGCGCGGTAGAGAATTTCCTTGATGACGCCGGGGCAGGCGTCGGCATCGACCCATATCTGCATAATGCGGGTTTCGAGTTTTGGATGCCCATTATGAGCGATGGCAGCAGCGACGCCTTCAGCCTTCCCGCAGATACCCTGGCCGGACTGGCCGCCCCCGAGGTGCAGCGCCTGGCGGCGCGCATGGCGCAGGATGCCTTCACGCGGATTTTTCGCCTGACGCTGGAAGGCGACGCGGCGACGCTGGAGGCGGCGGTGGCCGAGATCCAGGAGCGCGCCGGGAACTGGGTGCGCGCCGCGCCGGACGACGCCGGGCGCGCTTTGCGACTGGCCTTGCTGGTGAGCGGCATCGACCAGTGGGCGCTGGCCTATGCCCAGGCCTTCGCGCTGACCGCGTTGCCCGGCGTCAGCGTCCTGCTCGGCGGCCTGCGCAACGGGCTCGATGCGGCGGACGATGCCCGCTTCCAGCAGGCCTTCGCGGCCATCGACAAGGCCGAGAACGACGCCATCGATTTCAAGATGGAACTGCGGCGCAATATCCACCTGGCGCTGTGGCACGCGATGATCGCCTGCGAAGAGAGGGAGGAGGCCGCGCCCATCCTCGCCGCGCTGGGCGGCATGCTGGTGGCGCTGGTCGAGCGCATGCCGCTGCTGGGCTGGCGGCTGGCGGCCGACGCCCTGGCCCATATCCAGTTGCGCTGCCTGAGCGATGCGGCGGCGAGCACCGAACTGGCACGGGAAACCAACGCGGCGCTGTTCACGGCCCTGCGCCTGAACCTGCCGCGCGAAGTTTCCGAGCCGATGATGGCCCATGCCAGCCAGGCCGTGATTGCCTGGCAGCGCGCGCGGCGCGCGCATTAGGGCGTGTTTTCATTCAGGCGACGGCTGCGGTTCCGGTCGCCGCGGCATACACGAGTTGCGCCGCGACGGCGTCCTCGACGGCCTGGCCGAGCGCCTTGAAGATCACCGTGACGCCCGCGGGTACCTGCACCTTGCCGGCCAGCACTTCGCCGATTTCGCACCGCACCTTCGCACCGGAAAGAATCACGTCGCCCGATTCGGTCTCGGCCGCCTGGCGGTGGTCGGCGATCAGGTAGTTGCCCATGGCTTCGTCGTCGAGTTCGCGCCAGCCGGGGCGCGGCGCGCCGACCGCATGCACCAGCGCGCCGGGCTTGAGCCAGCGGCCCAGCAACACGGGCGTGCTGGCGTTGGTCACGGTGACCACGATGTCGGCATGGCGCACGGCGCTTTCGGCATCGGGGCAGGCCATGCCGTTGATATCGGCCGCGCAGCGTTCGGCATTGGCGCGGGTCGGGCTCCAGACCCGGATGTCACTGATCGGCACCACGGCGGTGAGCGCCAGCGCGTGGCTGCGCGCCAGGGCGCCGGAACCGAGGATGGCCAGGCGCTTCGGGCTGCGGTCGCGCAAGGCGCGCGTGGCGACGGCCGAGACGGCTGCGGTGCGCAGTTCGGTCAGCCAGGTGGCGTCCATCACGGCCAGCGGCACCCCGCTGGCGGGATCGAGCAGGACCAGCGTGGCGATCATGGTCGGCAGGCCGCGTGCGGCATTGCCCGGGACCTGGGTGATGAGTTTGGTGGCCAGCGCGCCGCCGACGAGGGCCGGTTTGACGAAGAGCAGGCTGTCGGGTCCGGGCAGTTCCATCACGGTACGCAGGGGCTGCACCACGCGCCCGGCGGAAAGCGCGATCAGCGCCTGTTCGATCGCCGGCAGCAGGGCCTCGAGCGAGAGATGGCGGCGCACGGCATCGTTGTCCAGGAGCAGGGGCGGCGGCACGATCATGGCAGTAACGAGGTTTGGCGAAGCCATCATCCTACCCTGCCGGGGCCGGATGGATTAGGATGCATGCCTTGATACTTGAAGGCGGAGAACCGTATGAAAAAGCTGTCGCTGGTCCTGAATGCAGAGCTCGAAATTCCCGATGACTGGGAACTGGTCGAGCATTCTTCCGGCATCTTCGTGCTCAAGGTCGGCGACCGCTTTGTCGATTTCGACATCACGCCGCTGGTGACTGCCTCGACGGCGCCGGATGCCACCTGGAGCGACGAAGACGAGCAGTTCACCGACGACATTCTCGACATGGTGACCGGGCTCGATTCGCAGATGGAAATCACCTATCTGCAGTAAAGCTGACGACTCACAGTGGGAGAAAACCATGCGTATCGCGATTCCCCTGATCTGTATGCTGTTGTCGCTGCCGGCACAGGCCGCCGGCGATCCGAAACTGGGCAAGCCGCTGCACGACAAGCAGTGCGTGGCCTGCCACGTCAAGCTGCTCGGCGGCGACGGCTCGGCGATGTACACGCGCAAGCCGCGCCTGATCAACAATGCGGCGGCCCTCGGCCAGCGCGTGGCGGCCTGCAGTGCGCAGACCAGTGCCGGCTGGTTCCCCGAAGAAGAGGCCCACGTCGCGGCCTGGCTGAACCAGGCCTATTACAAGTTCAAGTAGAAAACACCGGCTGCCGGCGCCGCTGTGGCGGGCGGCTGCATGATCGCCCGCTTCATGAAGCAGACACCAGCACTCACTCCCGGCGCGGCCCTGCTGATCGGCCTGCTGTTCGTCGCCAGCGGAATTGTTCCCATGCTGGCGGCATTCGACATCGGGCCATTGGGTCGCGAAGATATCCAGGGTCCGCCCTGGCTGGGCTTCGTCGCCGGCGGCACATTCGTCGCGGCGGGCCTGTCCATCATTGCGGGACCGCGGGCTGCGCTGCTGGGCAGCCTGTTCGCCGTCCTGGCGCTGGCGGGACTCGCGGCGCTGGGCAACTGGGTGGCTTTCGGCGCCGGCGAGCGCGTTTGCTCCGGCAGCCTGTCGCTGCCCTGGCTTTGGGGCGAAAGCGATTTCTCCGGCCTGGCCTGCCGTATTCCGTTTGGCCTCGGCGCGCTGATCACCGATGCGTTCCTCTGCTGGATGATCGTCGCGACGCTGCAAAAAGCCCTCGGCGGCCCGCCGCGGCTGGCGCGGCTGCTGAAGGCGGCGCAATGGCTGATCCTGGCCAGCCTGCTGCCGATTCTGCTGCCGCTACTCGTATTCCTCCTAGCCGGGGCCGCCCTGGGTGCGTTGAGGACGCGGCTGACTACCGGCACCTGGCCGCGCAACGAGGGCTTCATCGCGAGACAGAAGGCCGGGGGACTGATGCGCGGCCGGGGATCGAAACCGCCAGACCAACTGCAGTGAGAGGCTCTATCATTCGCGCATGGATATCCTGACTCATGCCGTGATGGGCGCGGCGATGGCGGCCGGCGTCGCCTCTGTCGCCCACCGCGGCCAACAGTCGGCGCTGGTGGTACGGCGCCGCCTGGCGGCGGGTGTCGGCGCGCTGGCCGGGCTGCTGCCCGATGCCGATGCGCTGATCCAGAGCGGCGGCGACGCCTTGCTGGTGCTCGATTACCACCGCCACTTCACCCACGCGCTGGCCTTCGTGCCCCTGGGCGCCCTGCTCGCGGCCATGCTGCTGTGGCCCCTGCTGCGGCGGCGCATGGGTTTCGGCGTGCTTTACCTGTGCTGCCTGGCCGGCTACCTGCCGCATCCGCTGCTCGACGCCTGCACCAGTTACGGCACCCACCTCTGGCTGCCATTTTCCGAACGCAGGGAGGCCTGGAACTTGATCGCGGTGGTCGATCCGCTGTTCACACTGCTGCTGGCTCTGCCGCTGTTCCTGTTCCTGCGTCGGGGCGATTCGCAGGCGCTGCGCTGGGGCCTGCTGCTGGGCGTGTGCTACTTTGGCCTGAGCTTCTTCCAGCAGCAGCGCGGCGAGGCGGCGGCGCTCGCGCTTGCCCAGGCGCGCGGACATCAGGCGACGCAGCTGTCGATCAAGCCCTCGATGGCCAACCTGGTGTTGTGGCGTTCGCTCTATGTCCATGACGGGCGGGTGCAGGTCGATGCCTTCCACCTCGGCCCGCGGCTGCGGCATTATTCCGGCGCTTCGGCAGCGCTGCTCGATGCCGCCACGGCGCAGCGGCTGGCGGCGGGTGACGCGAAGCGCCTGCGCGACATCGAGCGCTTCCGGGTGTTTTCCGACGGTTTCCTGGTCCAGGACCGCCTGCGCCCCGGCTTCGTCGGCGACGCGCGCTATGCCATGCAGCCCACCGCGATCGCGCCGATCTGGGGCATCGAGTGGCGCGGCCCCGGCGCGGCGACGGAATTCGTCAGCCGCCACGACTTTTCGCCGGCGATGCGTCGTGATTTTTTGGATATGCTGCTGGGGCGTGACCTCGCTTCCCTGCCGCCTGCGCTCAAACCCTGATGCTCGCCTACATCGTTCGCCGCCTGCTCTACGCGATCCCGATCCTGATCGGCGTGAACCTGCTCACCTTCGCCCTGTTCTTCGTGGTCAATACGCCGGACGACATGGCGCGCATGCAGCTCGGCGTCAAGCGCGTGACGCCCGAGGCGATCCAGAAGTGGAAGGCCGAGCGCGGCTACGACAAGCCGCTGGTCTGGAACTCGGCGGCGGCCGGCACGGCGACGTTCACTGACACGATCTTCTTCAGCAAGTCGGTGCGCATGTTCGCCGCCGATTTCGGCCGCGCCGACGACGGCCGCGACATTGCGCGCGAGATCAGCACGCGTATGGGACCGAGCCTCGCGATTGCGGTGCCGACCTTCGTCCTCGGCCTGTTTGTCGCAATATCGTTCGCATTGCTGCTGGTGTTCTTCCGCGCCACGGCGCTGGATTTCACCGGCGTGGTGCTATGCGTGGCGATGATGTCGATCTCCGGCCTGTTCTACATCATCGGCGGGCAGTGGCTGGTGTCCAAGGTCTGGCACCTGGCGCCGATCTCGGGTTATAGCGGCGGCTTCGATGCAGCGAAATTCCTCATCCTGCCGGTGATCATCGGCGTCTTCGGCGGCATCGGCAGCTCGACGCGCTGGTATCGCACCATCTTCCTCGAGGAAATCACCCGCGACTACGTGCGTACGGCGCGCGCCAAGGGCCTGCCCGAGCGCGTGGTGCTGTTCCGCCACGTGCTGCGAAACGCCATGATCCCGATCCTGACCGGCGTCGTGGTAGTGATCCCGACCCTGTTCATGGGCAGCCTGCTGACCGAATCCTTCTTCGGCATTCCGGGCCTGGGCAGCTACACCATCGACGCCATCAACGCCCAGGACTTCGCCGTGGTGCGCTCGATGGTCTTCATCGGTTCGGTGCTCTACATCGTCGGCCTGCTGTTGACCGACATCTCCTACACCATCGCCGATCCGCGGGTGAGATTGCAGTGAGCATTCAGCCGGTATTGCTCTGGTCCGACGCGCTGCTGTTCGTGCTGATCGCGGCCATCATCGCGCTGGTGTTATGGGCGCGGCGCCAGGATGCCCTGCGCGCGGCCTGGGGGCGCGTGCTGAAGGACGGCATGGCGATGGCGGCGGCGACGGTGCTGGCGGCCTTCGTCGTGATCGGCCTGCTCGATTCGCTGCACTACCGGCCGCGGCTCGAATCGGCACCCGGCGTACAGGGGGAGACCACCGTACGCTATGCGGTCGAGGTGCACTCCGCGCTCGATGCCTTGCTCTCCGACCTGCGCCAGCGCAGCGAGAAGACCTATTCGGCGCCGCTGGCGACGCACCTTTACTCCAAGGAAGCACTGGCGGATTCGACCCAGCGCGAGTTTCCGCGGCTCAAGCATGGCGGTGCGCACCTGGGGCAGGACCTCGCCAATCACGAGTTCGACATCGCCGTGCGCGTTTCGCGCGGTTGCGCTGGCGGACTGGCGGTCTGGCTGTTGCTGGTGCTGGGGTTGCGCTACCTGCGGCCTGTAGGGCCGGCTTCAGCCGGCCAGGGTGGATGGCCGACTGAAGTCGGCCCTACAGTCGGCCCTACGGTTGGCCCCACCGCGGCCCCGCGAAATCCGCTGCAGGAGCTATTGAAAGTCGGCGCTGGCGGTACGGCGATCGGCGCCGTGTTCATCACCCTGCTGGCCATCCTGCTGCTGCTCGGCGTCGCGATCTCGCTGGGTGGCGGCTACCACGTCTTCGGCACCGACAAGGTCGGCCAGGACGTCTTGTATCTCTCACTGAAAAGCATACGCACCGGCCTCCTGATCGGCACCCTGACCACGCTGGTGATGCTGCCGCTGGCCGTGTTGCTCGGAATACTGGCCGGCTACGTCGGCGGCTGGGTCGATGATGTGATCCAGTACCTCTACACCACGCTGAGTTCGATCCCCGGTGTGCTGCTGATCGCGGCCGCGGTGCTGATGATGCAGGTCATCATCGATACCCATCCGGAATGGTTCGCCACCTCGGCCGAGCGCGCCGATGCGCGCCTGCTGGCGCTGTGCCTGATCCTCGGCATGACCAGCTGGACCGGCGTCGCGCGCCTCTTGCGCGGCGAGACGCTGAAGCTGCGCGAACTGGAATTCGTCCAGGCGGCGCAGGCCTTCGGCGTCGGCCGCTTCGCCATCATGCGCCGCCACATCCTGCCCAACCTGATGCATATCGTGCTGATCGCGCTGGTCATGGATTTCTCCGGCCTGGTGCTGGCGGAAGCCGTGCTGTCATATGTCGGCGTCGGCGTCGATCCGAGCACGATATCGTTTGGCACCATGATCAACACCGCGCGCATGGAGCTGGCGCGCGAGCCCATGGTCTGGTGGTCGCTGGCGGCGGCCTTCAGCTTCATGTTTACGCTGGTGCTGGCCGCCAACCTGTTCGCCGACGCGGTGCGCGAAGCCTTCGACCCGAGGTCGTCGGCATGAGCATTCTGTCGGTGAAGGATCTCGCCATACAAATTCGCGAAGCGCGCCCCGTCGATGGCGTCAGCTTCGACATTGCCGCCGGCCAATGCTTCACGCTGCTGGGCGAATCCGGCTGCGGCAAGTCGATGACCGCGCTCGGGCTGATGCGTCTGCTGCCGGCCGCGGCGCAGGTCGTCAGCGGCAGCATCAGCTTCGAGGACACCGAACTGCTGGCGCTGCCCGAGTCGGGCATGCGCGAGATTCGCGGCGGCGGCATCGGCATGATCTTCCAGGAGCCGGCGACCAGCCTCAACCCGGTGCTGACCGTCGGCCGCCAGATCGTCGAGGCGCTGGAACTGCACGCCGGGCTGCGCGGTGCCGCCGCGCGCGCGCGCGCCGCCGAACTGCTCGACCAGGTCGGCATTCCCGATCCCTTGCGCCGGCTCGACGAATTCCCCTTCCAGCTTTCCGGCGGCCTCAGGCAGCGCGTGATGATCGCCATCGCGCTGGCCGGATCGCCGCGTCTGCTGATCGCCGACGAGCCGACCACGGCGCTCGACGTGACGATCCAGGCGCAGGTGCTGGACCTGCTCGACGAACTGCGCCACAAGCAGGACATGGCGCTGCTGCTGATCACCCATGACCTCGGTGTGGTGGCGCGCATGGCCGACCGCATCGGCGTCATGTACGCCGGACAACTGGTGGAGGAGGCGCCGCGCGCGGCTTTCTTCGCGCAGCCGGCACATCCCTACTCGGTGCGCCTGTTCGCCGCGCTGCCCGATGCCGATCGGCGCGGCGGCCGCCTGGCGACGATTCCCGGCAGCGTGCCGGCGGCCGAAGTGCGGCACGCCGGCTGCCGCTTCGTCGACCGCTGCAGCGAGGTCATGGCCGAATGCCACACGGCGCCGCCGCCCTGGCGCGATGCCGGCGACGGCCAGCGCGTGCGCTGCTTCCTGCCCGGCGCCGCACCGGCAGTGGCCGCAGGAGTCGGCGCCGGCGACACGGCGGCTGTCGTCGAACTGCAGCCGCTGCTCGAGGTTCGGGACCTGCAGGTGCATTTTCCGATCCGTCGCGGCATCCTGCAGCGTGCCGTGGGTGCCGTGCGCGCTGTCGATGGTCTGTCCTTGCAGCTGATGCCGGGGCGTACCCTGGCCCTGGTCGGCGAATCCGGCTGCGGCAAGACTACGGCGGGCAAGGCCATGCTGCAGCTGATCCGGCCGACCGCCGGCCGCGTCCAGTTGCAAGGCACCGAACTCACCACGCGCTCGACCAGCGAGCTGCGGCCGCTGCGCGCGAAAATGCAAATGGTATTCCAGGACCCGTTCGCCTCGCTCAACCCGCGCCTGCGCATCGGCGACATCATCGCCGAGGGCATGCAGGCGCTGGGTACCGGTCGCATGGGCGGCAATGCCAGCGACCGCGACACGGCGGCGCAGGTCGGCCCGCTACTGGAGCAGGTCGGCCTGCGTGCCGAGATGGTGAGTCGCTATCCGCACGAATTCTCTGGCGGGCAGCGCCAGCGCATCGCCATCGCCCGCGCCCTGGCGGTCAATCCGCAACTGCTGATCTGCGACGAGCCGACCTCGGCGCTCGACGTGTCGGTACAGGCGCAAATCCTCAACCTGCTGTCCGACCTGCAGCGCGACCTGAAGCTGGCCTATCTGTTCATCACGCACAACATCGCCGTGGTGGATTACCTGGCGCACGACGTGGCGGTGATGTATCTCGGGCGCGTGGTGGAATCCGGGAGTGCCGACGAAGTCCTGCGTTCGCCGCGTCATCCCTACACGCAGGCCTTGCTCGCCGCCGTGCCGCGCGTCGATGGCGTGCGCGGCGATGCGCCGAAGCTGGCCGGCGACATGCCATCGCCGGCCAATCCGCCTTCAGGCTGTCATTTCCATCCGCGCTGTCCGTTGGCCGACGACGCGTGCCGGCAGAGTTATCCGGGCGAAACCCGCTTCGCCGCCACCCAGGTGGTGCGCTGCTTCAAGGCCTAGCGTTTCTTCGGCGTGACCGCCGGCTTCCTGATTTTCACCACCACCGCGCCCTTCTTCGGCTTGCCGGCGGCCTTGCCCTTCTTCCACTTGGTGGCCTTGGGCGGCGCGGCCGGTGTTTGCGGCAGCCGGGCGGCAATCGCGTCGTAAGCGATGGCGTCCTTGCCCGGCACCAGCAGGGCGAAGCCGGGAACGACTTTGGTCTTCGCATTGATGCCGTTCAACTGCTTGAGCCGCACCGGGCTGATGCCGTAGCGCTTGGCCACGGCATCCAGTTTTTCGCCCTTTTTCAGGTTGTGCGTGAGCCAGGCCGACAGCGGCTTGTCCGCGGCTTCGTGCTGCTGGAGATTCTCGAGGAAGGTCTGCACCTTGTTTGCCGGCAGAACCAGCGGGCTGTTGGCCACGTCCGGCATCACCGGCCGGCTGTAGGCCGGATTCAGCGCGATGAATTCCTCGACCGGGATTTCCGCCAGGCGTGCCGCCAGCGCGATGTCCATGTTGCCGCTGCGCTCCACCGTGGCGAAGTAGGGGCGGTTGGGAATCGGATCGAGGCTGATGCCAAACAGTTGCGGCTGGGCGATGATGTTCTTGATCGCCTGCAGCTTGGGCACGTAGTAGCTGGTTTCGGCCGGCATCTTGAGGTGGCGGTAATCGGTCGGCAGGCCCTTGGCCTGGTTCTTGGCCACGGCGCGGCCGACCGCGTTCTCGCCCCAGTTGTAGGAGGCCAGGGCCAGGTGCCAGTCGCCGTGCATTTCGTAAATGGTCTGCAGGTAATCCAGCGCGGCGCTGGTCGAGGCGACGATGTCGCGGCGCTGGTCGAACCAGGCGTTCTGCTGCAGCTTGTAGGTCTTGCCGGTGGAGGGGATGAACTGCCACATGCCCAGCGCGCGCGCCGACGAATAGGCCAGCGGGTTGTAGGAGCTTTCGACGATCGGCAGCAGGGCCAGCTCGGTCGGCATGCCGCGCTTTTCGAGTTCCTCGACGATATGGTGCAGGTAGCGCCGGCTGCGTTCGAAGACGCGCTTCAGCAGGTCCGGCCGGTTCAGGTACCAGGCCTGACGGTCGGCCACCAGCGGGCTGTCGAGGTCGGGCATCGAGAAGCCGTTGCGCATGCGCTGCCAGAGGTCGTCGGGCGGAGTGGTCAGGTCGATGGTGGGCAGCGGCGGCAGCTCGTCACGGACTTCCTGTGACGGATCGGGCAACAGCGGCACCGCGGACGGCTGTGGCGGACCGAAGCCGAGGATCGGTGCCGGCGCCAGTTCCCCGGTCAGTTGCAGTGCCTGCTCTGCACGTGCCGGGGCGATCAGCAGAAACAGCAACAACGGGACAAGACGAATCAGGAGCATTGGGGACGCTTTACCAGTGGAGACCAAGGCCGACATTATCGGCGTCAAGCGCAGCGGCGGAGAAAGGGCGCCGTCAAAGCTACGCGTGAGGGCGGCGCATCTTAGCCAACGCCGCCTGCGCGGTCAATGCAAAAAACTTGCCGGCGGTCGACGCGGCAAGGACTCCGGCGAAGCGATTGCCTCTTGTGCCGTCGCGGTGTGCCGGTATTCCATTCGCAGTCAGGCGGGCGACGCGACAACCTGCTGGCGCAGGGCGACCAGTTCGCGCCGTTCCGTTCGGATAAACCGTCCCCGGTTGCTGACCATCAACTCGGATTTGACGGAAACAATCAGTCCCGGAACCACCCATGCCTTGTACTCGAGCCTGGAGCTGACTGTATTGTTCCATCCGTTGCCTTCGATCCTGAAAGTATCGAATTTCCCGGCGGGCACGCTGATGGTCTCCCGCTTCACGATCTCGACGTCATAGTAGGCATTGGTGGTGACGCCATTCTGGGTCAGGCGAAAAGCAGCGGTCCATTTCTTGCCGATCTGGAACTCGGCGGGGAAAAACTGGACCGGAGTATCGTATTCGGCCGGTCCCAGCTTCAGCGCATTGCCCATCAGGTCGGTGATCGTGAAGCCGTTGTTGTATTCGACCCGGTCCGCTTCGTAATCCACCCGTGTCACGCGCGCCGTATCGGTTCGTTCTTCCAGGCCGGTCAGGATGTCGCTGAGCCGGATGGTCGCCTCGTCGCCCACCGTGTAGATGCGATTGAGGGGGTAGCGACCGGCGGAGTATGGATTGGCCGACGGGGCCATCAGTTGCGGTACCGCAAGGCCGGCCCGGATTTCGATCGACGGGGCGCCGGTGGGCGCGGCGGCTTGCGGCGCAGCGGATTTCGCGGCCGCCGCAGTTTTGGCTCTGGCCTCGGTCAGCTTCTCTCCTTCCAGGCGGCGCTGGTCATCCTCGAGTCGCTGCCGTTCTGCGACAAGCCGCTCCGCCGCGATGCGCTCCTGTTGCTCCCGCGCCAGCGCTTCCTGCTCCATGCGCCGCCTGGCTTCCAGATTCTTCTGCTCGGCCTGGCGGCGTTGCAGTTCCCTGGCCTGCTGCTCGGCAAGTTGCTTGCGCTCGGCGGCCAGGCGCTGTTCTTCGGCGATGCGCAGCCGCTCGCGCTCGATGCGCTGCTGCTCGAGGCGTTGCTGTTCCTCGCGGGCTTTCTGTTCCTCCCGCTGGCGCTTCTCGGCCATGAGTTTCTCGTCCTCGGCGAGCAGGCGGGCCAGGCGCATCTGGGCGATTTCGGCGAAGCGGCCGTTGGGGAAAGTGCGCAGGTAGCCGACCCAGTCGTCGATCTTTTTCGAGGACTTGATGCGCGCCCATTCGCTGACATCGGCCTCGACCAGCTTTTCCAGGTCGGACTCGGAGAGCTTCTTCTGCCCTTCGTTGAAAATGAAGACATCGCCTTCCAGCGAGGTGGTCTCCCAGGGGATCTGTGCGCCATGCGAAGCCAGGCGCACATTGAGGCGCACCCGCTTCAGCGCGTCCTCGATGCGGGTGCCGCGCTGCGACAGTTCGCGCACCAGGTTCTCGGTGTACAGGCCGTTCTGGCCGTCGCCGTCGGAGGCCACGTTGCCCGGCGCCGTGGCATAGGCCAGCAGGCTGCCGACCGGCGCATCGAACTGCGACAGGCCTTTCTGTTCCGGCCGGTAGGCACTACCGAAGGGATTGTTGCGGCAGGCATCGAGGATGATGACGAAGGTTTTGTCCTTCGCCGCACTCAGCTGGCCCAGCAGCAGGCTCAGATCGACGCAGCGCTGCTTCATGTCCTCCTGCTTTTGCACCACCGCATCGACCGGCAGCAGGTAGTTGCGCCAGTCGAGCTGGGCACCGTGGCCGGCGTAATAGAACACCACCAGCCTGGTGTCGGCGCGCTTGGCGGCGATGCCGAAGCGTTCGATGGCGGCCATCATGTCGCTGCGATTGGCATCGAGGCGCGAATCGACGGTGAAGCCGGCCTGGGCGAACAGGCCGGCGATCGCCCTGGCGTCGTTGGCCGGATTGACCAGCGGCGCATCCCGGTAGCTGCTGTTGCCGATCACCAGCGCCAGGCGCGAGGGGTCGGGCGTGCCGGCGGCGGCCGCCCAGGCCGGACGGAGGCACAGCGCCGGCGGCAGCGCGGCAACGACTTTGATGAAGCTGCGGCGGCTGGTCATGTAGGGCAGGGTTCCTGAGTCGGCCGCAGCTTAAAAACGGTTTTTCCACTCGCGGATGGCGGTGAAGGTTTCCACCGCGTCGGCCGGAACATGCCCGAGGCGGCTGGCTGCCGCGGCGCGCACCGCCGGTGCATCCCAGCGCAGGAAGGGATTGGTCGCGAGTTCGGCATGGATGCTGGTGGGAATGGTGGCGCGGCCGGCGGCACGATCCCGGGCCGTGTTTTCGCTGCGCCGCTGCACGGCGATGCTGCCCGGCTCGACGGCCATGGCGAAGCGCAGGTTGCTCTGGGTGTATTCGTGGGCGCAATACACCAGAGTCGGCGCTGGCAGTACGGCGAGTTTGGCCAGCGAATCCTGCATCTGCGCCGGCGTGCCTTCGAACAGGCGCCCGCAACCGGCGCCGAACAGCGTGTCGCCGCAGAACACCGCGCCGTCGTCGCCGAGACTTGGGCCATAATAGGCGATGTGGCCGCGGGTATGTCCGGGCACGGCGATGATGTCGAATTCGACGCCGATTTCGGGCAGTTCGATATGCTCGCCGCCGGAGAGCGGCTGGCTGACGCCGGGGATGTTTTCCAGCACCGGGCCATACACGGGGACGGGAAAGCGGGCCAGCAGTTCGGCCAGGCCGCCGACGTGGTCGCCGTGATGGTGGGTGGCGAGGATGGCGCAGAGCCGGTCGCCGCTGGTTTCAAGATGGCGCAGCACCGGCGCGGCATCGCCCGGGTCCACTACCGCAACGTGGCCGCCGGCGCGCAGCAGCCAGATGTAGTTGTCGTCGAAAGCGTGCAGGGCAAGTATTTCAATCACGAAGCAATTTTCTCCCATCGGGGCGCAATGTCAATTCAGGGTTTCGAAGACTGGCTGAATACGCCATCCGGCCAGTATGTGCTCAATTGGGAGCAGCAAAAGCACGATCTGCTGGTGGCCGACATTTTTGGCTTCAATGCCGTGCAACTCTCGCTGCCCAGCCACCCTTTCCTGCGCGCCAACCGCATGCCGCTGCGCTTTCGTTGCGACGACGGACGCTACGACGGCGTCTCGGAAGTGCGTTCCGACCTGCATTATCTGCCGTTTGCCGCCAACAGCATCGACCTGGTGGTGATGCCGCATACCCTGGAGTTCGACGCCAATCCGCACCAGGTGTTGCGCGAAGTGGAACGCATCCTGGTGCCCGAGGGCCATGTGATCGTCACCGGCTTCAATCCCTTCAGCCTGTGGGGGGCCAAGCGCAAGCTGTCGCGACGGCAGGCGCTACCGCCCTGGCGCGGGGCGTATCTGAGCGTGCCGCGCCTGAAGGACTGGTTTTCGCTGCTTGGCTTCGAGATGCAGGCCGGCGCTTTCGGCTGCTACGCGCCTGCCGTGACCCAGGAAAAATGGCTGCGCCGCTTCCAGTTCATGGATGCCGCCGGCGACCGCTGGTGGCCGATCGCCGGCGCGGTATATATCGTGCAGGCGATCAAGCGCCAGCACGGCATGCGCCTGATCACCCCGAGCTGGAGCGATCGCATGGCGCGCGCCAAGGCTTTGGTAACCGTTACGCAAAGAGTGGATCAATGATAGAAATTTTTACCGACGGCGCCTGCAGCGGCAATCCCGGCCCCGGCGGCTGGGGCGCCATATTGCGCAAGGGCGACACCGAAAAGGAACTCTTCGGCGGCGAGTTGCTGACCACCAACAACCGCATGGAAATGATGGCGGTGATCGAGGCGCTGCGTGCGCTCAAAGGCCCGGTATCGGCGCGCGTGCATACCGATTCGCAGTATGTGCAGAAGGGCATCAGCGAGTGGATCCACGGCTGGAAGCGGCGCGGCTGGAAGACCGCGGGCAAGCAGCCGGTGAAAAACGAGGACCTGTGGCGCGAACTGGACCGTCTCGCGGCGCAGCACAAGATCGAATGGATCTGGGTCAAGGGCCACGCCGGCCACGTCGAGAACGAACGCGCCGACGTGCTGGCGCGGCGCGGCGTCGACCTGGCCCGCAACGGAGGCTGAACAATGCGCAAGGTAATTCTGGATACCGAAACCACCGGGCTGGATTTCCGCACCGGCGACCGCGTCATCGAAATCGGCTGCGTCGAGCTGCGCGGCCGTCAGCTCACCGGGCAGCGCTTCCACGCCTACCTCAATCCCGAGCGGGCGATCGATCCCGGCGCCATCGCGATCCACGGCCTGACCAATGAGTTCCTCGCCGACAAGCCGAAGTTCGCCGAGATCGTCGGCGACTTCGTCGAGTTCATCCGCGGCGCCGAACTGGTGATCCACAACGCGGCCTTCGACGTCGGCTTCCTCAACAACGAGCTGGGCCTGTTGCAGATGGAAAGCATCGAACAGATCTGCAGCGAGGTGATCGACACCCTGCGCATGGCGCGCGAGATGCGGCCGGGCAAGAAGAACAACCTCAATGCCCTGTGTTCGGAGTTCGGCGTGGACAATTCCGGCCGCCAGCTGCACGGCGCGCTGCTCGATGCCGAGCTGCTGGCCGAGGTCTACCTGGCCATGACGCGCGGCCAGAACACGCTGGAAATCGAGTTCGACAGCGCGCCCGTCGACTACTCGATGGGCGGCACGCGCCAGCGTCCGCCGCTGATAGTGCTGCGCGCCAGCGAGGCGGAACTCGCCGACCACGCCCGCGTGCTGGGCGAAATTGCCAAGGAGAGCAAGGGCAAGTGCCTCTGGCGCGATCTGGAGGCCGCGCCGGCGGCGTGAGCCATGGCGCGGCGCCGTGGCGCCGGCGCCGACTGTTGGGACCGCCCGGGGTGCCGGCGTGGGGACTGCGCTAGAAGCGGTAGCCCGCGCCGAACAGAATCACGTCGGTGTCGCGGTGATGGTTGGTGTTCACACGGTTCCAGGAAAAACGTGCCGCCCATTGCGGACTGAGCCGGTAGGCGGCAGTCGCGGTGAAGATCCAGGAGAACTTGCTGGCGCCGCCTTCGCCCGGCGCCGGCGTGCGGTAGCTATCGACTGCCAGGTAGGGACCGAAGCCGATGCCCAATACCAGGCGATCGCTGGCGAGCACCTCGCGTACGCCCCAGATCTGGGCCGTGATTCCGGTGCGGCGGATCAGTCTGGCATCACCCTCGTTCAGCAGGCCCAGCGTGGCATCGACATGGCGCGCCAGGCCACGGCGGTATTCGATCGCCCGCGCGGTACTGAGCTCCGAATGGTAGCTATTGACGATCGTCTTGCCGAGGAACAGCGTGACTTCATCGCTCGTCGTGCGGCCAGGCTGGCGCGGTGCGGAATCGTGCGGACCGCGCTCGGACGCCGGTTCCAGCAGGTAGCCGATGCCGAACATCAGCGCACTGGTATCCATGCTGTGCGGGGTGACGATGCGGTTGTAGCGTGCCTGAAACAGCCAGCGGCTGTCGGTGTAGTAGGTCGCCGCCAGGCTGCCGATGGTTCCCCAGCCGTGGACGTTGGCATAGCCGCCGCCGGCCGGGGCCGGCGTGGTGTCGAAATAGCGGTAGGGCCCGATACCCGCTGCGAGCGACAGCCGGCGATCCAGCAGATTGCTGCGGGCCCAGAGCTGAATTCCCTGCCCGTCGCGATGATGGCCGGGGACATGGCCTTCGTTCTGCCACGAGAAGCTGGCGGCGAGGTTCTCGCCCAGCGGATGCTGATATTCGAAGGCCCACGCCGAGGTGCGTTCCTGCGTCCCGGACTGCTGCAATCCGCCGGCAAACAGGATCAACTCCTGCGCCTGAGCGGCGCCGGCCAGGATCAGGGGCAGCGCCAGAAAAATTCGCCACATAGTCATTCCTCAGCGGGTTTGTCGCCAGGCCACATCCTGTGGCTGCCGCTCCGTGCATCCGGATCGGCAGCATTGCCATGACGTCACCATTTCATCCTAGACCATGACGGCGGCTGTTGCCAGCCGGCGTTCGGTCCGTTCCCCGAAAACGGGCGATGCGCCGGGCCGTCGGCCGCATTTGTCACCGACGCACCGGATCAGTAGCGGCGCGGATCGTTGGGGCGGCGGTCGGCGCTGTTGCGAAGGCCGTCGCCATCGCGGTCGCGGTCCATGCGGTTGGGTATGCCGTCGCCATCGCGATCGCCGCGGATCCAGGTACCGCGTTCCATCTGCCAGCGCCCGTTGCGCTCCACCCATGCCGGCTGGTTGTACTGGTAGCCGCGGCGCTCGCGTATCCAGCTGCCCTTGATCCATTGATGGCGCTGCTTATGCCAGCCCCAGTGGCCGCCGACCCAGACGTAACCGCGGCGCGGCGCCGGTACGTACTCCGTACGGGGTGCCGGTGGCGCGACCTGCACATAGATCGCAGCGGATGCCGGGACCGTGATGCTTCCCAAGGCTGCGGATACTACGGCGGCGAGGACGATTTTCCTGATCATGACCAGCTCCTGACGATGTGACTTCAACAACTGTCTTTGTAGCGCGATCGCCCGGCGCGGTATGTACGCCAGCGCGCATTGCGCTGCGCCCGGGAGCGGCTGCTGCAGCCGACGGCAACTGCGGTGCGCACGACTTCGCCGTGCCGCGAACCCGATCATCCGGGTCTATGTCTAAAGTAAGTATTGTTCGCGGTCGGGAAGCGGGCTAGCATGAACCCGGGTTTCTGTTGGAGCAGGCTTATGAGGCGCCGCTACCCTGCGGCAACGCTCGGCAGAAAGTTTCCATTGCAGCTGATGAGTTCCCGCTGGCTTGAGTGTTCCGACCGTCGGGATGGCCGCATTCTTTGACTCCTGTTCAGGCACATCGAGGCATGCCCCAACCCGGCTTCACTACTGATCATGGCTGGTTCCAGCAGCTGTTCGAGTCCTCGCCGGATCCGACCTGGATCATCGACGGCAACCGCTTCGTCGCCTGCAACGAAGCCGCCATCCGGACCCTGGGCTACGCCAGCCGCGAAGAATTCCTCAACGTTCATCCCTCGAAGCTCTCGCCACCCCAGCAGCCCGACGGCCAGGATTCCTACGTCAAGGCCGAGCGCATGATGGCCCTGGCGCAGGACAAGGGCCTGCATCGCTTCGAATGGATGCACACCCGGGCCGACGGCATGGATTTCCTCGCCGAAGTCACGCTCTCGACCGTCAGTCTGGAGGACAGGAAAGTCATCTATTGCGTCTGGCGCGACATCACCGAGCGCAAGCTCATCGAAGAAAAGCTGCGGCGGCAGAACGACATGCTGTCCGCCATCATCGAGAACTTTCCCGGCGGCGTCTCGGTGTTCGATGCGGATTTGCGGCTGACGGCCCACAACGACAAGTTCAGGCAGTTGATGGCCCTGCCCGACGATTTCTTCGAAAAACCCGGTCTGTGTTTCGAGGATTTCATCCGCTACAACGCGGTGCGTGGCGACTACGGTCCCGGCGATCCCGAGCAGCAGGTTGCCGGTATGCTGGCCCGGGTCCGCGACTTCCAGCCACACACCTTCGAGCGCGTGCGTCCCAATGGCACGGCGCTGGAGATCCGCGGCATGCCTTTGCCGGATGGCGGATTCGTGACCATCTACATGGATATCACGGCACGCAAGCATGCGGAAGACGAAATCAGGAACCTGGCGTTCTACGACACGCTCACGCAACTGCCGAATCGCCGCCTGCTCAGCGATCGCCTGAGCCAGTTCATGGCCGCCAGCAAGCGCGGTGGCCGCCATGGAGCCCTGATGTTCCTCGATCTGGACAACTTCAAGCCGCTCAATGACGAGTACGGGCATGCCATTGGCGACCAGCTGTTGATCGAGGTCTGCGCGCGCCTGCGCAGCTGCGTACGCGAGATCGACACGGTGGCGCGATTCGGCGGCGACGAGTTCGTGGTGCTGCTGAACGAACTGAATCCCGCCATCGACGCATCGCGGGCGCAGGCCGCAAGCGTTGCCGAGAAAATCCGTTCCAGGCTGGCGGAGCCCTATCGCCTGATCGTCAGGAGCGAGGGACAAGCCGAAACCAGCATCGAGCATCATTGCACGGTGAGCATCGGCGTGAGCTTGTTCATCGATCATGCATCCAGCCAGGACGACATCCTCAAGTGGGCCGACAAGGCGATGTACGAAGCCAAGGAGGCCGGCCGAAACTCGATCAGGTTTTGCGACGGCTGACCCCCGATCCCTGATGCCCGCGGAATCGGCGGGCCGGCGGGTTCAGCGCTGCCGAAGCACATTGAGAATCTGGTACTCCAGGCCGTTCATCACCAGCGTGTGCCGATAAGGCGACAGCTCGTGGGCGGGAACGTCCGTGGTCACGCGGGTGGTCAGGTCGCGCACGTTGACACGCTCTTCGGCGGCGAATATCTGTTGCAGCATGGGGCAGGGCCTGTCGCGTGCCCGGAGCAGTAGGCGGTATTTGTAATCCATGGTGGGCTTTCCTTGGTGAAGTTGCGGTCGGGATGCTGATTTCCGGAGGCCTTGCGGCCATGGCCGGCGTTTCGCGAAAGACATGAGCGGACGGGTCGCGGCGCCGGCTGGCTGAACTAATCATCGTGGCGGTGGCGTCGGTGACGCTCGTGGCGTTTGCCTCCGTAGCGCTGCACCACGTAGGTATTCATTTCATACGGCCGCTCGGTACCGAGGATCACCGATATGCCGGGAACGCCCGCGACCACGATGCCGCCCGGCAGGCTGGTACCAACCCGCCACCGCCCGCCGTCCTGCCGGGTCGCCGGTGCGTAATAGACCTCGTGGTGCGGGTAATAGACATACCGATATTCCTTGGCGCGATGGCCGTGGGCCGGGGCCCATGGCGGCGGATCGGCCTGCACCGGGGACGGTAGCCCGACCCATGCGACGAGCAGCGTCGCCACTGCGAGTCCGCGGATAGGCTTATCCATTTCATCCTCCAATCGCGCCGGTCGGTGCCGGCGGCCGGAAGCGGCAACGCGCTGCAGTCGATCGGGATCGGTCCGTCGACAGCGCCCGGGCTGCCGGTGTTTTGGTTGCGCCGGCCGGCAGGTTCGCAATCGTCGGTTTGCTGGTCATGGTCTGGTCCTTGTCGCTGATACCTGCTGCTACTTCAGCATCGACCGTGCCATGGCGTGAAATATGTTTTACTTCAAATAGATAGCCTGAATTGCGGGGATGGCCGGAACGGCTGTTTCGTCGCCGAACAGCGACAGGATTCCGCTTGTCGCCATCAGGTCGTTGATTTGAATGGTTTTATATTTGTCGCCTGACGGCGACAGGCGGCACAAGGCGGAATCGATCCGGCGCCGCACCAGGGGAGCCAGCCCGATCCACCGGCGCACATGGCGTTCCATTTGGCATAACAAAACGGTTTATGGATAATAGAACGGATTGATTTGTTTGCTGCGTTGTGTTGTTTGTATCATTGCCCCAGGTGCTTAGCCGGGTACGAGAATCATGGAAACCCACGATACACGAGGAAATTCCGCCGATCCTTCCGCCGAATCCCAGGCACATTGCCGGGAACGAAGAAAAACCAATCGGCTCTGGGCCTGCAAGGTCGCTCGGTGGAACAAGGATCTGGACAGCAGCCCGAGTCAATGCCCGGTAACCAACGCCTATGCAAGAGGCTCGTTCAGGTTGCTGACGATGCTGGCACCGAATTGTGCTGCGTGTCGTTATCGCTAGCCGATGTCCTTGAGCCTGCCCGGGCGCGCCCGGAACAGGCAGCGACGAACTGAGTCGACTAGCTTCCCGCCAGCGCCGCTTCGAGCATGTCGATGAATGCCCGCGTCTTCGCCGGCATCAGGCGACGTCCCGGGAATACCACCCACGCGGTAGGCGAAGGCATCTGCCAATCGGGCAGCACCCGCCGCAATTCGCCGCGCCGCACGCTGGGCGCGGCAAAGTAGTCGGGTACGGCAGCAATGCCGGCGCCCGCCCGGGCGAGGTTGATCAGCAACTCCGGCGCATTGGCGACCAGACGCGCCGGCGGGGCGCCTTCCCAGCGGCGCTCGGCCGAGATCAGGGTCCAGCTTGCGGCTTCGCCATTGCGTCCGAGCAACCTCAGCGTGTCGTGCTGATCGAGACCCTCCGGTGATGCCGGCTCGCCGCGCTCGGCCAGATAGGCCGGGGCGGCGTAGAGGCCGCTGGGAAACACGGCGATGCGCCGCGCGGCCAGCAGCGTGTCGTCGGGCAGGTCGCCGATGCGCACCGCGAGATCGAAATTCTCCCCGAGCAGGTCGACGCGTCGCGGCGAGAGATCGAGCTCCAGCGACACCGCGGGATGCAGCGCGACGAAGGCCGCCAGCATGTCGGTCAGCAGCACGGTCGCGAAATCGTTTGGCATCGATACCCGCAGGCGGCCGCTGGGACGTGCCTGCCGGTATTCGCTGAGCGCCTTGACGGCATCGACCTCTGCCGCCACCTGACGCGCGTGCTCCAGCAGCTGCAGTCCGAACTCGGTCAGCGTCAGGCGACGCGTGGTACGCAGCATCAGGCGTTCGCCGAGCTGCTCTTCCAGAAAAGCGATGCGCCGCGACACGGTGGATTTGGGCAGGCCGATGCGTTCCGCAGCGCGGCTGAAGCTGCCGGCTTCGGCCACGCGGGCAAATATCAGCAGGTCATTGGGCTCATATTGTTCCATTGGTGGAACAATGTTATCCGATCTATGGGCTTCTGTTCTTTCTTGGACATCAATAAAGTACGCATCAGATCATCAATTACCCAAGGAGAAGCAAATGAACATTCTGCAAATCAATGCCAGCGCCCGTCGCGAAGCCGCCAATTCCACCCGCGTCGCCAATTCCATCGTGGCTCGCCTGCAGGCAGCTACGCCGGCGGCCAGCCTCACGGTGCGCGACCTTGCCGTCACCCCGCATCCGGTGCTGGACGAAGCCGCGCTCGGTGCGTTGTTCACCCCGGCCGAGCAGCGCACCGCCGAGCAGGCGGCGCGAGTCGCCCTCGACGACGCGCTGATCGCCGAGATCCAGGCCGCCGACGCGATCGTGCTCGGCGTGCCGATGTACAACTTCGGCGTGCCGGTGCAGTTGAAGAACTGGATTGATGCCATCGCCCGCAACGGCGTGACCTTCCGTTACACCGAACAGGGCCCCGAAGGCCTGCTCAAGGGCAAGATGGTTTATGTCGCCCTCGCCCGCGGCGGCAGCTATCGCGGCACCGAGGCCGACAGCCAGGTGCCCTACCTGAAGACCGTGCTCGGCTTCCTTGGCATGACGGACGTGCATTTCATCTATGCCGAAGGGCTCAACATGGGCGCGGAAGCCGCGGCGCGGGGCTTCGCCCAGGCCGAAGAAGACCTGGCCGCGGCACTGGCCTGAACCCGGATTGCCGCAACGCATTCATCGACCCGATCGAGGAGCCAACATGACAAGCAAGCCCATCCGTCACAGCGAACAGGTCCACCGGTCACGCGGCGTCGAGCGCCTCGTCGTCGGCCGGCCCACGTCGGACGGTGCCGGCGTCAAGCTGACGCGGGTGCTGACCCAGCCGCTGCAGCGCCGGCTGGATCCCTTCCTGATGCTCGACGCATTCGGCAGCGACAATCCGGACGACTACATCGCCGGCTTTCCAGACCATCCGCATCGCGGCTTCGAGACGATCACCTACATGATCGCCGGCCGCATGCAGCATCGCGACAGCGCGGGCCATGAAGGCCTGCTCGAAAATGGCGGCGTGCAGTGGATGACCGCCGGCCGCGGCGTGATCCATTCCGAGATTCCGCAGCAGGAAGCCGGCGTCATGGAAGGTTTCCAGCTCTGGCTGAACCTGCCCGCCAGGGACAAGATGAGCGAGCCCTGGTATCGCGATTTCGCCGCAGCCGAGTTGCCGCGCTTCGTCACCGATGCCGGCGTCGGCGTGACCGTGATCGCCGGCGCGAGCCACGGCGTCGCCGGTGCGGTGACGCGCGAGGCGACGGCACCGCTGTATCTCGATCTGCACCTGCCCGCCGGTGCGCGCTTCGCACAGCCGCTGCCGGCCGCACACAACGCCTTCGTTTATGTCTATCGCGGCGAAGTGCGCATCGGTGCGGAAACCCTGCCGGCGCAACGCATGGCGATCCTGGCCAATGCGGCAGAGGCCGACGGCGTCGTGATCGAAGCCGTTGGCGACGCGAAAGCATTGCTGATCGTCGGCCAGCCGCTGCATGAAGCCATTGCCCAATACGGTCCGTTCGTGATGAACACGGACCAGGAGATTTACCAGGCGCTTAATGACTTTCGGGACGGGCGCCTGGCCTGAGAGCTTGTGAATAAATCTACTGCGCGTGCCGGATCGGGGCTTGGGCGGTGCTCGCTATCCTCATGTACAAAAACGTACATTCCGGCAGCTGCGCTCCGGCCGCACCCCGCTGCGACCCGCTCGCTACGATTTCTTCACAAGTTCTGACATCCCGATTTAATTTATTTACCAGGAGAAATGCCATGAACGATTCTTACAAAGCTTATGTTTCCGTCATCGGTCGCCTGCTGCTGGCGCTGATGTTCATCCTGTCCGGCTTCGGCAAGCTGGGAAATATCCCGGGCACCGCGGCCTTCATCGCCAGCGGCGGGCTGCCGGCGCCGACTGTGCTGGCGGTCGCGGTCGGCGCGCTGGAGCTGTTCGGCGGGCTGGCGTTGGTGCTGGGTTACCAGGTGCGCCTGACCGGACTCGCGCTGGCCGTGTTCACCGTGGCCGCCAGCGTTGTCTTCCACGCCTGGTGGTCGGCCCCGGCGGAGCAGCAATTCGTCACCCAGCTGCTGTTCATGAAGAACCTCTCGGTGGCGGGCGGCATGTTGCTGATCTCGGCGCTGGGTGCCGGTCCGCTGAGCATCGATGCCCGGCTTGCCGCCGCGACAGCCACCCGTTTTAATCCGGTCCTGGCGCGCAACGTCTGAGCGGCAATGAAGCTCGCTGCCGTCGCGTGCGGCAGTCGGAAAAAAAGGGCGCGGATCGATCCGCGCCCTTTTTGCCGTGCGTCAGAGCGCTGCCGCTCAGGCTTTCGGCGCCGGTTTGAACTGCATGGCCTTGTATTCGAGGAAGTCTTCGAGGCCGTATTTGCCCAGTTCGCGGCCGTTGCCGGACTGCTTGTAGCCGCCGAAGGGCGCGTAGAGGTTGAAGGTGCCGCCGTTGATCTCGACCTGACCGGTGCGGACGCGACGCGCGACCTTTTCCGCGTGTTCGTCGCTGCCCGACCAGACGCCGCCGGCGAGGCCGTAGACCGTGTTGTTGGCGATGCGCACGGCATCGTCCTCGTCGCTGTAGCTGATGATCGAAAGCACCGGGCCGAAGATTTCCTCCTGGGCGATGGTGGCGTCGGGCTTGACCTTGCCGAAGATGGTCGGCTTCACGTAATAGCCGCTGGCATTCACGCCCTCGGGCAGGTCGCCGCCGCCGGTCAGCAGTTCGCAGCCTTCGGCGATGCCCTTGGCGATGTACTCGCGCACGCGGTCCTGCTGCATCTTCGAGGCCAGCGGGCCGAGCGTGACGCCCTCGGCCATGGGGTCGCCGACGCGGTAGGCCTGGGCCGCCTCGACGGCGAGCCTGGCGGCTTCGGCATAGCGCGCGGCCGGCACCAGCATGCGGGTGTGGGCGGTGCAGGTCTGGCCCGAGTTGAGGTAGCAGTTGCCGACCACGCCCTTCACGGCCACATTGAAGTCGGCGTCGTCGAGGATGATCGCGGCCGACTTGCCGCCGAGTTCCAGCGCCACGCGCTTGACCGTGGCCGAGGCGAGTTCCGAGACGCGGGTACCGGCGCGCGTGGAGCCGGTGAAGGAGACCATGTCGACTTCCCGGTGCGTCACCAGTGCCTCGCCGATCGCCGGCCCGTAACCGGTGACGAGGTTGAACACGCCGGCCGGCACGCCGGCGGCATGGATGATCTCGGCCAGCAGGAAGGCATTCAGCGGCGCGACTTCCGAGGGCTTCAGCACCACGGTGCAGCCGGCGGCCAGCGCGGCGGCGACCTTGGCGGCGATCTGGTGCAGCGGATAGTTCCAGGGCGTGATGGCGACCACCACGCCAACCGCCTCGCGCACCACTTTCGAATTGCCGACCCTCTCCTCGAAGGGGAAGTCGGCCAGCATTTTCGAGTACATGCCGAAGCTGGCGGTCGGCGAGCCGACCTGGATGCGCTGCGAGAACTTGTAGGGCATGCCCATTTCCAGCGTGATGGCCTTGGCAATCTCGTCAGTGCGGGCCTTGAGGCCCTCCTGGATTTTCTTCAGGTACGCGGCGCGCTCGGCGGCCGGGGTCACGCTCCAGGCGTCGAAGGCACGCCGCGCCGCCATCACCGCCTTATCGGCATCGGCCGCATTGCCTTGCGGCACGGTCGCCAGCAGGGCGCCGTCGGTGGGCGAGAAGACTTCGATGCTGCCGCTGCCGGCCGGGGCTACCCATAGTCCGTCGATGTAAAACTGTGTGCGCTGTTCCATGCTGTTCCTTGTGATCAAGTGGATGACTGATTGTTCGTCACCCCGGCGGACGCCGGGGTCCAGGTCTCTGAGGGCACTGGATTCCGGCATTCGCCGGAATGACGGCTGGAGGTGACTCGGTATTCGTTAGGCGGTTGGAATGACGACGATTTTGCCCTTGACCTGGCGGTTGGCAATCCTTGCGATGGCATCGCCTGCCGCAGCGAGCGGGAAACTCTCGCTGACGACGGGACGGATCTTGCCGGCGGCGAACCATTCGTGAAGCTGGTGCAGGTTGGCGAGGTGGCCGGCGGGATCGTGGCGGGTCGAGTCGCCCCAATATACACCGACCAGCGAGCGCTCCTTGAGCAGCGCCAGGTTGAGCGGGATCTTCGGGATTTCGCCGGCGGCGAAGCCGATGATCAAGAGGCGTCCGCGCCAGGCCAGGGCGCGCACCGCCGGCTCGGTGTAGGGTCCGCCGACCGGGTCATAGACCAGGTCGGCGCCCTTGCCACCGGTGAGCTCATTGATGCGGTCCTTGAGGTTCTCGGTGCTGTAATTCACCGTCTCGTCAGCGCCGACTTTGCGGCACAGTTCCAGCTTGTCGTCGGAGGATGCGGCGGCGATCACGCGCGCGCCCATGGCCTTGCCGATCTCGATCGCCGAAATGCCGACGCCGCCGGCGGCACCGAGCACCACCAGGGTTTCGCCGGGCTGCATGTGGCCGCAATCCTTCAGCGCATGCAGCGAGGTGCAGTAGGTCAGTACCAGCGCCGCGCCGGTGTCGAAATCCATGCCGGCCGCGAGCGGCATGGTGCGCGCCATGTCGGCCAGGCATTCCTCGGCGAAGCCGCCGGTGCTGCACAGCGCGATGACGCGGTCGCCGACCTTGTGGTGCTTCACCTCGGCGCCGACCGCCTTGACGATGCCGGCGATCTCGGCACCCGGCGTGAAGGGCAGCGGCGGCTTGACCTGGTAGAGGCCCTGCACCATCAGCGCATCGGGAAAGTTCACCGCCGCGGCTTTGACGTCGATCAGAACCTGTTTCGGGCCGGGCACGGGGGAGGGGATGTCCTTGACCACCAGATTGGCTATCGGACCATAGGCTTCGCAAACGAGTGCTTTCATTGGGGACGTCCTTTTGTAGTTTTTGGTTTAGCCGAGTTGTGTGGGATTGCGCAGCTGCATGATGTCGTCCATGCGCAACTGGATGGCATTGTTGATCTTGCGATGGGGGATCACGTAGAAGCGGTCTTCGCTCACGGCCGCGAACACTTCGTTGGCCATGTCGGCGGCGGTGAGCCGGCCCGACTTGACGGCGCTCGCCATGCGCTGCTCGTAGCTTGCCGAGAGGCCCGCGGCCGGCTTGACCTCGCCGAAGCGCTCCTGCCGGTTGCGCGCCGATTCGTGGATCGCCGTCGGCACCCAGGCCGGGCACAGCAGTGAGACGCCGACCCTGGCCTTGGCCGCCAGCAGTTCGCCGTAGAGCGTTTCCGACAGCGTCACCACGCCGTGCTTGGCGACGTTGTAGGCCGCCATGCCGGGTGTGGACAGCAGGCCGGCGACCGAGGAGGTATTCACCACGTGGCCGCCTTCTTCCTGCTTCAGCATGCGCGGCACGAAATGCTGCACGCCGTGGATCACGCTCCACAGGTCGACGCCGAGCACCCAGTTCCAGTCGGCCGTGGTCAGCTCCCAAGCGACGCGGGTGAGGCCGACGCCGGCGTTGTTGCACAGCAGATGCACGCCGCCGAAGCGGGCGAAGGCGGCATCGGCCAGCGCGGCGATTTCGTCCTCGCGGCTGACGTCGGTGCACCGTGCCAGGATGCGCTTGGCATCGAGGCCGAGGCTGGCGGCGGCAGCGTCGAGCTTGGCGGCCTCGATGTCGGCCAGCACCAGGTTCATGCCTTCGGCGGCGGCGCGGCGCGCCAGTTCGAGGCCAATGCCGCTGGCGGCGCCGGTGATGACCGCGGTGCGGTCGCGGAATTGTTTCATTCGAGGGTCCTCCGTGGGTGAGTGTGTTTTCGTGTTGCGGGCGGGCGCAGGCCGATCATCTTGCAAAGCGTGGCGGTCAGACGGGCGACCAGTTCGTCGGGTGCGAGGCGGCCTTCGGGGCGATACCAGGTGTACATGAAACCGACGGCGCCGCCCATGGCCATCGTGGTGACCGTCGTGTCCTCGAAGGAGAGCTTGCCCTGGCGCCGCCCTTCCTCCATCAGCGCGCCGAGATCGGCGTAGAAGTCATTCGCCAGCTGGCGCAACTTGGCGCGGAATTCCGGACGCAGCGAAGCGGTGACGCGGAAGGCCAGCGCGCTGGCGCGAAAGTGCGTGACGCAGGCCGCGACCCAGCGCTGCAGGCCCTCGGCCAGCTTGAGGTGGGCCGGCCGCGGATCGTCGGCGGCGAACTTCATGGTGCTCAGGCAGGCCACCGACGCGCGCCAGGCCAGGGTCTCGACGATCTCGTGCTTGTCGCGGAAATAGTAATAGACGAAGGGCTTGGTCACGCCGAGTTCGGCGCAGATCATGTCCATCGTGGTGCCGGCGAAACCGTTGCGGTAGAACAGGTCTTCGGCCACCGCCAGGATGCGCTCGCGCTTGTCGAGGCAAGCCCGGGTCTCGGCCGGCTTGGGGCTGGCCGAGGCGGCGGCTGCGGATGCTCGAATGGCGCTGCGCGTGGCGGGCATGGGCGAAGGGAGTGGCAAGGGAGCGGCAGGCGCGCGGAGGAAGGAAGCGCATTATACTGGGCAGTACAAAAAATTATACTAGGCGGTATGGATTTGTTTTTGGCCGTCCCAGGGTGGAAACTGACATTTTCGATGGGGGAAAGCATGAGCGGGACCAGGCCAGACGATTCCGGGATGGAAATCCTGAGCGGTGTCGATGGCGCTTTCCTCAATCTGGAGACCGCCGCGACGCCGATGCATGTCGGCTCGCTGCACCTGTTTGCGGCGCCGGCCGGCTACCGGCGCGATTTTCATGCCGCCGTGCGGCGCATGATGAAAACCCGCATGGTGCCGGTGCTGCGCCGCCGCCTCGCGGGCCTGCCGCTGCAGCTGGCGAATCCGGTCTGGCTGCAGGGCGAGGTCAATCTCGACTGGCACATCCGCCGCGTGTCGCTGCCGGCGCCCGGCACCTGGGCGCAGCTCGAAGCGGTGGTCGCCGAGCTCCATGCCGAACTGCTCGACCGCGCGCGGCCCCTGTGGATGCTGTATGTGCTGGAGGGCCTGGCCAGCGGCGAGCAGGCCTACTACTTCAAGATCCACCACGCCATGCTCGACGGCCAGGCCGGGGTGGCGCTGGCCGGCGCCCTGTTCGACACCGCGCCGGAACCCGCTGTGCGGCCGAAGCCGGCGCGCAAGTCCGCTGCTGCGCCCGGCGACCCGCCGGGCACACTGGCGCTGGCCGCCGCGGCGTTTCGCCACGATGCCGCGCAGTACGTCAAGTTTGTCCGCGAGCTGCCGGGTGCGGTACGCACGCTGGCCGCGATCGTGGGGAATTCGGTCCGCAGCTCCGCCGGCAAGGCGCAGGGCGCAGTGGATTTGAGCGAACTGAAACGCAGCATCGCCTTCGGCCCGCGCACCGCGCTGAATGTCGCCATCACGCCGGGGCGCGGCTTTGCCACCGCCGCCGTGCCGCGTGCCGAGCTCAAGGCCATCGCCACGGCCTTTGATGCCACCGTCAACGACGTAGTCCTCGCGCTGTGCAGCGGCGCGCTGCGGCGCTACCTCAAGCGCAATGCATCGCTGCCGCGCAAGTCGCTGATCGCGGCGATGCCGATCTCGCTGCGCGAGCAGGGCAATACGGAGATGCGCACCCAGGCCACGCTGAGCCTGGTCAGCCTGGCCAGCAATGTCGCCGATCCGCAGAAGCGCCTGTGCGCGATCCGCGATTCGGCCGGCGCCACCAAGGCGGTCGCGCGCAGCGCCAGGTCGGTGATACCGACCGACTTTCCGCTGATCGGCGTGCCCTGGCTGCTCGGCGCACTGGCTTCGCTGTATGGCCGCAGCAGCGTGGTCGACCGCCTGCCGGTGCTGGCCAACGTGCTGGTGTCCAACGTGCCCGGCCCGCCGGTGCCGCTGTACGTCGACGGCTTGCGCATGAGCGGCTACTGGCCGCTGTCCATCGTCGAGCACGGCGTCGGGCTCAATATCACTTTGATGAACTACGCCGGCACGCTGTTCCTCGGCTTCGTCGTGGCGAAGAATGCCGTACCCGACGCGCGCGAACTGGCGGATGATTTCCTCGCCGCCCTGGCCGAGATGCAGGAGTCGGCGCTGGCGACACGCCGCCGCGCCGCGCCGAAGCGCGCCGCGAGCCGAACCAATGTCAAACGCCCAACCCGCGCACGGTCCGCCGTGGCCGCGAGCTAGCCGGAGCCACTCATGCCCCTTCGTCGTTCCGTTGTCCGCCATGCCCACGTCGGCAAGCCGCGCGCGCTGAACTCGCTGCTGGAACCGCGCGCGCTGCTCGAAATGGCGCTGCTGCCGGCTTCGCTGCCGCTGCTGCTGCAGGCGCCTCAGGGCGACGGCCATCCGGTGCTGCTGCTGCCGGGTTTCCTCGCCGACGAAAAATCGCTGATCGTCCTCAAGCTGTTCCTGCAGCGCAAGGGTTACGCGGTGCACACCTGGGGCCTCGGGCGCAACCTGGGTTTCCGCAGCAAGCACGCCAGCGCATTGCCGCAAAAGATCCGCTACCTGCACCACATCACGGGGCGCAAGGTCAGCCTGGTCGGCTGGAGCCTGGGCGGCGTGTTCTCGCTCTACGGCGCCGAAAGCACGCTCGATTGCGTGCGTTCGATCATCACCCTGGGCAGCCCGGTCAGCGTCGATGCCGCCGGCAGCCAGTCGCCGACCGCGATCAAGGCGCTCTACCGGCTGGTCTCGCATCGCCTCGGCGCCGCCGCGCATGTCATGCAGCCGCGCGCCAAGACCCTGCGCGAGCAGCGCCGGCTGGCCATCCCCACCAGCTGCCTGTATTCGCTGGGCGACGGCGTGGTGCCGCCGCAGGAAGCCACCATCGACGGCGACCCGGCCTTCCACGAGAACATCCGGGTGCCCGGCAGCCATCTCGGCCTCGGCTTCAACGGCATCGTGCTGGCCATCGTCGCCGACCGCCTGGCGCAGCCGGAAGGCGCCTGGCAGCCGTTCCGGCCGCAGGGCCTGCTCGGCCGCGTCTGGCGCCTGAGCTCCGGCGCCGCGCCGGACAAGCTGCACCATGACGCACAATCACCCGCTGTCTGAATCACCTTCGAAAGCCCCGCATGCGACAACTCAGCGAACACGACGCCGCCTACATCTATTCCGACAGCGCCCACGCCAACTCGAACGTCACGCTGCTGCACATCTACGACCAGTCCACGGCGCCCGGCGGCATGCTGCGCTTCAAGCAGATCCTGGCGCACGTCGAAAGCCGGCTGGGCCAGTTGGCGATCTTTCGCCAGAAGATCCGCCGCGTGCCGCTCGACCTCGACTACCCGTACTGGATCGAGGACGAGAACTTCGACATCGAATACCACGTGCGCCACATCGCCCTGCCCAAGCCCGGCGACTGGCGCCAGTTCTGCATCCAGGCCGCGCGCATCCACGCCCGTCCGCTCGACCTGCAGCGTCCGCTGTGGGAGATGTACGTGATCGAAGGGCTGGACAGCTTCCTCGACCTGCCGGTCGGCAGCTTCGCCGTGCTGCTCAAAATCCACCATGCCGCGATCGACGTCGCCCGCGGCAACGAGATCACCACGCTGCTGCACGACCTCTCGCCCGATTCGCCGCCGCCGGCGCCGCCCGCGCCCTGGTTCCCCGAGTCGGCGCCGGGCAACCTCGGCCTGCTGGTGCGTGCCGGGTTCAACGTCGCCACCTTTCCGCTGCGCATGGCGCAGCCCCTGACGCGCAGCTGGGCCACGCTGAAGTCCGCGGCGACCACCTTTGCCGGCGAATTCCTCGGCCGTCCCTACGAGTTTCCGATGACGCGCTTCAACACCGAGGTCTCGCCGCATCGCGTGTTCGAGACGCGGCGCTTTGCGCTGAAGGATTTCAAGGCGATTCGCGGCCTCGCGCCCGGCGCCACGGTCAATGACGTGGTGCTGGCGGTGTGCGCCGGCGGCCTGCGCCGCTACCTCGACCTGCAGGGCGAGCTGCCCGAGGACAGCCTGGTCGCGGCGGCGCCGATTGCCGTGCGCGGCCCCGGCGAACGCGGCGAGGCGGGCGGTGAGGCGCGCTTTTCCTGGGTCCGCATCGGGCTCGGCACCGACATCGCCGATCCGGTCGAGCGCCTGGTGGCGATCCAGGCCACCAGCTCGTCGTCGGAAGTCATGGCGCAGGCCGTCAGCGCGCGCGAGCTGATCGAGCTGGCCGAACACGCGCCCTCGGCCGCGATCGCCGCCACCAGCAAGATGCTGCGCTCGGCCTCGGCCCTGCTCGGCAACTGGGCGCCGCTGGCCAACTGCGCCATCGCCAACGTGCCCGGGCCGAGCGTGCCGCTCTACCTGCAGGGCGCGCGCCTGACCTACGTCTCGGCCATCATGCCGATCTCCGACGGCATGGGCCTGGTGTTCTCGGTCACCAGCTACAGCGGCATGATCGTGATTTCCTTCACCGCCTGCTACGAGCAGTTGCCCGACCCCGAGGTGTTCGCCCAGTGCCTGCGCGCGAGCTTCAAGCAATACCTCGCGCTGTTGCGTCCCGCGCCGCGCCGCAAGCCGCGGGCAAGCGCCGCCAAGCCGCCGCGGCCCAAGGCCAAAGCGGCCGTCACCGCTGTAGCGTCGGTAGCGCCGCCACCGCGGCGCAAGGCTGCTGCCCGCAGCACGGTGCACTGAGCATGGGTGCCGCACCGCTGCACATCGAATACGAGTCGCTGGGCAATCCGGCCCACCCGGCCATCGTGCTGATCATGGGCCTTGGCATGCAGCTGATGGCCTGGCCCGATACCTTCTGCCAGGCGCTGGTGGCGCGCGGCTACCGCGTGATCCGCTTCGACAACCGCGATTGCGGCCTCTCGGGCCGCGCGCCGGGAAAGAAGCGCGCCAACCTGCTGCTGGCCATGGCCGCCTCGGCGCTGGGCCTGCCGGTACGCACGCCCTATACGCTGGAGGACATGGCCGGCGACGCGGTCGGCCTCATGGACCGACTCGGCATAGGCCGTGCGCATATCGTCGGCGCCTCGATGGGCGGCATGATCGCCCAGGTGCTGGCGGCGAAATTTCCGCAGCGCGTGCTGAGCCTGACCTCGATCATGTCCTCGTCGGGCAACCGCAAGGTCTCGAAGCCGACCAAGCCGGCGCGCAAGGTATTGTTGAGCCGGCCCGCCGATCCGAAGAATCCCGACTCGGTGATCGAGCACCTGGTCGAAATGTTCGGCGTGATCGGCAGTCCCGGCTATCCGTCCAGCCGCGAAGAGCTGCGCAGCCGCATCGGCCACAGCGTGCGCCGCGCCTACGAGCCGGCCGGCACCGCGCGCCAGCTGCTGGCCATCATCGCCTCGGGCGACCGGCGCCAGTTGCTGCGCACGATATCCGCGCCGACCCTGGTGCTCCACGGCGCCGATGATCCGCTGGTGCCGCTGGCCGCCGGCCGCGATACGGCGCAGAACATTCCGGGCGCAAAGCTGCAGGTGATCGAGGGCATGGGCCACGACTTTCCCGAGGCCCTGATGCCGCGCCTGGCGCAGGCCATCGCCGAGCATTGCGACCGGAATGGCACCCTGAAGCAGGCAGCCGCCTGAGGGCGGCTTCGGTTAATCTCCGGCTTCAGTCGGCCAAAGGCGGATGGCTTGTAGGGCCGACTTCGGTCGGCCAAAGGTGGATGTGGGTGTAGGGCCGACTTCAGTCGGCCAAAGGTGGCTGTGGGTGTAGGGCCGACTTCAGTCGGCCAGGGGTGGATGGCGGACTGAAGTCCGCCCTACGTTCCGCCCTACGGTCCGCCCTGCGGTCCGCCCTACGGTTGGCTACACACTGCGGGAGATAGCTCATGACGCGCGTCGGCATTTACTTCGCTTTAGTCCAGTTCCTCTTCGTCACCTGCTGGACGGTGTATGTCATTTTCCTGCCGCAGCTGGCGGCGCAGGCCGGCATCGAGAAGAAGTGGGTGATCTGGATCCTGATGGCCGACCAGGCCATTTTCACGCTGATGGATTTCTCGATGGGCGTCGCCGCCGACCGCGTGCAGCGTGTGCTGGGCCGGCTCGGCCGGCTGCTGGTGATTTTGACTGCGGTGTCCTGCGTCGCCTTCCTGCTGCTGCCGCTGGCCGCGCCATCGGGCTCGCCGCTGCTGTTCCTGACGCTGATCGCCATCTGGGCCGTAACCTCGTCGGCCCTGCGCGCGCCGCCCATGGCGCTGCTGGGCAAATACGTGCCGGCGCCGAAGCTGCCCTGGGTATCGACCCTGACGCTGCTGGGCATGGGCATCGCCGGCGCCGGCGCGCCCTACCTGACGGTGAGCCTGCGCGGCGTCGATCCGCGGCTGCCCTTTGCGCTGTCCTCGATCGCACTGGTGGTCGCCGTCAGCGCCATGCTCTGGGCCGAGAAACATCTCGCCGGCGCGGCAGCGGTTGCACAGGAACCCGAGGCCGCAGTGAATAAGCCCGTAGGCGCAGGCGTCGTGCTCTTCTTCGGCGCCATGGCCCTGCTTGGCCTGGGCTTTCAGGCGCATTTCGCGCTGAACTCGGCGCCGCTCTACCTGCGCTTTGCCAAGCCCGCGGAGCTGGACTATTTGATGCCGGTGTTCTGGATCGGCTTCAACCTGCTGATCTTTCCCGCCTGCCGCGCCAACGAACGCTTCGGCGGCACCGTCGTCATGGCCGCGGGCGCCGTGCTCGGTGCGCTGGCCTCGTCGCTGGCCGCCGCCGCGCCTTCGCTGGAGCTGCTGCTGGCACTGCAGTTGCTCGCCGGCGGCGCCTGGGCGGCGGTGCTGATGAGCGCGATGACGGCGGCGATTGCCATCGGTCATGTCGGGCGCGAAGGTGCGGCCACCGGCGGCCTGTTCGCCCTGCTGGCGATCGCCACCTTTACGCGCATGGGGCTGGTGGCCGCGCAGCTGAACCGGGACCCGGCCGTCAGTGCGCTGCTGGTCTGGCTACCCGGCCTCGCCTGGCTGGCGGCCGGCGTGCTGCTGGCGTGGCTGGCGCTGCGCTTTCAGGCACCGGCCGCGAAGCCTGCGCCTGGCTGAACACCTGCCGCTGCGCAATCGGCGTCCCGCCGGCGCCCCGCGCCTTCATGGTCGGATCAAGGCTGCTGGCCTATGGCACCGCATTCGCTGCCGGGCCACCAGGTCTCGAAGGCTTGCTGCGGCCTGCGCTGGCCTTTGGTCAGGGCTTTCTGGCGCTCCGCGCACTCGCTGCGCAGGTAAGTGAGGCGCGAGGTCCACAGTACCGTGATGTCTTCCTTGGCTTCGCTGTCGGCAGACATGACCAGGCCGTTTTCATAACGCCAGCCGATGACCGGCGTGCCGAACGGGCCGGAACGGCCGAAGTCGGCGTCGAGGCGGCGCCCCGTGCTGTCGAGATGGCGCATCACGGCTTGCCATTGCCCGGATTCGAAGCGGATGAGATGTGACGTCAGTCCATGATCGTCGAACCAGAATGAAGCGACGCGCGCTGGTATGCCGTGGGCCGTCTTGAGATTGGTCCAGCAGTTGGCCTTGTTGTCGGCGGCGATCTTGCTTTCGGAAATCATGGTACGGGGGCAATAGACGACGTAGCCGGCGCGGGTCAATCGCTGGCGCAGTTCGTTGGCCGGCGTGCCGGCCGCGAAATCGTCGATGCTCCAGTTCCACGGCGGCGCCTTGGCACGCTCCGTTTCGTCGAGGCGCGCTTCCTGTTCCACGCCGCTTCGGTGCTCGTTCCAGCGCTGGCTGATCAGGTAGCCGGCGGCGGCCAACAGGACCAGCGCGATCAGCCCCTTGGATCGCTGACGGGATGAAGTCGAAGCGATCGCACCCGCGGCCGGGGGTACTGCGGCTTTGGGCTCGACTTCCGTCGCCGTCGCTGGCGCTCCCGCAGTGCGCTTCGCGGCAAAAAAAACCACGGCGATCACGATCGTGGTGAGCGCGGCAATCGGAATCGCTTTCCAGCCCACCAGAAGGTCTTGCGGATAGTGCGCCCTGGTGGCGGCGAGCCCGACGGCGAAGGCGGCCATTGCCGTGCCGAAGCCAAAAAAATAGCGGCCGAAATCGCCGTAGGCACCGGAGGGGCGCAAGTCGAAGCGGTCGGCGAGCGAGGTCAGCAGCACCACCAGGCCGGCATAGCCGGCGATGGAACCGGCCAGCGCCGGCAAGCCGGGCGCGATGTGCCAGCGGCCGCCGATAACCGCGGCAATCCCCACCAGACACAGCAGCAGGCCCGAGAACGGCCGGGTGAGGGGCCTGGATTGCAACGCAGGAGCAGGATGGGCGATGTCGTTCATTGTGTCGATGGGCCTGTGACCGCCGACTGGCGGTCGGCGCCGATGCGGCGCAGCGCGGCGGTGCGCGCGGCGAGGTCGGGATGGGTCGAGATCAAGCTGGCGCCGCCGGTTCTGCGGTCGAGCTTTTCCAGCAGCGCGACCAGAACCAGCGGATCGCGGCCGGTGGCGACAAGCCGTTCGGCCGCGTAGCGGTCGGCCTCCAACTCGTAGTCACGCGAATAGGAGGCGCTGAGTACCAGCGCGGTGGCGCTGGCGACCGCGGCGGACAGGTCGCCGAGGTAGGCTGCAACAGCGGTCGAGATAACGGCGTCATGAATCAGCCGGCGCATCGGATGGTGGTGGGCGATGTGGCCGAGTTCGTGGGCGATCACGGCGATCACCTGCTCGTCGCTTGCCTGCGCGACCAGCCGGTCAAGCACGACGATGGTGCCGCCGGGCAGGGCAAACGCGTTGGCGCCCAGTTGCGGCGAGCCGCGAAAGAGCAGCTTGTGCGCCGGCAGGGCCTGGGCGGCGGCGAGGGCATCCGTTCCGGCCCGCAGGGCGCGCTGCCGTTCGATGCTCAGGGTGCTTGGCTTGAGCACCTCACGGTCCAGCGAGCGCAAAACGAGATCGCCCAGCTTGGACACCGCGGCCTGCGGAATCCGTGGCGCCAGTTGTTCGGCGGTCCAGGGCAGGCCCCAGCGGTAGCCCGACACGACCAGCCCGATCAGCAGCACAAGCGCGGCCACGGCCGAAATCGCATTGCGCTGGAGCACCACCATGAGCGGCGGCCGGCGCCCGGCGCCATCGATCATCGCCTCGAGGGCATTGCCGTTGGCCACCTCGCAACTCGAACCGTCCGGCAGGCGCAGGGTGAGGGCGCCGCCATCAAGGCATTCGCCGATATCGATCCGTCCCAGCGGCGTGCGGCCTTCGATGCCCTTGCCGACGATGACCAGTTCGCCGCCGACGACCTCGACGGCGACAGGATGTCTGACCGAGGTCTTGCCGTCGAAGAACTGGCCGTCGAGTTTCACAGGCCGATTTCCATGTCGAGCGCGCTGGCGGCTTCGCCGCCCAGGGCCGAGGCGCCGGCCTGGCGGCCGGCGATGAACTCGTCGAGCGATTCGCTGGTATCGACCGCGAAATGATTGGCCCGGTAATGAATGTTCCGGATCATCGCCCACGGCCAGAACAGGCCGAGGCTCAGGACCATCAGCAGCCAGTTGGAAAGCTGGGTCGCGCCGTAGCCGAAAAAGCGCAGCCGGCAGATCAACCTCGCGCCGTCGAGGTGGGTGTTCGACCATGCCAGGTTGAGCGCGACCATCCGCGCGTAGGGCAAGACCAGGAAGTTGACCAGGAGGACGGCCAGGATCAGCCATGGAACCAGTATCTTCGAGGCAAGCAGCGCGCCGACGACGAAGATGAGGGACTTGCCGAAGAAGATCAGCGCCAGAACAGGGCCGGCGATCAGTGCGAAAAGCGCCAGCGTCGGCAGCCAGAGCGCCTTGTAGAACATGCGGCGCGTGGCGTGGAAGCCAAAACTGCGGGCGCCGTAGCCGAGATTGCCGATGAGGAATTGTTTTTGCCGCCACATCATCAACGGCAGGGCGAGGCCGCAGCTGAGCAAGGTCAGCAGGCCATAGCCGAGATAGGCCGCCAGTGCTTCTCGATAACGTCCGCGAAAGGAAAAGCGCAGGCCGCGATAGCTGGTGTTCGCGGCGCGGAACTGCAACGAACGCACCACCATCCAGGGAAACAGCAGCACCGCGCCCAGCGTGACAGAGGTGGCAAGCAAGGGCGGCATGTATCTGGTCAGCGAATAGGCGGCCAGAATCAGGACAAAGAGTATCCGTCCGCGCAAAATGGCGCGCGGATCGCCGTGGTAATCGAAGCCGACACCATCGATGCGCAGGTGGCGATGGAAGTACTGTTCCCGGCGCACCTTGGCCCACGCCGAGTAGATGCCCAGCGTCAGCAGCGAAAGCAGCAGATTGGTGATCCAGATACGGGCATAGACCTTGCCGCTGCCATGGAAGCTTGCCGAATGCTCATTCGTTGTGGCAGCAACTGCCGGGGACTTGGTTGCCGCGACACTGGCCAAGCGCTCTGCATCGTAGCGCCGGCGTTGTTCGGAATCGCTCAGCAGCCGGTAGGCCCAACGCGCGGCGTCGAGTTGGTCAATTGACGCGTCCCCGGCCGAACTACCCACGGCGGCGCGCAGGCGATCGAGGCTTAGCCGATAGGCACGCTTGATTTCCAGATCCGACGCGGTAGTGGGCAGGCCCAGCAATGCGTATGGACACGTCGCGCCGAATGATGTTGTTCCCCAGCTCATGCCCGTCGCTACCTCGGTTTGAAAACCATATACGTTCGAATTCGGCGCCGGCGATTCTACCCCAATCGCATTGTTCGTAGTGTGGTTATTAATGACAGGTGCGAGGTGTTGCCTGGAACGCTGAACCGGGGATTCCTCGGCTTGTCCGCTTGCCGATCCGCTCGCGCAGGATCAGCAGGCCGCTACCGGTCAGAGCCATCGGTAGTGACGGCCCAGTTGCGCGCATTCAGCCGGGCGATGGCGGCGGTGGCACGGGGCGAGCGGAAGCGGTCGCAGCGTTCGCATTGATCGAAACCGCTACGGCGTTCCGATGTAATCGCGCTTGCCGATTTCCACGCCGTTGTGACGCAGGATGTTGTAGGCCGTCACCAGATGGAAATAGAAATTCGGCATGGCATAGCCGAGGAGGTAGGTCAGGCCCTTGAAGCTCATTTCCTGTCCGCCCGCCTTGAGCGCGATATCCCGCTCCTCGGAACCATCGATCTGTGCGGCGGAAAACGATTCAACGAAGGCGATGATCCTGCCGATGCGCGCCCGGAGATCATCGAAGCTCTGCTCCGTATCCTCGAATTTGGGCACCTCGACGCCGGCCAGCCGGGCGACGCAGCCCTTGGCGTGGTCGGTGGCGATCTGAACCTGTTTCACCAGCGGCAACATGTCGGGAAACAGCCGGGCCGACAACAGAACGGCCGGATCGATTTTCTTCGCCGTCGCATGCGCCTGCGCCCTGGCGAGGATGGCGTCGAGGTTGCGCAGCATGTTGGCCAGGCGCGGTGCGCTGGCTTGGTACATCGAGATGGTCATGATCGGGCCCTCCGTGAATATTACATTCTGCCATTGAAGGTTCCGTGCGAAGGCGCAACACAGGAACACTCCCTCCCCAGGCCTTGCCTGCCGGGGAATCCGCTCGCCCGCCGCGAAGCGGAATCCCGGGTGTGTCGAGACCGCGGGCCGGCAAAGGGGAGGGCCGGGGTGGGGAAGGGGTGGCACCACCACGGCACTCCCACAATTGCCGTATCGCCAGCGCCGACTTTCAGGTGGTACGCTTGTGATGTGCTTGCTGCAAATCGGGGCGGAGTGCCTCAGCTTCGACAGTGGCACTCTTGCCGTCGTCGCGCACCAATACCCTTTACTTCACTTCAGGCAGATCGCATACCCCTACCGCGGAGCGGTTTAGTCCTTGGCCGAGCATCTGCCGGATTCCAAACTGCCCAAGTGAAGGCTCGATCCCGTTACCTTCCGCTGAGACCTTCGAGTGACGAAGATCATCAACGGGTACCGAGCACTGATTGATCGCTACAAGTTCACCGCCGATGTCATTTTCACGCAAGACCAATTGCCAAATGACTCTAGCTTCGGTATCACATGCTAAGCGTGGCAGCCAGTCCCCACTGTACGAGTTGTCGACGGCAACTCCCCAAACATGCGCCGGTAATCGGATGAAAACTGCGACAAGTGCCAAAAACCCCAATCGGCGGCAACATCGCTTACCCGGGCGCTATCGCCTCGCTTAATGAGATCGCGTTTGGCGCCATTGAGACGCAGCATTTTCAGGTAAGTGGCGGGGCTTTCCCCCAGTACCGCCTGAAAGCAGTTTTGCAGGGTGCGCAGCGAAACATAAGTGTGCTTGCAGACATCAAGCATGGTTGGTGGCTCTTCTCGTCTGTCGAGGGCATAGGCACGGGCTCTCTGCACCACTTTTTTGGCCTTGCCGGTTACACGTCTTTCCTCCTTGCAGTGTTCGTCGCAAAGCAGGTTAACGATCAGCACTGCGAGTTCATCGCGCAGCTGACGGGCGACCGCAACAGGTAATTCATCGTCCGGGCGATTCACCAGTTCGCTAATCAAGCTGGTCAAGCTGGTCCGCAGATTTTCCGCCGCAGAACGGTCGCGCAGTGGGGTTGCGGAAAGACGGCGCACGCGCTCGCGTGTCGAGCCGGATATGTCATCACACCAGTTTTCGAGCTGCTTGGTAGGTAACCCAACACACATCAGGGAGCTCGTCTTGGGCGTGGTGAGAACCAATTCACCTTGCCCTTCGAGAAACAGCACGTCGTCCATGCCCACCGCACCGCCATGCCAGCGCGCCTCGCCGGACATCACCGAGAATACGCCAAGCGCGACCGTGTCCTTGCAGCATTGGCCGGTCTGAAACACGGCCTGCGACAGATCTTCCTGGAAGATGTGGAAATTATCGAACTCGATCTCCACCAACCGGCTGCGAAAAGCACCGCGGGAAATCTGATCGTAATTCTGGTTCCAGCCTGTTAGCTCTCCGGCGTGATCCTGCGAGTCGAGCAATTCACGGGCGCGCCGATAGGCTCGGGTCGCCTCAATTTCAGCTGTTGTCATGTACTCCTCCACCAGGACCGATCTGGCGCCGATCACTGTAGCGGCGGATGGTTATTCATTTCTCCATGGAGGTCAAGTTGCACTGCACCCAAGATCGGAGCTCTTGCTGCATGCCAGGCGCCGTCCGTATCCAGCACGGAATTGCTGAAGATAGATAACGCTGTGCACCTGCCACGACTAAAGTCTTCCACAAAGACCGGAGCCGCGACCGCTCCGGATGAGGAACAGTCAATATGGATGATTACCCGAAACTAAGGCTGTATATCGACGGTCAGTGGCTCGAACAAACCGGCTCCGGCAGCATCGGGGTTGAAAATCCTGCCGACGGCAGCGATCTGGGCCGACTTCCCGTGGCCGGTGATGCGGAGATCGATGCGGCGCTGGCGGCCGCCGGGCGCGGCTACCGGGTGTGGCGCTCACGTACGGCGTTTGAGCGCTTTCAGGTGATTACACAAGCAACACGCCTGTTGCGCGAACGGGCACCGCGCATTGCGCGTGCGATCACCCTGGAGCAGGGAAAGCCCTTGGCCGAAGCGCTGCGCGAAGTGCAACTTTCGGCCGACATCATCGATTTTCTCGCGGAAGAAGGTAAGCGCCTATATGGACGCACCGTGCCGCCGCGCCAGACGAACGTCTTGAGCCAGACGGTGATGCGCCAGCCGGTGGGACCGGTGGCGGCATTCACGCCCTGGAATTTTCCGGTCAATCTTCCCAGCCGCAAGCTTGGCGGTGCACTGGCGGCGGGATGCAGCGTGATCATCAAGCCGGCCGAGGAAACGCCGGCGAGCTGCATGCTGATTGTCGAGGCATTTCATGACGCAGGATTGCCACCGGGCGTCATCAACATGCTGTGCGGCGAGCCGGCGAAAATCTCCTCCGCGCTGCTCACCTCTGAACCGATCCGCAAGGCGTCATTCACCGGATCGGTCGCCGTCGGCAAGATGCTGGGCGAGCTGGCGGCGCGCGGCATGAAGCGTTACACCGCGGAACTTGGCGGCCACGCGCCGGTGATCGTCTGTGCCGACGCCGATATCGCACGCGCGGCGAAGCTGGCGGTGACGGCAAAATTCCGCAATGCCGGACAGGTCTGTGCGTCGCCGATCCGTTTCCATATCCACGAATCCCGCTATGCCGAATTTCGTGACCACTTCGTTACCCATGCCGAGTCGCTCAAGGTCGGCTCCGGGCTCGACCAAAGCAGCGACATGGGGCCATTGATCCACGGACGCAGGCTGCGCGAAATGGAGAACTTCGTCGATGACGCGCTGGCAAGGGGTGGCAAGCTTTGTTGCGGCGGGCAGGCATTGCCAGGCAAGGGACATTTCTACCCGCCCACCGTGCTCGAGCACGTTCCTGCGGCTGCCCGGGTTCAGCAAGTCGAACCCTTCGGCCCGATCGCCCTGCTGCAACCATTTTCCACGCTCGACGAGGCACTGGCCGAGGCCAACCGCCTTGCCGTCGGTTTGAGCGCCTACGCGTTCACCCGCGACCTGGCAACTGCGCATCGCCTGAGCGAAGAACTGGAAGCGGGCATGGTCGGTATCAATCACTTTGGCGTATCGCAACCGGAAACCCCGTTTGGCGGCTGGAAGGAAAGCGGCATGGGCCAGGAAAGCGGCATGGAGGGCCTTCTCGCCTACACCGAGGTGAAGTTGGTGAGCATCGCCGCTTGATGCTAGATCGCGCCATTACTTGCCCCCGGCGGGCAATGCCGAATTGCATGTTTTCGATAACCGCAAACGGTGCTCCCGGCTACAGTCGGATTTGCTTGCACCGCTGCCCGGCATGTCGTTCGGGCGCCATGGACCGAGTCGGGATGATCGAATCGGTGGACACAAGGCCAACATGCCAAAACAATTGAAGACCGTGCTCCTGGTCGCCACCTGCGATACCAAGGCTGACGAGGTACGCTACCTGCGCGAAGAGCTCGTGCGTATCGGCGGAGCCGGACTGATCATGGATGTCGGCGTCTTGGGCGAACCCGGCTTAGTGGCTGACATACCCAATACCACAGTTGCTGCAGCCGCCGGAGTGAGGCTGGAAGAGCTCGCCACGCTCGGCGACGAAAACCAGGCCATGACGCGCATGGCGGTCGGCGCCGTAGCGCTGGCGAAAGACCTCCATAATCAAGGCACGGTACATGCGTTGATCGTACTTGGTGGCACCATGGGAACCGATCTCGCCCTCGACCTTACCAGCGCCCTGCCCCTCGGGGTGCCGAAACTGGTGGTGTCGACGGTGTCTTTCTCGCACTTGATTCCGCCCGAGCGGATCGCGCCGGACCTGATGATGATCCTGTGGGCCGGCGGACTTTATGGCCTAAACAGCATCTGCCGGACCATGTTGAGCCAGGCTGCGGGCGCCGTTCTCGGAGCCTGCAGCGTGACGGTGCCGGCGCGCAATCAGCGGCCGATTGTGGGCATGACCTCGCTGGGCAAAAGTTGCCTCAGTTATATGACCACCCTCAAGCCGGCCCTGGAGGCCCGAGGCTACGAGGTCGCGGTTTTTCACACGACCGGCATGGGCGGCAGCGCCTTCGAAGCCCTGGTGGCGCAAGGGCGTTTTGTCGCGGTGCTCGATCTCAGTCTGCAGGAGGTCAGCAACCACGTGAACGGCTCCATCGTCACTTCCGGCGCCGGACGCCTGGAGGCCGCCGGACGCGCCGGCGTGCCCCAGATCGTCGCACCCGGAGCGGTCGACATGATCGACCTGCCGACCTGGCAGCCGCTGCCCCAACGCTACACGGAGCGGGCCTATCACGCACACAACCGCCTGATCGCTTCGGTGGCGACGACGCCGCCCGAACGTTGCGCGACGGCGCGCTACATCGCCGACAAGCTGGCGCACGCGACAGGGCCGACGGCGCTGGTGCTGCCGCTCAAGGGCGTCCAGGAATGGGATCGTCCCGACCGGGCGCTGCATGCACCGGAAGCCCACAGCGTCTTTCTCGACGAGCTGCGGACCCATGTGAAGGCTCCGGTGCAACTCGTCGAGCTTGATGTGCATATCAACGACGAGGGCTTCTCTGCCGGGGTGCTGGCGATCTTCGACGATTGGGTGGCGCGCGGCGTGATCGGCGCCGGCCAGGCAGTCGTGTCATGAGGATCAAGCCCGAAGGTTTGCTCCTGGATTTTGGCAGTGTGCTGACCTATTCCCTGTTCGAAAAGCATCGCGATACCGAAGCCATTCTTGGCCTGCCGGCGCACAGCCTCGACTGGCTGGGACCGCTCGATCCCTCGACCGACGAGCTTTGGCGCGCCATGCAGGACAACCGGATCACGGAACGCGACTACTGGGCGCGGCGCGCCGACGAAATCGGACGCGCCTGCGGCGAGACCGGCTGGGACATGCACGCCCTGCTCAGCCGGGTGCGGCATACCCAGCCCAATGCCGCGATTCGCAGCGACATGCGCGCACTGGTGTGCGCCGCCGCGCGCGCCGAAATCAAGGTCGGCATCCTGTCCAATGAACTCGAGCTGTTCTACGGCCAGACCTTTCTCGATCGGCTCGACGTCATGGCGGACATCGCCGTCGTCGTCGACGGCAGCTACAGCGGGATCCTCAAGCCGGATGCCGCGGCCTATCGCGCCGCGGTGGATGCCATGCAGCTGCCGGCGGCCCGGCTGCTGTTCGTCGATGATCAGTTTCGCAACATCGCCGGCGCCCAGGCGGCAGGCCTGCAAACCCAGTATTTCGATCTACGCGACGTGCCGGGTTGCAGCGCCGCCATTGCCGCGCGCCTAAGTCTCGATCTCTCACCCGGAGCCATGCGATGAAGCGTTTCACCAAGGAAGAACTCAAGGCCAACAACGCACGCTATCTTTGGCATCCCATGGCGCAGCCGAAGGCCATGCGCGAAACCCCGCCGGACATCATCGCGCGCGGCGAAGGCAGCTGGATCTGGGACATCGACGGACACAAGATGGTCGACGGGGTCGGCGGCCTGTGGAGCGCCAATCTGGGCTTCGGACGTACCGAGATTCGCGACGCCATCGTGGCTCAGCTCGACGAACTGGCCTTCTACAACGTGTTTCGCGGCACCACCCACCCGCGCGCCATCGAGTTATCGACGCGGATGGCCGAGCTCATGCGCGAAGACGGCGTGGTCGCCAGTTTCTTTTCCAATGGCGGCTCGGATGCCGTCGAGGGCGCATTGAAGCTGGCGCGTCAATACTGGAAAATCCGCGGCCAGCGCGACCGGACCAAGTACATTGCGCTGCGCCAGGGTTACCACGGCGTGCATTTCGGCGGCATGAGCGTGAATGGCAACACCAATTTCCGCCGCGCCTACGAGCCGCTCCTGCCGGGCTGCTTTCATATCGACTCGCCCTGGCTCTACCGTAACCCCTACACCGACGACCCGCAGGAACTGGGCGAAATCTGCGCCAGCCAGTTGGAGCGCGAGATCGTGTTCCAGGGGCCCGATACAGTGGCGGCCTTCATCGCCGAGCCGGTGCAGGGCGCGGGCGGCGTCATCGTGCCGCCCGCCAATTACTGGCCACGCATACGCGAAATCTGCGACAAGTACGAGGTGCTGTTGATCGCCGACGAAGTGGTGACGGGCTTCGGTCGCACCGGCCACATGTTCGGTACCCGCATGTGGGGCGTCAAGGCCGATATGTGGTGCCTGGCAAAAGGCCTCTCTTCGGGTTATATCCCACTGGGCATGACCGCCATTTCGGGCAAGGTGGCGGAGGTTTTCGACGGCGGTGATGCGGGATTGGGAGCGGTCACCCATGGCTATACCTACAGCGCCCATCCGGTGGCCGCCGCCGCCGCTCTGGCGACGCTGGACATACTCGAGCGCGAGGATGTGGTGGGGAATGCGGCGCGCGAAGGCGAGCATCTGTTGCGCCGCATGCGTGAGATCGGGGCCGGCTCGCGCCTGGTCGGCGATGTGCGCGGCGTCGGCTTGATGGCTTGCTTCGAGCTGGTCTCGGACAAGGCGACCAAGGCCAGCTTTCCCCGCGGCGCAAGCGAGCCGATGGCCATCGCGCGCGCCGCCTATGAGATGGGGGCGATGGTCCGGGTGTCCGGACCCAATATCATTCTGTCGCCCGCGCTGACCATCTCGCGAGAACAGATCGATCTGCTCTGCGATATTCTGCAGCGGGCGTTCAACAAGGTCGAGGGCAACTGATCCCGACCGCAAAAGGAGGGGACATGGACAAGCCGCCGGGCATGAAGAAAGGCATAGGATTCTTCTCGCTGTTTTGCATCGCGATCGGCGTCATCGTCGGCCAGAGCACCATCGTTTCGCTGCTCCAGGCCGCCGGAATCGCCGGCTGGGGATTTCTCGGCGCCATGGCCATCGCCTACGTGCTGATGCTGTGCAACTCCGCCACCTTCGCCGAACTGGCCTTGATGATGCCCCGCCACGGCGGCCTCTCCGCGTATTGCGAGGCTTCGCTGGGACACTTTCCGGCCATCTTCGCCGTATTTGCCGGCTACGTCGTGCCGGCGCTGTTCGGCCAGGCGGCCGAACTAATGCTGGTCGATAGCGTAATGACGCAACTCCTGCCGGGGTTGATGCCGACCATGGGCTGGGCGGTATTGCTGCTCGCCGTCCTGGTAGTCCTGAACTACCTAGGCACCGACGTGTTCGCGCGCACGCAAACCCTGCTCACCGTCGCGATGCTGGTTTTTCTCGCCTTGACCGGCATCGTCGCCGCCACCGGCGGCTTCCATGCGGGGGCCGCCGTGGCCAGCGGCACCGGCCTGGCCGCTATGGCCGAAAACGTCACGGTGATCGGCGTGGTATCGCTGGTGCTGTACTCCCTGATCGGCACCGAATTCGTTACACCCCTGGCGGAAGACGCCGAGAATCCGGCACGCGACATCCCGCGCGCGATGTTCATCGGCCTGACGGTGGTGACCATCGCCAACGCCTTGTTCTGCATCGGCGCGGGTCTGTTGCTGTCCCGCGAAACTTTGACGACCGCCGCCACGCCGCACCTCGAGTATGTCGTCGCCGTGTTCGGTCCGGTAGCCAAGCTGGTATTCGGTGCCATCGCGATCACCGCCACCGCCAGCCTGGTCAACACAGTGCTCGGGGCCTTGCCGCAAATGCTGCACGGCATGGCGATGAGCGGCCAGGTATTTCCGGTGTTCAAGCGGCTGAGCGCCCGCTACCACACGCCCTGGGTGGCCCTGCTGTTCGTCGCCTGCCTGCCGCTGGTCGGGGTGGCATGGTCAGGCGGTGATGTCGGCAAGATCCTGCCGCTGATCGTCGCCGCAGCGAGTGCATGGCTGATCTCCTACATGATTGCCCACCTCGCCCTGATTGTTTTGCGGCTGCGCATGCCCGATGCGCCGCGGCCGTATCGCGTGCCCCTGTTCCCGCTGCCGCAGGTTGTCGCCATTCTCGGCCTCGGCTACGTGGTCGCCAACAGCGCGCCGGCACCGGAACTGGTCGCACCGATATTCACCTCACTGGGAACGGTGCTGGCGCTGATCGTCGTGATCGGCGCACTTTGGGTCAAGCTATTCATGAACAAGGGCCTGTTCGAGGCCAATCCGGCCTTGGTCGGCGAGATGCCGAAGCATCATTGAGTTGAAGTGAAATACCTCACCAAGCGCTCCGTGTCAGGTACGAGCGCAGCGAGCCGATCAGTAGCCTCCCCGCGAGGGGAGGATGGGAGGGGCGGGCCTATTTACCTGCTCGGGGCCCATCGAAGGTGCGAGATTTCAAGATGCATGTTGGCGTAGCGAAGCCATGAGAGTTGATCGGGGGAAGGTTGCAATGCATATCGGGGTGCCCAAGGAAATCAAGATTCACGAATACCGCGTCGGGCTTACCCCGGCGGGGGCCCGGGAGCTGGTGCGCTGGGGACATCAGGTCACGGTGCAGGGCGATGCCGGCAAGGCCATCGGTTTCACCGCCGAGCAGTATGTCGCGGCCGGGGCGCAGATCGCCGCTACGGCAGCGGAAATATTTGCCGGCTGCGACATGATCATCAAGGTCAAGGAGCCGCAGCCGGTCGAATACCGACAGTTGCGCCGCGGGCAAATTCTCTACACCTACCTCCATCTGGCACCGGACCCGCTGCAGACGCAGGGCCTGATCGACAGCGGGGCGATTTGCGTCGCCTATGAAACCGTGACCGACGGGCGCGGTGGACTGCCGCTGCTGGCGCCGATGTCCGAGGTGGCCGGACGCATGTCGATCCAGGCCGCGGCCAAGGCGCTGGAAATTTCGTCCGGCGGTTCGGGGGTACTGCTGGGTGGAGTTCCCGGTGTGGCCCCGGCCCATGTGACGGTCATCGGCGGCGGCGTGGTCGGCATCCATGCTGCACGCATGGCACTGGGACTGGGGGCGCAAGTGACCATCCTCGATCGTTCGCTGGCGCGCCTGCGGGAGATCGACAACGACTTCGGCGGGCGGATTCGGACGCTGTTCTCGACTCATGACGCCATCGAGGACGAAATGCGCAGTGCCGACGCAGTGATCGGTGCGGTGTTGATTCCCGGGGCTGCGGCACCGAAGTTGGTCACGCGGGAAATGATCAGCTTGATGAAGCCGGGATCGGTGCTGGTCGATGTCGCGATCGATCAGGGCGGATGCGCCGAAACATCGCATGCAACCACCCACCAGGAGCCGACCTATGTGGTCGATGGCGTGATCCACTATTGCGTCGCCAACATGCCCGGCGGCGTTGCCCGGACATCGACCCAGGCGCTGACCAATGCTACGCTGGAACATGCCCTTACGATCGCCAACCAGGGCATCAGGCAGGCCATGGTGTGCGATGGCAATCTGCGCAACGGACTCAACGTCTGCGGCGGCAACGTTACCTGCGAAGCCGTGGCCCGGGAACTCGGCCATCCCTATGTGCCAGCCGAGGAGGCGCTGGCAGCGATCGATTAGGACAAAGTCGGCGCTGGCGACACGGCGACACGGCGACGCTGCGCTACAGCTTGCGCCTAGCGCGCTTCGGTAGCCACCAATCCGCGCTTGGAGAAGGTCAGTACCGAACCATCGCCGGCGACCGCCGCTGCCGTAAGTGCAAGCCTGTCGTCCCGTTGCCTGGCAACGAAACTGATACCGCCGTCGGTGCTGGTCAGCGTCACGCCGTCGAGCCCTACGCCCCACAGCGTGAGCCCCGCCTCCACCAGATCGGTGATGGAACTCTTGGTATTGGTGGTCGCCTGGCTCCAGGACTTTCCGCCATCACTACTGCGGTATGCGGTTCCGCGCAATCCGGCCACTATCAGGCTGCCGTCATGCAGCACCAGGCCGGTCCACAATGAGCCCTTGTAGCCCGTATCCAGATAAGTCCAGGTCGCTCCGCGGTCTGCGGAGCGCAGTACGGTACCGCGCTCGGCGGCGATGTAGAGAACATCCCCCCGGTTACCGAACACCTTGAACAGATTCCGGTCGCCCCTGCCGCCGTCGGGCGGCTTTGGCAGGCTCACGCTGTTCCAGTTCTTGCCGCCGTCCTGCGTTGTCAGCAACAGCGACCAGAGCCCGACGGCAACGCCGTTGTTGCGATCGATGAAATGCACCGAGAACAGGGGCCGATCCGTCGTTGTGTCGAGGCGCTGCCGGGTCCAGGTCTCGCCGCCGTCCTCGGTGTGCAGGATCGCGCCCCAATGGCCGACCGCCCAGCCGAACTTTTCGTCGACAAAAGTCACCGCGGTCAGCGTGGTATTCACCGGTACTTCGCGCGCCTGGCGAAACGCGCCGCCATCGGAGATCATCACCGTGCCATAGTCGCCGACCGAGACGACGCGCTTGCCGGCGCGAGCGGCGGCAAGCACGGGCGCCTTGCCCGCATACGAACTGGCGACAGCCGCTTGCGTGGTCAATGCAGCGCCTGGCGCTGCGGCAGGCACAGCAAGCGGCAGGCCGAGCAGGAAGCTAAATGCAAGCAGAAGTCTGGAATTCATATCGATGGCTCAATGCGTCAGGATGCCCGGCGCGCGGACGGGTCCGCGGCGCGGAAAAAGTCGCTCCAGCCAGACCGCCAGGGCCGGCAGGGCGGTCATTGCCATGATCATGTTGACCATGAACATGAAGGCCAGCAGCTTGCCCATGTCGGCCTGGAACTTGAGTGCCGAGAAGCTCCAGGTCGCCACGCCGATCGCCAGGGTCACCGCGGTAAATATGGTCGCTGTTCCGACTTCGAGTATCGAGTGCTCCAGCGCTTTGACGATGGGCTGGCCATGGGCCATGTGCATCTGTAAACGGTTATAGATATAGAAGGCATAGTCGACCCCGATGCCCACCGCCAGCACCATTACCGGCAGCGTCGCCACGGTCAAACCGATTTGCAGTTCCTTCATGAACCAGTAGCCGATGAAGGTGCCCACCGTCAAAGGCAGACAGCAGGCGATCACGGCACGGAAGTCGCGATACACCACCGCCACCAGCACAATGATTGCCGCATACACGTACAGCATCATCGGCAGCTCGCTCTTTTCCACCTCGTCGTTGACCGCTGCCAGCACGCCAGCATTGCCGGAGGCCAGGCGTATCGTCACCCCATCCAGCCGATAGCTGTCGCGGAAGGCCTTGACCGCGTCGACCACCCGGTTGATGGTCTTGGCCTTGTGGTCGCTGAGGAACAGATGAACCGCAGTCATGCTGCAGTCCTTCTTCATGTAGCCGCGGTTACGGCCGATCTCGACGCTGAGCGCGGAATAGTTGCCCGGATCGATGGGCACCACGCTCATTTTCGGATTGCCCTCGTTGTAGCCTTCGTTGAATACCCGCAACTGCCCTGCATAGGAATTCGCCGAGAGCACACCGGGGACGTTCTGCATGGTCCATGTGAACCGGTCCTGGAAGACTCCGAGGGCGACGTTCCCGCAAGAGTCGGGGGCGGCCTCGAAGATCACGGTCAGCCAATCGAGGCCCGCATCGTAGTTTTCAGCAATTGCCACGGCATCGAGGTTGAAGCGGGCGTCGGCGCGCAGCTCGGGTGCACCGGGCTGCAGCGTGCCGATCACCCGGTCATGACTTTGCCAGACAGCCACGCCGAAGATCACGGTGGTGATGCCAATCACGACCAGCGCATTGCGCGGTTCCGCAACTCGCGCGATGACGCGCAGCCAGCCGGCGCGCTGCTCGCGCTTGAGCATCGCCTCGTCGGCATACTGCTTGGTGAAGTTGAACATGGATGCCGTGATCGGCAGCATCACCAGGTTGGTGATGATCTTGAAGCCGACACCCAGCGAGGCGGTGATCGCCAGCTCGCGCACCATCGGGATCGGAATCAGGATCAGTGTGATGAAGGAAACGAAGGCGGTCACCAGGGCCAGGGTGCCCGGAATCAGCAAGCCGGTGAAGCTGTTGCGTGCGGCTTCTTCGCTGGTCTTGCCATGGGAAAGCTCGCGTACGATGAAGTTGATCTGCTGCACCCCATGCGAAACGCCGATGGCAAACACCAGGAAAGGCACCAGCACCGCCAGCGGATCGAGCCCATAGCCCAGCAGGCGCAAGGCGCCGAACTGCCAGACCAGGGAAGTCAGCGAACAGACGATGGGCAGGATGGTGAAGCGTATCGAGTGGCTGTACCAATACACCGCGAGCGCCGTCAGCAACAAGGCGATGCCGCAGAATTCGACGACGGCGGAGGCGCCGTCGGCGATATCGCCGATCTGTTTGGCAAAGCCGATAATCTGGATTTCGTAATCGCCGTCCTCGAACTTGGCGCGGATCTGCTCTTCGAGCAGGCGGTTATAGGCGATGTAATCAACCTTCTTGCCGTCCTTGTCGTATTCCTGGATCTCGGCGACGATCATCGCGCTGCGCTGGTCGTGCGATACCAGCGTGCCGACGAAGCCGCCCTGGCTGGCCGCACGCTGTATGCCGGCGATGATCTCTGGTGTAAGTTGCGGCGGCGTAATGGTCCCCGAAATCAATGGGTCGGCACGAAAACCTTCCTCGGTGATCTCGTTGACGAAACTGTTCGGCGTCCATAGGGACTGCACGCCGAGACGGTCGATGCTGGGCAGATAGGCGACGGCCTGGGTCACCTCATACAGGCGGGTCAGCCCCTGCCTGGTCCAGATCGATCCCTGGCGCGCCTTGACCACTACATTGAGGCGATTGGCACCCAGTACATCGTCGCGATACTTGTTGAAGGTTTCGGTGTACTCGTGCCCGGAGGGCATTTGTTTTTCGAATCCGGCATCCATGCGCAACTGCAGCGCGAAGTAGCCCATGAATAACGTAAATACCGCGAGCACCGCGAGGATAGGCAGGCGATAGCGGAAACAGAAAGATTCCAGTTGCTTCAGACGGCGCGTAAGAAACTGATCGAGGTCGTCGATTTGAATTAGTTTTGGCACTGGGGGGTGGCGGGCAAAGGTTTAACGGGCAATAACTCGTTCGGAGCGACTTGTGACAGTCGAGCGCAGCGAGCTGACTAGAAGCCGCCCCGCGAGGGGAGGATGGGAGGGGCGGGCCTTCAATTCGCCCTTCGCGTGTTTCATCATCGACGGGTGGTCCCCTCTGCGACGCGGTTTACGAAAACCGGCGGGCCAAAGCCCGCCGGAACCGGAGATCGGATCAGAAGTTGTACGAAACGTAGCCGCCGACGAAGTCCCTGTCCTTGAGCACCTGGTGGTACTCGGACTTGCCGCCCCAGAAAGTGGTGTAGTTGACGCCGGCTTGCCACTTCGCCGGGTTCTGCACGAAGTTGACATAGAAGTTCGCCGATTTCGCACCCTCCTGCCAGAACGCCACCAGATTGGGTGTTTCGCCCTTCAGGGCGCCCATCATGAAGATGCCGGGAATCACCTGCCAGCCACTGATCAGCGTGCTGTCGTAGACCAGACTGAAATCGAACATGTAGCCAAACGAGTCCCTGGTGCCGGTACCCTTGACCGTGGTCTTGTTGCCATTGGCGGGCCAGGTGTACAGCCCCCCGGCGATCACTTGATCGATCGTTATCGGACCGCCGGTGCCGTTGACCGTTCGCGTATAGATCTTGTTGGGATCGGCTTCCGGGTAGTGCGTCCAGACGAACTCGCCGAGGAAGGTGCCGGTCTGCGCGCCGACGGCATCGAGGAACCAGCCGTGATCGCCCGGTGTCAGCGCCAGGATGCCGGTGATGTGGGTCTGGTATTTCTTCATGTCGATCCAGCCATCGCAGTCATAAGCACCCGGGCCGACCGTCGCCGGAATGAAGTTCTGTGCCGGTCCGCCGGTTCCCGTCGGCGTGCAGGCCGAGAGCGATACGGCATCTTTTGGCCGGTAGGACAGCTCGGCGCCGATCGCCCAGTTGCCAATTGATGTGTTGACGCTTACGCCATACATTTTCCGGTTTTCCAGGAACACGTTCTCGACCGTGCCGAAAGGTGCCAGCCCGGTATCCTTCCACCAGCGGCCATTCGGCGTCTTGTCGTGGTAGTTCATGTAATAGAAGCCGAGATTGAGGTCGGTATCCGACGGCGTCCAGCGCAGCGACAAGCCGTACTGCCCCGAATTCTTCGGCGTCAGATCGGAAGTCTGCGGCACTGCAAACGATGTTGCGGATACTCCGGTGCCGGCAAACGCGAAACCTGCCAGAGCGGCTTCTGCCGTCGCCAGATCGACACCGTTCATCCGCGCGTAGGTCGGCGCGTCGATACCGTTAAGCCAGGAAAGACCACCGGGGCCGCCACCAAAATCAAGATAGAGCTGCTTGTGCGAGCCCTTGCCGGCAAAATCGGCAACCGACCAGTAGCTCCCAACCGCCGGCAATTTGCTGCGATTCCAGCTGGTCTGGTAGTAGGCTTCGAAATTCATACCGTGACCGAGACCCGTGGCAAAGCTGATGATCGGGGCGGGCAGGAACACTTCCTTCAACTGCATCCCTGGACTGGACAGTCGGTTGATGTCCATGGCATTGGTGGAATTGATGCCGCCGGGCGCAAACAGGCTCTCGCCCCAGCTCACCACCTGGTTGCCGACTCGCACCCGCGCGCGCTGGTCGCCGATATTGAATTCCTTGCTGATCCAGAGATCCATCAGGTTCACATCCGAGGTCATCTGCTGTTTCGCATCCCCCAGCAGTTCGGTGCGGCGCGTTTTGTCGGCAGCGAAGTCGTGCATCCAGTTCGCCCGCGCCATGACGGTGACGTCTGACGGCAGCTTGAGCAGCAGTTCGTGGTTGCCCTTTAGATAGGTCGAAAAGAAATCGCCCTTGTTGTAGTTCATGTTGCCGTCGTCGCCATTGGACCAGACGGCGAAATCGGCGCTGGCGCCGCAAGGTCCGGTGACATCGCCCACCAGGGAGCAACTCTGGTTCTTCAGGCGCTTGCCGAAGCCGAAGGTGACGGTCGAATCGAATGAACCCTTGACCGACTCACCCTCGAAGGTGAAGGCCTGGGCGCCCAGTGAATACAGTCCTGCCAAAAACATCGCGGATGCGAGTCGTGCTGTCCTTGCTTTCATGTTCTTTTTCTCCCCAAAAGAATCAACGCTCGCTGATGGCGCGCAGGTTTTCAGCCGAATAGAACTCTTTCCTGAATTTCGCGTCTTTCGACTCGACCACCCAGCGCATGTCGGTTCCTGCGCCCAGCGGACTCTGGTCGAAGACAAAGCGTCCGCCTTCCAGCATGTTGTACTGGACGAAGGCCGGGTTGTCGCAACTGGAAGTCTCATACACGGGGATTACGAAGCTCTCGCGCAGCTTCCACAGCTTGCCGTTGGCGTCGAAATCCTCGGCCACGGAGATTGCCCAGCTGTCCTCGTCGAGATAGAAGGTGCGCTTCGGCACCACGTGGCGCACGCCGGCCTTGACCGTCGCTTCGACCACCCAGACACGGTGCAGCTCATAGCGCCGCGCCGCGGGATCGATGCCATCCTGTTTGACTACGTCGCTGAACTTGGCCTTGGGATCGTAGATGCCAAAGGAGTTGTAGCCGACGTAGATCTCCTTCTTGCCGACCAGCTTCCAGTCGAAGCGATCGATGGTACCGTTGAACATGCGCGGTTCATCGAGCGTGTACTGGTTTTCGAATCCGATCTGCGGCGCGTCGTAGGAATACGAGGGCATGCGGCGGACGCGGCGCTGTCCCGGGAAATAGTAGAACGTATCGCTGCCGACCCTGTCAGTGTAGTAAGCAATGGCCAGGGCCTGGCCTGCCAGTGCCACCGGGCTTTCATAAGCGAAGTAGGTGTAATACTCGATAGGCGGCAGGTCGGCCAGCGAGGTAGAACCCTTGGCGCCCCACGGGAAGAAGTAGGTTTGGGTGGCTCCGGCCTGAATCCAGTCGTTGCTGCCCTTGCGCGGCGAAAGGGTGATGAAGTTGCGCGCCCATTCAAAGCCGATGCCCGCGTACTTCATCTTGTAGTTCCACATCGCCTCGGCCCCGGATTTCGGGATCGGGAACGGAATGCCCGGCATGAAGCCCTCCTTCAGACTCCAGCCGTCCGCGCCGAGTTTCGCCGCGGTAGCGTTCTTCTTGGTGTTTTGCTCGACGAAGTCCGGGTTCGCACAGCTGCGATGCGTCGGGTAGACGTCCATGCGGTAGCCCGGCGTTTGCTTGATCAGTTGTATCTGCCCCGGAGTCAGCTTGTCGGCATACTTGTCGACATTGGCCGCGGTGATCGAGTAGAGGGGCTTTTCACCCTTGTCCTTCCATGCGGCAGCACGATTCTGACCGTGACTCCAGCCGGGACCCTGCGCCTGACGGCCCGGCCATGCGGGTATGGAGCCGTCCTTGTTGCCGGCTTTTTCCGCGCCGACGGGCGTCAAGTCCTTGCCGAGCCGCTCGGCCTCCTGGGGCGATGCCGCAAGACTTGCTCCGCAAAGCATCGCGGTCACCGCCATTGCGATCAGTTTCATGCTCTCCCTCATTGCCATTACTCCTCTAGGTATGGTTTTTCGTATTGGGTCGCCGCGCCATGCCGCCGCGATTGCCAGCTACCGCTATCTACTGCCCGTCGATTTGCGCCAAGACCTGCTCTCGCAGTTTGCGAACCTCGCCCGGCGGCAACGCCTTGCTGCGAAGTGCCGCAAAACCTTCCGGCTTCAGTGCTACCTGACTCTCGTTGAATGTGGACAACACATACGAGGCGATGGCCGCCAGTTCATGATCTGAAAGCGCCGCCTGGGAAGGCATGACCCCGGTGAACTTGCCGACACGGGTTTTGATCGTCCCCGCCATGCCAGAGACCAGGACATGGGCGATATATGTGCGCCCCAGGTCGACCTCGACAATCTTCTTCAAGGCTCCGACAAGCGGCGGCGCCAGTCCGGGAATTCCTTCGCCATCGGTCTGGTGGCAAGCCACGCAGTGCTTGCCGAAGAGCTCGGCGCCCGCGACGTCACGGGGCTGGGCGCAGATCGAGGTGCTGCAAAGTGCCACCGCCGTCGCCAGCAAGAGCAGCCGCTTCGACATCACCGAGCCCGAGGCGACTCGGCGGTTCCGACCACCGCCGCGACCGTGCAGTGATAACTGTTGTTGCTGTTGGCCATGCACCAATTGACGTCGTTATGCACGCCCATGCGATAGCCGGGCCGTTCGCCTTCGTTGCCATTGCACAGGCAGCGCCCACAACTGGTCGCCCCGCAGCAGTCGTTGTAGCTGATCAGATAGTCCCGACTGTCGTTCGGGTTGTGGCAAGTGCCGACCCAGGTGACTTTCGATACTTCGGTTCCTGGCGGGCAGCTCGAAATCGTGCCGCCGCAGCAGGTGCACAGCCAGCCGTCGAGCGCGCAGTAGCGCCAATACTCGCAGGCCGTGTCGTCATTGCGCTTGTCGGCGGGTTTTTTTGCGGCGTGAACCTCTTTCGCCACACGATCGAACGGCAGTATCGGCAAGACCAGCGCCGTTCCGATCATGATGCGGCCGAGCCGCGCCAAGGCACTGCGACGCGAAATCGACCGGGCCGCCATACGGGTCTTCTGTTCGAAGAAACTGTCGAACCATTTCACTTGATGCCCCCTCCGGATAGTGATCGAGCGCTTGCCATCAAGCCCTCTGGTCGAGGAATTCCTGCACCGATGCGACACCCAGTTCCTTGGCGGTGAATAGGCTTTCCAACTGTTCCCGCGAATTGACCAGTCCCTTGGCGCGAATCCGGCCGTCCTCACCAATCAGCACGGCATAGGGCAGGCGGCCGACCTTCAGCGCCATTCCCAGCTCAGTCGAAAGCAGGTAGGGAAAGTCGGCAAGTTTCGCCTTCTGATAGAAGGCCAGATGCTCGGCGCGATCGCCGTCACTCGCCAGTACGACGTCCAGCCAGCCACGCTCGCTCTGCCGGGTCGAGCGCAGAATGGGCAGCAACTTTTTGCAGACCGGGCAAGTGGGTGAAAGAAAGAACAGCAACTGGCTGCGCGTGCGGTCGGCGCCACCCACCGCAATCCTGGCGCCTGTCAGCGATTCCAGTTCGAAGGCCGGCGCGGCTTCACCGACTTTCGGTCCGCTATCGAGCATCAGCGCCCCCATCGGTGCAATGCGTTCATACAAGATGCCGATTTGACGGGCAAGGGCCAACAAGGCAACCAGCAGCGCCAGCACCACCGCCCAAAGCAAAGCATTCGAAACGACAAGGGCATCGGTCATGTCAGGAATTCCTCAAGGCGCCAAGGCGCGGTTGCGTGGCCAGCAACTGACTGACCAGGGCATACAGGCCGAGCAAGGCCAGAGTGGTGCAGGCAACTGTCAGATAATCGATCCAGACCAGATTGCGCGCCGCGGAGTCGGCGGCGATCCAGGGAATTGCGGCGATCAAAACCAGATTGCGCACCACGAGGCTCCACGAGATTGCCTGGCCGCTCACTCCGCCGGAAAAGCCGCCGCAGCCGCAATCGATTTCCGAATAGCCACGCAAAAGGTTGATGGCTACCCCTGCCGTCACCAGCAACATCAAGGCAAATGCCAGCAGGGTCGCGGGCAGTCGGGTGGCCTCGATCAGCAGCAGCACTCCGGCCAGCGCCTCGGCCAGCGGCAGCAGCCAGGCCATTGAATTCAGTGTCGCGGCAGGCAGCAATCGATAGTTTTCGAGCACCGCGACAAACTCTTCATGTTCCTTGAGCTTCTGCCAGGCACCGGTCAGGAACACCACGGACAGAGCCGCTCCCATGGCATGGGACAGTACGGGATCGGCATTCATGAAGGGCGGCATTACTGCGTGTCCAGCATGGTTGGGGTCTCACCGAACGGGCCGCCACTGGCGATGAACTCCAGGCGACCTTTGTTCGGTGCTGCATGGAAGGCGTTCAACATGCCCTTGGTGCCGTCGAAGGCGAGCAAACGCGCTGCGTCGCCCTGGGTCACGGCCATCGTCGTGGTGCCCGGTGCCGGGGTGCGCGCAATGCGCTTGCCGGTGGCGAGGTCGAAGGTCCAGATTTCGTCGGCGGGACTCTTGTGGCTGCCTTCGCCGCCTTTCCTGTGCATGCCGACGAACAGCGTTCCGCTCTTTTCATGCAGCGCCATGAGTTGGTAGCCTCCCGGCCGCCAGCTGCTCTTCTTGCTCGTTACCGGCACCAGCGGCCAGGCCGGCGCCGGCATTGCCACATCGCCGCCGATGTCGACCGGCTGCACACGGCCCTTGAACGAGGCGAAGTAGAAGCGGTCGCCGGACTGCTCGCCCGAAATGAACAGCGCATCGTCGTCGGGATCGAAGAATGGCGCACTCTTCTTGCGCCCCACGGCGTTGCCCTTTTCGTCGAGCATCACGGTGAGCATGGTGCCGTCGCCGCACAGCGAGGAGAAGCGATCCGACACCGTGGCGGGCGTGTAGATCGCCCAGCAGCCGGGGGTCGGCACTTCGGTGACGAACTTGCCGGCCTGGCGGTCAACCACGCTGACCGAGGTTGCCGGCGTGGCGTTCTGCACGAAGATGAAGCGTCCGTTGGCGGAGCTGCGAATCAGGCCCTTGTAGGCCAGCGCCAGCGCGCGCTTTCCGGGCAGCGGGATCTCCGCCTTGAGCTTGAGGGTGATGGCGTCATAGACGTCAATTTGATCGAAGCGCTCGCCACGGTTCAGGCGCGCGTAATAAGTCGTCGATGCGTAGATCTCCGAGCGATCGGGCGAGAGCGCGGTATGGGCGACGTAGGCCGTGCCCAGCATGCCCTCCAGCTTGAGGCTGGCGCCGTCGATGATGAGCAGCTTGCTGTCGATGATGTGCGGAAACGCCGCGTCGTTGAGATACACCCGGTAGGGGGTTGCCGGTCGCAAATTCGAAACCGTGATGCGATCCACCGGCAACTCCGGAGTCTTGCCGGCGAACGCCGCGGCGCAGATAAAAATACTGCCCAGCCCAATCGCAACCAATGACCTTGGTGGCATGGTCACACTCCTCAATTCTGAAAAATCGCCCGGACGGACGGCCAATCCGCGTTGCTTCGTGTCCGCATCGATACTAGGTTTTGTATACGGGATACGTTATCCAAATTCGGCAATTATTCGCCCTGCCGTCGGTAGTGCCTTATGTGCCGCATCGCAACACAAGCCGAGTCAGATCAGGCCAGGCGGCTTAAGCGAACCGCCCGCAAATCCTTGCTTCAAGGCAGATTCGCCCAGGCGCAGCAGCCTGCCGCGGCCCAGCTTGTAGCGGTAGTTGTTGGTCACCGGGTCGGGCACGGCGTGGCACACCGCGTTGGCCGGCGCGCCGGGAAAATTGAAATTGGCCTTGGCCACGCCGGGTCGGATGTCTGCGCTGACGATCGCGATGGCCTCGAACCATCCCTCGCTCACCTTGATATGGCCGCCCGCCAGCAGGCTATCGAAACCGAGATCTGACTCCAGCACGCCTTGCGGCATCCCGGTCTGGGTGTACACGGTGTCGTTCACCACGCGCACGCGATCACCGCTTTCGATCTTCTGCCCCGCCACGTCGTCGGGATGCACGAACAGCCAGGGATGCGGACCGCGCGCCGCCGTGTAGGGTTTGCGGCTGTCGTCGAAGCCGGATTGCCAGGTATCGCCGACCCGGCCGTTGGTGACCCAGATTTCGCCTTTCTCCGGGCGCGGCGAGATGGCGCGGTAAAACTCGATCCAGCCGGGGAAATCCCAGGGCGATTTGAGCAGCAGCGCCTTGCCGGTGTGCGTGTTGAAGGCGTTGAGAAAACTGCGCCGCGCCTCCGGCCCCTCGATCAAACCGGCGTCGTTGTCCGGATCGTGCAGGCGCTTGGTTCCGACCAGTTCGCCGTCGGCGATGCGGATCGGGGTCTGGATGCCGGTAGTGCCCATGCGCCGCAACAGCTCGTGGGCCGGTTCGCGCTGCTGCCGCGCCTGGCTGACAAGCGGGAAATAATCCAGCACGCCGCCGCGACTGAAGCGCGCCGCCTCCTCGAACACGTCGTTCGGGTTCTTCCACTCGTAGCCGCTAAACCCCATGCGGCGGGCGAACTGCTGCACCGCCCACCAGTCGGGTTTGGCGTCCCCGGGCGGATCGTAGAACTGCGCATACAGCCGCAGCCGGCGCTCGGAATTGCAGCGCGTGAAATCCGCTTCGCCCCAGGTCGCCGCAGGCAGCACGACATCGGCGAAGCGGCTTCCCAGCGGCTCCACCGGGTAGATGTCGGAATCCACCAGCACCATGCCGCCGGCATCAACGCGGGCGCGCCAGGCGGCGACGATGGCGCTGCGTTCGGCGCGCTGCGGCCGATGCGGACTGGCGCTGGTCTGCCGCTCGATGGCCTTCTGCAATTCCAGCGAACCGGTCATCGCTGCGATCCAGGTGGTGCCGAAGACCCAGGCGAAGCGCAGCTGTCCGTCCTGCAGCCAGCGATCCAGATTCAGGCTTTTCTTGCGCCGGCCCGGATATTTCTCCGGACTGAGCCAGCCCGAAGCGCCACCGGCATTCACCATGCCGCGCTGGTGGCCGCCGCCGCGCGAAATCACGCGCCCCGGACGATTGCCGGCGCCACAAATGAGCCCCAGCGCGGCCAGCGACGCCGTATTCATGTAGTTGTTCGACCAGTAGTTGCCCTTCTCGAGCATGAACGAGGTCTTGGTTCGGGAGCCATCGGCATTCGGCCGGGCGATCAGTTCCGCGCAGCGCACGATGTCCTCGGCCCTAAGCCCGGTGATGCGCGCCGCGTTCTCGATCCGGTGCTCGTCGCGGCCGAGAATGAACTTGCGGAAATCCGGCCAGTCGCTTTGCCAGGTGCCCCAGGTGGTGCGCCACTGCCAGCCGGTATTGCGCGTGCCGCGACCATAGCCGGAATCGGTTTCCCAGCGGCTGGCGATCCAGCGGTCGATGAACTCCTGATCCTGCCAGCCGCGCTCGATGATGATGCGCGCCAGGGCGTTGTGCAGAATCGTGTCGGTGCCGGGGATGATGGGCAGCCACAGCCCGCCTTGCTTGATGCCCCAGGCCACGCCCATGGTCTTGTGCGGCGTGACGAAGATCAGCTTCTTCTTCGGATTGTCGCCAGCCATGATCCAGCTGGTGAACAAGGTGGTCTTGGTTTCGAAGGGATCGACGCCGGACATGAACAGGGTGTCGCACATGCCCCAGTCCTCGAACGACGCCGAGAAGGAATCGATCCCGGCGTCGTCCAGCCCGGTGGCGTCGTTGGTGTTGGAACACTTGTCGTGCGGCGCGAAGGCCGGCGTGCCGACGCTGGTCAGCGCCAGTTTGGTGATGGCATAGGTGTTCTCGAAATACTGGTAGGAATTGCTCTTGACGGCCCAGGCATGCTCGCCGTATTTCGCCAGCACGTAGGCCGAAATATCGGCCATCGCATCCAGCGCCAGATCCCAGGACACCGGTACCAGCGTGCCGTTGACCCGCAGCAGCGGCGTGGTCAGGCGCTCGCGCGTACGGTTGTCCGGGTTGTAGCATTTCTGCGCCAGGGTGCCGCCGCGCATCGAATGGTTGCCGCGCGGATTGACGACGCGGGTATCGGCATCGGCGATGACGACGACGTGGTGCGGCCGCCCCTGGTGGCGCACGATGTTGTGCTGGCTCGAGGAAACCCAGGGCAGCGAACCGTGAGTGCCGCCATCATGCGGAAACGCCACGCCCAGCGCATTTTCTCCGGCTCCGGGGCTGCCGCGATCACCGCCGGCATCGACCGGCCAGCGGTACACCTTGTAGCCGCAGCCCACGGCGCAATAGTCGCAGGCCGTCGTCAGCACATCCGCGCCGCGCGGGGGTAGCGGTGGTGCGCTCATGCGGACCCCGTGCCTGTCTCGCCGTAGGCCAGCCCCATCACGCCGACCGCGTAGATCGTGTCGCCATCGAGTTCGAGTTCGATCTGCGGCAGGCTTTCCGTGGCGCTGCCGGTGATCACCAGCCCGTGCCGCGTCAGATCGAAGCTGGTGAGATGGCGCGGGCAAGGCCCGAGCACCTGTTGCGCGGGCTGAAAGGCGCGCGACAGATCGCCGCCCATGTGCGTACAGCGCAGATTGAAGGCCACGATGTCGCGCTGCGCACCCAGTCCGCCACCCGCCGCCGTGCCGAGCTTGACCAGCAGGTTAGGCAGGTCCGGGCGCGGATAGTCGAAGTAGAGCGGCATGCCTGTGACGAGTTGCGACAAGCTGGCAATGCGTTGCCGGGCGTAGGCCGCTTTCAGCAGTACGGTTCCCGGCGCGAACCCTGCGGCCGCGCCCAGCGCCGCGAGCGGAATCGAGCTCAGCGCCAGTGCGCCGGCAAACAGGAAGTCGCGGCGGCTGATTCCGGCACCGCCGCTGCAGGAGCAGCCTCGGCCCTGGATCGGTTCGGCGCTCATGGTTTGGTCGCTCCTTTCGGCATGGAATAGTTCGGCAGCGCGGGCACGGCGACGAGCAGGGGCTGGTCCATGCTCATGGCGTCAAGAAATACGACCAGGTCGCGCTTCTCGGCCTCGCTCAGGCCCAGGGGCCGCAGCCAGGCCGGCTTGTTGGCGGCGACGCCGCCGCCGCGATCATAGAAATCCACCACTTCGCGCAGGCTCGCAAAGGCGCCGTTGTGCATATAGGGCGCCGTGTAGCGCAATTCGCGCAAGGACGGGGTGCGAAACTTGCCGATGTCCTCGACCCGCTTGGTGACGTAGTAGAGGCCGAGATCGGCATCGCTATGGCGGAAGCTCGACTCGGGCACGCCGCGCTGGTAGTTTTGCCAGCGATGCGTGATGCGCAGCAAGGGCGTCATGCCTTCGCCGCGCGGCTCCGGCACGCCGGTGGCGTGAAAGCGCTGATCCGAGACTAGCGCGCCGTTGTGGCAGCGCTGGCAGCCGGCCTTGCCGGCGAACAGCTGATAACCGCGCCGGGCCTCCGCGCTCAGCGCTTGTTCATCGCCGGCGAGATGGCGATCCAGCGGCACCTGGCGCGAATCGCTGACGATGCTGCGCTGGAACGCCGCGAGTGCCTGATAGGCCTGCGTCATGCGCGGCCATTGCAGGCCGAAGACGCGACGGAAGCGTTCCACATAGTCGGGCACCAGGCGCAGGCGCATTTCCATCATGGCCGGATCGCCATTGCCGGCCACCGTACCCTCCGCCGCGCCGGCGGCCTGATGCTCGAGGCTGTTCGCCGCGCCGTCCCAGTTGAGTTTGCCGAAGTGGGCCGCGTTGATCACGGTCGAGGCGTTGCGCCAATGCCAGGTGCCCGGATAACCGCGCGACTTGGCGCCGCCCTCGCCCCAGCCGCGCTGCGGGAAGTGACAGGAAAAGCACGGCGTGCTGCCGTCGCCGGAAAGCCGCGGATCGAAGAAAAGCAGGCGCCCGAGCTCGACTTTTTCCGGCGTCTGCGGATTGTCGGCCGGTACCGGCACCGGCGGTAGCTGCGCCAGCGGCAGCGCCACCGGCGCGGCGGCGTCGGCGGCGGCAAGAGTCGGCGCTGGCGATACGGCGATTTGAGGGACAACCGGCGCATGCAGGTCATGCACCTGGTACTCGAACGGGATTGGGATTGCGATTGCCGGCGGCTTGCCGCTCAGCGCCTCGAGAAAGCCGATCAGCTGGCGCTTTTCCGCTACCGAAAGCGCCAGCGGCCGCAGCCCGCCATCGGCACCGCCGCCGCGATCGTAGAATTCGATCACCTCGGCCAGGGTGGCAAACACGCCGTTGTGCATATACGGCGCGGTGTGGCCGAGTTCGCGCAGCGAGGGTGTCAGGAAGCGCCCGCGATCCGCCTCCACCTTGCTGATTGCATAGGCGCCGGGATCGCTGCGCGCATTCATGTAGTTGGGCATGCCATTGGTCGCGAAGTGCCGCAGCGCGGTCATGAGGCGCAAGGGTTCATTCCACACCGCCGGGTTTTCCGGCACCCCGGTGCGATGAAACTTGCCGTCGGAAAACAGCGCGCCGTCGTGGCAGCGGCTGCAGCCTGCCTTGCCGCTGAACAAGGCCAGGCCGGCGCGTGCGTCCGCCGTCAGCGCCCGCACTTCGCCGCGCAAATAGGCATCGATCGGCGCCCCGTGCGAGTTCAGCGTCTTGAGGAATTCGCCGACCGCGACAAACAGCTGCGGGCCGTAGATCGCGCTGCCGACGCCCCAGACCTGGTCCCACAGCTGGCGATATTCGCGCACCTGGACAATCCGCTCCTGCACCAAACGGCCATCGGCGTTCATGAAGTGCGCCTCGGTCACCATGTCGCGCACCGCCGTCGGCAAGTCGGTGCCATCAAGACGACCATCCCACATCAGGCGCTGGCGCAAGGCCACATTCATCAGTCCCGGCGCATTGCGAAAGTAGTCGCTACCCGGATAGGCGCGCGAAAGCGGCCTGCCGTCGGCCCACCCCTGAGTTGGCATATGGCAACTGGCGCAGGAGCGGCCCATGTCGCCCGACAGGCGGGTGTCGAAAAACAGATGGCGTCCCAGTTCGGCCAGCGGCCGGTTCACGCTCGGCGGCGACGGCAGCGGTGCCAGCGCAGCGGCCACGGCCGCACCCATGCCGAGCCAGAGCAGACCCGTCACGAGAGCAGTCCGCAGCACGCGGCGCATCACCACCGCCCGCCGACGTGACGGTTCCTGATCAAGGGCGTTGACGCCGTCAGCGCGAAGCAAGCACCTTTCCAGGCAAATATCTCTTCCTGCAGCAGACGCTCGTCGGCGGCATTCAGGGACGGTGAACCGGCCGCCGGCAGGCGAATAAAAAAGCGCCGGCCGGCCTCGGTCTGATAGAAGGCCCCGACGAAGCGCGCCTGGCCATCGAAATCGCCGGGGTCTTGCTCCGGCATCGGGTGACAACCCAGGCAATTGAGGTAGTACAGCAGGCGGCCGCCGGACTCCGCCGCCGCGCCGCCAGCCAAAGCGGCAAGCGCGAGCAGCAGGCAGATGCGCCCGCGCCACGAAGTACCGTTCCCATGCAGTCCGGACACGCGCCACCTCTTCATCCATCTTGATGGATACCGATGCTACGAAAGATGCGCCGGAGGCAACATCGACAATCGGCAAAAGTGCGGGCACCGCAGATTGCCGAATTGTGATAACGCCGGCGGACCAGTGTTGTTAAGGTCGCCGCACCTGTGTCCCCCAGCCACGCGCCCACAAGGCCGGCGGGGGAGGCGATGCGGCCAAGGCACGGAGTTCACCTAACAACATCAATATTTGGAGATCAGCCATGAAGACTTACTTGAATTTCGTCAATGGTCAGCCCGTCGCTTCGGAGAAGACCTTCGAATCCTTCAATCCAGCGACCGGCGAAGTTCTTGGCCTGGCCCCGATTTCCACCGCAGCGCAAGTGAAGTCGGCGATTGCCGCTGCCCGCGCAGCGCAACCCGCCTGGGCCGCTCGCCCCGATGGCGAGCGCAAAGCCTTGATGTTGAAGCTCGCCGAGGCAATCAAGCAAAACGCGCCCTACCTCGCCGAATGGGTCACGCGCGAACAGGGCAAGCCGCTCGGCGGCGTCGGCCCCGATCAGGTGCCGGGTGCCCGCTTCGAGCTCTGGGGCTGCGAGGTGTGGACCCAGGTGCCCGCAAGCCTCGACTTGCCGGTGGACGTGGTGTTCGAGGACGACACCCGTCGTGACGAAATGCATCGCCAGCCCTTTGGCGTCGTGGCCGCCATCGCGCCCTGGAACTGGCCGCTGCTGATCGCCATCTGGCAGATGATTCCCTCGATCCGCGCCGGCAATACCGTGGTCATCAAACCCTCCGAATACACCACTATCGGCACCCTTGAACTGGTGCGGGTGATCGGCGAGCTGTTGCCGCCGGGCGTGGTCAACACCGTCAGCGGACCGGGCGAGGTAGGCTCCTGGCTGACCGGCGATCCGGGCATCGACAAGATCATGTTCACCGGCTCGACCAGCACCGGCAAGAAGATCGCCGAAGCCGCCGCGCGCAACATGGTGCCGACCACCATGGAACTGGGCGGCAACGATGCCGCCATCGTCCTGCCTGGCGCCGACCCGAAAGCCATGGCGATGGGCCTGTTCTGGGGCGCCTTCATCAACATGGGACAGACCTGCGCGGCCGCCAAGCGGCTGTATGTGCACGAGTCGCTGTACGACGAGACCGTCGCCGCACTGAAGGATCTCGCCCAGGCGATGCCGATGGGCAACGGCATGGATGAGGGCATGGTCATGGGTCCGATCCAGAACCGCATGCAGTACGACAAAGTGGTTTCGCTGGTCGACAGCGCAAAACGCGAAGGCGGCACCATCGTTTGCGGCGGTGAGGCCGCGAGCGGTCCTGGCAATTTCTATCCGCTGACCCTGGTGACGGGCCTGAAAGACGGCGCCCGCCTGGTGGATGAGGAACAGTTCGGCCCGGTGCTGCCGATCATCAAGTACAGCAACGTGGACGACGCCATCGCCAGCGCCAACCGGCTGCGCGCCGGACTGGGCGCCTCGGTCTGGTCCACCGACATCGAGGCCGCCAGGGCGGTCGCCAGTCGTATCCAGGCCGGCACGGTATGGATCAATCAGCATGGCATGATCCACCCCATGGTGCCTTTCGGCGGCATCAAGGGCTCCGGCTACGGCGTCGAGTTCGGCGTCGACGGGCTCAAGGCGGTGACGCAGCCACAGGTGATCAGCTTAAAGAAATAAGCGCAACACCGGTACCTGCCACCAGGCAGGTACCGCTTGCTTTTGGTATCTTCCCCGAAGTCACCCTGATGAATGCTCTAGGCGGTCTTGCATTTCTCAAGCACAGCGGAAATCCCCATGGACCCTGTGGCCGCCCTGAAATCATTTTCTGCAAAAATTCAGGAAGGGTCACGAGCAGCAAGCGATCTCCGGAAGAATCCAAAATCGAGTCAGTCAATTGGACCTCGTCAATCTCAGATGGGCGTGTCCGAAATTATGTGTAAAGCGGCCATTGGCCCCTGTTTTGCTGGGTGGCGGCTTCGGTTTAGTCCAAGGCCGACTAACCGCCGTACCGCCAGCGCCGACTCTTGTCCTTACCGCGCCGGCCATGTGGCTTAACTGGTCAGCGGCGCATTACTTCGCGCGCTGGTTCGCTTGATGACCAATCCTAAGTGCTTACTCGACTGACAAGCGGAAACCGTTCGGGATGACGAATGGACTCCACGGCCAGATCGACGTCGAGATCGGGCCAGTAGAGGTGGTTGGAGGAAGGGAGTTCGACGTGCAGAATCTTGCCGACTGCGACATCCCGAAACCACGGAAATTCGGAGAACGGCAGAAACAGTTCTTCATCTGCCAGCAATAGCCAGAAGCCGTGCTGCGAAATATTGGTTACCTCAACCTGGGAAGTGCTGGCGCCAAGCGCTGCGGATGTCATTTTCATGCTCCTGAACCAAGCGGGTTGCTTCACTGATTTCGCGTCGGGAAAGTCCGGCATGCTGGGCTAGCTCAACCACCGGCTCAAGCCAGAACTTTGCCTCGCCATTCTGACCTTGAACATGCACGTGCACTCTCGATTCTTCCCGCGAAAAGAAGTAGAAACGGAAGCCGCCTTCGCGAAAAATCGTTGGACTCATGGACGATATGATACCCGCGAGGGATGGTGCCATGAGCACAGCCTTGCGAAGCGGGATTCGCCGTATCGCCAGCGCCGACTCTTGCCTTCCCGCGCTGTTCCCGCGTGCTACCATGCCGCGCCCGCCATGTCCGATCTTGACCGCATCTTCGCCCCCGAGGGGCCGCTCGCCGCCGCCGTGCCAGGCTTTCGCCCACGGCCGCAGCAGTTGGAGATGGCGCAGCGCATCGCGGCGGCCATCGCCGGCAACCTGGCGCTGGTGACCGAGGCCGGCACCGGCACCGGCAAGACCTTCGCCTACCTGGTGCCGGCGCTGCTCTCGGGCGGCAAGGTGATCGTCTCGACCGGCACCAAGACCCTGCAGGACCAACTGTTCAATCGTGACCTGCCGACGGTGCGCGATGCGCTGAAAGTCGGCGCGTCGATCGCGCTGCTGAAGGGCCGCGCCAACTACGTCTGCCCCTATCATCTGGAACGCGCCATGAGCGCCGGGCGGCTCGCGTCGCGCGAGGAGGCGGCGCACTTGCGCAAGATCGCCCGCTTCGCCGAGCGCACCAGAACCGGCGACAAGGCCGAATGCATCGACGTGCCGGAGGATTCCGGGGCCTGGGTGCAGGCGACGTCGACGCGCGAGAACTGCCTCGGCCAGGAGTGCCCCAACGTCAAGGACTGCTTCGTCCTCGCCGCGCGCCAGGATGCGCTGACGGCGGACGTGGTGGTGGTCAATCACCACCTGTTCTTCGCCGACGTGATGTTGAAGGACGAGGGCATGGGCGAACTGCTGCCGGCCTGCAACACCATCATTTTCGACGAGGCGCACCAGTTGCCCGAGGTGGCGGGGCTGTTCTTCGGCGAGAGCGTGTCGACCAGCCAGATCATCGAGCTGGCGCGCGACACGCGCAACGAGGCTATCGCTACGGCGAAGGATTACCCGGCGCTGCAGGATGCCGCGCAGGCGCTGGACAAGGCCGCGCGCGACCTGCGCCTGGCGGTGAAGGGCGAGAACCTGCGCCTGCCGGCGGCCAAGGTCGAGAGCGAGGCGGAATTCGGTACGGCGCTGCAGCGCCTGGCCGATGCCATCGCCGAACTCGGCCGCCACCTCGACACCCAGGCCGAGCGCGGCGAAGGCCTGGCCAATTGCCTGCGGCGCACCCAGGAGCTGGCGGCGGCGCTCAAGCGCTGGCGCGGTGGTAGCGCCGACCCCGAAGTCGCCGGCGGTGACGATGTCGTGAAATGGGTCGAGGTCTACTCGCAGGCGATGTCGCTGAACCTGACGCCGCTCGACATCGCGCCGATTTTCCAGCGCCAGATGGAGGGCCATCCGCGCGCCTGGATTTTTACGTCGGCGACGCTGGCGGTGGGCACGAACTTTTCGCATTACTGCGGCGAACTCGGGCTGGCCGCCGCCGATACCGCGGTGTGGGGCAGTCCCTTCGATTACGAGCGCAACGCGCTGTTGTATTCGCCGACCGGGATGCCCGACCCCAACAGCGCGATGTATCAGGAGGCCGTGGCGGAAGCCGCCTGGCCGGCGATCCGCGCTTCCGGCGGGCGCGCTTTCGTGCTGTGCACGTCCTTGCGTGCGATGCGCCGCATCCGCGAACTTCTGCAGGAGAAGCTCGCCGCAGAGGGCCTCGACCTGCCGCTGCTGATGCAGGGCGAGGGCTCGCGCACGGAACTGCTGGAGCGCTTCCGCTTCCTCGGCAATGCGATCCTGGTCGCCAGCCAGAGCTTCTGGGAGGGCGTCGACGTGCGCGGCGAGGCCCTGTCGCTGGTGGTGATCGACAAGCTGCCCTTCGCGCCGCCCGACGACCCGGTGCTCGCCGCACGCATCGACAAGTTGCGCGCCGCGGGGCGCAACCCGTTCATGGAATACCAGTTGCCGCGCGCCGTGATCAACATGAAGCAGGGCTCGGGGCGGCTGATCCGCGACGAGGACGACCGCGGCGTGCTGATGATCTGCGACCCGCGCCTGACCGGCAAGCCCTATGGCAAGGCGATCTGGCGTTCGCTGCCGCCGATGCGGCGCACGCGCGACGTGGTCGAGGTCGAAGCCTTCTTCGCTGTCCCCGTGCCGGTAGAATCGGGGCATGACTAGCCATTCCAGCATCGAACTGGCCGACCGGCTGAATGCCGGCTGCCATTGCATCTCGCTCGACCACGCGGGACTGGAGGCCGAGCTGGAACGCGTCAGCCCGGGTTTCCACGACGAGGTGATGGCGGGGCGGCCGCACCTGTTTTCGGATTCGGTGGCTTTCGTCAGCGCCGAGCACGTACAGCGCATGGCGCGCCTGGTGGCCGCGGTGGAGCGGGTGGTGGCCATGCCGGCCTACCGTGAGCATGTGCTGGCCTGGGCGCCGGAGAGCGCGCAGCATCGCTGTGCGGCGCCGGGCGTGTTCCTCGGCTACGACTTTCACTTGGGCAGCACTGGTCCGCAACTGATCGAGATCAACACCAATGCCGGCGGCGGCCTGCTCAACGCCCTGCTGGCGCGCGCGCAGAAGGCCTGCTGCGACGACGTCGAGGCGCTGCTGCCGGGCGATCTGGGCGGCGATACGCCGGAGCACCTGTTCCTCGAAATGTTCCGCGCCGAGTGGCGGGCGTTTGCGGCCGCAGTTGCCACAAGAGTCGGCGCTGGCGATACGGTGGGGCGCATCGCGATCGTCGACGACGCGCCGCAGACGCAATACCTCTATCCCGAGTTCGTGCTGTTCCGGCGGCTGTTCGAGCAGGCCGGGATCCCGGCCGTGATCTGCGATCCGCAGGAGCTGGCGTTTCGCGACGGTGCGTTGTGGCATGGCGATGCACGCATCGACCTGGTGTACAACCGTCTCACCGACTTCGCCCTGGATGCGCCGGCCAATACCGCGCTGCGCGCCGCCTGGCTGGCCGACGCGGCGCTGGTTACGCCGCATCCGCAGGCCCATGCGCTGTATGCCGACAAGCGCAACCTGGTGGCGCTGTGCGACGACGCGCTGCTGGCGAGCTGGGGTGTCGATGCGGAAACCCGCACCACGCTGGCCAACAAGATTCCGCGCACCGAGCTGGTGTTGCCGCAGAACGCCGACGACCTCTGGGCGCGGCGCAAGCAGCTCTTCTTCAAGCCGGCGGCGGGCTATGGTTCGAAGGCCGCCTATCGCGGCGACAAGATCACCAAACGGGTGTTCGACGAGGTGCTGGCCGGCAGCTACATCGCCCAGGCGCTGGTGCCGCCGTCCTCGCGGACGCTGAAAGTCGGCGAGGCGCCGGTGGAACTCAAGCTCGACCTGCGCAACTATGTCTATGCCGGGCACGTGCAACTGATCGCGGCGAGGCTGTGGCAGGGCCAGACCACCAACTTCCGCACGCCGGGCGGCGGCTTCGCGCCGGTGCTGACGGTGCCGTCGCTGAAAGTAGACGCATGAAAGTATTCGGCCTCGCCGGCTATTCCGGCTCCGGCAAGACCACGCTGCTGGAGGATTTGATCCCGCGGCTGACGGCGGCCGGCCTGCGTGTTTCGCTGATCAAGCACGCCCATCATCGTTTCGACATCGACCACCCGGGCAAGGATTCCTACCGCCTGCGCGAGGCCGGCTGCTCCGAGGTGCTGCTGGTGTCCGACCACCGCTGGGTGCTGATGCACGAACTGCGCGGCGAGCCCGAACCTTCGCTCGACGAGCAGATCGCGCGCTTTTCCGAGTGCGACCTGGTGCTGGTGGAAGGCTTCAAGCAGACGCCGATACCGAAGCTGGAAGTGCATCGGCCGTCGGTCGGCAAGCCACTGATCGCCGGCAGCGGGGTGGAAACCATCGTCGCCGTGGCCACCGACGAGCCGGCTGCGGTCGCCGCACTGACGGCGTTGCCGACCGGCTTGCCAATACTCGATCTGAACGATCGCGATGCGATAGCCGATTTCATTCTGCGTCATATGGAGCTTCGCTGATGCGCGCCATGCTCGATTTCGAAGAAGCGCTGGCGCGGCTGTTGGCCGGCGCAAATCCGTTGCGTGAAACCGAGGCCGTGCCGACCCAGGCGGCGGCGGGGCGGGTCCTGGCACAGGGCCTGCACTCGACGCTGGATGTGCCGCCGCTGGACAACACTTCGATGGACGGCTATGCGCTGCGCTGTGCCGACGTCCCGGTGGCTGGCACGCGCCTGGTGGTGGCGCAGCGCATCCCCGCCGGCAGCGTCGGCCATGTGCTGGCGCCGGGTACCGCGGCGCGGATTTTCACCGGGGCGCCGCTGCCGCACGGCGCCGATGCCGTGGTGATGCAGGAGTTGTGCAGCCTCGAGGGCGACGCGGTGACGGTGAATCACGTGCCGCGTCCCGGCGAGTGGATCCGCCGTCGCGGCGAGGACATCGCCGCCGGCGCCGAGGTGCTGGCGGCCGGCACGCGTCTTTCGGCGGCCCATGTCGGCGTCGCCGCCTCGGTCGGCGCGGCGCAGCTCACGGTATTCCGCAAGCTGCGCGTGGCGCTGTTCTCGACCGGCGACGAACTGGCGATGCCGGGCGAACCGCTCAAGCCGGGCGGAATTTACAACTCGAATCGCTATACGCTGCGCACCCTGCTCGAAGGGCTCGGCTGCGAGGTCGCCGATCTCGGCATCGTGCCTGATTCGCGCGACGCGACGCGCGCCGCACTGCGTATCGCCGCAGCCGGCAACGACCTGATCCTGACCAGCGGCGGGGTCTCGGTCGGCGAGGAAGATCACGTCAAGCCCGCGGTCGAGGCGGAAGGCGCGCTGGACCTGTGGAAGATCGCGATCAAGCCGGGCAAGCCGTTGGCGTTCGGCAGCGTGCGGCGGCCGGCGGGCGAGGGCACGGCGGCCTTCATCGGCCTGCCGGGCAACCCGGTGTCGAGCTTCGTCACCTTCGTCATGCTGGTGCGGCCCTTCATTTTGAAGGCCCAGGGTGCTTCGGTCATGAGGCCGCGTGCGCTGCAACTGCGCGCCGACTTCGAGTGCAAGGGCGATCCGCGCCGCGAATTCCTGCGCGCCCGCTTCAATGCCGACGGCGGGCTGGAACTGTTCGCCAACCAGAGCTCGGGCGTGCTGACCTCCTGCACCTGGGCCGACGGACTGATCGACAACCCGCCCGGGCAGGCGATTGCCCGCGGCGACAGCGTGCGTTTCCTGCCGTTTGCCGAGCTGCTATAGTTAATTCATGAACGTCAAAGTGCTTTTCTTTGCCGGCCTGCGCGAGGCGCTGGGCACGGGTTCCGAGTCGCTGGCCTTGCCGGCCGGTGTCGCTACCGTCGGTGCCTTGCGCGATCAGCTCGCGGCACGCGGCGATTCGTGGACGGCGCTGGCGACGACGAAGAATCTGCGCGTCGCGGTGAACCAGCAGATGGTCGGCCTCGACGCCGCGGTGAAGTCCGGTGACGAAGTGGCCTTCTTTCCGCCGGTGACCGGAGGCTGAGATGAGTGTTTCGGTGCAGGAAGCCGATTTCGATGCCGGCGCCGAAATCGCCGCGCTGTCGGCCGGGCGCGAGGATGTCGGCGCCGTAGCCAGCTTCGTCGGCTTGGTGCGGGCCGACAAGAGCGCCGCCCCAGAAGTTATGCCTCCGGCGCAGCCGGGGGCGGTATCCCCTGCGGACGGCGCTGGCGGCACGGCGCCGGTGCAGGCGATGACCCTGGAACACTATCCCGGCATGACCGAAAAGGCGCTCGACGCCATCGTCGAAGAGGCGCGCGGGCGCTGGGACATTTACGGCGTGCGCGTGATCCACCGCGTCGGCCGCCTGCTACCCGGCGACCGCATCGTTTTCGTCGCGGTCGCCTCGTCCCATCGCGGCGAAGCCTTCGCCGCCTGCGAATTCATCATGGACTACCTGAAGACGCGCGCGCCGTTCTGGAAGAAGGAAGAAACGCCGGAAGGTGGGCGCTGGGTCGATGCCCGCGAAAGCGACGACGCCGCGGCGGGGCGCTGGGAATAGTCGTCCCGTTCGCTAGCCGCCGATCGTGCCCTCGGTTTTCCCCGTCTTGATCCAGGCCACGATCGCCCTGGCCACAATGTCCTCGATGCCCTGGTAGGAATGCAGGTGGCCGCCGCCGCAGGGATTGCCCTCGAGCGTGCCGCCGCGCACGGTGAGCAGATTGTTGCCGGCATAGCCCTTTACCATGTCGTAAGGCGTGCCGCGACAGGCGTCGGCTGCATTGTGGACATGCAGCACCGGCGCCCGCATCGCGTCGTAGGGAATGCTCCGCGCCGAGCTGTAGTGCCCTTTTATGTTGGGCACATTCACGGCGGCGGAATGGATGCTGCCGGCGATCTCGTTGCCGAGCTGCGTTGCCAGCCAGCGCGAACTCAGGGTGCCCATGCTGTGGCCGAGCAGATAGACCTTGGTGTAGCCGTGTTCCTTCAGCCTGGCGATGATGCCGCGCACGTCGTCGGCGTGGGTCTTCGACGAGCGGTAGTCGTCGAGGCAGTTGGTCGCCATGTAGCCGGTGGCACCGACGCCGTACTCTCCCCACTGGTCGGTCGGGCAGTCCATGATCGCCAGGGCGATGCCTTCCGGCAGCAGCGCGCTTTCCATGGCCCGGGCGAACTGGATCATGTTGCGCCGCTTGTCGGCCAGCGACTGTATCTTTGCGTAGCCGGGCACGCCGCGAAAGTACAGCACGACGCTGTCGCCGGGGCTTGCCGGCTTGACCAGGATCGCCCGCATCATCACCGGCGAATTGCTCGCCGGATCGGTACGGGCAGGGGCGGATTCGATCAGTACGTCGGTTTGCGCGTTGGCCAGCGTGGCCCAGGTTACAGCGATCGCGAAAAGTACCGATTTCATGGCCGCGTCTCCCGTTCGTCGATTTCGGGAAACAGAATAGCAAACGGCCGACCACTTGCGTGGTCGGCCGTTGCATGCGGCGACTTTCCGTCTTACTTGCGCTTGGCGGTCGAGGCTTTCTTGACCGTCTCGCCGACGCTGCTCATCGCGGCGGTCGAGGCCTTGGTGATCTGCTCGAAGGCCTGATTGGCGGTGGCGATTGCCTGCTGGAACGACTCCATCATGTTCGGCGTCTGGCCGGGCATGCTCTTCATGAAAGTTTGCAGCGATTCGGTCATTTCCTGGCTGCCGGAGGCGAGCTGTTCGGTGACCAGGCGCGCGAATTCGGCACGTGCCGAGTTGCTGATCTCGGCGATCTGCTGCGCGGCGGCGACCATGCGCTGGGTAGTTTCCTGCGCGTACTCAGTGCGCAATTGCAGGGCGGTCTGCGGATCGCGGGCGCCGGTCATCGCCTTGGCGTTTTCCACGCCGCTCTGGAACATTTCCTTGGCCAGTTCGGATTGCAGGGCCATGATGCGCTGCGAATTGTCGATCGAAAGCTGTGCCAGGCGCATGGCGGCTTCCATGTTCTTGCGGTGCAATTCGGTGAATTGTTCGGTTTTGCCTGCCATGGTGATTCTCCTGTGATTGCATTGAAAAAAACAATATAACACCAATGGCTTACGGGACTCTGACCCAGATCAACACCATGCTTTTGCGGCGCGGGTGTTGTTCCGGCGCCGCGCCTGACTCATACTGCGCACGGTCTGTTGAGGCAAGAAAGGATGAATCATGAAGATCCTGGGTATCGTCCTGGTGCTGCTGGTGGCGCTGGAGCATTTGTATTTCCTCTACCTCGAAATGTTCCTGTGGACCACGCCAAAGGGCCTCAAGATCTTCGGCAACACGCCCGAGAAGGCCGAGGTTTCGCGGGTGCTGGCCGCCAATCAGGGCCTCTACAACGGCTTCCTCGCCGCCGGGCTGCTCTGGGGCCTGGGCTACCCCGGCGCCGCCGGGATCCATATCCAGATGTTCTTCCTCGGCTGTGTCATCGTCGCCGGGATCTATGGCGGGCTCACGGTCGGCAAACGCATCCTGTACCTGCAGGCAGGCCCGGCCTTGCTGGGGCTGCTGGCATTGCTCGTGGTGTAGCAGGATTCAGGGTGGATGGCGGACTGAAGTCCGCCCGACATGATCCATTGACAGGAAGGTGCCATGAACAAACCCAGTACCGATTGGCAGGAGCGCATCGCCGCCGACGAAGCCGAGCGCCATGCCGGCTATGCGCGCGATTTCAAGGAAATCCAGGCCCTGAAGTCGGCGAAGTACGGCAAGGGCCGCGCCCTGCACCGCAAGCCGCAACTCGGCTTGCACGGCCGCTTCGAGGTACTCGACGGCCTGCCCGGCCATGCGCGGCACGGTCTGTTTGCCCAAGCCGGGACCTATGATGCCTGGGTGCGGCTGTCCAACGGCGGCCCCGATCGCCAGTCCGACCGCAAGCCCGACGTACGCGGCTTTTCGATCAAGGTGCGCGGTGTGGATGGGCCGGGCGCGCTGGGCTCGGGTCCCACCGACAGCCAGGATTTCCTGCTGATCAACCATCCGGCGTTCGCTTTCGCCGGTGCCGACGAATTCGTCGGACTGGCCAAGAATCTGGTCAGGGGGCCGGGCGCGTTGCTGGCTTACCTGGTGTCGCGCTACGGCTTTTTCGGCGCGCTGGGCATGATGAAGCGCCTGGGCGAGACCTTCAAGCGGCCGTTTTCCGGCTTCGCCACCGAGGCTTTTTATTCGGCGGCGCCGCTGGCCTGCGGCCCCTATGCGGTGCGGGTGCGCCTGCTGCCGGCCAGCGACCAGCCCAAGGCCGGCGCGGCCGGCGATTGGGCCGGGGATTTTCTCGGGCACTTCGCGGACGAACCGCTGCAATTCAGGCTGCAGCTGCAATTTTTTGTGGACGAGGCGCGCACGCCGATCGAGGATGCCTCGGTGGACTGGCCCGAGAATGTCGCGCCCTATGTCACGGTCGGCGTGCTGAGCATCCCGCTGCAGGACCCGCACTCCGCCGCAGGCCGGGAACTCGCGGCGGCGATCGAGGCCGCCGCCTTCGATCCCTGGCGCGCACTGATGGCGCATCGCCCGCTGGGCGAAGTCATGCGGGCGCGCAAGGTGGTGTACTTCCAGAGTCAGCAGGGACGGCGCTAGGCGATTTTCCCGCCAGTTCGGCGGCCGAGGATTGAAATCCGCGCCGCAATCCCCATGTTGTGCGCAATGACATCTTTCTGAGGCATTCGCCATGCGCATCGACAAATTCACCACCCGTTTCCAGCAGGCCATATCCGACGCCCAGAGCCTGGCCGTCGGCAACGACCAGCAGTTCATCGAGCCGCAGCATCTGCTGCTGGCCCTGCTCAACCAGGAGGACGGCAGCACCAGCTCACTGCTGGCACGCGCCGGGGCCAATGTCGGCGGCCTCAAGGCGGCACTGGCCAAGGCCATGGAGCGCCTGCCCAAGGTCGAAGGCCATGGCGGTGAGGTCAGCGTCGGCCGCGACCTCTCCAATCTGCTCAACGTCACCGACAAGGAAGCGCAGAAGGCCGGCGACCAGTTCATCGCCTCCGAAATGTTCCTGCTGGCGCTGACCCAGGATAAGGGCGAGTGCGGCCGTTTGCTGAAGGAAGCCGGCCTGAATCGCAAGGCGCTGGAAGACGCGGTCAAGGCGGTGCGCGGCGGCGAAAACGTCGGCTCGCAGGACGCCGAAGGCCAGCGCGAAGCGCTCAACAAATACTGCCTCGACCTGACCGAACGCGCCCGCCAGGGCAAGCTCGATCCGGTGATCGGCCGCGACGACGAGATTCGCCGCGCGATCCAGATCCTGCAGCGCCGCACCAAGAACAATCCGGTGCTGATCGGCGAGCCGGGCGTCGGCAAGACCGCGATCGTCGAAGGCCTGGCGCAGCGCATCGTCAATGACGAAGTGCCCGAAACCTTGAAGGGCAAGCGCGTGCTGGTGCTGGACATGGCGGGCCTGCTGGCCGGCGCCAAGTATCGCGGCGAATTCGAGGAACGCCTGAAGGCCGTGCTCAAGGAAGTGGCGCAGGACCAGGGCCGCATTATCCTGTTCATCGACGAGATGCACACCATGGTCGGCGCCGGCAAGGCCGAGGGCGCGATCGATGCCGGCAACATGCTGAAGCCGGCCCTGGCGCGCGGCGAACTGCACTGCATCGGTGCCACCACGCTCAACGAATACCGCAAGTACATCGAGAAGGATGCCGCGCTGGAACGGCGTTTCCAGAAGGTGCTGGTCGACGAGCCTTCGGTCGAGGCGACCATCGCGATACTGCGCGGCCTGCAGGAGAAATACGAACTGCACCACGGCGTGGACATCACCGACCCGGCCATCGTCGCCGCGGCCGAGTTGAGCCATCGCTACATCACCGACCGCTTCCTGCCGGACAAGGCCATCGACCTGATCGACGAAGCGGCGGCGCGGATCAAGATGGAAATCGATTCCAAGCCGGAAGTCATGGACAAGCTCGACCGCCGCCTGATCCAGCTCAAGATCGAGAGTGAAGCGGTGAAGAAGGAAAAGGACGAGGCCTCGAAGAAGCGTCTGGTCCTGATCAAGGACGAGATCGACAAGCTGGAACGCGAACTGGCCAACCTCGACGAGATCTGGCGCGCCGAAAAGGCCCAGGTGCAGGGCTCGGCGCACATCAAGGAAGAGATCGACAAGGTGCGGGTGCAGATGGCCGAACTGCAGCGTCAGGGTGCCTTCGACAAGCTCGCCGAATTGCAATACGGCACCTTGCCCAAGCTCGAAGCACAACAGAAGGCCGCAGAGAAAGTCGGCGCTGACGACACGGCGAAACACAGGCTGCTGCGCACTCAGGTCGGCGCCGAGGAAATCGCCGAAGTTGTCTCGCGCGCCACCGGCATCCCGGTCAGCAAGATGATGCAGGGCGAGCGCGAGAAGCTGTTGAAAATGGAAGACAAGCTGCACAGCCGCGTCGTCGGTCAGGACGAAGCCGTGAGGCTGGTGTCCGATGCCATCCGCCGTTCGCGTGCGGGCCTGTCCGAGGAAAGCCGGCCCTACGGCTCCTTCCTGTTCCTCGGCCCGACGGGCGTGGGCAAGACCGAGCTGTGCAAGGCGCTCGCAGAGTTCCTGTTCGATGCCGAAGACCACCTGATCCGCATCGACATGAGCGAGTTCATGGAGAAGCATTCCGTGGCGCGCCTGATCGGCGCGCCTCCCGGTTATGTCGGCTACGAGGAGGGCGGCCACCTGACCGAACAGGTGCGCAGGAAGCCCTACTCGGTGATCCTCTTCGACGAGGTCGAAAAGGCGCATCCGGACGTGTTCAACGTGCTCTTGCAGGTGCTCGACGACGGCCGCATGACCGACGGTCAGGGCCGCACCGTGGACTTCAAGAACACCGTGATCGTGATGACCTCCAACCTCGGCAGCCAGATGATCCAGAACATGGCCGGCGATGATTACCAGGTGATCAAGCTGGCGGTGATGGGCGAAGTCAAAATGCATTTCCGCCCCGAGTTCGTGAACCGCATCGACGAGATCGTGGTGTTCCATGCGCTCGACGAAAAGAACATCGCCGGCATCGCGAAGATCCAGCTCAAGTACCTCGAAAAGCGCATGGCCAAGCTCGACATGGCGCTCGAGGTGTCCGATCCGGCGCTGGCACTGCTGGCCGAGGCCGGCTTCGATCCGGTGTTCGGCGCAAGGCCGCTCAAGCGCGCGATCCAGGAGCGCATCGAGAACCCGCTCTCACGGCTGATCCTCGACGGCAGCTTCGGGCCGAAGGATCACGTCAAGGTCGGCGTGGCGAAGGGGCAGCTGAGCTTTACGAAGGGCTGAGTTCGGTAGGGTTCGCCACGCTGCACCCGGCGAACCCGGGCGGGCTGCCCCGGTACCATTCTCGCGAGGACTGATTCGGTCTAGTCGCTGTGGCTATACTGATACAGACTCCGGAGGGCTGCCGGTCATGGTGTCTTGCATCGGACTTTGTATGTGCATACCCGCTCTGCGCCAGATGCTGATCATTGCAGTTGTCGGCGCCTCACTGCTGGCTGCCTCGCACCCGGTCCGGGCACAACAGCCAGTGGCTTTGGCTTGTCTTGCGCAGGAGCGCATCGGCTGCGGTTGTTCGGTTCGGCTCACTGCGCCGACGTGCGCCGCCGAAGCCGCGTCCGGCAGCTATCATCTTCACGCCGGGCTTGCCGATGGCTCGCCTCTGCGGCTCATGCTCGACGGGCGAGAGATCGAACTCAGGTCCAGACGACCGGCATCACGGTCATTCAGCTTCGCGCGGGGCGACCGTTGGCGGGAATCGTATGAGGGGCACGACATCGCCGTCGAGATTTCGTATCGTCCGGCACCCAGCACCTGCCCAAAGCAGCCGCCCGAAACCTGCGAGTACTTTGATGTCCGCGCCACGGTTACCGTCACTCAAGGCAAGGGACAGCCTGCGCGATATGAAGGGCTTGGCGCCTGTGGTTGCTGAAAGGCCGGATCCCTCGATCGAGCCGTCCCGCTGTGGCGGCCTTCGGCGGCCGTCGCGGCCGGCTCGTGCCCAACCCCGGGCCGCGGCGCCATGAGCTTCCGCGACGTGCTCGCCATCGGCGCGCTTGCCGCCATCCATCATCTTCCGTGCGGCGGTCAGGAGCTGCCGTCATCCCTTGCGGGTCGCTGGCAGTACCTCCAGCCCCCTGACACGGAGGGTGAGGTTCTCGATCTGCTGGACGCATCCGGGCAGTGGCGCGGCGTAATGAACGGGCTGGAACGCGCCGGCGAACATGGCCTCTTCTACTATGTCGTCGAGGTCGGGAAGCTTTCCGTGGCGCCTGATGCGGGCATCAGTTTCGAAATCGGCGAGCGTTCATTCTTCACCAGGCGACCCGCGCTCTCGGATCTCGGCGGAGACGGCGATGGCGGATTGGCTCGCAGCCGCATGCGTTTCTCCGGGCGTATGGTGGGCGAGGATCTGGTGCTGCGCTGCGCTGACGAAGGCGACGGTTCCTGCCCCGACACGATGCTCCGATTCAAGAGGCTCACGCCGCCAAAGGTGCCGGGGCTGCCGCCAACGGGTACGCCGCGCGACGAGACCACGCCGCGGGTGGCCCCGATGCGTTGATTCGAGGGGATCGCACCATGATTAACCGGTCTTTCGTTTTCGGCGTTCTGCTCTGCCTTCTTGTCGTTCCGGGATTCGCCGCCACCATGCCGTCGGTGCGCATGAAGGTGGTGGATGCCGAGGATGGCAGCCCAATTGCAGGGGCCCATGTCCTGTTCCAGGCCAACGCGCACGAGGGCACCGTTACGGGCCATGGCGGCAGGTCGGCGAATCTCTTCGCCGTCGAAGCGGTGACGGATCATTCTGGCGAAATCCACTTTCCGAAACAGGAATTCGCGGCCCATCCTTTCTTCCTGAACACGAATTACCGCAACCCGACGATGGTCGTGCTGAAGCCCGGCTACGTCCTGCTGATTTTGACCAATAGCCTCAGGGTCATTCCCAACCTGGATGAAGTGACGACGTGGCAGTACGACAATCAAACGGTCAGGATGAAGCGGGCCACCAACGACAGGGACATGCTCGATACGCTTGATTGGGCCGTTATTTATGCGGAAATGTCGGCAAGCGAAAGGGATATTTGTTTCTGGAAGAAGATTCCGCGCTTCCTGGTGGCGGTGGACCGCCTGAGCGCGGAGTGGAATCGACGGCGAGCGAGCCTTGCCGATGCGGCCCTGCGCAACAAGAGGGTCCCCAGCGCGCTGGGGAAGGTATTGATGAATGACCGGCTCTTCGTCGAGAAGAACTGCGGCTCGCCGAAGGCCTTTTTCGAGCCCTACCTGCGGTGAGTGCACGCCCGGCGATCATGACTGCAGGCATGAGCCGGAGCTCTGGCGCCCCGGTCGCCGGTGACGCCGCGTGACTCGGCGATATTTCGCCGACCGGATGCGCACCCAGCGCTGGTGGCTGGCCGTCGCCGCGACCTTGCTGACGCCCTGGGTCTGCCCCCATGTCGATCGCTTCGTGCCCGTCGGGCAGGTGTTGTTTCGCGCCGGCGCCGAGAATGCCGATCGCGCTTTCTGGGTCATCGCCGCCGTGGCATTGGGAGTAATCTATCTGGCGTGGCTTGGGCTATTTACCGCGCTTGCGGCCTGGTTCGCGCGTCGCCGACGCGATCCCGGCGCTTCAAGCGGCCCCGGCAATCGGTAGGAGGGCAATTCCTGATGCATGGTCGTCGCTTCCCCTTCCTGACCGCTTTCTGTGTCGGCTTGACAGTCGGCATCGGCTACCCGTTCGTGGATGTCGCGCTCGCTTGCCGCGTGCCGATGTCCGAAGCGTGCGTTTGGGGCAAGGCTTACTTGCCGCTGACCCTTGGCCTGAGCGTAGTGGTATTGGGCGGCGCGGTAACGGGCCTGCTCTATGCCGTGCTGATGCGGCGGTGGCGCGATGCGGCCGGCGATGATGGCGCCTGAGCGACCATCCGACCAGGCGAAGGAAGCACAATGAGCAGGAAGCTTGCGGCAGCGTTTGTTCCATCGGCCCCGCGTTTGGTCCGCGGCCTCAGGTTCTGCGCCGCAGCGCTGGCCCTGCATGGGATCTGCCTCTGGCTTTCCTCGGCTGTGAAGTCTTTCTTTCCCGATGCATTCGAGCTGGTCGGGGAGTTTGTTTTCTGGGTCCTCGCGGTTCCGGCCCTGCTGCTTGCCAGCCCGTTCGTCCCGGTTCTTTGGGAATTGGGGTTGATGAATGCCCCCGGATGGTTCGCCTGGCCGAAGCCGCTGGGCATTGCTCTCGCCTATCTGGTGTGGATTGCCGTTCTGCTCGGGCTTGCCCAGGCGGTTCAACAGTGGTCAAACAGGAATTGACATGCCCGTCCCGGCACTTCCCCGGGGCGGTGCGACGAAGCCGCGCGGCGTCGGATATATCCATGCTTCGGCCGGCAGCCTTGGAGGGTATGCACCGCCGGCCTTGATGTCGGGCAGGCTTCACGGCAGGATGCGCCGATGGATCCGCGCATTGATCATCTCCCGCGGCAAGTACGCCGTTCGGCGCGCAGGGGCTGCAGTTCGCGCGCTGGTCGCGCTGCCATGGCTTGTGCTGGCGTCATCGACGCCGGCGCTGACGGTAGAGGAGGCCGCCACGCTGCGTGCCGCGCCGCCGCTGGCGGAGAGCAACAAGACAGCGGATTCGCTCAAGCGCTACCAGGCAGCGTCACTGCTGACGCATCGGCTCGGCATGCAGGGCCAGGCCGAGGCCGTGCCGCTGCTGGTCGAGATGCGCCACATCGGCCTGCTGACAGCCTTTGCCGGCTCGTATTCGGGCGCGTCGACGCCGGAGCTGGAGGCGCTGGCGCTGCGCTACCTGGCGGGCGACCCGGAGGTCGCATTGCGGCTGGTGGTCATGCTGCGGCGGCTGCGCTCGCCGGAGCTGTTCGATGCCCTGCTGGTGGCGCTGCTGGCGGGGCGGATCGACTGCGACGCGCTGCTGGTGGCGGCGGCCGGCGCGGAACTGGAGCGCGGCGCGGCGGACGTTGAGCCAAAGCTGGCGCGCCTGCTGCCGACGCTGCATCCGGCCTTCGGCCATCGCGTGGCGAAGCGGCTGGCCGACAGCCAGTATTCCGCCGGCGAGAAGCCCTTGCTCGAGTTGCTGCGCCGCGCGCCGCTCGACGGGCGCATTTCAGTAGTGCGCTTGGCCGAGCAGATCGTGCGCTTTCCGTCGGATGCCGCGCTCAACGCCGTGGCGCGCAAGCTGATCGAGATCGCGGCGCTGGCCGAGGACAAGACGCCGCCCAAGCCGGGCCTGCAGTTCTCGATGCGCATCGAGGACATCCCGCAGGACGGGCTGCTGTGCTCGACCGAGATGCTGCGCATCCCGCTGCCGCTGGGCGACGCGCGCAGCCGCACGGTGGCCGAGCTGATCCGCGTGCTGCAACTCGCCTACCCCGAGGCCACGCTCGATCGCGGCCTGTTCGGCGCCGAGGCGCTGGCGAAGCTCTCGCCCGCCGAGCGCAAGTCCTTCGAGGCCATGCTCGCCGAGCGCGTGCGCATCGAGGCCTTGGCGCGCGATCTGACCCCGGAGAACCTGGTGCATTGGCTGCTGCAGAGGCCGGACCGGCGCATGCTCAAGCGCTTCATCGCCCGCGGCATCGACATTAACCGTCCGACGCGGCTCGGCCTGCGGCCCCTGGTGGCTGCGGCGCAGGGCATCGATGCCGAGGGCGTGGCCCTGCTGCTTGCCGCCGGCGCCGACCCCAACCTGGCCAACGCCGAGCCCGATAGTGAGGGCAATACCGCACTGATGGAGCTCAGCCGCCATGGTGCGAGCCAGAATTTCCTGATCGAGGCCGGCACGCGCACGATGCGCCTGCTGCTGGAACACAAGGCCGATGTGCAGGCGCGCAACCGCGACGGGGCGACGGCGCTGCATTTTGCCGCCAGCCAGCGCCCGGAACTGGCGACGCTGCTGCTTGCCGCCGGCGCGCCGGTGGCCGTGGCGGCGCGAAACGGCTCGACGCCCCTGCATCGCGCCGTCGAGGGGCGGCAGGCCGAACTGGCGAAGACGCTGCTCGACCGCGGCGCCGACGTCAATGCCGAGGAGGCGGGCGGCGTCACGCCGCTGCTGTGGGCCCAGGACAACGGTGACAAGGAACTCGCGCGTCTGCTGGCCGCGCGCGGCGGGCGGGTCAATGCCGGCTATGTGCTGAAGCGCGATGCGGTGCGCCTGCTCCACTCGGTACCGGGCATGCGGCAGTGAGTGCGCGGCGAGGCCGCTCAAGCGAGCGATCCAGGAGCGCATCGAGAACCCGCTCTCACGGCTGATCCTCGACGGCAGCTTCGGGCCGAAGGATCACGTCAAGGTCGGCGTGGCGAAGGGGCAGCTCAGCTTTACGAAGGCTTGAAAGCGGCGTGGCTCCAGCGTAGTATAACAACCGTTATAACTTCGCTGGAGCCCGCCATGCACGTCCTCAAACACACCCAGATCGGCAATTCCGTCGGCGTCATCCTGCCCAAGGAAGTGCTGGCCAACCTCAAACTGGAAAAAGGTGATTCGATCTTTATCACCGAGACGCCGGATGGTTATGTCGTGACTCCCCACGACCCGGCCTTCGAGCAGCAAATGACCGAAGCGCAGCGCATCATGAAAAAGCGCCGCGCGGCGCTGCGTGAGTTGGCGAAGTGAGTGACTGGGTGTGGATCATGCGCAGCGTGGTGATCGCTGCGCACCATGAGCAATTGGCGGAGCATGGCGGTGCGGCCGGCATTCGCGATGCGGGCTTGCTGGATTCTGCGCTGGCACGTCCCGAGAATCTAGCCGCCTATGGCGATCCCGATATCGCGTCGCTCGCTGCCGCGTACGGGTTCGGCATCGTTCGCAACCATCCTTTCGTGGACGGCAACAAGCGCGCCGCGCTGATTGCGACCGAACTGTTTCTCGCGCTGGACGGCTTCGACCTGATTGTCGACGATGCCGAATGCGTGCTTGTCGTATTGGCTCTTGCCGCAGGCGAACTCAAGGAAGAGGAATTCGCCGCCTGGTTGCGCGGGCACATCGAGCCGCGCCAGCCGAAGGCCTGATCAGCCCGCTTCGGCGGCCTTCCACGCCGCCACCCGCGGGTCCATGAAGCGCCGCCACAGCGGCGGCAGCAGCGCCAGCAGCACCAGCGAGGCGTAGCCGGTCGGCAACTGCGGCGCGTCGTCGTGGTGACGCAGGATCTGGTAGCGCCTGGCGGCGAAGGCGTGATGGTCGGAATGGCGCTGCAGGTTGAGCAGCGCGAGGTTGGACAGGCGGTGGCTGTCGTTCCACGAGTGGCGCGGCGTCACGCGCTCAAAGCTGCCGTCCGCGCGCTGGCGGCGCAGCAGGCCGTAGTGCTCGATGTAGTTCACCAGTTCCAGCAGCGTGATCGCGACCAGCGCCTGCAGCACGAAGAAAACCAGTCCCGGCACCCCAAGCCAGGCGGTCATCGCCGCCGCGAACAGCAGCGTCAGGCCGTGCCACAGGTACATCTCGTTGCGCCAGTGCCAGGCCGGCAGGCCGCGTGCGCGCGTGCGTCCGCCTGCCAGCTGCCAGGCGCGCAGCGGATTTACCACCATCGCGCGCAGCAGGAAGGCGTAGGCCGACTGGCCCAGGCGTGCCGTCGAGGTGTCGCGCGGGGTGGCGACATCGACATGGTGGCCGAACACGTGCTCGACCTTGAAGCCGCCGTAGGCGACCAGCGCCAGCAACACGCCGCCGGCATTGCGTTCGAGCCGCGTCGGCTTGTGGATCAGTTCGTGGGCGTAGGTGATGCCGATCGCCCCGCCGACGATGCCGACCGACAGGCACAGCCCCGCTGCGGCCAGCAGGCTTTCGCCGGCCAGCGCGACGGCGGCGGGAGCGCCCCAGAGCAGCATCAGCGCGTGGGCGGGCAGGGCGGCCAGCGGCATCAGGCGGTAGGCACGTTCATCGCCGAGCGCGGTGTCGGCTCCCGGCGGAGGGTTGCGCGTATCGAGGCCGGCCCAGGTGTCGATCAGCGGGAAGACCAGGAACACCCAGAACGGTGTCAGCAGGTTCCACAGCCAGGGCTGGCCGCTGACGATTCCCAGCGCGTAGCCCGCCAATGGCAGGCTGAGGAACTGCAGCAGGACAAGCCAGGCGACGCGGCGGTTGAAGGGGCTGGGCTCCATTGCGCAAAATGTAGCACCCGGGTTACCCCCTGTCGATCATCCGTGCACCCGCCAGGAAAATCGCGAGGCAGGGAGGAAAGCGACAGCCTGCCGCATAGAAACGCAAACGGCAGGCTGTCGAGTTCAGCGGATCGCCACTAGTTGGGGCTCGTTGGAATGACCACGGTGGTGGTAGTGCCCGCCGGCGTTGGCGTCGTGAGCGGAACTGGATCAGTCGACGGCGCCGCATTCTGGATCGTCGATGTCGATGTCACCGGCAGGCCCAGCGTTGTCTGCGTCGTCTGCAGGTTGGTCGTTTGCGTCGCAACGCTCGTCTGAATCAGCGCAGTCTGCGCCTGGACCTGCGCCGTTGTAAGGCTAGGCACGACCGCAGTCAGCGGGGTTGCCTGCGGGGTCGGGGGCGGCGCCGTGGGCAGCGAAGCGCCAGCGGATACGGCGGCATTCAAGGCCTGGACCGCCGCCTGCTGGGCGGTGGTTATCGCCGCCGTCGCCAGCGCGGTCGCCTGGGCGGCCGCCACGCGGGCCGCCTGCAGCGCAGCTTCCGCTGCGACCTTGGCCGGACCTGGCGGCGCATCAGCGGCGTTGTTGGCCGCCGCCACTGCCAGCGCCTGCGCTACGCGCGCCGTGGCGACAACCTGCGCCGCCTGCGCCGCCGCTGCGACAACCACCGGCGTGTTGATTGGAATTGTCACGTTATTGACCTGCGAACGAACAGTATCTGCACTTGCGGTAATGCTCTGGACCACTGCGTTCGCCGCAACGGCGGCGCGTATTTGCGCCGTCGGCGCCACGAGTGTTCCTGCAATCCGGCCTTGGGTGTCCACAAGCGCCGTGGATGCCACAGGGATCGTTTGAGTGCCGGCAGGCGTGGTGAAACTGAGCGCGCCCTGATTTACCGCGGCGAGGATTACGCCTTCGACGTAGCTGGCCCAGCCGTCGGTGCCGCGCACGCCGATGGTCGCAGTGCCCACGGCCAGCTTGAACTTGTTGTTGTTGGTGGCGCCGATCACCCCGGTAACGAAGCGCAGGCCGCCCTGCAGCAGCGCAAAGACCATGTTGCTGTCCTTCACGGACTTCTTGTTGTAGTTGTATTCCTGTACGGCGAAGCGCGTATCCGGCGACAGCGTCACGACCTGGCCGTCCTCGAACTTGACCACGGCGGTGCTGTCCTTGCCGGTGGCAAGCGTGACGCCCGCATCGAAGGTATCGCCCATCTTGAGCGGCTTGGCCGCGCCGGCACCGGCCGCTGCGGTAAGCGTGCCCTTGAGGTCGTGCACGTAGGCCGATGCGGCGATCGCGCTGGAGAGCGGCAACGCAAACAGAAGCAGCAACGAGAGAAATGATTTGAGTAGGCTGCGCATGAGATATCTTCCCTTTGTCCTATTTTGGCCGGTGCCAAGGCAAGATCGCCTGGCCTTTAACCTTCACCCACCGCGCCTCTTTCCGCTACAGATCTCCGAGGCGAGGTCGGGAGTTCATACTGGTGTCGTACGGCGGATTCTAGCTCATTTGTCAGGGTGTCAAGTGAAACTAAACAAGACCGCAAAGCGACCGTAGGTGCGCTCGTGCCAGACCGCGAGACCGGCATCGGGTTGCTCGGCGGAGCGACGTATGGCCTCCGGACGTCGCTGAGTCGGCGCTTGCCCATGCTTTCGGGACGGCGCGGAACCATCCTTTTGTCGATGGCAACAAGCGAGCAGCGTTTGCGTCGGTCGGTCTGATTCTCGACGAAAGCTACGGGCCGAAGGATCGCGTAGAAGTGGGCGTCGCCAAAGGCTAGCGCTTGCGCCGGCCTTTTCTCTTTTCCACGGGGGCGCCCTAGAATGCACGCATTTTCCAAGGCACCCGGCGTCCATGCAGTTCAAGTTCCGCTATCCGCGATCCTTCGTCAAGCTGCTCTCGATCGGCTTTGCGCTGGTCGCGCTGCCCCTGCTGATAGGCCTGATCGGCAACGCGGTATCGATCCGGCGCCTGGCGGCCCAGAGCCAGCAGGTCGTGTATCAGGCGGTGCAGGTTACCCAGGCCAGCCGCGCCCTGCAGGAAAACCTGTCCTTGCTCGAGCGCGCGGCACGCCAGTACCTTGTCATCAAGGATCCGGCGATGCGGGAAAGTTACGATCGGCTGCACCGCGCCTTCGTCGACAGCGGCCAGCGCCTGGCGGCGCTGCCCCTGACCGACGACCAGCGGCGCGAACTGGAGCGGCTGCTGAGTGCCGAGCAGGAGATATTCACGGCGGTCGGCGCCGGACGCCAGGCCGATGCCGTGGCGGGTTTCGACCGGATGGCCGAGGTGGCCGGTGTCTTGCTCAGGCACAGCAGCGAGGGCATCGAACGCGAAGTCGAGTCGCTGCGCGCGCTTGCCAGCGATGCCGAGCGCGTCGTCTATGGCCAGTTGCTGGCGCTGCTGCCGGTTGCCGTGTTCCTGGTGCTGGGATTCAGCCACCTGCTGTCGCGGCCGATCGCCGAACTGGACCGCGGCATCCGCGGTCTCGGCGAGGGCCGCTTCGAGCGCAAGATCGCCGTCAACGGCCCCGAGGATCTGGAGCAGCTGGGCAGCCAGCTCGACTGGCTGCGCCTGCGCCTGATGCAGCTGGAGGAACAGAAGAGCCGATTTCTGCGCCATGTCTCGCACGAGCTGAAGACGCCGTTGACCGCCTTGCGCGAAGGTTCCGACCTGCTCGCCGAGCAGGCGGCGGGGCCGCTGACGGCGCAGCAGGAGGAAATTGTCCGTATCCTGCGCGAGAACAGCCTGCACCTGCGGCGTTTGATCGAGGATCTCCTCAGTTATAGTGCCGCCGAGTTCCAGCAGGCCTCGCTCAAGTTGCAGACCATCGATCCGCGCGATTTTGCAGCCCATGTCGTGGCAAAACACGATCTGGCATTGGCCTCCCGCAAGCTGGCGCTGCAGGTCGACGTCGATGATTTTTCACTGGTGGCTGACGGCGAGCGGTTGCGGGTGGTGTTGGACAACCTGCTGTCGAATGCCATCAAGTTTTCGCCGCCGGGCGCTACCATTGCACTGAGCTGGAAGACGGAGGACGGAAATGCATTGCTGGAAGTGGCAGACGAGGGGCCCGGTGTGGCACCCGAAGACCGGGAACGGATATTCGACCCCTTTTATCAGGGCGGGGCACGGGGCGAGTCGGCGGTGAAAGGCTCCGGTCTCGGCTTGTCTATCGTCAGGGAGCACGTGCTCGCCCATGGCGGGCGCATTGAGTTGCTGCCGGGCGCCGGTGCGCGCTTCCGCGTGGTCCTGCCGCTCGGTCAGCCGCTGGCCGCGTCGGCATGAAGCGCTGCCTTGCCATCTGCTGTGCCGCGCTGCTGACCGCCTGCAGCACTTTTCCGTGGCCGCCCGGCCAGGCCGATGCTACTTACTGGATCAAGGCCGGTGCGGCGCGGCCGGCCAGCCACGTCGAATCGCTGCTGGCCTATGCCGAATACGTCCGCGGCCTGTCCGCCGCCGAGTCGGCGCGGGAGCATGAGCGCCAGCGCCTGGCCTTTGCCGCCAGGGATCGCAGCGATTTCGTGCGCCTCCAGTACGTCCTGCTGCTGTCGACTGCCGCCGGTCCGGGCCGCGATCTGCCGCGCGCCCGCCAGTTGCTGGAGCCCTTGCTCAAAGACGACAGCCACGACATCGAGTTGCGGCGGCTGGCGGCGCATCTGCATGCCGCGGCCGGCGAGCTGCTCGATGCCGAGCGCCGCTCGCGCGACGAGCAGCGGCGCGCGAACGACGAACAGCGCCGCGCCGCCGACCTCGACCAGAAGCTGGAGGCGCTGAAGTCCATCGAGCAGCGCATGATCCAGCGCAGTTCGCCGGAGAAGCCGCGATGAGCGCCCGCCCGGAGTCCCCCAAGGCCAGGCTGCTGCTGGTCGACGACGACCACGATTTGCTGCGCCTGCTTTCGATCCGGCTGACGGCGGCCGGCTACGGCGTGACGGCGGTCGAAAGTGGTGAGCAGGCGCTGGCCGCGATCGCCGCCGAACGCCCGCAACTGGTGCTGTCCGACATGCGCATGGCGGGCATGGACGGCGTCGCGCTGTTCGATGCGATTCATCGCGCCCATCCGACGCTGCCGGTAATCATCCTGACCGCCCACGGCACCATTCCCGACGCGGTGGCGGCGATGCGGCGCGGCATTTTCGGCTACCTGACCAAGCCTTACGAAGCCAGGGACCTGCTGGCGCAGATCGAGCGCGGCCTGGCCCTGAGCGGGGCATCCGCCGCGGGCGGCGCGGACGATGAGTGGCGGGCCGGCCTGATCACCCGCAACCCGGCCATGGAGGACCTGCTGGCCCAGGCCAGGCTGGTCGCGGCGGGCGATGCCAGCGTGCTGATCCGCGGCGAGTCGGGCAGCGGCAAGGAGTTGTTGTCGATGGCGATCCACCGCGCCAGCCGGCGCCGCCAAGGGCCCTTCCTCGCGGTGAATTGCGGCGCCATTCCGGAGGCGCTGCTCGAATCGGAACTCTTCGGCCACGTCAAGGGCGCGTTTACCGGCGCCGTGCGCGACCATCGCGGGCTGTTCCAGGAGGCTGCGGGCGGCACGCTGCTGCTCGACGAAATCGGCGACATGCCGACGGTGCTGCAGGTCAAGCTGCTGCGGGTGCTGGAAGAAAGACAGGTGCGGCCGGTCGGTTCCGCCCGCTCGCTGCCGGTGGATGTGCGCATCATTTCCGCCACGCATCGCCGACTGGAGGACGAGATGGCCGCGGGCCGTTTCCGCGAGGATCTGTTCTATCGGCTCAACGTCGTCGCCCTGGCGCTTCCCGCGCTCGGCGCGCGGCGTGACGACATCCCGTTGCTGGCCGGCGCTTTCCTGCGCCGGCTGGCCGAACGCTACGGCAAGAAGCTCACTGGTTTTGCGCCCGAGGCGATGGAGGCCCTGGTCGGCGCCGCCTGGCCCGGCAACGTGCGGCAGTTGTACAACGTGGTGGAACAGGCCGTGGCGCTGGCCACCGCCCCGATCATTCCGCTTGGGCTGATCACCACCGCGATCAGCGCGGTGGATACAACGGTTTCCTTCGAGGAAGCGCGGCGGCGCTTCGAGCACGACTACCTGAGCCGGATCCTGCGCCTGGCCGCGGGCAACGTGAGCCAGGCCGCGCGCCTGGCCAAGCGCAACCGCACCGAGTTCTACCGCCTGCTCGAACGCCACCAGCTCGATCCGGCCCTGTTCAAGTAGCGGCCTTCCTGTCGCATTCCGGCGACAGCCCTTGAGTCTATAAATCAAAGGCTTGCCTGATGGCACAGCAAAGCTGTCGCCGATCGGCGACGGCGCGATGGCGCTTCCTGGTTTTCACTCCTTGTCTATCTAATTGAAATACATGGGATTTGATCCCCTGGCACGGTCGCTGCGTAGAGAGAGGTGAGCGCGCAGCGTTGCGCGTGCATCGACAAGGAGCAAGGCATGAAAACCAAACTGATGATTCTGCTGGTGGCAGCGTTGACCGTGGCGGGTTGCAATTCCAATCCGACGCGGCAGGAAATCGGCACCGTCGGCGGCGCGGTGGTCGGCGGCATCGTCGGTTCCTCGCTGACCGGCGGCAGCACCGTCGGCACCGTGGGCGGAGCCGCGGTCGGCGGTGTCATCGGCAACCGCATCGGCAAGGAAATGGAGCGCAAGTGAACGCCCGGCCCGCATTGCTGACCGGGCGTCCGCAGGCGGCTTCGCAGGAACGCAGAGGCGCCATGGAATCCCGCAACAAGCTTCTGTATCCGCTGATGGTGATCGCGGCAATCGCCGTCACGCTGTTCAGTGCGCTTGGCATCGCCATGATGATGGGCTACCTCCCCAGCGCGAGCTCTGCTGAGAAACCCGCTGAAAAGCAGATCGCCTCACAGCCCGTCGCCGGCGCCCAGCGCCAGGCCCAGGCCCAGTCGCAGCGCAAGGCGCAGGCTCAGACGCCGGGCCAGACGCAATCCGCGTCCTCCAAACTGGCGGCAGTCTGCGCCGATTGCGGCGTGGTCGAGTCGATTCGCGTCGTCGAGCAGCGCGGCAGCGGCTCCGGGCTGGGCGCGGTGGCCGGCGGCGTGACCGGCATGCTGGTGGGCAATCAGTTCGGGCGCGGCGACGGCCGTACCGCGATGACCGTGCTGGGTGGCGTCGGCGGCGCCTACGCCGGCAATGAGATCGAGAAAAACGTCAAACGCAGGACGACTTACGAGGTGCGAGTACGTCTGGATAAGGGCGGTGTCGCTACCGCCCACATGGCCAGCAACCCTGGTGTCGCGGTCGGCGACAAGGTTCGCGTGGTGAACGGCGCCGTCGTGGCGCGCAGTTGAGAACAGGAGCAATTCCATGACCAACACCCATCCCCGTCGTTCCTTGTCGCCGAGCCTTGCGGCCGTGGCGCTGCTGGCGAGCGTGGCCGCCGCCGGCTGTGAATCCCTGGCGCTGACGGCTTTCGGCGTCGGCTCGGCGGCCGGCGTCTCGCATACGCTGAACGGCTATGCCTACCGGACCTTCACGGCACCGGAAGTAAGGATCAAGGCAGCAACGCTGGCGGCCCTGCAGCGGATGAACATCAAGGTCGCCTCGGCCAAAAAGACCAGGGGCGTGGAAGTCATTCAGGCCCGGGCGGAAAACCGTGACATCGAGGTCGAACTCGAAGCGCTGAGTTCCAACACCACGCGCATGCGCGCCGTGGCCAAGGATGGCCTGCTGAATGACAGCGCCACCGCCCTGGAAATCATTGCACAGACCGAGCGCGTGCTCGGCAATTCGTGAAAAGGAGGAAGTCATGAAGCGAACCATCGTCATCGGCTTTCTTGCCGTGAGCAGCGCTTATCTGCTGGCCGGCGCGGCCGCCGCCGACACGGCGGCGCTGACCTCGACGTCCGCGCAAACCTCGGTTCCGGCGCGCCAGAAGCTGGTCTCCAGTTTCAGCAAGTTCGCCGGTTCCGAAGAAAATGCGGCCAGCCTGGTCAACGGCCTGCGCTCGGGCAGCCTCGTCACTCTTGCTCCGGCTACGACGGGCGGCAGTGCCGGTGCCGATGCCGGCATCGGTTTCATGCCGCCGACGCGCCCGATGGGTTGGGGCAACGTACGGCATGCGCTGACGCTCGCGCAGCGGGATCTGGCGGCACAGGGCATCACCGATCCGACGCCGGCCGAACTGCAGGCCGCGCTGACCGGCGGCAGCATCACCACCGCCACGGGCGACACGGCGACGCTGTCCGGCACCCTGAGCTTGCGCAGCCAGGGCATGGGATGGGGGCAGATATCAAAAACAACCGGGGTGCCGCTGGGAAATGCGGCGTCGATCAAGGCGTCCGGCACCGCATCTGGCACCACATCGGGGGCAGTCACGGCACGTGGCCATCGTGCCGGCGCCGTGACCACGGCCAGCGGCGAGATTCTGCGCCCAGCAAGCTCGCATGGCGGCAGTCGTGTCCAGGTGCGGGGCGACGGTACGGAGACGAAGTCGATGCGCTCCGGCAGCGACCATGTGTTGCCGGCGAGTGCGAGCGTTTCTGCAACGTCGGGGTTGGGCTTGCGCGCCGCGGGCAATTTCGGCGGCAGCGGCCACGCTAACAACGGTAACGGCGGTCAGGGTCGCGGCCGCTGACGGCGGAGCGGCACACCTGAACGATCACGCGAAAGGAGGGTCATGAGAGGCGCCGAGGAATTTGCGAAGCTGTCCGAGACCGGCCAGTACGGCCGGCTTTTCCTGGTCTCCGGAAACCCGGCCTGCGGCGCAAGGTTTCGGGTGTTTGTCCTGCCGGCGGGGGAGCGGGCGCTTGCCAACGGGGCGTGCGATGCGCCCTTGAATGGCGACGCGGTCGAGGTGCATGAAATCGACGCCAGACCACCGGCCACCGGAGGGCGCGGCGGTATGGGCCTCGGCAATTGGCAGCATGATTTCGCCACCCTGGTCGAAGCCCGATGTGCAGCAGCGCCATGCCGCATGCGATGACGGAACGACGCCAGTCCTGCGCAGCGGATTGATTGGCAACAAGCGCGCAGCGATTCTCTCGGTAGGTTTGTCCCTCGCCGCCGGCGAACTCGAGAGACTGGGTTCGCTGCCTGGCTATGCGCGCTGCTGGAAGCGCGGGGACGATGAGTCCGTTCGGGAACGAAGCCGCGTAACGATTGCTTACAAATCACCTTGCGTTTGGAGTAAATCGATTACATGCAAGGCGTTCAATGGCCTTGGAGTCGAAGCAGTGCAGGCGGCCGGATATCCCGTCGCTGTCGTCTCCAGGAAAGGAGATCTGCCATGAACGCAACAAAACTCCTCATCGTGCTTCTGTTGCTGGGCGCGACCGGCGTCAGCAATGCCGACGGGCGCCGTGGCGGCCATCGCAGCCATGGGCATTTCAGTGTGATCATCGGTCCGTACTGGGGCCCGTACTGGGGTCCGCGCTACTACCCTCCCTACTATCCGCCGATCGTGGTCGAGCGTTCCGCCCCGCTGGTGTACATCGAACAACAGCCGGCGCTGCTTGCCCCGCCACCGGCTGCGTCCGGGATCGTCACGCCAGGCAATTATTGGTACTACTGCGCCGCGGCAGCGGGCTACTACCCCTACGTCAAGGAGTGCCCCGGCGGATGGCAAAGGGTATTGCCGCAGCCTCCGGGTCAGCCTTGAAACGAACCGGGAATCGCCGCCATGAAAATTCCAATGTCGTCTCTCGCCGCCGCGTCGGCCCTGGTGCTGCTTGCCGGCTGTGCGTCGCTGCCGACCGGCCCGAGCGTGATGGCCCTGCCCGGGACCGGGAAGAACTTCGACCAGTTTCGCAGTGACGATGCCGAATGCCGCCGCTATGCGCTGCATCAGGTGGGCGGCGGTGCGAATCAGGCGGCGGTCGATGCCGGCGTACGCAGCGCCGTCGTCGGTACTGCGGTGGGCGCCGTTGCCGGTGCCGCCATCGGCGGGCGCGGCGGTGCCGGGGTCGGCGCCGGAACCGGTCTGCTGGTAGGCAGCATGGTCGGCACCGAAACGGCCCAGGTTTCGGCCTACGGCTCCCAGCGCAGCTACGACAATGCCTATGTCCAGTGCATGTACGCCAAGGGGCAACGGGTGCCGGTCACCGCAGGCCAGCGCAGCCAGCTGGAAGGGCCGGTTCAGCGTGTACCTGCGGCGCCGGCGAGCGGCGCCTATCCGCCGCCGCCCCCGGGCAATCCGCCGCCGCCACCGCCGGGCGCTTCCGTGCGCTGACAAGGCGGCAACATGCGGCATTTGCTGCATGGCTTCGGCGCGCCGATGCGCTGCTTCAGGGATCCGCGCGTCGCCGGCGGTTTGCGGGGGCAGGTCCGGCCGCGGGCGAACTCGACGAGATCGAGTTCGCCGCTATGCGGCACGCGCCTCCGGTGCCGCCCAAGGCCTTGGCCAGGCCTAGCTGCGGTGCGGGTTACCGCGACCTTGCTGCCATCCCAGGTGGCGGCCGTTGTTCTGCTGCGCATTGGCCGGTGGTGAGGCGGTGGCGGGGTTCGCGTGCTGCTGGCGAGGGCCTTGCGAGTTGGCCGCCTGAGCCGGATGCCCCGGCCCACGGTCCTGGCGGAAGTCATGACGCACGGCGCGCAGGTCATGGCGACCGTCATGCCGGTCGTAGCGCTGCTGGCCCCAGTGACTGCGCTGGTCCTGATGTCCGCGTGCATCCTGGCGGCGGTCGCGCAGGTCATGACGCAGTTCGGCCTGGTCGCGGCGGATCTCCTGCCGATCCTGGCGCATTTCCATGCGCTCGCGGAACATGCCGACGACATCGCCGCGTGCCCTGGCGCGCTGATAGTCGGCGCGATCCTCGGCCAGTTCGCGATAGTCGCCGCGCAGTTCGCGGCGGTCCTGGCGGATTTCGCGGCTGTCCTGGCGCCACTCGCGGCGGGCATCGTCGGCACGTGCCGGCGCCGTGACGGCGCTCAGGGCCAGCAGCGCCGTGGCGATCATACTGAGTTGCAGTGTTCTGGCTTGCATGAGTATCTCCTCTGTGTGCGGACGGCGCACCCGCGCTGCCCATTGCCGCAACATAGGCCGGTCCGGCGTGCCGATCTGTCAGCAAGTGTCAGCGGATATTTCGCCTGTGGATTTCGGTTAGCATCGGCCGATGATCGCCAACACCCCTGTTCGTGCCGATGCCGCGGTGATTGCCGTGGTCGGCATGGCCCACGCCACGTCGCACCTGTTTCACCTTTTGTTACCTCCGCTGTTCCCGCTGCTGATGCCGGACTTCGGTTTCGGCTACACCGAGGCCGGTTTCCTGATGACGGTGTTTTTCGCCATCTCGGGCGTCGGCCAGGCCTTCGCCGGGATCGTGGTCGATCGCTACGGTGCGCGCCGCGTGCTGATGGCCGGGGTGGGCCTGCTCGCGGCGTCGGGCCTGGCCCTGTCGGCCGCCGCAAACTATCCGATGCTGCTGCTGGCCGTGGCGCTGGCCGGCATCGGCAATTCGGTGTTCCATCCGGCGGACTTTTCGCTGCTGAACAAGAAGGTGTCGCCGGCGCGCCTCGGCTACGCGTTCTCCGTACACGGCCTGTCCGGCAACCTGGGCTGGGCCATCGGTGCCACCATCTCCGGCACCGCGCTGGCCTGGGCCGGATGGCGCGGGGCTGGAATCGCGGCGGCGCTGGTGGCCTTGTGCGCGGTGGCCGCACTGCAAATGGCGCGGCCGCTGCTGGATGACGATGTGGCAAGAGTCGGCGCTGGCAGCACGGCGCCGGGACCCACGTTCGGCTTTCTCGGCCTGCCGGCGATCTGGCTGGCCTTCATGTTTTTCCTGCTGATCACTGCGGCCTTTGGCGGCCTGCAGAGTTTTTCGGCACCGGTGCTGGGCGGCATCTACGGTTTGTCCGCGGCGGCCGGCGTGGCGGCCCTCACCGGGTATCTGCTGGGTTCGGCCGGCGGCATGGTGATCGGCGGCTTCGTCGCGGTGCGCGTGCATGCACATGAGCGCACCGTGGGCGCCGCCCTGGTCGGCGCCGCCGTGTTTGCCTCGGCGCTGGCCAGCGGCTTGCCGCCGGCCTGGAGCGTGATTCCGCTGATGGTCGGCATCGGCATCGGCGTCGGCCTCGCCGGCCCGTCGCGCGATCTGCTGGTGCGGCGCGTCGCCACCGAATCGCTGGCCGGCGGCAATGCTTCGCCGGCCTTCGGCCGCGTCTATGGCTTCGTATATTCGGGGCTCGACGTCGGCCTGGCGCTGGGGCCGCTGGCCTTCGGCATGTTGCTCGATGCCGGCGGCCGCGACGGCGTGCTGCCCGGCGTGGCCCTGCTGCAGATCCTGGCGGTGCTGACGGTGCTGGCGATGGGGCGCAAAGTCACGGCAACCGGCACGGCGACTAAACAAGGCGGATCGTAGGGCGGACTTTAGTCCGCCATTCACCCTGGCCGGCTGAAGCCGGCCCTACACCGCCATTCACCCTGGCCGGCTGAAGCCGGCCCTACACCGCCATCCACCCTGGCCGGCTGAAGCCGGCCCCACAGAGTTTGTCGAATTTCCGCGGCAGACCGCTAGATCTGCCTGGCGCGCCCGGCCCACCAGGGATCGCGCATTTCGCGCTTCAGCGTCTTGCCCGCGGCGTTGCGCGGGAAGGCCGGCAGGATCACGACCTCGTGCACGCGCTGGTAACGCGCCGCGACGCGCTCGTTGATCCAGTCGCGCAGCTCGTTCGCCGTGGCGTCAGCGCCGACTTTCAACACTACCGCGGCAAGCGGGGTCTCACCCCAGGTCTCGTGCGGAATGCCGAACACGGCAACTTCGGCAATCGCCGGATGGCGGCTGGCGATGTCTTCGACGTCGCGCGGATAGACCTTGACCCCGCCGGAATCGATCATGTCCTTCTTGCGATCGACGAGATACAGATAGCCTTCGTCGTCGAGGTAGCCGATGTCGCCGCTGAAAATCCAGCCGTCGCGCAGGGTTTCCGCCGTGAGCTGCGGCTTGCCCCAGTAGCCCTGCATCATGAAGGGGCCGCGGCCGACGATCTCGCCGGGCTGGCCGGGCGGCAGGTCGCGGCCGGCGTCATCGACGATGCGCACGCCGCTGAAGGGCGGCGGGCAGCCGACCGAGCCGGTTTTGCGTGCCGCTTCGGTCTTGTCGAGGATGGTCAGGAAGCCCTCGGTCAGTCCGTAGAGCTCGTGGAAGCGTCCGGGCAGCAACTGGTTCAGTTGGTCCTTGCGCGGCTGCGCCAGCGGCGCGCCGAGGGAAAGAATCATTTGCAGCGAGGCGAGTTTTTCGGGATCGAAAGCCGGCGAATCGAGCAGGGCGATGATCTGCGCCGGCACCACCATGATGTGGGTGACTTTCTCGCGGGCAATGGTGTCGATCATTGCCGCAGCGTCGAACTGGCGGTGCAGGATGTAGGTGGCGCCGAGGTGGAAGGCCGGCATCAGGGTGACGAAGGCGCCGTTGAAGACGATGGCACCGGTGTGCAGCACCACCGATTCGGGCGTCATGCGCCAGGCGGCGCCGAGCAGCAGGGCGTACATGGCGCGCACGCGATGGCTGTGCATGATGCCCTTGGGCAGGCCGGTGGTGCCCGAGGTATACATGATGTTGAACAGGTCGTCGGGAGTGACGGCGGCGTCGGGTGGTGCGGTTTCAGGCGCCGCAGCAGTCAGCGCCGCATAGTCGCCCCAGGGCGGCGCGGGGCCATCGATCAGCAGGATGCGCGCCGGCGTCAGCGTGGTCAGCGATGGCAGCACGGAGTCGACCGCAGGCAGCAGGGTCTTCTGCGTGATCAGGCAGACCGCCCCGGCATCGTTGATCAGGCTGGCCAGCCCGATCCCGGTCAGCAGCGGCGACAGCGGCACGGCGACGGCGCCGATCCTGGCGCAGGCCCAGTAGAGTTCCAGCAGTTCCATGGTGTTGGGCAACAGGCTGGCGACGCGATCGGCCTTGTGCACACCCAGGCCGTTCAGCACATGGGCGAGCCGATTGACGCGCGCGTTGAAGTTGCGCCAGTCGAGTCGCCGATCATCGAACACCACTGCCGTGGCATCGGGCCGGAAGCGCGCGTGGTGTGCCAGCAGCGATGAAAGTTCCATGATCCGATTCCTTTTCGGGCCGTGTCAGTGGCAATCGCCGACCACTGCCTTGCTGCGTCAGTTGTGGGGCATCGTCCATACTCCGTCCCAGCTTGCGGGAGGCGGAGTATTGCGGTAAATCCGACAGCGTTCGAGGTAGATCCGCGAGGGGCTGTCCTGCGGGTTGGCGGCCAGCGCTGTGGCAAATGCGCGCTCGGCGGCGATCCAGTCGCGCTGGCGGTAGCGCATCACGCCCTCGGTGAAGGCAGCCAGCACCTCCTCGCGATGGGGGAAGCTGTCTTCCGAGTAATGGCCCAGCGCTTCATGGATGGCCACCGGCGTATCCCTGCCACGCACCCGGATCAGGTCGATTTCACGGGTGGCGACATGGTCTCTGACGGCCGTCCAGGTGGCGTCGCAGATCAGGATCGAGGTGCCGTAGAACTTGTTGGCGCCTTCCAGGCGCTCGGCCAGATTGACCCGGTCGCCGATCACGGTGTACTCCATGCGCTTGAGCGAACCGATGTTGCCGGCGACGACGTTGCCGGTGCTGATGCCCACCCCGATCCGGATCGCTTCGCCGCCGCGCGCCAGGCGGCGCCGGTTCAGCAGATGCAGGCCGGTCAGCATCTTGTTGCCTACCGTCACCGCATTGATGGCATCGTCGTCGCCTTGCAGCACCGCACCGAACACCGCCATGATCATGTCGCCGATGTACTTGTCGAGCACGCCGTCATGTGCGAAGACGATATCCACCATGTCGGTGAAGTACTCGTTGAGCAGGGCCACGGTCTCCTTGGCGCCGAGGCGCTCGGAGATCGATGTGAAGCCGCGAATGTCCGAGAACAGCACGCTGACGTCGCGGCCGGTGCCGCCCAGCACCGCTTCGCCGCTTTCCATCAGTTGATCGACCACCGATTTGCTCATGTAACGCGACATGGTGTTGCGCAGGCGCTTCTCGCGCGTGATGTCTTCCATCATCAGCATGTAGCCGATCGGATCGTTGCTGGTGCTGGTCAGCGGCACCGTGGTCAGATTCACCGACACCACCTCGCTGCCCTCGATCAACAGATCGGTATCGACCGTGATGTCGGTGGTTCCCGAACTGCGGACCTTCTCCAGGCTTTTTGCCACCCAGCTGTTGCGGCCGGTGAAATGCTCGGCCAGCGTCTTCCCGATCAGTTGTTCGGCACTGCGGCGCAGAATGCGCTTGGCCGCCGCGTTGACCTTGATCAGCTTGCCATTGGCGGCCAGCGTCAGCACCGCATTGTTCATGCTGTGCAGAATGGCCTCGTTGTAGTTGCGCGAGGCGCTGACCTGGTCGAACAGCTGCGCATTTTCGATGGCGACGGCGGCCTGGGCCGAGAAGGCGCGCAGGCGACGTTCGTCGGCAATGCCGAACACCCCGCCCTTGCGATTGAGGATCTGCATGACGCCGATCTTGCGCTCGCCGCGGGCGACGATCGGCATGCACAGCATGCTGATGGTGCGGTATCCGGTTTGTCGATCGACCTCGGGATTGAAGCGCGGATCGTTGTAGGCATCGGCAATATTGATCACGCTGCCGCTGATGAAGCACTCGCCGGCAATGCCGGCATTCGCCGGAAAGCGGATTTCGTCGCCGGCAATGCCGCCGGCCACCCTGGAAAACAGTTCGTGGTACGCCGCATCGTAGAGGAACAGGGTGCCGCGGTCGGCGTCGAGCAAGGTGGTGGCCGCCGCCAGGATCTTCATCAGCAGCGGATCGAGATTGATCTCGGAGACGATCGAACTGCTGACTTCGAGCAGCGTCGCTTCCTCGCGCTGCTGGCGCTCGACCTTCTCGAACAAGTGCGCATTTTCCAGTGCCGCGGAGGCCTGCAGCGAGAGCCCTTCGAGCAGCCGCTGGTCTTCGGCATCGAAATCCCCGCCCTGCTTGTTGAGTACCTGGGTGATGCCGATCAGTTCGCGCTTCTTGTTGCGGATCGGCACGCAGAGGATGTTGCGGGTGTGGTAGCCGGTATGACGATCGACTTCCTGATTGAAGCGCGGATCGGCATAGGCGTCGGCGATGATGACCGCCTCGCCGCTGGCGAATACCGCGCCGGCCACGCCAACGTTGCTGGGAAAGCGGATCTCGCCGATGGTGTCGCCTTGCATCACGCGCGAAAACAGCTCGTCGGCCTCGGCGTCGTAGAGGAACAGTGAACTGCGGTCGGCGTTCAGTGCTTCCGTGACCACCGCCATCAGGCGCGGAAACAGGATATCGAGGGAAAGGGTGTCGGAAACCCGATTGGCGATATCGGCCAGTGCCGAACTGCGGCGCAGCAGCTCGGTAATCCGCAAGAACAGCTGAACCTTGCCGGACTCGTCGAGCCCTTGCAGCAGCTTCTCGATATCCTCCTGGTGCAGGCGGTGTTCGAGGATCTCGCGAATGGTTTCGACGCCGATTTGCATGCGCGATCTGGACAGGCGACCAATGGGCAGAAGTGGCGGCTATTGTAACCAGATTCGCTGCGTATCCATTGCCTTGGCGGGCTTGTCGGGCACGGCCGGCCGCCGGGAAGCGCGCGCCGGTGTCGCTCAGCCGCCCAGGTCGGCGTGGCGCGGGCAGGAAACCAGGTGATCGTTGACCATCCCGGTGGCCTGCATGTGGGCGTAGATGACCGTCGGACCGATGAAGCGGAAACCGCGGCGCTTGAGCTCCTTCGACAGGGCCTCGGCCTCCGGCGTGATGGCGGGAATGTCCGCCATGCTGCGCCGGCGGTTGATGCGCGGACGGCCGTCGACGAAGGCCCACAACAGCTGGTCCAGGCTGCCGCCCTGCTCGTAGAGTTCCAGCGTGGCACGGGCGTTGCCGATGCTGGCGGCAATTTTCAGCCGGTTCCTGACGATGCCGGGATCGCCCAGCAGACGGGCTACATCCCTTTCACCGTAACGCGCGATCTGCGCCGGATCAAAATTGGCGTAGGCACGTCGATAGTTCTCGCGCTTCCTGAGGATGGTGATCCAGGACAGACCCGCTTGCGCCCCCTCGAGAATCAGGAATTCGAACAGCGTGCGCTCGTCGTGGCAGGGCACCCCCCACTCGGTGTCGTGGTAGGCGACATACAAGGGGTCGGCGCCGCACCAGGGACAGCGCGCCGTGGTGCCAGCGCCAGCGCGGTGCTTGCTCTGCACTAGCTTCGGGTCGCCTTCGGGAACTTTCAATTCAGCACCAGTTCGCCGCGCTTGAGCCCGGGATCTTCGGGATGGGTCGACAGGACGAAGCCGAGGCTGGAGACGAAGGCCAGCATGCGCGAATTCTCGGCGAGGAAGTCGCCATGCATGTAACGCAGGCCGCTGCTGCGCGCGGTATCGATCAGCGTGCCCATCAGGCGCCGGGCGAGACCCTTGCCCTGCCAGTCGTCGGCGACGACGATGGCGAATTCGCAGGATTCGCCGTCCGGGTTGGTGGCGTAGCGGACCACGCCGATTTCCTTCTCCGCACCATCGATCTCGATGGTTGCGACGTAGGCCATTTCGCGGTCGTAGTCGATCTGGGTGAGCCTCACCAGCTGCGACGGCGAGACTTCGCGGATGGTGTTCATGAAGCGCATGTAGCGAGCTTCGGGCGACAGCGCCTTGACGAACTCCTGCTCCATGCGTACGTCTTCGGGCCGGATCGGGCGGATCGTGACCTGGGTGCCGTCCTTGGCCTGGAAACTCGTCTTGAGGTGCGAGGGATAGGGATGGATCGCCATGTGGTCGTAGCGGCCCGCAGTGATCGGCGTGTTCTCGATGCTGATCCGCGCATCGACCGCGACGGCGCCGTGCTCGTCGACGATCAGCGGATTGATGTCCATTTCGCTGATCCAGGGCAGTTCGCAGACCATCGATGAAACGCGCAGCAGCACGGATTCGATGGCTTCCATGTTCACCGGCGGCATGTTGCGGAATTCGCCGAGGCGCGCGGTGGTGCGGGTGGAGGCCAGCATGTCGGCCACCAGGAAGGAGTTGAGCGGCGGCAGGGCCACGGCGCGGTCGCTGTTGTAGGCCTCGACGCTGGTGCCGCCGGGGCCGAAGACGATGGTGGGGCCGAAGATCTTGTCGCGCGTCATGCCGACTACCAGTTCGCGGCCGTTGGCCTTCTGGATCATCGGTTCGATCGAAATTCCGTTGACCTGCGCGTCAGGACGGTTCTTCTTCACGTCATCCATGATTTCCAGCCAGGCATCACGCACTGCGGCAAGGCTGTTCAGGTTCAGGCGCACGCCGCCGGAATCGCTCTTGTGCACGATCTGGGGCGAATCGATCTTCATCACTACCGGCAGGCCGATTTCCTCGGCCAGCACCATGGCTTCGGACGCCGAACGCGCCACCGCCGTGTGCGCGATGGGAATCCGGAAGGCCGCCAGGACCGCCTTCGATTCCATCTCGTTGAGCACCTTGCGCCCTTCCATCAGCGCGGTTTCGATCACCAGCCGGGCCGATTCGAGCCGCGGCGGCGCCTGTTCCGAAATCGAGGGCGGCGTCTGCATCAGCAGTTGCCGGTTGCGGTAGTAGTTCGAAATGTGCGAGAACAGGTCGACCGCCGGTTCCGGCGTGCGGAAGGTAGGAATCGCCGCACCCTGGAACAGCCTGCGCGCTTCGCCCACCTGCTCTTCGCCCATCCAGCAGGTCACCAGGGGCTTGTCGGTCTTGCGCGCGATCTCGATCACCGTGCGCGCCGCCTGGGTCGGGTCGGTCATCGCCTGCGGCGTCAGGATCGCCAGCACACCGTCGACATTGTCGTCGTCGATGCAGGCCTGCAGTGCAGCACCATAGCGCGTCGGATCGGCGTCGCCGAGGATGTCGATGGGATTGGATTTCGACCAGGTGGCGGGCAGCAGTTCGTTGAGTCGGGTCAGGGTGGAGGGGTCGAGCTGGGCCAGCGGGATGCCGATGTCCTCGGCGTGGTCGGCCGCCATGACGCCGGGTCCGCCGCCGTTGGTGATGATCGCCAGGCGCTTGCCGCGCGGACGGAAATGCGAGAACAGGGCCGATGCCGCGGCGTACATCTGACCGACGTTGGCCAGGCGCACGACGCCGGCCCGGCGTAGCGCGGCGTCGAACACGTCGTCGGCGCCGACCAGGGCGCCGGTGTGCGAGCGCGCGGCCTTTTCACCCGCCGGGTGCTTGCCGACCTTGATCAGCAGCACCGGCTTGCAGCGCGCCGCCGCGCGCAGTGCGCTCATGAAGCGGCGGGCGTTCTTGATGCCTTCGATGTACAGGAATATGTTCTCGGTACGCGGATCCGAAACCATATAGTCGAGTACCTCGCCGAAGTCGACATCGCTTTCGGAGCCCAGCGAAACGACATTGGAAAATCCGACCTTGTTGGGCAGTGCCCAGTCGAGGATCGCAGTGCACAGCGCGCCGGATTGCGAGATCAGACCGATGGTGCCGGCATGGGCGAAGCCATGGCCGAAAGTCAGGTTGACCTGGCTGCCGGGACGCATGATGCCGAGACAGTTGGGGCCGAGCAGGCGCATGCCGTGGCGCCGGGCATTCTCCAGTACCGCACGTTCCAGTGCCGCACCGCGCGGGCCTGCCTCGGCAAAACCGCCGGCGATGACTATGGCGTTCCTGCAGCCGGATCGGCCGCAGGCATCGACGATGTCCGGCACGGTCGCCGCCTTGGTGCAAATCACCGCAATATCGAGGCGTTGCGGAATGGTATCGACCGAGGCATAGCTTTTCTGGCCGAACACGGTTTCGTGCTTGGGATTGACAAAGAACAGCTTGCCCTGGTAGCCCGAGTCGAGCATGTTGCGCACCAGCGTGACGCCGATCGAGCTGGGGCTCTCGGAGGCGCCGATGATCGCAATCGATTGGGGCTCGAAGAGTGTGTGCAGGTAGTGTCGTTCGTTATGCATGGCGGCGCTCCGCAGCGTCGGTAAGCTGTCTTGCGTAATGGTTGGTGCAGTGCAGCAAAAGCATAACACCTTCCGCTCGCTCGTGCCTTTCGGCGCGTCTAGAGTTTGGCTTGTTCCCGCCGTTTGCTGTTTCGATAATGACCGTAGTGGCGATCGGCGCTGAGGATGTGGTTGACCAGCCATCCGCTCAGCAAGCGTTTGACGCGAAAGGCCAGATAGACGCGGTCCTGCTCGCCGTTCTGGATTTCGCCGCGCAATTCGGCAAAAAATTCGAAAAAACGCGTGTGCTGGCGACTGTGCAGGTCGACGAATGGGTATCCGTCTTCCTCCATCAGCTGCTGTTCGATCTCGAAGTCGCGTGATGCGGCGGCCTGAATGTTCGCCATCAGCTGCAAAGTCAGATCCAGGGCACTGCTGTTGATCGCCCTGGCCAGGGCGTTCATCTCGGCCAGCAGGCCCTTGTGCGCCGAATCGACGACGGCCGGCCCGATCGCGTAGTCGTCGCGCCACACATAGGGCAGTTCGGCCCGCAGATTGTCCAGGCCCTCATTGGGCGCTTCGCAGCGTTCGAGATAGACATGGGCCGCCGTGTCCTCGGGAACCGTGGCGATATAGGCCAGGAGCTGCTCGCGGGCGCTGAGGATGTCGTCGATGTGGTAGTAGGCCAGCGCCTGTTCGAAACGCTTCTGGTTTCGCGTCTTGGCCTCGCGCAATCGTGTCGGCTCGCAATTGAGGACTTCGTATACCGACTGGGTGCCCTGCTTGCCGCGCACGCGGGTGCGATCGAGGAAGCGGATCAGCCAGAGATCAGGCTGGTCGAGGCAATACAAGGTGTGTTCGCTGATCAGAATCGACGCCCGGTATTCCTTCGTCATGCGCTCCATGCGCGCGGCGAGATTGACCGCATCGCCGATCACCGTACCGTCCATGCGTGCGGCGCCGCCAACGGTGCCGAGGATGACGATGCCGGTATTGACGCCGATGCCGATCTTGATCGGACGGTAGCCGGCGCGCTGGCGACCGTCGTTGTATTCGTCCAGACGCTGCAGCATGGCCAGGCTGCAATGCAGGGCTTGATCCGGCGAGTCGGGAAACAGGGCCATGATGGCGTCGCCGATGTACTTGTCGATGAAGCCGCCATGCGCGGTGATCACCGGCTCCATCTGGATCAGGTAGGAGTTCAGGAAGTTGAAGTTCTCCTGCGGACTCATGGTTTCCGACAGCGAGGTAAAGTTGCGGATGTCGGCGAACAGGATCGTCATCTTGCGCTCGACCTGCTGTCCGATTTCCACGCGGCGGATATCTTCGATTCCCAGCAGGTTGAGGAACTGGCGCGGCACGAAGCGGCTGTAAGCTGCGGTGGTCGTGTCGAGCCGTTCGCGCAGGGCCTCGGGATTGTCCTGTGCGGTGCCTGGCAATTGGGTCGGTAGTGCGGACATCAGGCAATAATGGGCGGGACGCGGCCTGCGACGTGGGTTAGACGCAAAATGATACCTGACATGAACGGACACATGAACGAAGACGCATCACAGTGGGTACGCCGTTTTCTGCCGCTGATCGAGCCGGGTGGAGCCGTGCTCGATCTGGCTTGCGGCAATGGGCGCCATTCCCGGCTGCTTGCGGCATGCGGCTTCAGAGTCGCAGCGGTAGACCGGGATGCCGATGCCTTGACGAGGATCGCTGCCGGATCGCCCGGGATCGTGACCCGCGTCGCCGACCTCGAAGACGGACCCTGGCCTTACCCGGGGCGCCGATTCGACGGCATCGTGGTGACCAACTACCTGTTTCGGCCACTGCTGGCGACGCTGCTCGACAGCCTCGACGAAAACGGCGTACTGATCTATGAAACCTTCATGATCGGCAATGAGCGCTGCGGCAAGCCGTCCAACCCGGACTTTCTGCTGCGTCCGCACGAATTGCTTGATCTGGTGCGCGGAAAGTTGACGGTAGTGGCATTCGAACAGGGGCGGGTGAGCATGCCGCGTCCGGCCGTGGTGCAGCGACTGTGCGCCACTCGCCGCCTCGAATCGATTCTGCCCGGCTGACCCGACGCATGGCTGCCGCTTACTGACCACCGGGGGCGGCACCGTGAAGGTTGCCGTTGGCGTGATCCAGCAGAAGATCCAGAGTGCTGCCGTCCTGCGGGTAGCTGGCCGCGCCGACGCTGACGCTGGTTCTGACCACCTGGCCGCCGAGCATCAGCGGCGTCGCGGCGACCGCCATGCGAACTTTTCTGGCGGCCGCCAGGGCGCCAGCGGCCGGGGTTTCCGGCAGCAGCGCGACGAACTCCTCGCCGCCCTGGCGCGCCAGCACGTCGGTATGGCGGAGTTGTTCCTTGATGCACTTGGTCAGCGCCAGGAGCAAGGCATCGGCCGTTTTGGGGCCGAACTCGTCGTTGATTTCCTTGAGGTTGTCGCATTCGATGACCAGCAGGCTGATCGGGCCGTTATGACGCATGGCCTGACCGAACAGGCGGTCGGCGATGATGGCGAAGCCGCGCATATTGACGGCCGTCGACAGATCCTCGGTGTCCTTGGGCAGGGCTTCCTTGTTCAGGCCATAGCGTATATCCGAGGCGAACATCGTGGTGATGTAGGCCACCAGCACGAACGGTGCGAACACGGCAAACATTCCCGCAATATATTTGAGCGAGACGATTTCCGCGGCGGATGAATAGTCGCCGAGAAAGGCAAGGCAGGCCGCGATCAGCGCCAGTTCCAGCAGGGTGGTGAGTTTGCCCAGGGCCAGCGCGCTGGTGATGATCACCAGCAAATAGCAGTTCAGCAGCGGGCTTTCGAGGCGGCCGGTGTACAGCAGCATCCAGGTGATGAAGCCGGTCATGATCCAGGTTTGCGCCGCGAGCTTCCAGCGCGATTCGGGCATGAAAAATGTGGCGTAGCGAAAGCCCATGATGAACATGACATAAAGCACCATGGCGAATACGACTTCCGACCTGCTATCCGGCGCAGTGCCGCCGAAGACGTGGTAGAGCAACACCACGATCAGCAGCAGCCATTCGATTTCGCCGACCGAGCGGGTGATCCCCCGCAGCTCTTCCTGCTCGAAGGAGGTACGAGTATCCATTTTCTGATCCAGGGTGCGCATTTACTTTCCCTTTGCAGCGGGTTTCGCCATTTCAACAGTAAGCCTATTATGCGCCCGGCCGAGCCTGCAGAGGAAAGGCGGCAGCCCTTGCCGCAGTAGTTTGTACGTGGCATCCAAAATTTTCCGCGACAGCGCGCTGCGCCGGTTATAACGCGGCGCCTGGAGGTATGCTTCGCTCCACTCTTGCATGAAGACTTGCGCCCATGGCTACGGCAACAATCCTCATCGTCGACGACGAACCGACCAATCTGCATCTGCTGACCGGATTGTTGCGGCCGGAATTCATGGTGCGTGCCGCCAACTCCGGCGAAAACGCGCTGCGCGTTGCGATGACTCAGCCGCGTCCCGACCTGATCCTGCTCGATGTCATGATGCCGGCGATGGATGGCTACGCCGTCCTCGCCCGGCTACGCGAGAACACTGCCACGCGCGACATTCCGGTGATTTTCCTGACGGCGCTGGCCGAGTCCGGGGACGAGGAACGCGGGCTTCAGCTGGGCGCCGCCGACTACATCACCAAGCCGATCAAGCCGGCGGTGGTGCTGGCCCGGGTACGCACCCAGCTCGAGGCGAAACTGGCACGCGACTGGCTGCAGGACCAGAACGCCATGCTCGAGGCGGAAGTGGCGCGCCGCATGGCCGAAGCCGACCTCACCCAGCTGGTCAGCATCCGCGCCCTGGCGCACCTGGCGGAGACACGCGATCCCGAAACCGGCAATCACATCCTGCGCACGCAGAATTACGTGCAGTGTCTGGCCTTGCGGCTGCGGGAGCACCCGGACTTTTCGGCCTTTCTCGATCAGCGCACCATCAATCTGCTGACCAAGTCGGCCCCGCTGCACGACATCGGCAAAGTTGGCATTCCCGACAACATCCTGCTCAAGCCCGGGCCGCTGACGCCCGAGGAATGGGCGGTTATGAAAACCCATGCCAGGCTGGGTTCGGATGCCATCGAACAGGCAGAGCGCGACGTCGAAGAGCCGGTCGCCTTCCTGGTGCTGGCCAAGGAGATCGCCCACTGGCATCACGAGAAATGGGATGGCAGCGGCTATCCCGACGCGCTCGCCGGCGACGCCATCCCGATTTCCGCGCGGCTGATGGCATTGGCCGACGTGTTCGATGCCCTGATCACGGTACGCGTCTACAAACCGGCGATGTCGTATGCCGAGGCGCGCGCGATCATCGCTGCGGGACACGGCAAGCACTTCGATCCCGACGTGACCGAGGCGTTTCTTGCCGGTTTCGACGAGTTTGTCGCCATCGCCGAGCGCTATCACGACGCCGGGTAAGGCGCGCCATCCGGCAATCGGACGAAAGCCCCGCCATGGACACCGCACCAATCAAGCCGTCGACGGCAGCCAGCGACCTACAGGCAACCGGAGCCGTTGCGCTGAAGATCGTACTTGCCTATGCGGTGTTCGCCGGGCTCTGGATACTGCTTTCCGACAAAGCGCTAGGCTGGCTAGTCACCGATCCGGTCCAGCTTGTCCTGGCCAGCACCATGAAGGGCTGGTTGTTTGTCGCCGTGACATCGCTGCTGTTGTTCGGCTTCATACGCAGACGGCTCGACCAGGCCATGGCCGCGTCCCGGCGCGAGATCGAGGCGCAGGCGGAAAAGACGCGCGCCCTGCAGTTGCTGGCGACGATCGCCGACAACTCGTCCGACGCGATTTTTGCCAAGGATCTCGAAGGCCGCTACCTGTTGTGCAATCTGGAAACCGCCCGGGTCTTGGGCAAGACCGTCGAGCAGGCGCTGGGCTGCGATGACGCCGCGCTTTTTTCCCAAGCACAGGCGGCGCTGATTCGCGCCAATGATCTCCGCGTGATGGCCGGGAATTTTATCTGCAGCTACGAGGAGCCTATTTCGACGGTCGACGGCGAGCGCGTATACCAGGCGACCAAGGGGCCGTTACGCGATGGCGATGGCAAGGTGATCGGCATGTTCGGCATCGCCCGCGACATCACCCAGCGTCAGCAGGCGGAAATGGCCTTGCGCCGGAACCTCGAGGAGCTGGAGCGCTTCAACCGCGTCGCGGTCGGACGCGAGCTGCAGATGATCGCGCTCAAGCAGCAGGTGAACGCCCTGGCGCGGCAACTCGGGCGGGAGGCGCCCTTCGACCTGGACTTCGCCGAGCCGCCGACTGCCGTTGCGGCCACGGACACGGACCCGCGCGCCGGCGGCGAGTCTTCATGAGCCGTGGCTTGCGCGGCGCGCTGCGCGCGCGGTTTCGTCATCGGGTAGGCGGCCCGTTGCAGGGGCGATCATGATCGATCTCGATATACGCACGGTCATTGCGCTCGCATTCGTGAGTTACGCGGTATGCACCGCATTCGTCGTACAGCTGTGGCGGCAGAACCGCGGCCGCTTTGCCGGCATCGGCTTGTGGAGCGGCAACTTCGCCCTGCAGACGACGGGGCTGGTCCTGATCGCGCTGCGCGGCGCGATCCCCGACTGGATGTCGATTGTCCTCGCCAATGCAGCATTGTTTGCCGGCGCGCTGCTGGTCTATCTGGGTCTGGAGCGCTTTACCGGCAAGCGCGGCTGGCAGGTGCATAACTATGCGCTGGTCGCCCTCGGCACCGCTGCAATCGCCTTCTTTACCTTCGGCACTCCCGACCTGGCGGCGCGCACGCTGGTCAGCTCGGCGATCCTGCTGCTGATTTGCGCGCAATGCACCTGGCTGCTGTGGCAGCGGGTGGCGCCGGGCCTGCGTGCGCTGACCTTCGCCACGGGCGCGGTATTCGCCGCGTACTGTCTGCTCAGCCTGGTGCGCATCATCGGCTATTTCTTCGGCGGCGATGCGGCCCCGGACTACTTCCATTCCGGATCCTTCCAGGCCCTGGTGCTGGTCGCCTACCTGATCCTCGCGCTGTTGCTGACCTACAGCCTGGTGCTGATGGTGAACCAGCGCCTGGTCATGGAGGTCGGCAGCCAGGAGGCAAAATTCGCCACGGCGTTCAATGCCGCGCCATTTGCCATGGCGCTCGCGCGCGCCGCGGACAGCAGGGTCTTCGACGTCAATGCCACCTTCAGCGCCATTACCGGTTATTCGCGCGCCGAGACCATCGGACACAGCACGATCGAACTGGGCCTTTGGCAGCACGAGGAAGATCGCGCCGCGCTGATCGATGCGCTGAAGGGCAGCGGCCATGTGCAGCACATCGAGGTGGCGCTGCGGAAAAACACCGGCGAAGCCTTCACCGGACTTTTCTCCGCCGAAACCATCCTGATCGATGGCGAGCAGTGCATCCTTTCCTGCGTCAGCGACATTACCGAGCAGAAGCGGGCGGAGCAGACGCTGCGCGAGAGCGAGGCCCGCCGCGTCGCCGCGCAGGCCGCCGCCCTCGAAACCCAGCGTCAGGCCCGGCTCGCGGCACTGAATCTGATGGAGGACGCCTTTGCCGCCCGCACCCGCGCCGAAGCCGCCCTGGCGAGCCTGAAGGCCAGCGAAGTGCGCCTGGCGCAACAGGCACGCCGCGCAGAAGTCTTGCTGGGATTGTCCGACGCAGCCGAGACCATGGACGAACGCGCATTCATGCAATATGGCATGGAGCAGGCCGAGCAACTCACCGGCAGCCGCATCTCCTTCATTCATTTCGTCAACGCCGACCAGGAAAGCATCGAGCTCGGGACCTGGTCGCGCGCCACGCTGCAGCACTATTGCCAGGCCGCGGTCGACAGCCATTACCCGATCAGCCAGGCCGGCATCTGGGCCGATGCCCTGCGGCGGCGCGAGCCGGTGCTGTTCAATGACTACGCCGCGGCAGCCGGCAAGCATGGACTGCCCGAGGGGCATGCCGAGCTGCAGCGCCTGATCAGCGTGCCGGTGATCGAGGGCGGGCTGGTGCGCATGATGGCCGGCGTCGGCAACAAGGCCGAGCCCTACACCGAGCTCGACGTGGAGACGGTGCGCCTGCTGGCCAGCGAGATCTGGCGCATGGTGCGCCAGTATCGCGCCGATGCGGCCTTGCGCGCGAGCGAAGCGCATTACCGTGAACTGTTCGAAGGCAATCCGCATCCGATGTGGGTCTTCGATGTCGCGACGCAGGCCTTTCTCGCGGTCAACGACGCCGCGATCGCCCACTACGGATATACCCGCGAAGAGTTTCTCGCCATGACGATCCGCGACATTCGTCCGCGCGAGGACGTCGCCCGCCTCATGCAGCAGCTGGAGAAGGAGGGCCAGAGCTCGATCCAGGCCGGGCTCTGGCGCCATCGGCGCAAGGACGGCAGCATTATCCTGGTCGAGATCACCGCACACGCACTGAGGTTCGGCGACCATGCCGCGAAACTTGTTCTGGCCCACGACGTGACCGAGCGCGAGGCGGCCGAAGGTCAGGTGCGCAAACTCTCGCTCGCCGTGGAGCAAAGCCCGGAGAGCATACTCATCACCAGCGTCGATGCCCTTATCGAGTATGTGAACGATGCATTCGTGCGGACCACGGGCTATGACCGGGAGGATCTGATCGGCAAGAACCCGCGCATCCTGCAGTCGGGCAGGACTCCGCCCGAGACCTATGCCGGCATGTGGCGGCAGCTGACGCTGGGCCTGCCCTGGAAAGGCGAACTCTACAACCGCCGCAAGGACGGCAGCGAGTATGTCGAGTTCGCCATCATCGCGCCGCTGCGCCGGCCCGACGGCAGCATTTCGCATTACGTCGCGGTAAAGGAGGACATCACCGAGCGCAAGCGTCTTGGCCTCGAGCTGGATCGGCACCGGCACCATCTCGAGGACCTGGTTACGCAGCGCACGGCGGAGCTCAGTGCGGCAAGGCAACAGGCCGACGCGGCGAACCAGTCCAAGAGCGCCTTCCTCGCCAACATGAGCCACGAGATCCGCACCCCGCTGAACGCCATCATCGGGCTTTCGCATATCCTGCAGCGCGGCGAGGCGACGCCCGAGCAGAAATCCCGGCTGGACAAGATCGACGGCGCCGGGCGGCATCTGCTGGCGATCATCAATGACATCCTGGACCTGTCCCGCATCGAAGCCGGCGGCGTGCAGGTGGAGACCATCGACTTCCCGCTGTCCGCGGTGCTCGACAATGTCGCTTCAATCATCAGCCAGTCGGCGCGCGACAAGGGCCTGCGCATCGAGGTCGAACGCGACGGCGTTCCGCCCTGGCTGCGCGGCGACCCGACACGGCTGCGGCAGGCGCTGCTCAACTATGCCGGCAACGCCGTCAAGTTTGCCGAGCACGGCAGCATCATCCTGCGCTGCTTGCTGGCGAGTGAAGATGATGGGCGGATGCTGCTGCGCTTCGAAGTCGAAGACAGCGGCATCGGCATCGCTGCCGAGGAAATGAGCCACCTGTTCCGCGCCTTCGAGCAGGCCGATGCCACGATCACGCGCAAATACGGCGGCACCGGCCTCGGCCTGGCCATCACGCGGCGCCTGGCAGAACTCATGGACGGAGAAGTCGGCGCTGACAGTACGCCGGGGAGGGGCAGCACGTTCTGGTTTACCGCCCGCCTGCAGCGCGGCCACGGCATCATGCCGAGCGTGCCGAATCCGGAGGAAGAGAACGCCGCGGGCCGGTTGCAGCGCGATCACGGCAGTGCCCGTCTGCTGCTCGCCGAAGACAATCCGATCAACCGCGAAGTGGCGCTGGAGATGTTGTTCGGTGTGGGCCTGACCGTGGATACCGCGGAGGATGGCCGTGAGGCGGTGGCGATGGCCGGCGCGCACGACTACGATTTGATCCTGATGGACATGCAGATGCCCAACATGGATGGACTCGAAGCCACACGAGCCATTCGCGCCCTGCCTGGTCGCGCCAGGACGCCGATCCTGGCGATGACTGCGAATGCCTTCGACGACGATCGCCTGGCCTGCGAAGAGGCGGGCATGAACGACTTCATCATCAAGCCGGTCGAGCCCGAGACGCTTTACCGCACCCTGCTGCAGTGGCTGCCGCCGGCGACCACTGCGAGTCCGGCTTCAGCCGGCCATGGTGTTGTTGGGCCGGCTTCAGCCGGCCATGGCGGACTGAAGTCCGCCCTACAAGGGAACGTGCCGCTGGGCCTGGACCAGGCCCTGGCTGGATTCGCCGGGCTTGATGCGGCCCGCGGCCTGGCGGCGCTGCGAGGCGACGTGGCCGCCTATCTGGTCCTGTTGCGACAGCTGGTCGCCAGCCACCGCGAGGATGTGCAGCGTCTGCGCGAGGACGTGGACGCCGGCCGCCGCGATGCGGCGCGCAATCGTGCACACGCCCTGCAAGGAGCGGCTGGCAGTCTCGGCGCCAGCGACGTGCAGGCGGCGGCGGCGGCGATCGAGCATGCCCTGCGTGACGAGACGCTCACCACCAAGCAGTTGCAGCCACTGCTGGTGCAGCTGGAGACTGCGCAGAACGCCCTCGACGCGGTGCTGGCCGAATTGCCTGCAAACAGTACCGAAGGTCTGGGCAATGGCGAGTCCGCGGCGAACTCCGGTCGAGCGCGAGTGGTGCTGACCGAGCTCGAGCGACTGCTGGCGCGCGACGATGCCGCGGCGAGCGACCTGTTCGCGGCGCAGCGGCCGCTGCTGCTGGCAACGCTCGGCACGGCGGTGCTGCAACTCGGACGACAGATCAGCGAATTCGACTACCCGGCCGCACTGGCGACGCTGCGCGAACTGATGCGCAGCAAAGCCGGGGACTGAGATGTCAAACCCGGTCAGGGGCCGTGTGCGCCTGGCGCCAGCCTGGAGCGTGGCGATCGCTGTATTTCTGATTGCCGCCGCGCTGGCCGCCATGGTGATATGGCAGCTCGAGCAGGGCCGCCTGCGCCAGCAGCGCAGCGAAGTATCGAACCGGGCCGAACAAACCGCGAAAACGCTGCGGCAGCACATCGAACGCAGCATGTCGGTCACCTTCACCCTGGCCGCACTGGTTCAGCATGGCCACGGCCGGATTCGGGATTTCAACGAAGTCGCCAGCCAACTGCTGCCTTACTATCCCGGCGTGTCCGCGCTGCAACTGGCCCCGGACGGCATCGTGCAGCAGATCGTGCCGCTGGCCGGCAACGAGAGCGCGATCGGTCACAACGTGCTACAGGACCCGAAGACCAACAAGGAGGCCTTGCTGGCGCGCACCACCGGCGCGCTGACCCTGGCCGGGCCCTATCCTCTGCGCCAGGGAGGCGAAGGGGTGGTGGCACGCCTGCCGGTATTCATTTCCTACGAGGAAGGCAAGGTCTTCTGGGGCTTTGTCGCGGTGTTGATGCGTTTTCCCGACCTTCTGGTCGGGGGCGGCTTGCCGAACCTGAGCGCCGAAGAGGTGGCCTACAAGCTTTGGCGGATCAACCCCGATGGCGGCCAAATGCAAGTCATCCATGAGTCGAGCGCCGCTGCGCTGGTCGATCCGGAAAATGCCGGTCTCGGACTGGCATACAGCGACTGGACCCTGAGCGCGGCACCTGTCACCGGCTGGGGCAAACCCCTCGACCTCGCGTTGAATGCGGTGCTGGGAGTGCTGTTCAGCCTGCTGATGGCGCTGCTGGCCAAGCTGCTGGTGGAGTCGCGGGCGCATGAACGCGGCCTTGAGGTCGAGGTGGCCGCGCGCACGGCGGAAATCCTCGTTACCCAAAGCCAGCTGCAGGCCACCCTGGCGGCGATTCCCGACCTGATGTTCGAGCTCGGGGCGGATGGCCGGATTCTTGGCTTCCATTCCTCGCGCAGCGAACAGCTGCTGTTGTCACCCGAGGAGTTTCTTGGCCGTTGCCTGGCCGACTTTGTATCGCCCGATACTTGGCCCCTTTTTGAGGCCGGCTTGCGCGAAACGCTGGCCAGCGGCTACGTATCGGGAATTCGGTACCAGGTGCCGCTGCCGCAGGGCGCACGCTGGTACGCGGCGTCCATGGCCCGCAAGGACGCCGTTGCCGGGGAGGCGCCACGCTGCATTGTCCTTGCCCGCGACATCACCCGCGCCCGGCAGGCAGAAGACCAACTGCGGACCAACGAGGCGCGTTACCGGGCAGTGACCGAGACCGCCGGCAGCGCCATCGTCACGGTCGATAGCGGGGGCCACGTGGTCGGCTGGAACCCGGCGGCCGAGCGGCTGTTCGGCTACACCGAAGCCGAGATCGTCGACCAGCCGCTGACGCTGGTGGTGCCGCAGCGGTTCCGGCAAAGACACCTGGCCGGCATGCGGCAGCGCCTGGACGATGGCGCACCCTGCATGGGCGGCAAGTCGGTAGAAGTGTCCGGGCAGCGCAAGGACGGCAGCGAGTTTCCGCTGGAGATTTCGGTAGCGCAATGGGCGACCGACCAGGGCCGGTTCTTTACCGGGGTCATGGTCGATATCACCGAGCGCAAGAAGTCCGAGAGCGCCTTGCGCGAGTCGCGCGAGAGTCTGCAGCGCCTGCTCGATTCCATGAGTGAAGGCACTTACGGCGTGGACACCAGGGGAAACTGCAGCTTCGTCAATCGGGCCTTCCTCGAAATCCTGGGTTACGGCGATGCCGCCGAGGTGCTCGGCAAGCACATCCACGAACTCATTCATCACTCGCATGCCGACGGCAGCTCCTATCCGGTGAGCGAATGCCGGACGGACGGGGCTTCCCGCGCCGGGGAGTCGGTGCATGTCACCGATGAGGTGTTCTGGCACCGCGACGGCCGGGCCATTCCGGTCGAGTACTGGTCGAATCCGGTCATGAACAACGATCAGGTAGTGGGTTCGATCTGCACTTTCATGGATATCACCGAGAAGCAGCGACTGGCCACCGAACTGGATGCGCATCGCTACCATCTCGAACGTCTGGTACAGGAACGCACGGCGCAACTTACCGCGGCACGGGTGCAGGCGGACGCCGCCAACCTGGCCAAGAGCGTTTTCCTGGCCAACATGAGCCACGAGATTCGCACCCCGATGAATGCCATTCTCGGCCTGACCCACCTGGTACGTCGCGCCGAGTCGGATGAGAGGCAGATCGCCCGGCTGGACAAGATCGACAGCGCCGGACGGCATCTGCTGGCGATCATCAACGATGTTCTCGATCTGTCGAAGATCGAGGCCGGCCGCTTGCGACTGGAAAGTGCCGACTTTCACCTCGACGCCATTCTCGACGGCGTCGCCAGCATCATCGAGCAATCGGCGCGCGCCAAGGGCCTGCAAATCAAAATCGACCACGGCGGGGTGCCGCTCTGGTTGCGTGGCGATGCAACGCGGCTGCAGCAGGCCTTGCTCAACTACGCGGGGAATGCCGTCAAGTTCAGCGAGCGTGGCGCCATCACGCTGCGCGCACTGCTGCTGCATGAAAACGACGAACGGATTCTGGTCCGCTTCGAAGTCGAAGACGACGGCATCGGCATCGATCCCGAGCAGCTGAAGCAGTTGTTCCGTGCCTTCGAGCAGGCCGATGCCTCGATTACGCGCAGGTATGGCGGCACCGGGCTTGGCCTGGTCATCACGCGGCGCCTGGCCCAGCTGATGGGCGGAGAAGTCGGCGCTGACAGCACGCCGGGCGAAGGCAGCACCTTCTGGTTCACGGCCAGCCTGCAACGCGGCCACGGCATCATGCCGGGTGCGCCGACCCCGATCGCGGAAAATGCCGAGACCCGGTTGCGGCGCGATCACGGCGGCTCGCGACTGCTGCTCGCCGAGGACCACCCGATCAATCGCGAAGTGGCGCTGGAACTGCTGAACGGGGTGGAGCTGGCGGTGGACACCGCGGCAGACGGCCGCGAGGCCCTGGCGATGGCGCAGGCCAGCGACTACGACCTGATCCTGATGGACATGCAGATGCCGAACATGGACGGACTCGATGCCACCCGCGCCATTCGCGCCCTGCCTGGCCGCGAGCGGACGCCGATTCTGGCGATGACGGCGAATGCCTTCGATGAAGACCGGCTGGCGTGTGCCGAAGCGGGCATGAACGACTTCATCACCAAGCCGGTCGAGCCGGATGCGCTTTACCAGACTCTGCTGCAATGGCTGCCGGCGACGGCTGCCGGACCGGCTGCAGCCCGCTATGGTTTTGTAGGGCCGGCTTCAGCCGGCCGGATGGATGGCGGGCTGAAGCCGGCCCTACAGCCCGCCCTGCAAGGGAACGCGCCGCAGGGCCTGGACCAGGCCCTGGCCGGATTCAGCGGACTAGACGCCCAGCGCGGGCTGGCCGTGTTGCGTGGCGACGCGGCGGCCTATCTCAAGCTGTTGCGACAGTTTGCTGCCAGCCACCGCGACGACGCCCAGGCTTTGCGCCTGGATCTCGCAGCGGGTCGGCGCGATGCGGCACGGTTGCGGGCACACGCGCTCAAGGGGGCGGCGGGCGCGCTGGGGGCGATCGCATTGCAGGCGACGGCAGCGGCGATCGAACAGGCCCTGCGCGACGATGATGATGCGGCCTTGCCGCCGGATATGTTTGCTACCCTGCAGCAGCAGCAGAATGAACTGGACGCCGTGATGGCACAGGTGAGCGACGCCCCTGGCGGCGGTAGCGGAGCCGACCCGACCCGCGCGCGGGACGTGCTGGCCCAACTCGAGCCGCTGCTGGCCAGCGACGACACGGCCGCAGGCGATTTGTTCGAGGCCAATCGGCTGCTATTGCTGGCGACGCTCGGCACGAGCGTGATGCCGCTTGAGCGCCAACTGGCGGATTTCAACTATCCGGCCGCCCTGGCGACGCTGCGTTCGCTGATGCGGAATGCGGCACAAGGCTGAGCTTCGCGCGGTGAGCCAATACGCGCCGGCTCATGCCGTTGCGGCGAGGATTTCGACGGCCAGCCGGTCCAGCGCGGCAGCGTCGAGCCGATCGGCGACATAGCGGGTCGAGGCGTCGAACGAGTCGTAGTTGCGCGCCTGCGAGCGTTGGTAAAGCGGGTCATAGTGCTTCGCCAGCAGCTCCGCCACCAGCGCCGGAAAATCGCCGGCGGCGATCAGTGCCCGCCAGTGGTCGAGAATCTCGTTGCTCTGCAGGCCCTTGAGGTGTTCCAGCCGCTCCAGCAGCCAGGCCGGATCCGCCACGGCGTAGTCGTAGTCGCGCAGGAGGAATTCGACGCGGGCGTCGAGCGCGGCGTCGATGCGCAGACCGGGGGCCTGGCGAATGGCCTCAAGCAGGGCGTCGGGCACCTGCAGGCGGCCGATCTTGCGGCTTTCGGCCTCGACATATACCGGCCGGCTCAGGTCCAGCGCCTCGATGGCGGCCAGCAGCATCGACTCGAAGCCTTTCTGCGCCGGTTGCGGCTGGCCCGGCAGGTTGCCCAGCACCGATCCTTTGTGCGCCGCCAGTTGCTCCAGGTGCAGTATCTGTCCGCCGCGTGCGGCGATGGCCTCGAGCAGGCGGCTCTTGCCGCTGCCGGTGGCACCGCTGACGACGCGAAAGCTGATCCTCGGCGGCAGTTGCGCGAGTTGTTCGATGACATGCTGGCGCCAGCGCTTGTAGCCGCCCTGCAGGCGCTGGGCGTCCCAGCCGATTTCGCGCAGGATGTGGGTGAAGGCGCCGCTGCGCTGGCCGCCGCGCCAGCAATAGACCAGCGGCCGCCAGCTTTTGGGCTTGTCCAGCAGGTGCTGTTCGATGTGGCGCGCGATGTTCTTCGACACCAGCGCCGCGCCGAGTTTTTTCGCCTCGAACACCGAGACCTGTTTGTACAGCGTACCGACCCGGGCGCGCTCGTCATCGTCCAGCACCGGCATGCTGACGGCGCGTGGCAGTCGGTCCTCGGCGAACTCGGCCGGTGCGCGCGCGTCGATCACGGCGTCGAATTCGGCGACTTGTGCTACCGTCACCACTCCCTTGGGCAGTTTTTCAGACATGGATTTCAGGCAAAGTGCATCAGCCGAGCAGCGGTTGCAGGGCGCTCCAGACATGATCGAGCAGCTTCGGCTGTGCCGCGGCGGTCGGATGCAGGCCGTCGGCCTGGTAGGCATTGCGGTCGAGCGCGATGGGTTCCAGCAGGAAGGGCAGCAGGGCAATTTTTTCGCGTTTGGCAATGTCGCGGTAGGCGGCATCGAATTCGTCGCGGTATTTCGCGCCGTAGTTCGGCGGCAGCTGCATGCCGACCAGCAGCACCTTGATTTTCTGTTTCTTCGCCAGTTTCACCATGAAGGCCAGGTTGTCCTTCATGGCGGCGACCGGCAGGCCGCGCAAGCCGTCGTTGGCGCCCAGGGCCAGGATCACGACGGTCGGTTTGAAACGGGCCAGTGTCGCGGCGAAGCGCGCCCGCCCGCCGGCCGTGGTTTCACCGCTGATGCTGGCGTTGCTCAGGCTGTAGCGGGAACCCTTGGCCTGCAGCCGCTGTCCGAGCAGGGCCGGCCAGCTCTGGCTGACGCCAATGCCGAAACCGGCGGAGAGGCTGTCGCCATAGACCAGAATGCGTTGTTCAGCCGCAGCGGCGGACAGACTGAAACACAACAGCAGCAACAGGCAGGAGGCAAGTTTCTTGAACATGGTTGAAAGTGGTTTGATGACAGATGCGGTGATCGATGTAGCGGCATTGGGCAAGAGCGTGCCCAGCGGCGATGGCACGCTTACGATTCTGCACGAGATTTCATTCGCCGTAACGGCAGGCGAGGCGGTGGCCATCGTCGGCGCCTCGGGTTCGGGCAAGTCCACGCTGCTGGGCCTGATGGCCGGCCTCGATCTGCCCTCGTCGGGCACCGTGCACCTGGGCGGGCAGGATCTCGCCGCGCTCGACGAAGATGCCCGCGCGGAATTGCGCGGCCGGCTGCTCGGCTTTGTCTTCCAGTCCTTCCAGCTGCTGCCGGCCCTGACCGCGCTGGAGAACACCATGCTGCCGCTGGAACTGGCCGGCCGCAGCGACGCCCGCGCCACGGCCGAAGCCATGCTGGAGCGGGTCGGCCTCGGCGCCCGGCTGGGGCACTATCCCAAGCATCTTTCCGGCGGCGAGCAGCAGCGCGTGGCGCTGGCGCGCGCCTTCGCCATGCGCCCGCAACTGCTGCTGGCCGACGAGCCGACCGGCAACCTCGATGCCGCCACCGGCGCGCAGGTCATCGACCTGATGTTTGCCATGAATGCCGAAGCCGGCACCACGCTGATCCTGGTGACCCACGACGAGGCCCTGGCGCATCGCTGCGGGCGCACGCTGCGCCTGTCGGGCGGGCGGCTCGACAACTGAGAGCTGAATCAGGCGGCGAGTATCGCCTGCGCCGCGGCGACGCCGCTGCGCACGGCGCCTTCGAGGGTCGCCGGATAATCGCTGGCGACGTAGTCGCCGGCCAGCCACAGGCCCGAAAATTCGGTGCGTGCCGGCGGCCGTTGCAGATTCGGCACGCAGGCGAAGGTGGCGCGCTTTTCGGTGATGGTCTGCACCTTCAGCGGTGACGGCAGGTCCGGCACCAGGCGGGCGATTTCCTGGTGGATGCGGCGTTCCAGTTCGGCCGTGGGCAAATCCAGATGGCGGCCGCGGGCGCTGATCACGGCGGCGATCAGGCCATCCTGCCCGCACAGGGCGCCGCGATCGAACAGCCATTGCGCGAGGCCGGCGTCGACGCCCAGCATCGTTTGCGGCAGGCGCACCCATTCCGGGTAGCTGAAGTAGCTGGTGACGATGGGTTCCCATTCGAAATGCGCTACCTGCGGTTCCAGTTCCGGCACGAGGGTGCCGAGATGATAGGGCGCCACGGCGAGCACGATCTGCGCGTAGGGGCCTGCATCGTCGATCAGCCAGGCGTCGCCTTCGCGCCGCAGCGAGGCGACGCGCCGGCCGGTATGGACCGCGCCGCCGTGCTGGGCGACGAACTGCGCCGCCGGTTCCGGGAACAGGGCGGTCAGATCGACCTGCGGCAGCAGCAGGTCGCTCGCCTCGCGGATGCCGCCCAGGCTGTCGCGCAGCACATTGGCCAGCACCTGGGCCGAGGCGCGTTCGGCTGGCGTGTTCAGCGCGGCGATGCACAGCGGTTCCCACAGCAGTCGGCGCTGGCGGGACGGCGTTTTATTGCGGTCCAGCCACGCGCTGACCGTGAGGTCCGGCCCGATGCGAAAGCGCCGGGTCTGCAGCGCACTCATGAGCCGGATCGCCGCCAATTTTTCGCGCCAGTCGAGTCCGTGGGCGAAGAGCAGGGCAAACAGCGTATGCAGCGGCGCCGGCAGGCGTGGGGCGCACATCAGGAATTCGCCGGGAAATTCCAGGCGCAAGGGCATGCGCTTGAGCAGGGCGTCGGGATCGGCGCCGACGGTGCGCATCAGGCGCAGGGTTTCGCTGTAGGCACCGATCAGGATGTGCTGTCCGTTGTCCACGCTGAAGCCGTCGATCTGCGCCGCGCGGGCGCGCCCGCCGAGGGTGCGCGAGGCTTCGAAAACCTCCACCTGATGGCCGGCCGCAGCCAGTTCGACGGCCGCCGCCATGCCGGCATAGCCGGCGCCGATGACGGCCAGCTTCACGCCAGAAACCAGGTTTTCCCCGCCAGCCACAACTTGCGCAGTGGCGGCAGCGAGATGCGCTGATCCAGCACACGATAGCTGTCGCGCACGATTTCATTCAGCGTGGCGCGGTAGATCGCCGCCATGACCAGGCCGGCGCGCTGCGCCTTGCGGTCGGCCGCCGGCAGCTGGGCAAAGGCCTGTTGATAGGTGGCCTGGGCGCGCTCGACCTGGAAGGCCATCAGGCGGCGGAAGTTGTCCGAATGATTGGCATGGAGCAGATCCGCCTCGGTGACGCCGAAGCGCGCCAGCTCGTCCTGCGGCAGGTAGATGCGGCCGCGCCGCGCGTCTTCGCCGACGTCGCGGATGATGTTGGTGAGCTGGAAGGCGAGGCCCAGGTCGTGCGCGTATTTCAGTGTTTGGCGCTCGCGGTAGCCGAAGATTTCGGCGGCAAGCAGGCCGACCACGCTGGCGACGCGGTAGCAGTACAGGTTCAGCGCCTTGAAATCGGCATAGCGGACCTGTTCGAGGTCCATTTCCATGCCGTCGATGATCTCCAGCAACTGCTCCTGCGGCAGGTAGAAGCTTTTCAGGGTGGTCGTCAGCGCCTGCGTCACGGGATGGCTGGGACGGCCCTCGAACAAGGCCTTCACCTCGCCGCGCCACCAGGCGAGCTTGGTGCGCGCCAGTTCGGTATCGGGACATTCGTCGACCACGTCGTCGACTTCGCGGCAGAAGGCATACAGCGCCGTGATCGCCTGGCGCCGGCGCGGTTCGAGGAACAGGAAGCTGTAGTAGAAGCTGGAGCCGCTGCCGGCCGCGCGTTCCTGGCAATATTGATCGGGAGTCATAGGGGACGGACCAGCGAGCGCCACAGGATCAGTGGCCAGTCGAAGGCTTCGAGCTTTGGCCGCCGAATGAATACGTCGTAATCGATGGCCTCGATTTTATCCAGGATGCGCAGGCCGCCGGCGACGATGGCGCGGATTTCGAGGCCGATGCGACCCGGCAGGTCCCAGCCGAGCGGGGCGCCCGAAAGCATCAGGGATCGGGCGCGATTTATTTGGAAGCGCAGAAGCTGCTTGAAGTCGGCGCTGGCGACACGGCGATGAATCGTCGTTTCATCGACGCCGAAGCGGGTCATCTCGTCCTGTGGCAGGTAAATCCTGCCATGGCTGCCCTTGGCGGCGTCGATGCCGACATCCTGCCAGTGGTTGATCAACTGCAGCGCCGAGCAGATGGCGTCGGAGCGCGACAGGTTCTGCGTCGTGGCCTGGCCGAACAGGTGCAGCAGCAGGCGGCCGACCGGATCGGCGGAACGGCGGCAGTAGTCCATCAGTTCGGCAAAGTCGGCATAGCGTTGCTTGACCACGTCCTGCTGGAAGGCATCGAGCAGGTCGCGAAACAGTTGCAGCGGCAGGCTGTAATGCGCGATCACCGGCCGCAGACGGACGAACACCGGATGCTGCGTCGGTTCGCCGCGTTCGATTGCGTCGAGTTCCGCCTGATACCCGGCCAGCAGCGCGCTGCGCTGTCCGGGCGACAGATCGCCTTCGTCGGCGAAGTCGTCGGCGCTGCGGGCGAAGCCATAGATCGCCGCGACCGGCTCGCGCAGGGGCGCCGGCAGCAGAATCGAGGCAACCGGGAAGTTTTCGTAGTGTTCGACGGCCATGATGCGGCAGGAGTATAGCTACAGAGCTTTCCGCGCATGCGGCTTTCCATCGGGACGAAGCGTCCGGGTGCCTCGCTGCCGGCTCGGCGCAAGCCGGAAAGAAATGGCGAAAGCAGGTAAAATTCGCAATCCACGTCGTGTTGCGCGGCCATGCATCGCCGGCCGCTTGCGACATGCGCCCAGGTGGCGGAATTGGTAGACGCACCAGATTTAGGTTCTGGCGCCGCGAGGCGTGGGGGTTCGAGTCCCTTCCTGGGCACCAGCGTTGGCACGCAGGAGTTTGGCCGGGATTGAGCGGGTTTGCGCGGGCTTGCGTACCGATGCGGATTTTTTAACGAATTTTTCAATGACGGATACAAAGATGACGGACATGGCAACGGCGGAAGCTGCAAGCGAGACGGGCAGCGCACTGGAACGGCGCATCGACATGACGGTGGTTCTGGCGGACATAGAAAAGGATGTCGCACAGCGTCTGCAGCAGATGTCGCGGACCGTAAAGATGGCGGGCTTCCGTCCGGGCAAGGTGCCGATGAAAATGGTCGCCCAGCAATACGGTTCCCAGGCGCGCTCGGAGGCCATCGGTGCCGCAGTGGAAAAGGCCTATGGCGAGAAAGTGCGCGAACAGAACCTGCGCGTCGCCGGCTACCCGCGCATCGAGCCCAAGGCCGACGCCGGACAGGGACAACTGGGCTTCACCGCCATATTCGAGGTTTATCCGGACGTCACCCTGGCCGACATTTCGGGCCAGACGATCGATAAGCCGACCCTGATCGTGACCGACGCCGAAGTCGAAAAGACCCTCGAGGTCCTGCGCAAGCAGCGCGTCACCTACGCCGAGACCGACCGTGCCTCGGAAAAGGAGGATCGCCTGGTGATCGACTTCGTCGGTCGCAAGAACGGCGAGGAGTTTCCCGGCGGCAAGGCCACCGACTACAGCGTGATGGTCGGCGCCGGCATGATGCTGCCGGATTTCGAAGCCCAGATGATTGGAGTCAAGGCTGGCGAGACCAAGACCTTCGACGTCAGTTTTCCGGCCGACTACCAGGCCGCGGAACTTGCCGGTGCCACCGTTCAATTCGAGATGACGGTGAAGAAGGTCGAGGCGCACCGTGTGCCCGAGATCGATGCCGAATTCGCCAAACAACTCGGCGTTGCCGATGGCGATATCGCCAAGATGCGGGTCGACGTGCGCGCCAACCTGGAACGCGAAGTCAAGAAGCGCCTGCTGGGCAAGGTCAAGGAACAGGTCATGGATGCGCTGCTCAAGGTGAATCCGATCGAGGTGCCCAAGGCGCTGGTCGCGATGGAGTCGGAGCAGATGGCCGAAGCGGCGAAGCGCGACATGGAACAGCGCGGCATGGGCATGAAGAACATCCCGGTCGAGGCATCGTGGTTCACCGAACAGGCCACGCGCCGGGTCAAACTCGGCCTGCTGCTGGCTGAACTGGTCAAGGCCAAGGACCTGCATGTCAAGCCCGAACAGGTGCGTGCAATTGTCGATGAATTTTCCGAGACCTTCGAAGACCCCAAGGAAGTGGTGCGCTGGTACTATTCCCAGCCACAGCGACTGGCGGAGGCCGAGGCCCTGGCGCTGGAAAACAACGTCGTGGATTGGGTGCTCGCCAACGCCAAAGTCACTGAAACCCCCATCGCCTTCGATGCGCTGATGGGTAATGCAGCATGATCCTGCCGGAGATGTCCATGTACGGTTCGCGTCAAAACGGTGGTGCCTGGGATACGCCGACCCCTGACACCCAGGCTTTGGGCCTGGTGCCCATGGTCATCGAGACCAGTGGGCGCGGCGAACGGGCCTATGACATCTATTCGCGCCTGCTGCGCGAACGGGTGATTTTTCTGGTTGGCCAGGTCAACGACAATACGGCCAATCTGATCGTGGCTCAGCTGCTGTTTCTGGAATCGGAAAACCCTGACAAGGACATCTTCTTCTACATCAACTCGCCGGGCGGTTCCGTGACGGCGGGCATGGCCATCTACGACACGATGCAGTTCATCAAGCCCAACGTCTCGACGCTGTGCATCGGTCAGGCGGCCAGCATGGGTTCCTTCCTGCTCGCCGCCGGCGAAAAGGGCAAGCGCTACTGCCTGCCCAATTCGCGCGTGATGATCCATCAGCCGATGGGGGGCTTCCAGGGCCAGGCCTCGGACATCGAGATCCATGCCAAGGAGATCCTGTTCCTCAAGCAGAAGCTCAACAGCATGCTGGCGCACCATACCGGGCAGTCGATCGAGCGCATCGAGCGCGATACCGATCGCGATAACTTCCTTTCCGCCGAAGCCGCGGTAGAGTATGGTCTGGTCGACAAGGTGCTGACCAGCCGCGACGAAGCCGTCGCGGCCTGATCCTTCGCTGGTACGGAGACAAAGATGGCGGACAAGAAACCTGGCGGCGGCGAAAAGCTGTTGTATTGCTCCTTCTGCGGCAAGAGCCAGCATGAAGTCAAGAAGCTGATCGCCGGTCCCTCCGTATTCATCTGCGACGAGTGCATCGAGCTGTGCAATGACATCATTCGCGACGAGATCGCCGCCGAGCCGGCGGGATCGGCCAAGCGCGAACTGCCGGCGCCGAAGGAAATCCGCGAGATGCTCGATCAGTACGTGATCGGGCAGGACTCGGCGAAAAAGATACTGGCCGTCGCCGTCTATAACCATTACAAGCGCATCCGCCACCAGGAAAAGGGCAGCGACGGCATCGAGCTGTCGAAGAGCAACATCCTGCTGATCGGCCCCACCGGATCGGGCAAGACCCTGCTGGCGCAGACCCTGGCGCGCACGCTGAACGTGCCCTTCGTCATGGCCGATGCGACGACCCTGACCGAAGCCGGCTATGTCGGCGAGGACGTCGAAAACATCATCCAGAAGCTGCTGCAAAAGTGCGACCATGAGGTCGAAAAGGCGCAGCAGGGCATTGTCTACATCGACGAGATCGACAAGATCTCGCGCAAGTCGGACAACCCCTCGATCACCCGCGACGTGTCCGGCGAAGGCGTGCAGCAGGCGCTGTTGAAGCTGATCGAGGGCACGGTGGCGAGCATTCCGCCGCAGGGCGGGCGCAAGCACCCGAACCAGGATTTCATCCAGATCGACACGACCAACATCCTGTTCATCTGTGGCGGCGCCTTCGACGGCCTCGACAAGGTCATCCGCAATCGCTCGGAGAAAGGCGGCATCGGCTTCGGCGCCGAGGTCAAGAGCCGCGACGCGGGTAACATCGACGAGATGCTGAAGCAGGTCGAGCCCGAGGACCTGATCAAGTTCGGCCTGATCCCGGAACTGATCGGGCGTCTGCCGGTCATCGCGACCCTGCGGGAACTCGATGAAGCGGCCCTGGTCGAAATTTTGATCGAACCGAAGAATGCCCTGATCAAGCAGTATCACAAGCTGTTCGCGATGGAGGGTGTGGAACTTGAAGTGCGCCCCTCGGCACTGCAGGCGATAGCCAAGAAGGCCTTGAAACGCAAGACCGGTGCGCGCGGCCTGCGCTCGATTCTGGAAAACGTGTTGCTCGATACCATGTACGAACTGCCGACCATGGAGAGCGTGAGCAAGGTCGTGATCGACGAGACCACCATCGAAAGCGGCGCCCAGCCGCTGATGATCTACGCCGACCAGCCGAAAGTCTCCGGCTCGAACTGATCCGCCGGCAATGCTGCCTTGAATACGGGTCAGCCGCCCCAATGTGGAATGGCGTGACTCATAACCGAAGGACACGATGATGTCTGGCCTACCCGCTACCCCGATAGAAACCCAATCCCTGCCGCTGTTGCCCCTGCGCGACGTAGTGGTGTTCCCGCACATGGTGATTCCGCTGTTCGTCGGCCGCCCGAAGTCGATCAAGGCACTGGAAACCGCGATGGAGGCCGGCAAGAACATCCTCCTCGTGGCGCAGAAATCCGCTGCCAAGGACGAGCCGGTGCCCGAGGACATGTACGAGATCGGCTGCCTTGCCAACATCCTGCAGATGCTCAAGTTGCCCGACGGCACGGTCAAGGTGCTGGTCGAAGGCGTGCAGCGCGCCCGCGTGCTGAAGATCGAGGATCAACGAGCCCTGTTCGTCGCCGACATCAGCCTGATCCCGATCGAGGAGCGCGCCGACAACGAGGTCGAGGCCATGCGCCGCACGGTGCTGGCGCAGTTCGACCAGTACGTCAAGCTCAACAAGAAGATTCCGCCCGAAGTGCTGACCTCCCTGGCCGGCATCGAGGAGGCCGGGCGTCTGGCCGATACGATCGCCGCCCACCTGCCGCTGAAACTCGAGCAGAAACAGGAAATCCTCGAAGTCTTCGGCGTTTCCGAGCGCCTCGAAAAGCTGCTCGGCCAGTTGGAAGCCGAGCTCGACATCCTGCAGGTCGAGAAGCGCATCCGTGGTCGTGTCAAGCGGCAGATGGAAAAGAGCCAGCGCGAGTATTACCTCAACGAACAGGTCAAGGCCATCCAGAAGGAACTCGGTGAAGGCGAAGAGGGTGCCGACATCGACGAGATGGAAAAGAAGATCAAGGCGGCAGGCATGAGCAAGGAAGCCCTGGTCAAGGTCAATGCGGAAGTCAAGAAACTCAAGCTGATGTCGCCCATGTCGGCCGAGGCCACCGTGGTGCGCAACTACATCGAGACCCTGCTGGCCCTGCCGTGGAAGAAGAAGTCGCGCATCAGCAAGGACCTGTCGGCGGCCGAGAAGATCCTCGACAAGGACCACTACGGGCTGGAGAAGGTCAAGGAACGCATCGTCGAATACCTCGCCGTGCAACAGCGCGTGGACAAGGTCAAGGCGCCGATCCTGTGCCTGGTCGGCCCTCCCGGTGTGGGCAAGACTTCGCTCGGCCAGTCGATCGCCAAGTCCACCAATCGCAAGTTCATTCGCATGGCCCTGGGCGGTGTGCGCGACGAGGCCGAGATTCGCGGCCACCGTCGCACCTACATCGGTTCGATGCCGGGCAAGATCCTGCAGAACATGGCCAAGGTCGGCGTCAAGAACCCGCTGTTCCTGCTCGACGAAGTCGACAAGATGGGTCAGGATTTCCGTGGCGATCCGTCTTCCGCCTTGCTCGAAGTGCTCGACCCGGAACAGAACCACACCTTCCAGGACCATTACATCGAGGTCGATTTCGACCTGTCCGACGTGATGTTCGTCGCCACGGCCAACACGCTGAACATCCCGGCGGCCCTGCTCGATCGCCTTGAGGTGATCCGCCTCGCCGGCTATACGGAGGACGAGAAGGTCAATATCGCCCTGCGTTATCTGGTGCCGAAGCAGATGAAGAACAACGGCATCAAGCGTGATGAACTCACCATCACCGAGGACGCGCTGCGCGACATTGTGCGCTACTACTCGCGCGAAGCCGGCGTGCGCGCACTGGAACGCGAAATTTCGAAGATCTGCCGCAAGGTGGTCAAGTCGCTGGTGATGAAGGCACGCAAGAACAAGATCGTGGTGAACGCCAAGAATCTCGACAAGTTCCTCGGCGTGCGCCGTTACAGCTTCGGCATGGCCGAAAAAGAGAACCAGATCGGCCAGGTCACCGGTCTGGCCTGGACGGAAGTCGGTGGCGAGTTGCTGACCATCGAGGCGGTGGCCCTGCCCGGCAAGGGCAAGACCATGACTACCGGCAAGCTGGGCGAGGTCATGCAGGAGTCGATCCAGGCCGCCCTGTCGGTCGTGCGCAAGCGCAGCCAGTCGCTGGGTATTGTCGATGACTTCTACCAGAAGAACGACATCCACATCCACCTGCCCGAAGGCGCGACGCCGAAGGACGGCCCCAGCGCCGGCATTGCCATCTGTACCGCGCTGGTATCGGTGCTGACTGGCATCCCGGTGCGCGCCGATGTGGCGATGACGGGCGAAATCACGCTGCGCGGCGAAGTGCTGCCGATCGGCGGCCTCAAGGAAAAACTCCTCGCTGCTGTACGCGGCGGCATTCGCCTGGCGCTGATACCGGAAGAGAACGTCAAGGACCTGACCGAGATCCCGGACACCATCAAGAACCGGATCGAGATCCTGCCGGTGCGCTGGATCGACAAGGTGCTCGAACTTGCGCTCGAGCGCATGCCGCAACCGCTGCCCGAACCGGCGGCAACGCCCGCAGTTGCCGTGGTTGCAGACGATGCGGCGACGACCGGCCTGGTGACCCACTGAGCGGCCATGACCTGATAGAATTGCGGCCGGCTGCCCGGTAGGGGTAGCCGCCGTTCAGCGGGTGCTTAGCTCAGTTGGTAGAGCGTCTGCCTTACACGCAGAATGTCGGCGGTTCGACCCCGTCAGCACCCACCACCGAACAAAGGCGAACAAGAGTTCGCCTTTGTCGCATTCAGGGTTTATAGCGCATGCTCGATTTCGTTCGCAACAACAAGAGAATCACCCAGGGTTTCCTTGTTCTGATCACCCTCCCGTTCGCTTTCTGGGGCGTTGAATCCTACGTGCGCAACATCGATAGCGGGGCGGATGTCGCCAGCGTCGGACGTGGCAAGATCACGCAGCAGGAATTGCAGTCCGCCTTGCGCGAACAACAGGATCGCCTGCGTACCCAGTTCGGTGGCAAAGTCGATCCGGCCATGCTCGATACACCGCAAATGCGCCGTGCCGTGCTCGACTCGCTGGTGACGCAACGTCTGCTGGCCGAGCAGGCGCAAAAATCCAAGCTGGTCATTGGCAACGAGCAACTGGTTCAGTTCATTGCCGGCGTACCGTCGTTGCAGGAAAACGGCAAGTTTTCCAAGGAACGTTATGAAGCGCTGGTCGCGGCGCAGGGCATGAGCAAGGAGATGTTCGAGGCACGCCTGCGGCAGGACCTGGCGATGCAGCAACTGATGCTGCCGGTGACCGAGGCCGGTATCGGCGGTCAGGTGGCCACCGGCCGCTGGCTGGCTACGCAGCTCGAGCAACGCGAAATAAGCGAAGCGCCGTTGTTGCCGGACAGTTATGCCGGTCGGGTCCAGCTTGCCGCCGATGCGGTGCAGAAATACTACGAGGCCAACCGCAAACAGTTCGAGTTGCCCGAACAGGTGCGTGCCGAATACCTGGTGCTGAGCCGCGACGCGCTGACCGCCACGGCATCCATCGGTGACGAGGAAGTCGCGGCCTACTACAAGTCGCATGCCGATCGGTACAAGGAAGGCGAAACGCGTCGCGCCAGCCATATCCTGATTCGGGCCGCCAAGGATGCGCCGGAGGCGGAAGCCACGGCGGCAAAGGCCAAGGCGGAGCAGCTTCTGGCGCAAGTGCGCAAGACTCCCGGCGACTTTGCCAAGATCGCCAAGGATAATTCACAGGATCCCGGCTCCGCGGCGAAGGGAGGCGATCTCGACTGGTTTGCTCGCGGCGCGATGGTCAAGGCCTTCGAGGACACCGCCTTCACGCTCAAGGAGGGGCAGATTTCGGAAGTCGTTCGCTCCGACTTCGGCTTTCACATCATTCGCGTGACGGGCGTGCGTCCAGAGCGGATCAAGCCGCTGGCGGAGGTCAAGGCGCAGATCGTGGATGAAATCAAGCGCGAAACCGGAATCAAGAAGTATTCGGAGGCGGCCGAGGCTTTCGGCAATATGGTTTATGAGCAGGCCGACAGCCTGAAGCCGGCTGCCGACAAGTGGAAACTGGAACTGCGGCAGACGCAGTGGCTGGCAAAGGGCGGCAAGCTGGCGGCACCTTTCGACAATCAGAAATTGGCCGCCGCCTTGTTCAGTGACGATGGCCTGAAGAACAAGCGCAACTCCGAGGCCGTCGAAGTCGCGCCTGGCACCCTGGTCTCGGCGCGCGTGCTCGAACACAAGCCGGCGGCTCTGCAGCCCATTGAAGCCGTCAAGGGTGAAATCGAGAAGCGCCTGGTTCGCGAGGAAGCGGTGAAACTGGCGATCAAGGATGGCGAGGAAAAACTGGCTCGGTTGGCCAAAGGCGAGGCGACCGACCTCAAGTGGTCGCCGGCCCGCAAGATCAGCCGCACCCAGGCGCCGGGGCTGCCGCCCGAATCCGTACGGGTGGTGTTTGCCGCCGACGTCGCGAAGTTGCCGGCGCATGCCGGCGTGGCCTATCCGGGCCAGGGCTACGCGCTGTATCGAATCAGTTCGACGATCAAGGCCGGCGAGGTGGGCAAGGACGATCCGCGTGCCCGCGCGCTGACCGAGCAGTATGCGCGCATCGTGGCCGAGGAAGAGTTCGCGGCCTGGATGGCCAGCCTCAAGGAAAATTATCCGGTCAAGGTCAACAAGTCTGCACTGGAAAACAAGGAGCGCTGATCGGCGTCACAGCCGTACGAAAAAAGGCCCCGCACTGCGGGGCCTTTTTGTTTGGGTGGCCGACCGGCCTTCCTTCAGCCCGGCAGCGGGTCGGCGTTGCCCATGGCCGTGGTATGCGTGCCACCATCGACGTAGAGAATCTCGCCGGTGATGCCGCTGGCCAGGTCGGAGAGCAGGAAGGCGGCGGCGTTGCCGACTTCGTCGATCGTGACATTGCGCCGCAGCGGCGCGTGGTGCGCGTTGTAGGCCAGCAGCTTGCCGAAGTTGCCGATACCGGAGGCAGCCAGGGTCTTGATCGGGCCGGCGGACAGCGCGTTGGCGCGGATGCCCTGCGGCCCGAGGCAGAAGGCCAGATAGCGCGTCGCCGCTTCTAGGCTGGCCTTGGCCAGGCCCATGGTGTTGTAGTTGGGCATGGTGCGGACCGCGCCGAGATAGGTCAGCGCCAGGACCGAGGCGTTGTTGCCCTTCAGCAGCAGGGGGCGGGCGGCCTTGGCCAGGGCGGGGTAGCTGTAGGAGGACACGTCGTGGGCGATGCGGAAGGACTCGCGCGACATGCCTTCGAGAAAGTCGCCCTCAATCGCATCGTTGGGCGCGAAGGCGATGGAATGCACCAAGCCGTCCAGCCCGTCCCAGTGCTTGGCAAGTTCGTTGAAGACCGCGTCGATTTGCGCGTCATCGGAGACGTCGCAAGGAAAAATCGCCTTGGAGCCGAATTCGTCGGCAAACTTGACCATGCGATCGCGAACCCGTTCGTTCTGGTAGGTGAAGGCCAGGTCGGCGCCTTCGCGGTGGCAGGCTTTGGCGATGCCGTAGGCGATAGACCGGTTGGAAATCAGACCAGTGATCAGAATGCGTTTGCCAGCGAGAAATCCCATCGCTTTTCCTTGGTTGAAGCAGACGGCGGATTATAGCGGATCAGCTAAACTCGCCGTCATGCGTAGCGTATTTCCATGCCTTTTTGTACTGTTGCTGAATGCCTGCGGCAGTGCCTGGAACGATCCCTACCCGGCGGCGGATCGGGGAAGGAATATTCTGTACAGCGCCTTCACGGATCGGCCCAAGCATCTCGACCCGGTGCAGTCGTACAGCGAGGACGAGATCACATTCACGGCACAGATCTACGAGCCGCCGCTGCAATACCACTACCTCAAGCGGCCCTATGCACTGGCCGCGGCGACCGCCGAGGCGGTGCCGCAGCCGCGCTACCTGGATGCACAGGGGCGCCCGCTGCCGGACGGTGCAGACGCGGCGCAGATCGCCTTCACCGACTATGTCATCACCATCAAGCCGGGCATACGCTATCAGCCGCACCCGGCCTTTGCCCGCAATGCCGCCGGCGCGGAATTCGCCTATCACGCGCTGAGCGTCGCGCAACTGGCCGGCATCAACGCCTTGAGCGATTTCGCCCTGCGCGACTCGCGCGAATTGACGGCCGACGACTACGTCTATGGCCTCAAGCGCCTGGCACATCCGCGGCTGCACTCGCCGATATTCGGTTTGATGGACGATTACGTGCTCGGTCTGGGCGATCTTGCCAAACGCCTGAAGGCGGGGAAGGATATGCCGTGGATCGATCTGCGCGCACACCGTCTCGAAGGCGCCGAGGCCCTCGACCGTTATCGCTACCGCATTCGCGTCAAGGGCAAGTACCCGCAGTTCCTCTACTGGCTGGCGATGCCGTTCTTTGCGCCGATGCCCTGGGAGGCCGACAAGTTCCACAGCCAGCCGGGCATGGCGGAAAAGAACCTGACGCTGGACTGGTATCCGATCGGCACCGGCCCCTACATGCTGACCGAGAACAATCCGAATGCGCGCATGGTGCTGGAGCGGAATCCGAATTTTCGCCAGGAAACCTATCCCTGCGAAGGCGAGGCCGAGGACAAGGATGCGGGGCTGCTCAAGGATTGCGGCCAGACCATGCCCTTCATCGACAAGGTGGTGTTCACCCGCGAGAAGGAGCAGATCCCCTACTGGAACAAGTTCCTCCAGGGCTACTACGACGCGTCCGGAATTTCGTCGGATGCCTTCGACCAAGCCGTGCAGGTGACCGCCGGCGAGATCACGCTGTCCGACGACATGCGCAGGCAGGGCATCGTGCTGACCACCTCGGTGGCGACCTCGACCTTCTACATGGGCTTCAACTGGCTGGATCCGCTGGTCGGCGGCAGCGACCCGAAGACGGCCGAAAACACGCGCAAGCTGCGCCAGGCGATTGCGCTGGCCATCGACCAGGAAGAGTTCATTTCGATATTCCAGAACGGTCGCGGCGTTGCGGCCCAGGGGCCGATCCCGCCGGGGATTTTCGGCCACCGCGAAGGTGCCGAAGGAATCAATCGCTACATGTACGACTGGGTCGATGGCCAGCCACGGCGCAAGGCCGTCGCCGAAGCCAAACGTCTGCTGGCCGAGGCCGGCTGGCCCAACGGGCGCAATGCCAAAACCGGTGAGCCGCTGGTGATCAATCTCGACACCACGGCCACCGGCGTCGGCGCCAAGGCCCGCATCGACTGGCTCAACAAGCAATTCGCCAAGATCGACACGCAACTGGTGGTGCGCAGCACGGACTACAACCGCTTCCAGGAAAAGGTGCGCAAGGGCGCGGTGCAGCTGTTCTACTTTGGCTGGAATGCCGATTATCCCGACCCGGAGAATTTCCTGTTCCTGCTGCATGGCAAGCAGGGCAAGGTCAAACACACGGGCGAGAACGCGTCTAACTACGAGAATCCCGAGTACGACAGTCTGTTCGAGCGCGTCAAGGCGATGGAGAACGGCGCGCCGCGGCAGGAACTGATCGACCGCATGACGGACATCCTGCGCCATGACGCGCCGTGGGTCTGGGGCTTCCATCCCAAGGACTACACCTTGCGTCATGCCTGGCTGACCAACCGCAAGCCGAGCAAGGTCGGCCACAACACGCTGAAGTACCAGCGCGTGGATGCGGCGTTGCGCGCGCAGCGACGCGCCGAGTGGAATCGTCCGGTCGTGTGGCCCCTGCTGGTTGTCGTGTTGGTGCTGGGTGCAGCGATATGGCCGGCGTGGCGCGGTTACCGGCGGCGGGAGACTGCGACTGCGCGTTAGGCAATTTCTGTCGCCGTGTCGCCAGCGCCGACTTTTATGGTCTGCCGCCGGGCCGTCCCAAGGCAGACCCGTCAAAAGCCTGCGAGCGCAGCGAGCCGTGGTCACCCCTTCTCCTGGAGAAGGGGCCGGGGGAAAAGTCCTTTATTCTTCGACCGGCTGCCACTCGCCGTGGCGCAGCGCCTGGAGCGGACGGAAGCGGGCCTTGTAGGCCATCTTGCGGCTGTCGCGGATCCAGTAACCGAGATACAGCCAGGGCAAACCAACATGCTGGCACTGCGCGATCTGCCAGAGGATGGCGAAGGTGCCATAGCTGGCGTTGGTCACATCGGGATCGTAGAAGGTATAGACCGACGAGAGCCCGTCGGCGAGGATGTCGATGATGCTGACCACGCGCAGCACGCCGTTCTCGCGGAATTCAACGAGCCGGCTATCGACATGGGTCTGCAGCAGGAAGTGGGCGTACTGGTCACGGCTGTCCTGGTCCATGCCGCCGCCGGAGTGGCGCGCCGCCTGATAGGTCTGGTAGAGCTGGTAGTGCTCTTCGCGGAAGCTCAGGCTGCATTCGCGCGCGGTGAGGGCGGCGTGCTGCACCAGAGCGCGGCGCTGGCTGCGATTGGGCACGAAGGCCGCAACGTCAAGCCGCACCGGCTGGCATTCGCGGCAGGCATCGCAATAGGGACGATAGGTGAATACGCCGCTGCGGCGAAAGCCGGCGCGCACCAGTTCGCTGTAGGTCGCGCTGTCGATCAGATGGGTCGGCGTCGCCACCTGCGAGCGCGCGATGCGTCCCGGCAGGTAGGAACAGCCGTAGGGCGCCGTGGCATAGAACTGCAGCAGCGGGAACGGTGGCAGGTCGCGAAGGTGGGTCATGGGTGGGTCATGGCCGGCGCCTGTAATGACCGTCGATGGCATCCGGCGCCCAGTGGCCCGGCGCATCGCCGCGCAGGCAAAACTCATCCAGCCGTGCGGCAAAGTCGCGGCGGGGAATCGGTCTGGCACCGAGCGAGGCGAGGTGTGCGGTTTCCATTTGGCAGTCGATTATGCCGAATCCGCGACGATTGAGGTGGGCGCACAAATGCGCCAGTGCGATTTTCGAGGCGTCGCGCGCATCGCTGAACATCGATTCGCCGTAGAACGCCGCCCCCAGTGCGATGCCGTAGAGGCCGCCGACGAGCTTGCCGGCCACCCAGGTTTCAACGCTGTGGGCATGGCCGAGGCGATGCAGCTCAAGGTACGCCATCTGCATCTCGCGCGTGATCCAGGTGCCGGGCTGGCCGTCGCGCGGTTTGCCGGCGCAGGCACCGATTACCGCGGCGAAGGCCGTGTCGAGGCGCACTTCGTAGTCGGCATTGCGCAGGGTTTTGGCCAGCGAGCGCGAAATCTTGAGTTGGTCCGGCAGCAGCACCATGCGCGGATCGGGACTCCACCAGAGGATCGGATCGTCCGCCGAATACCATGGGAATATGCCGCGCCGGTAGGCGGCGAGGATGCGTTGCGGGCTCAGGTCGCCGCCGGCGGCGAGCAGGCCGTTGGGGTCGCGGAGCGCCGATTCCAGCGGTGGAAAAACCAGGTCCTGCGGCAGCCAGGGGATCATCGGCCCTGGGTGAAGGTGACGACGTGGTCGACGTCGAGGCGGATGCCGATCTTCTCGCCGATGGCATGGTTGTGATGCGATGGCACCAGCGACAGGACTTGCGCGCCCGAGGCGAGGCGCAGGGTGTAGAGGAATTCGGCGCCGCGAAAGGCCTTGGCCACGACCTCGGCCTTGACCTCGCTGGCATCGTCGTGGATCACGTCGTCGGGGCGCAGCAGCACATCGAGCCGGCAACTGCGCTGGCATTCGAAACAGCTCGACGCGCAATCCATCGGCACTTCGGAATCGAGTTGGCCCAGTTCGACTTCGACAACATGGCGCGACAGCACCTCGCCGGGCAGGAACACGCCCTGCCCGACGAAATCGGCCACGTGGCGTGTCGCAGGGCGGTGATACAGGTTGTAGGGCGTGTCCCATTGTTCGATGCGGCCTTCGCGCATGATGCCGACCATGTCCGCCATGACGAAGGCTTCATTCTGGTCGTGGGTGACGAGAATCGCCGCCATGCCGGCGCGCTTGAGGATGTCGCGGACTTCGAGCGACAGGCGCTCGCGCAGTTCGACGTCGAGGTTGGAGAAGGGCTCGTCGAGCAGCAGCAGGTGCGGCTGCGGCGCCAGGGCACGGGCCAGCGCCACGCGCTGCTGCTGGCCGCCGGAAAGCTCGTGCGGATAGCGTTCGCCGCGACCGGCGAGGCCGATCAGTTCCAGCAATTCGTCGATGCGTTGCCGTCTCGCCGGCGCCGACTGTCCACGCAGGCCGAAGCCGATGTTGTCGGCAATCGACAAATGCGGGAACAGGGCGTAGTCCTGAAACACCATGCCGATGCGGCGCGCCTCTGCCGGTACCTGGGTCTTTTCGTTGGCGATGGTCACGCCATTGAGGCGGATGCTGCCGGCCGCAGGTGCCTCGAAACCGGCGATCAGCCGCAGCATGGTGGTCTTGCCGCAGCCCGAAGATCCCAGCAGGCAGGCAATCTCGCCCTGCGCCAGATTGAAGGACAGATCGCTCACCACGGCTTGCTTGCCGTAGGCATGACTGACACGGTCTACTTCGAGCAATGACATGATCGGTGCGTAGATAGCGGCTTGTGGAGAATGAGTCTCAATTATAATCGGCTGGCCGTGGCCCGCTCATTCTTCTCATCGCCGCTTCCCGCCTTCGCCTTCGCGCTCGCCGTTCTGGTCGCGCTGCCGGTGCTCGCCGTCGGCGCCAATCTTTTTGCCGGCGGCACCGGAGAGACCTGGGGCCATCTGATGGCGACAGTGCTGCCCGAGTATGTGGCGAACTCGATCTGGCTCTGCCTCGGCGTCGGCATCGGTGTCGCCGCGATGGGTACCGGCGCGGCCTGGCTGGTGGCGCTGAACGACTTTCCCGGCCGGCGCATCGCAGAATGGGCGCTGCTGTTGCCGATGGCCATGCCGGCTTATGTGCTGGCCTATACCTATACCGATTTCCTGCAGTTCGTCGGCCCGGTGCAGACCGGCCTGCGCGAGAGCTTCGGCTGGAGCAAGGACGACTACTGGTTCCCCGACGTGCGCTCGCTGGGCGGTGCCATCGTGCTGTTCTCCTGCGTGCTGTATCCCTATGTCTATCTGCTGGTGCGCACCGCCTTTCTGGAGCGCGCCGGCGGCATGATCGAAGCGGCGCGCGCGCTGGGCCTCAATCCCTGGCAGGGTTTCTGGCGCGTCTCGATCCCGCTGGCGCGCCCGGCCATCGCCGCCGGCATGGCGCTGGCGCTGATGGAAACCCTGGCCGATTACGGCACAGTGGCCTACTTCGCGGTGCAGACTTTCACCACGGGCATCTACCGCGCGTGGTTTTCACTCGGTGATCGAGTCGCCGCCGCCCAACTGGCCGCCGCGCTGCTCGGCTTCGTCGCCCTGCTGATCCTGCTGGAACGCATCAGCCGCGGTCGCGCCCGCTATCACGACACGAGTGGCCGGCGTCGTGCGACGCGGCAGGTACTCACCGGCTGGCATGCCCTGCTGGCGCAGATCGGCTGCGCGATTCCGGTGGTGATCGGCTTTGCCTTGCCCGCTGTGCTGTTGCTGCGTTTGTCGATGGGCGACCCCGGCGAAGCAGGCGGCGGATTTGCCGGACGCTTTCTGGTGCTGGCGCGGAACAGTTTTACCCTCGCCGCGCTGGCCGCGGTGCTGGCCGCGCTGCTGGCCTTGTTGCTTGGCTTCGCGGCGCGAAATGGCCACAAATTGCCGCGCGTGGCGAGTCGCATCGTCGGCCTCGGTTATGCGGTTCCGGGTTCGGTCATTGCAGTCGGCGTGCTGATCCCGGTGACGCGGCTCGACCATTGGCTGGCGGGTTTGTGGCAGCAGATGACGGGCGTCAATCCCGGTCTGATCCTTACCGGTGGTATTGCCGCGCTGGTCTATGCCTACCTCGCCCGCTTCCTGGCGATAGCCCTGCAGACCGTCGAAGCGGGGCTGGGTCGCATTACGCCGAGCATGGAGGCGGCGGCGCAGAGCCTCGGCAGCCGTCCGGCGGAAACCCTGCGCCGCGTGCATCTGCCGCTGTTGCGCGGCAGCCTGCTGACCGCCGCGCTGCTGGTGTTCGTCGATGTGATGAAGGAATTGCCGGCCACGCTGGTGATGCGCCCCTTCAACTTTGACACGCTGGCGACGCAAACCTTCACGCTGGCGGCCGACGAGCGTCTGGCCGAGGCATCGAGTGCGGCGCTGGCCATCGTCGCTGTGGGCCTGTTGCCCATCATCCTGCTGGCCCGGCAGATTTCCGCCGGACGCAGCGAGGTCAGTTCCTGCTAGAGCGACTTATGCGTGCCGTCGCATAGCGCGCCATTGCCGCTGTGCTTGCAGCCGCAGAAATACACGGTCTTGCTTTCTTCGGCGGTGTATTTGACCGGATTGAACTCCGAACCCTTGTGGCTGCCGTCACAAAACGGCTGCGTCTTGCTCTTGCCGCAGGCGCACCAGTAGTAGTCCTTGCCTTTTTCCACGGCGACGGCGAAGGGGTTTTTTGCTGCGATTTCCGGCTTGGACATGCTGTTCTCCCGAACGGGTTGGCGAAGTGCGGACTATAGGCACATTCGTCATGAAGCGAAATCGCGGATCGGGAACAGTTTGTTTCGGACAGACGAACAATAACAAGCAGGAGTCGGCGCTGGCGGCACGCCGACTCCTGCGCCCGTTGCCTCCCAATGGGCGGATCGACTGTTACTTCCAGCCGGCGCGGTCGTAGATGCGCTGTGCGGCGACGGCGTTCTTCGCCAGGGTGGCGACCGGCAGGCTGTCGGCCTTGAATTTGCCCATGGCTTCGAGCGCCGGATTTCGCACGGCGGCACCGGCAACCGCGGGCCATTCGTTGTTGCCGTCGGCAAAGTAGCGCTGGGCGTCGTCGCTGGCCAGATACTCGAGGAACTTGATCGCGGATTCCTTGTTCGGCGCGGTCTTCAGCATGCCGCCACCGGAAATGTTGATGTGGGCGCCAAAGGTCTTCTGGTTCGGCCAGATGATCGTGACGCGTTCCATCAGGCGCCGGTCGTCGGCCTTGTCCGAGCGCAGCAGACGGGCCAGGTAGTAGCTGTTGGACACCGCCACGCCGCATTCGCCGGCCGCCACGGACTTGATCTGGTCGGTGTCGCCGCCCTTCGGCGCACGGGCGAAATTGGCGACCACGCCGCGCGCCCATTCTTCGGCCTTGGCCTCGCCAAGGTGCGCGATCAGCGCGGCCATCAGCGAAATGTTGTAAGGGTGGCTGCCCGAGCGCGAGCAGACTTTGCCTTTCAGCTTGGGGCTGGCCAGGTCTTCATAGTTCTGCACGTCCTCGGCTTTGACCAGATCCTTGTTGGCGATGATGACGCGGGCACGGGTCGAGAAGGCGAACCAGTCGGGGCTGCGCAGATTGGCCGGAATGCGGTCTTCCAGCAGTTTGGACTTCACCGGGGCGAACAGGCCAAGTTCGTCTGCCTTGGCCAGGCGCGCCGCGTCGACGGTGAGGAAGATGTCGGCCGGACTGTTGGCGCCTTCGTTGCGGATGCGCTCCAGGAGTTCATCTTCTTTCGCTTCGATGCGGTTGATCTTGATCCCGGTCTGCCGCGTGAAGTTGGCATAGAGGGCTTCATCGGTCTGGTAATGGCGGGCCGAGTAGAGATTGAGCACTTTCTCCTGCGCCGCGGCGGGGCCGGCAGCGAGCGTGAGCAGTGCAAGCAGGACGAGGGGCGAGCGCGATGATTTCATGGTGCGGGGTTCCGGTTGAAATTGAGTGATTCGTAATTGTATTAAGAATCATTCGCAATGGCAAGTCAAAATAAAACCAGCACGCGGCTGGCTTCGGGGCGGGATTATGCGGCTGGCTACTGTTCCAGGCTGATTCGCCGCGCTCCATTGAAGCGCTTCTGCCAATAGCTTCCGCGCAAATCCTCGACGCGGACATGCCCTCCGCTACGCGGGGCGTGGACGAACTGGTTGTCGCCCAGATAGATCCCGACATGGGAAAAGGCATTGCGCATGGTATTGAAAAAAACCAGGTCGCCGGGCTGGAGTTCATCGCGACTGACGGCCTCGCCGGATTTGCTCATTTCCCTGGAACTGCGTGGCAGCATCAAGCCTAGGCGTTCGCGGAAAACGTGGCTGACCAAACCGGAGCAATCGAAGCCGGCTTCCGGCGAACTGCCGCCGCGACGATAGCGGATACCCAGCAGATCCAAGGCGCTATCAATCGCATCCTGCGCCGTGGCGGTCGCCCGGTCGACGAAGGAAACACGCAACGGCGGCGGAACCACTATGGTTTCGTCGGCATTGGCGCAGGTGGAGAAAAACATACTGGCAATCAGTAAAACCCTTGCCAGACAGGTGGGTGTTCCGTGCATGGGGCCGGACTATAGCCTTGACCGGCACCTTCTGTAAACCCTTGATCCTCGCCGATTCAGCGTGCCGTAAGTCTGGTCTGGCTATAATCGCCCGCTGCAGAGAGCACTAAGACAACCACGTCCGCCGCTGGCAGGGCGTGAACTCAAGGAGGATATCGTGAGTTTCAAGGCTTACCTGATCAATCAGGAGGAAGGCAAGGTTGTCAGCCGATTCGTCGATATGGACGAAGCGCAACTCGACCCCGGCGAAGTCAGCATCGCGGTCACCTACTCCAGCATCAATTACAAGGACGCCCTGGCCGCGACCGGGACAGGCCGCATCATTCGCCGCTTTCCCTGCATCGGCGGCGTCGATCTGGCCGGGCGCGTCGAAGCCAGCACGGATTCCCGTTTCAAGGCGGGCGACGAGATACTGGCGACCAGTTACGACATTGGTGTCGCCCACCACGGTGGTTATTCGCAAAAGGCACGCCTGCCTGCCGATTGGGTGGTCAAACTGCCGGCGGGATTGTCCCTGCACGACGCCATGGCTTTGGGTACGGCCGGATTTACGGCAGGCTTGGCGGTGGTGCGCATGGAGCACGAGGGCCTGACGCCGGACAAGGGGCCGGTGATCGTTTCCGGCGCCACGGGCGGGGTCGGCAGCATCGCGATCGAGATTCTGGCCAAACGCGGCTATCACGTCGTCGCCCTGACCGGCAAGGAAGCCGAGAGCGACTATTTGAAGGGACTTGGCGCCAGGGAAGTGTTGCTGCGCCAGTCGCTCGACCTGGCAAAGATCAAGCCGCTGGGCAAGGAAACCTGGGCCGGGGCGGTGGATAACCTGGGCGGCGACGTGCTGGCCTGGATGGCCAGCACCATGCAGGTAGGTGGGGCGCTGGCTTCGATCGGCCTGGCGGCGAGCTTTAGCCTCAACACGACCGTGATGCCTTTCATATTGCGCGGCGTCAGCCTGCTCGGAATCGACTCGGTGAACTGTCCGATGCCGCAGCGGGCCCAGGTCTGGCAGCGTCTGGCGACCGACATGAGGCCGGCTCATCTGGCGCCGGGAGCGGCCCGGATGGTCCGCGACATCGCTTTTGCCGACTTGCCCGTCGCATTCGACGACTTCATCCAGGGCAGGGCCAAGGGCCGAGTTGTGGTCAACATCGCCGCTTGACGGCAGCCTGGATTCGACCCGATTTCTACCACCGCGAAGCACAAACTACGAGGTTCGTCATGGGAAAGTATACTGAGTTCCACCAGCGCTCGATTACCCAACGGGATGAATTCTGGCGCGAGCAGTCGGCGCTGATCGACTGGCAGACGCCGCCGCAGCAGATCTGCGATTTTTCGCGGCCGCCGTTTGCCAAGTGGTTCGTCGGCGGCAAGACCAATCTCTGCCACAACGCTGTCGACCGCCATGCCGCCAAGCGTCCCAATGACCATGCGCTGGTCTTCATCTCGACCGAGACCGATGAAGAGAAGACCTACTCCTTCGCCGAGCTGAAGTCCGAGGTGATGCGCATGGCAGCGATCATGCAGTCGCTCGGCGTGGTCAAGGGCGACCGCGTGCTGATCTACATGCCGATGATCGCCGAAGCCACTTTCGCCATTCTCGCCTGCGCCCGCATTGGCGCGATCCATTCCGTGGTGTTCGGCGGCTTCGCTTCGGGCTCGCTGGCGACCCGCATCGACGACGCCAAGCCCAAGCTGATCATTTCCAGCGATGCCGGCATGCGTGGCGGCAAGGCCGTACCGTACAAGCACCTGCTTGACGAGGCCTGCAAGCTTGCGGAATTCCCGCCGCAAAACGTGCTGATGGTCGACCGCGGTCTGGACAAGGGCTGGCCGCGGGTGGCCGGCCGCGATGTCGATTACGCCGCGCTCCGCGCGCAACACATGAACGCCGAAGTACCGTGCGAGTGGATGGAGTCGACCGAGCCCTCCTACATCCTCTACACCTCCGGCACCACCGGCAAGCCGAAAGGCGTACAGCGCGACACCGGCGGCTATGCCGTGGCGCTGGCGGCGTCGATGAAGCTGATCTTCACTGGCGGCGAGGGCGAGACCATGTTCTCCACCTCCGACATCGGCTGGGTAGTCGGCCACAGCTACATCATCTACGGTCCGCTGATCGCCGGCATGGCCACCATCATGTACGAAGGCACGCCGGTTCGCCCCGATCCGGGCATCTGGTGGCAGATCGTCGAGAAGTACAAGATCACCGTGATGTTTTCGGCGCCCACCGCAATTCGGGTGCTGAAAAAATATGACAACAGCTGGCTGCACAAATACGACCTGTCTTCGCTCAAGCACCTGTTCCTGGCCGGCGAGCCACTGGACGAAACGACGCACGAGTGGATCATGGGCGAACTCAAACTGCCGGTGATCGACAACTACTGGCAGACCGAGACCGGCTGGCCGATTCTGTCGACGGTGCGCGGCGTCGAGGACACCAAGATCAAGTTCGGCACACCGAGCTTTCCTGTCTATGGCTACGACCTGCGCATTTTCCGTGAAGACGGGACGGTGTGCGACGCCAATGAAAAGGGCATCGTCGGCATCGTCCCGCCGCTACCGCCGGGCTGCCTGTCCACCATCTGGGGTGATGACGAGCGCTTCGTCAGCACCTATTTCAGCCTGTTCAAGGAACCGCAGGTCTACTCTTCGTTCGACTGGGGCATCAGGGACGAGGAAGGCTATCACTACATCCTCGGTCGCACCGACGACGTCATCAACGTCGCCGGACACCGTCTCGGCACGCGCGAGATCGAAGAGGCCATACAAGGCCATACGGCGGTCGCCGAAGTTGCGGTAGTGGGCGTCAATGACCAGTTGAAAGGCCAGGAGCCGGTCGCCTTCGTCGTCGTCAAAGACCAGGCACGGGTGGCCACCGCGGAATTGCGTACGGCGCTGGAAGCCGAGATCAAGAAGGTGGTGGACGGCAATCTCGGTGCCATCGCGCGCCCGAAGCGGATTCATTTTGTCACCGGCCTGCCCAAGACGCGGTCAGGGAAGATGTTGCGTCGCTCCATTCAGGCGCTTGCTGAAGGTCGTGATGCCGGTGATCTGACCACCATCGACGATCCTTCTACGCTGGAACAGATCAAGGCGGCTTTGGCCGCCTGAGTCATCGCAGGGGCACGAGCGTTTCACGAAGGGCGCTCGTGACTCAGCCCTGCCTGGCTCAGGGGTTGCCGAGTGCAGGTTGTGGAATGATCGGCATGGCGTTTTGCGACTCCCGGCCCATTGTTCGCAAAGCGTCGGCCCTGGAGCCAATGGAGTAGCCTATATCTCTGTCGCAGAGACCTTCTGCCCCCAATTTTCAAGGCATAATCCATACTCCTTACATGAGTATGGGTACGAGGCAACATGGATCTGTTCGCTCGGGCATATAGCATTTGGAGGGCGAAACCGGCATGAGTCCGACTCCAACCTGGGACGGTGTCGACCGTCGCCAGGATCGCCATCCCTCCTATGTCGGCCCGGAGCGACGCGGTCTATTTACACGAGTTGACGGTGTCCGCGAGGACCTGCTGCACCATGACCCACTGCTTGATTGCCTGGTCGAACTGACCCGGATCCATGGTCGACCGAGCACCCATGCGGCACTGACGGCCGGGTTACCCCTGCCTCCCGAGGGCCTGACGCCATCGCTGTTTGTGCGCGCGGCGCAGCGCGCCGGGTTTGCCAGCAAACTGGTGCGGCGCCCCCTGCAGGATATCGACGCGGCCCTGCTGCCGGTCATCTTGCTGCTGAAGGGCGACGAGGCCTGTATCTTGCTAGGCTGGGACGAGGAGAACGGCAATGCCAAACTTCTGTTTCCAGATACGGCGCAAGGGGCGGTGTCGCTGCCGCGAGAGCAACTCGAGGAGCGCTATGAGGGCATTACTCTGTTTGCCCGGCCTCATTTCCGCTTCGACCGGCGCACGCCGGAAGTCGTCGAGGTGGTCAAGCGCCACTGGTTCTGGGGCGCAATCCTGGACCAGCTACCGGTCTATAAGGACATTCTCGGGGCAGCCGCGCTTGTCAACGTTTTCGCGTTGGCAATGCCGATTTTCACCATGAACGTGTATGACCGGGTGGTGCCCAACAACGCGGTCGAGACCTTGTGGATGCTGGCAGCCGGCTTGCTGCTGGTATTCGGCGTCGACTATGCCATTCGCTTATTGCGCGGCCATTTTGTTGATCTGGCCAGTTCGCGCATCGACCTGAAGCTGTCGGCGCTCATCATGGAGCGCGTGCTGGGCATGCGTCTCGCCGATCGTCCGGCCTCGGTAGGCTCTTTCGCCGCTAATTTGCGCTCGTTCGAGACCGTGCGGGATTTCATCGCCTCTGCCACCGTGACGGCGGTGATCGACCTGCCATTTGCCATTTTGTTCCTGATGGTGATCCTCTGGATATCGTGGCCACTGGTCGCGCTCCCGATTCTGGGCATCATCGGCGTGTTGATATACAGCTACGTCATTCAGTACAAGATGCGCGAGCTGTCGGAAACGAGCTTTCGTGCGGCCGCTTTGCGCAATGCGACTCTGGTGGAGAGCCTGACTGCCCTCGAGACCATCAAGGCCAACGGTGCGGAAGGCCTGATGCAGGCCAAGTGGGAAAAGACGGCGGCATTTCTGGCCCGCGTCAGTGCCCGCTTGCGACTGTTGTCCGCCTCTGCCATGAACGGTGCCGCAACGCTGACGCAACTGGTCAACCTGTCGATAGTCGTCGCCGGCGTGTATTTGATCCACGAGCGCTGGCTGACGATGGGCGGGTTGATCGCATGCACCATGCTGGCGGGCCGGGCCATGGCGCCCCTGGGGCAGGTGGTAGGCTTGCTGATGCAGTTCGAGAACGCCAAGACGGCGCTGGCCGGACTGGAAAAGACGATGACCACACCTGGCGAGCGCGCGGAAGAGAGTTCGTTTGTTCATCGTCCCGAAATTCGTGGAGAGATCGAGTTTCGCAATGTCAGCTTCAGCTATCCCGGGCATGCGCAGGAGGTTTTGCGCAATGTTTCATTCCGCATCAAGGCCGGCGAGCGGGTTGTCGTGCTCGGACGGGTGGGTTCGGGCAAGACCACGCTGCACAAACTGATGCTGGGCCTCTATCAGCCGACCGAAGGCGCAGTCTTTCTCGATGGAGTCGACTTGCGGCAACTCGATCCCGCGGACTTGAGGCGCAATGTCGGTTATGTGGAGCAGGACACTTTGCTGTTCTATGGCAGCCTGCGCGAGAACATCGCGCTGCGAGCACCCTATGCGGACGATCTGGCAGTGGTCACCGCGGCTGAAGTTGGCGGCCTGTCAGAGTTCGTCAACAGACACCCGGAAGGCTATGACATGGTCATCGGAGAGCGCGGCGCCTCGCTCTCCGGCGGCCAACGTCAAGGGGTGGCCATAGCGCGGGCGGTGCTGCTTGATCCGCCGGTATTGCTGCTCGATGAACCGACCAGTTCCATGGACTACACATCGGAGAGCCACTTCAAGGACAGATTGACCCGTTTCATGCTGCACAAGACCATGGTCATCGTGACCCACCGCATGAGCCTGATCGATCTGGCCGAGCGCATGATCGTCATCGACGATGGCAGGGTCGTGACCGATGGTCCGCGCCAGCAAGTGGTCGAGTCGCTCCAGGCCGGTCGAGTGGGGAGAGCGACATGAACCATCCGGCCGTGCTGCAACGACTGGCGGGCGCGCTGGGCTGGGTTCACCGCATGCTGGAGTCGATTCGGCTCAGGATCCAGCCACGGGTCGATGTCTGGCTGGCAAACTGGAAGGAGAATCCCGAAGCTCGCGACGCGGACTTCGTCCAGGACGCCGACAACTTCATGATTCATCAGGAACCCTTGCGCGCGAGGATCCTGGTCAAGACCATCCTGATCGCCGTGGCGCTGTTCGTCATGTGGGCGGCAGTGGCGCTGGTCGACGAAATCACCAAAGGTGAAGGGAAGGTCATTCCCTCCAGCCAGATACAGGTGCTGCAAAGTCTGGACGGCGGCATCGTGGTGGAAATCAACGTCAAGGAAGGGCAGCTTGTTGAAGCCGGGCAAATCCTGCTGCGCGTTGATCCGACACGCTTTGAATCCTCGGTGCGTGAGAATCGTTCGCAGTACCTGGCACTGACTACCAAGGCGGCGCGTCTGCGCGCACTGGCAGAGGGATTGCCTTTTGTTCCACCGCCGGAAGTCATGATCGAGGACCCGAAGACCATTCAGGACGAGCAGCGTCTTTACGAGACGGCTCGATCCAACGTCGAAGCCCAGATTTCGATCGCCCGCCAACAACTGGTGCAGCGCCAGCAGGAACTGTCGGAGATGCGCGCCAAACGCGAACAGGCGTCGCAGGCGTATGAGCTCACGGCAAGAGAGCTGGCCGTGACAAAACCATTGATCAGTTCGGGTGCGGTATCCGAAGTCGAATTGCTGCGTCTGGAGCGCGATACGTCGCGTTTCCGCGGCGAGCGGGACATGGCAGCGGCCCAGATCCTGCGCTCGCAGGCGGCGATGGCGGAAGCTTCGCGCAAAATCGAGGAAGTTGAGCTCAATGCTCGCAATGAGGTTCGCCGCGAGCTTGCGGAGACCATGGCCAAACTCAATGCCTTTACCCAAGGCAGTATCGCACTCGAAGACAAGGTAAAGCATGCTGCCATCCGCTCGCCGGTCAAGGGCACTGTCAAGCGGCTGCTGATAAACACCGTAGGCGGTGTGGTCCAGCCGGGTCGGGACTTGGTCGAGGTTGTTCCGTTCGATGATGCGCTGATTCTGGAAGCCAAGGTGGCGCCGAAGGACATTGCATTCCTGCGCCCCGGTCAGCCGGCAATGGTGAAGTTCACCGCCTATGATTTTTCAACTTATGGCGGTCTCGACGCGAAGCTTGAGCATATTGGCGCGGACTCCATAACCGACGAGAAAGGGAATACCTTTTTTCTTGTAAGGGTGCGTACCAACAAGTCCTCGCTTGGCGCCAATCTGCCAATCATCCCGGGTATGGTCGCCGAGGTGGATATCATTACCGGCCAAAAAAGCATTCTCTCTTACCTTCTGAAGCCGGTACTCAGGGCCAAGCAGGGGGCGCTTACCGAACGGTGAATGCAGTGTCGTCCCGGTCGCTTGGCGCCACTCGGCACCTGTTCCTGTCGCTCTCCGGCGAGGCGTTGCCGCGCTGGCTGGCCGCATTTCCGACTGGCGCCGTGCTTGCTCAAGGTGTTGCAGTCAAGCCTCCGCCAGGCAATTCGCTGGTTTGGTTGAGGCTTGATGAGGCCCGGCCTGCGCTGGAGCAACTTGCCGCATTGCGCAAGACGATGGGCACTGCGCGAGTGATCGTACTGGCCAACCAACCCGACAGCGAGGAAGCCTTGGCCCTGTTTTCTGCGGGAGTACGTGGCTACTGCAACGCACATGCAACGCCGGCCAACCTGCGCCAGGTAGCCAGCGTCGTTCAGGCGGGCGGCCTATGGATTGGCGAGGCATTGATGCAGAGGTTGCTCGCATCCACTCAGGCGGCCATGTCGAGAACGCCTGCGGCCGGGTTGGCGCTCGATGAGACAAGTCGCGCATCTGCGGAGCGTCTGTCAACGCTGACCGGGCGCGAAGTGGAAGTCGCCAGGGCGGTTGCCAGGGGGTCCAGCAACAAGGAAATCGCCCGACAACTGGGGATCACGGAACGCACCGTTAAAGCGCACATTGGCTCGGTCTTTCAGAAGCTCAACGCTCGCGACAGGCTGCATCTGGCCCTGATCGTGAACGGCCAGCGGTCGTCCTGACCCATCCCCGACCCTGTCCTTTGGTCCAATAGCGGTCAGTGTACCCGGCGGGTAGAGTGGCGAGCATTCCATAGTCTCGTCCGGAGCAAGCATCATGGCTGAAGCAAACAACATCATTGGTAGCGTCGCGTCGGTTCTGGGCCTGGCGATTGCAAAGGATTCGGCCGGTGTGGTGCGCCAGATCAAGGTCGGCGATCCGGTATTCGAAGGTGAGGTGGTCGAGGCATCGGCTGGTGGTCATGTCGAGCTCGCCTTCAGGGATGGAAGTGCCTTCTTCGCCCGTGACAGGGAATCCGTCACGCTGGATGGCAGGGTGTTTGGTGGCAGCAACGCCCAGGCCAGTGATGTTATTGGCAAGGTTGCCTCGATCGAGGGTCAGGTGTTCGCCAAAGGCGCGAGCGGCGTGGTGCGCATGCTCAAGGTGGGCGACCCGGTCTATGAAGGCGACATCATCCAGACCCCGGCCGGAGGCCGCGTCGAACTGGCTTTCGATAATGGCTCTGCCTATTTCCTTCGTGACAAGGAATCCGTAACGCTTGACCGCATGGTATTCGGTGACCGGGCGGCAGATGCCAAGGAAGGCGCCCTGATGCCTGGCCGTGGCGGTGAGTTGGAAGACATTTCCCGCGCCATTGCGGAAGGCAATAGCCTTGACCGGCTGTTGGAGGAAACATCGGCTGGTAGGCCTGCCTTGTTTGGAAGGACGGATGATGGGCATTCGTTTGTTCAACTGCTGCGGATTGCGGAGGCCGTGGATCCGTTGGGGTATCAGTTTGGAACGCGGGATGGGGGGCGGTGGATGAGATTGTTGGTGGGAACGTGGGCGACAGCGTGGGCGACAGCGTGTCCGACACCTTCCCGGTGACGGCGGCCGACGGCACCACCACCAGCGTCACGGTGACCATCCACGGCACCAACGACGCGGCGATCCTGAGTT
>JALHPU010000005.1 GCA_022842325.1 Sulfuritalea sp. | reverse complement strand
GTTTCAAAAAGTGGCAAGCGTCGAAGTCTAGCAAAATCAATTAGTTAAAAGTGGCGCTTTGGGCCGACTCCCTTTGACATGGTGGGGGTCGTTGGTTCGAGTCCAATCGCGCCTACCAGGATTCCACAGGAACCCGGGTAGTCGATGCCACGAAAAAGCCACCTCGCGGTGGCTTTTTGCATTGACGGCCGGCAGGATGCGCGACCTGCGCGAAAATCAGTTGGTGTTCGACTGTTCCCCGATGCTGTCGGCAAATACGGCGCGCACCCGGTTGCGCCCCTGGTTCTTGGCGCGGTAGAGCGCTTCATCGGTGCGCGCATAGAGCGATTCGAGCGTGTCGCCGGGCGTGTAGCTGCTGACGCCGAAGCTGGCCGTAATCGTCGGCAGATTGTGGAAATGGTGGCTTTCCACGGCAACGCACAGTTTTTCGGCTAGTTCCGCTGCCTGTTCCCCCGTGTGGGGCACCAGAATCATGAATTCCTCGCCGCCCCAGCGTACCAGTACATCGTTGGCGCGAATGACCTTGCGCACCAGATTCGCGACGTCCTTGAGCACCAGGTCGCCGGTCGCATGTCCGAACCTGTCATTCACGTACTTGAAATGATCGATGTCGAACATGATCAGCGCCAGGCCGCCGCCGTAGCGCTGGACGCGCTGCAACTCGATCTCGAACAGTTCGCCGAAGCGATAGCGGTTATAGGCGCCCGTCAGCAGATCGGTCGAGGCAAAGTAATCCTTTTCCTTGATCAGATGCTCGGCAATCGACATCAAGTCATTGAAGTTGTGCGAGAGCTGCCCCATTTCGTCCTGGTTATGCACCTGGATGCGGTTGGCGAAATCCTGGGTGCTTACGGTGTGCTCGATATGGGTGACCAGCACATTGAGCGCGCGCAGCAGGCTCATGACCGCGGACGCTGCAAAGAAAATCAGTGCCAGCGCCGCGGCAAGCGTCACGCCCGCATCGAACAGCAGGTTTCGCTCGCTGGCGGCTATGTCGTCTGCCGCCCGCTGGCGCAGCAGGCGCATGGACTCGATCTCCACCGCCAGAAACTGATCGATGCTGTAAGTGGCGATGGTGAACCACTGGTCGGCAGGCGGCACGGGTCCGCTGCCGGACAGCACCGTGTCGATGATCGCAAAGGTTTGCCTTACCTGCGGCTGCTCGAGGACGGCACCAATGGCGCCTCCGATTTGCGGCGAAGCCTCGCGCTTGGCGATCTTGCTGTTGAACTGATGCAGGTCGAGCAGACGGATCACCACCGCAACCCGCTCCCGGTCGATGGTACCGAGGGAGAGGGATTCGTTGATGCTGGCGCGGATCTGCCCCAGGTATTCCTTGGCGTACAGCAAATGGACATAGGCGCCGAGATCCTGGGTCAGTATCGTGGTTTTGGAATCCCGCGCCAGGGTATCGATCTGATCGAGTATTTCGGTGATGGTCTGGGTGTAGTAGCCGAAAGAGGCCGCCGGCTCCATGCGGTTACCGGATACCTTCTGCCGCACCTCCGCAAGCTGGTGCAGATATTCCAGGCCGGAACGGGCGGAGTCTTCCACGCGCTCGATGGCCCGATCCGTTGTGGTGCGCTGGGCGTAGAGCAGGCTGGTGTTGGCGGGCGACCGAATGACCAGGTAGCCTGCCGAGATGCCGCGCTCTTTCTGCAGTTCATGTACCAGCCCGGAGAGCTGTTCCGCAGTTTCCAGTCGGGTGACAAACTCCAGCTTCGCCGCGTGCTCGCGACCGTCGGTCAGGATCCGGATCCCCAGGATGTAGGACAGGCTTGCTATGGCAAGTATCCCGAGCAGCACTATTTTTGCTTTGATAGTCATCTGGGAGTGCGGCACAAGCGTCATCGGCTGGCCAAAAGAAAAGAGCGAGAAGGGAGCGGAGCCGGCAGCGAAACCCGCACGAATGCCAAATGGATAGCTGGGAACCCAGGGCCAAGCATGATACCTACTGGGCAAGTCAGTTGAAAATAGATGAAACTGATGGAAGCCGGAATGAATGAAGTCTGAAGAAAGTTCGCTGCCGGTACAGCGGACTGCCGTGAAGTTGCGGGTGCACCCTGACGCTGCGCGAATGTTTGCCCTGGCCGGTCAGTCGTCGATCCGGTTGTGCCACCACAGGCGCAGGTCGCGGCACAAACCGCCGCCGTCGAATTCGACAATGGCGATGCCGTCGAGCGCCAGGCGCGGCAAGGGGTCGCCGGGCTGGCGTGCCAGCATGTTGGTGCCGGTCGAGGCTGCCCACATCTTGAACATGTCTTCCGATGTCACCTGGTAGGTGGTGTGCCAGTGCGCGATGCCGCCCGTGGCGTGGCGCTGCAGCACTTCGTAGCTGAGGCGGATGTCGGTCTGCAGCTTGGTGCGCTGCCAGTACACCTTGATTGCCTCGCGTCCCTGTTGCACGGCGAATGGGGTATTGCGGTAAGTGCCATCGGGCGTGAATAGCGAAGCCAGCAGGTTCTCGTCGCTGGTCTCCCATGCCCGCTTGTAGTTCTCCATGAATCCGTCGATGTCCATGAATGCCTCCCTCGATGACCAAGGCGGAATGATGCCGTAAGGCGCTCGGCCGCTGTGATAAAATTTCAATAAATCAACAGGCAGGGCGCACCGCGTGATTTCCGCGTGAACCGTGCGCCCTGTTGCTTTCTGGAGCATGCGCAATGCCGGTGATTACCCTGCCCGATGGATCGAAACGCGAATATCCGCAGCCGCTGACGGTGGCGGACGTCGCGGCGTCGATTGGCGCCGGCCTGGCCAAGGCGGCACTTGCCGGTCGCGTCGATGGGGTGCTGGTCGATACCTCCTTTCTGATCGAGCGCGACGCGCAACTGGCGATCGTTACCGAGAAGGATGCCGACGGACTCGACATCATTCGCCATTCGACTTCGCACCTGCTGGCCTATGCGGTCAAGGAGCTGTTTCCCGAGGCGCAGGTGACCATCGGCCCGGTGATCGACAACGGCTTCTACTACGACTTCGCCTACAAGCGGCCCTTCACCCCGGAAGACCTCGAAGCCATCGAGAAGCGCATGGCCGAACTGGCGAAAAAGGATTTCCCGGTCACGCGCGAAGTCTGGACGCGCGACAAGGCCGTCGAATTTTTCAAGTCGATCGGCGAGCACTACAAGGCTGAGCTCATCGCGGCGATTCCGCCGGGTGAGGACGTGTCCTTGTACCGCGAAGGCGATTTCATCGACCTGTGCCGCGGGCCGCACGTTCCCTCCACTGGTCGGCTCAAGGTCTTCAAACTGATGAAGGTGGCAGGTGCCTACTGGCGCGGCGACCAGAAGAACGAGCAGTTGCAGCGCATTTATGGCACGGCCTGGGCCAAGAAGGACGAACTCGAGGCCTACCTGCACATGCTGGAGGAAGCCGAGAAACGCGACCACCGCAAGCTCGGTCGCCAACTCGACCTGTTCCACCTGCAGGAAGAGGCGCCCGGCATGGTGTTCTGGCATCCGCACGGCTGGGCCGTGTGGCAGGAAGTCGAGCAGAACATGCGCCGCATCAATAGCGAGAACGGCTACCAGGAAGTGCGCTGCCCGCAGATTCTCGACCGCACGCTGTGGGAACGCTCCGGGCACTGGGAGCACTTCAAGCACAACATGTTCACCACCGAATCGGAGAATCGCGATTACGCGGTGAAGCCGATGAACTGCCCGGGTCACGTGCAGATCTTCAACACCGACGTGCGTTCCTATCGCGATCTGCCGCTGCGTTACGGCGAATTTGGTTCCTGTCATCGCAATGAGCCGTCGGGCGCGCTGCACGGCGTGATGCGGGTGCGCGGCTTCACCCAGGACGACGGGCACATTTTCTGCACCGAGGACCAGATCCAGTCCGAGGTCACGGCTTTCAACGATCTGGTGCGCAAGGTCTATGCCGATTTCGGCTTCCACGAGGTTGCGGTCAAGCTGGCTCTGCGTCCCGATGGGCGGGTGGGCGACGACGGCATGTGGGACAAGGCCGAAAGCGCGCTGCGCGCCGCGCTGAAGGCCAGCGGCCTGGTCTGGGAGGAATTGCCGGGCGAGGGCGCCTTCTACGGACCGAAAATCGAATTCCACATCAAGGATGCCATCGGCCGCTCCTGGCAGTGCGGCACGGTTCAGGTGGACTTTTCCATGCCCGGACGCCTTGGCGCCGAATATGTCGGCGAGGACAACAGCCGCCATACGCCGGTGATGCTGCATCGGGCGATCCTCGGTTCGCTGGAGCGCTTCATCGGCATCCTGGTGGAAAACCATGCCGGCGCTTTCCCGCTCTGGTTGGCGCCGGTGCAGGTGGTGGTGATGAATATCTCCGAAGCCCAGACGGAATACGCCGAAAATGTGGCAAAAATGCTGCGCGAGGCCGGCTTGCGGGTCGAGAGCGATTTGCGCGGCGAGAAAATTAACTATAAAATACGTGAACATAGCTTGTTGAAGCGGCCTTACATCGTTGTCGTCGGTGACAAGGAAAAGGTCGCCGGATTGGTCGCTTTACGTGCCCGCGGCAATCAGGATCTCGGGCAGATGTCCCCCCAGGCCTTGATCGAGCGTCTGTTGCATGAACAGTGCAGCAGAAGCGCAACGGTCTGATTTTTTGAATTTTTTGGAGATTTGAACCATCGCTCAGGATAAATCGCAGCGTCTCAACGAAGAGATCACCACCCCCGAGGTTCGCTTGGTCGGGGAAGACGGAGAGCAACTGGGCATCGTCCCGATTCGTCAGGCGCTGGCGCTGGCCGAAGAGGCCGGAGTGGATCTGGTGGAAATCGCGCCAACGGCCGTGCCGCCAGTCTGCAAGATCATGGATATCGGCAAGTTCAAGTACCAGGAAGCCAAGCGTCAGCATGAGGCCAAGCTGAAGCAGAAGCAGGTGGTGGTGAAGGAAGTCAAGTTCCGCCCGGGTACGGACGAGAACGATTACCAGATCAAGCTGCGCAATGTGATCAAGTTTCTGAGCGAAGGCGACAAGGCAAAAATCACCTTGCGTTTCCGCGGACGTGAAATGGCGCACCAGGAAATCGGCATGCGCATGCTGGAGCGAATCAAGACCGACCTCGAGCAGCAGGCGATGGTCGAGCAGTGGCCGAAAATGGAAGGCCGTCAGCTGATCATGGTGCTGGCGGCTTCCAAGAAAAAGCCGCACTGAGCATTAGCAAGAGAATTTGTTCCGCATGCAATGCGTGCGGAAACAAGAAGTGGTTGCAGGTCACCAAGCATTCCCGAGGCGGGAAACACCTGGCAGCCATGTAATAGGGAGATCTTCGATGCCGAAGATGAAGACCAAGAGCGGTGCCAAGAAGCGCTTTGTCGTGCGCGCTTCCGGCGGCATCAAGCGCGGGAGTGCGTTCAAGCGCCACATCCTGACCAAGAAAACCACCAAGAGCAAGCGCCAGTTGCGCGGTGTGCACACCGTGCACGCCTCCGACGTGAAGTCGGTTCGCGCCATGCTGCCTAACGGTTAAGGAGAGACACCATGCCAAGAGTCAAACGTGGTGTAACGGCGCGCGCGCGCCACAAGAAGGTTCTCGACCTGGCCAAGGGTTACCGCGGCCGGCGCAGCAAGGTCTATCGCATCGCCAAAGAGGCGGTGATGAAGGCCGGGCAATATGCCTACCGCGACCGTCGTCAGCGGAAGCGGCAGTTCCGCGTGCTGTGGATCGCCCGTATCAACGCGGCGGCCCGCGAACTGGGCATGAAGTACAGCACCTTCATGAACGGCCTGAAGAAGGCGTCGATCGAAGTCGATCGCAAGGTGCTGTCCGACCTCGCGGTGTTCGACAAGCCGGCATTCGCCGCCCTGGCCGAAAAGGCCAAGGCCCAGCTGACGGCCTGAGTCGCGCCACACCCGGAGAAGGAGGCCCAGGGCTGTTGGGGGCCTCCTTTTTTTACTTCCGCTTCTTCTTCCTGATCAATGGATAACCTGGATCAACTCGTAGCGTCCGCCACGGCCGACTTCGCCGCCGCCACCGAATCGGCCAGGCTGGAAGATGCCAAAGCGCGCTACCTCGGCAAGGACGGTTCGCTCACCGCGCTGCTCAAGGGCCTCGGCAAGCTGCCGGCCGAAGAGCGCAAGAGCGCCGGTGCCGCGATCAACATCGCCAAGGAGCGCATAGAGTCGGCGCTGACGACACGGCGCGAGGCACTCAAAACTGCGCAGCTCGAAGCCCAACTGGCCACCGAGGCGCTCGACGTGACCCTGCCCGGGCGCGGAAGCCTGCGCGGCAGCCTGCATCCGGTGATCATCAGCCTGGATCGCATCGAGCAGTTGTTCCGTTCGATCGGTTTCGACGTCGCCGACGGCCCCGAAATCGAGACCGACTGGCACAACTTTACCGCGCTCAATACGCCCGAGAATCACCCGGCACGTTCGATGCACGACACTTTTTATCTGCAGGGCATGGACGGCAAAGTGCAGGATGATGTGTTGCTGCGCACCCACACCAGTCCGGTGCAGATTCGCGCGATGTTGGCGCACACCGAGCGCCACAAGCAGCTGGAAACCATGCCCGAACTGCGCGTGATCTGTCCGGGGCGCGTCTATCGCGTCGACTCCGATGCCACGCACTCGCCGATGTTCCACCAGGTCGAGGGCCTCTGGGTTGGGGAATCCGTCAGCTTCGCCGACCTCAAGGGCGTGGTCGCCGACTTCCTGCGGCGCTTCTTCGAGTCCGACGATCTCAAGGTGCGCTTCCGCCCCTCCTTCTTTCCCTTCACCGAGCCGTCCGCAGAAATCGATGTCGCCTTCATGAGCGGCGCGCTGGAAGGCCGCTGGCTGGAAATCGCCGGTTGCGGCATGGTCCATCCCAATGTGCTGCGCTTCGGCGGCTTCGATCCCGAAAAGTACACGGGCTTTGCCTTCGGCATGGGCCCGGACCGGCTGACCATGCTGCGTTACTCGATCCCCGACCTGCGCCTGTTCTTCGAAGGCGACCTGCGCTTCCTTTCGCAGTTTCAATAATCTATGCAATTCTCCGAATCCTGGCTGCGCAGCCTTTGCAATCCCGCGCTCTCGACCGACGAACTCTGCCACCTGCTGACCATGGCCGGCCTCGAAGTCGAGGAACGCCGTGCCGCCGGCGCCGACTTTGCGGGTGTCGTGGTGGCCGAAGTGCTGAGCGTTGAAAAGCATCCCGATGCCGACAAGCTCAAGCTCTGCTCGGTCAATGTCGGCGAATCCGCTCCGTTGCAGATCGTCTGCGGCGCGCCGAATGTCGCTGCCGGCATGAAGGTGCCGTGCGCACGGGTCGGTGCCCTGTTGCCCGGCATCGAGATCAAGCGCGCCAAGGTACGCGGCATCGAGAGCTTCGGCATGCTCTGCTCGGCCCGCGAACTGGGCCTCTCCGAGGATCACGGCGGCCTGCTGCCGCTGGCCGCCGATGCGAGGGTAGGCGAGGACATCCGCCGCCATTTCGATCTCGACGATCAACTGATCACCCTCAAGCTGACGCCGAACCGGGCCGACTGCCTGTCGCTGCTCGGCATCGCGCGCGAACTCTCGGCACTGACCGGTGCGCCGCTGCTTACCCCTGAAGCGAAGCCGGTCACCGCGGTTGTACCCGACACGCGCCAGGTGGTGCTCGATGCTCCCGCCTCGTGCTCGCGCTACTGTGGCCGCGTCATTCGCGGCGTCGATGCGCGCGCCGCGACGCCGGAATGGATGAAGCGGCGCATCGAACGCAGCGGCATCCGCGCCATTTCCTTCCTGGTCGACGTCACCAACTACGTGATGCTCGAACTCGGCCAGCCGCTGCATGCCTTCGACGATGCCGAACTTTCCGGCGCGATCCACGTGCGCCTGCCCAAGGCCGGCGAAAAATTGCTGCTGCTGAACGAACAGACCGTGACGCCGACGGCCGACACGGCCTTGATCGCCGACGATGAGAAACCGCTGGCGATGGCCGGCGTCATGGGCGGCGAGCATTCGGGCATCGGCGAAGCTACCCGCGACCTGTTCCTCGAGAGCGCCTTTTTCCCGCCCGCCGCCATCGCCGGCAAGGCCCGTGCGCTGGGCTTCAGCTCGGATGCCTCGCATCGCTACGAGCGCGGCGTCGATTTCGAACTGCAGCGCAGGGCCATCGAACGCGCGACACAACTGATCGTCGAAACCTGCGGCGGCCAGCCCGGTCCGGTGGTCGAAGCCGTGTCGGCGGCACATCTGCCCGTGCGCAAGCCGGTGCGCCTGCGCACGGCGCGCGCCGCCAGAGTGCTCGGCATCAAGCTTGCCGCCGAGCGCATCGAAAGCATACTGAAGGGCCTGGGTCTCGGCCTCGAGCGGCAGGGCGAGGATTTCCTGGTCACGCCGCCGTCCTTCCGTTTCGACATCGAGATCGAAGAAGATTTGATCGAGGAAATCGCGCGCATCTACGGTTACGACAACATTCCGTCGCAGCCACCGGTGGCGCAGATGGCCATGATGCCGGCCACCGAGCAGAGCCGGACGCCGATGAATTTGCGCCGCCTGGTGGCGGAACGGGACTATCACGAGGTCGTCACCTACAGCTTCGTCGAAGCTGCATGGGAAACCGATTTTGCCGGCAATGCCGCCGCTGTCGTGCTCGCCAACCCGATTGCCAGCCAAATGGGCGTCATGCGCTCCACGCTGATCGGCGGTCTGGTCGGAACCCTGGTCGCCAATCGCAAGCGGCAGACGGAGCGGGTGCGCATTTTCGAACTGGGGCGCTGCTTCAAGCGCGACGCCGCTGCGGGTCCGGTCGCAGGATTCGATCAGCCCTTGCGCCTGGCCGGCCTGGCAGCAGGCTCGGCACTTCCCGAGCAATGGAGTGTGGCGACTACCCGGGTGGACTTCTATGCCGTCAAGGCGGACGTCGAAGCCCTGTTCGCGCCGCGCCGTCTGGAGTTCATCAAGGCGGAGCATCCGGCCCTGCATCCCGGGCGTTGCGCCAGTGTCAGTCTCGACGGGAGAATCGTGGGCGTGATTGGCGAATTGCATCCGCGCTGGGTCCAAAAGTACGAACTCGGGACCGCTCCGGTGGTTTTCGAACTTGAGCTGGCAGACCTTCTGGCGACGCCGTTCCCCACGTATTCAGAGGTTTCCCGCTTGCCGGCGGTGACACGCGACCTGGCCCTGGTGGTGCCCCACAGCCAGCCGTTGGCCCCCTTGCTGGCTGCATTGAAGCTCGCCGCGCCGGCCATCGTGCGCGATGTTGCATTATTCGATGTGTATCAGGGAAAAGGCCTTGCGGAAAGCGAAAAGAGCCTTGCCTTCCGTATAGTTATGCAAGATACTCAACGTACTCTCGAGGATGCGGAAGTGGAGGCGGTGATCGCCGATCTGCTGGCAGTTGCCAGCCGGGACTTCAATGCGTCTTTGCGCGGATAAATGCAGTCGGAGCTTATATGACATTGACCAAGGCGGAACTCGCCGATCTGCTGTTCGAAAAAGTCGGCCTCAACAAGCGCGAAGCCAAGGATATGGTCGAGGCCTTTTTCGACGAAGTTCGCCTGGCCCTGGAAAAGGGCGACAGCGTCAAACTTTCGGGTTTCGGCAATTTCCAGTTGCGCGAAAAGCCGCAGCGTCCCGGACGCAATCCCAAGACCGGCGAAGAAATACCGATCACGGCTCGCCGCGTCGTCACCTTCCACGCCAGCCAGAAGCTCAAGGCGGCGGTCGAGGCATTCCCGCGTGGCAGCACCCAGCAATAGCCGGGACGAGCTGCCGCCGATCCCCGCCAAGCGCTACTTCACCATCGGTGAAGTCAGCGAGCTGTGTGGCGTCAAGCCGCATGTGCTGCGCTATTGGGAACAGGAATTCACCCAGCTGCGACCGGTCAAGCGGCGCGGCAACCGGCGTTACTACCAGCACCATGAAGTCCTGCTGGTGCGGCGCATCCGCGAACTGCTGTATCAGGAAGGCTTCACCATCAGCGGCGCCCGCAACCGTCTCGAGGACGGCCCGGGCAAGATGCTCGACACGCCGGACACATCGGTCGACAGCAGTGGCATGTCGGTGCGTGCAGAGCTCGCGTCGATCATCGAATTCCTGCGCACGGCCTAGGTTCGCGGCCGTTTCCTTTGTTATAATTCAAGCTGTCGGGGCGTGGCGCAGCCTGGTAGCGCACTTGCATGGGGTGCAAGGGGTCGCGAGTTCGAATCCCGCCGCCCCGACCAGTAATACCAAGGGTTTCCGGTTAATCGCCGGAAACCCTTTTTTCTTTGCTTGCCCGTTTGGATGACCGATCCCATGAAAACATTTCGCGACATTTCCCTGTCCATGCTCGACCTCGTTGCGGTGCGCGAAGGAGGCAGCGTGGCCGACGCCCTGGCGATCTCCCTGCGCACCGCACGGCATGCGGAGTCGCTCGGATTCAAGCGCTACTGGCTGGCCGAGCATCACAACATGGCGGGGATCGCCAGTTCGGCCACGGCGGTGCTGGTGGGATATATCGCGGGCGGAACGACGCGCATCCGCGTCGGTTCGGGTGGCGTCATGCTGCCCAACCATGCGCCGCTGGTGGTCGCCGAGGCCTTTGGCACGCTTGCCGAGTTATACCCAAATCGCATCGACCTCGGATTGGGCCGCGCGCCGGGCACCGACCGCTTGACCATGCGCGCGCTGCGCCGCGATCGGGTGGAGAGCGAAGACGACTTTCCGCGCGAAGTCGCTGAACTGCAGCGCCTGCTGGCGCCGGCGGAACCCGGCCAGCAGGTGATCGCCATGCCCGGCGCCGGTACCAATGTGCCGATCTGGCTGCTCGGATCGAGCCTGTTCTCGGCGCGACTGGCTGCGCAACGCGGCCTGCCCTACGCCTTTGCCTCGCATTTTGCGCCGCGCCTGCTGCTCCCGGCCCTCGATTTGTATCGCAGCGAGTTTCGCCCGTCCGCGACGCTCGCCCAACCTCATGTGATGATCGGCGTGCCGCTGATTGCCGCGCCGACCGATGAGGAAGCCGAATTCCTCGCCAGCAGTACCTATCAGCGCGTGCTTGGCATCCTGCACGGCGAACGCAGCCGCCTGCAGGCCCCGATGGATGATTTCAAGGCGAAGTTGCATCCCCAGGAGCGTGCGGCGATCGACGATTTTCTCGCCGCGGCGGTGATCGGCGGTCCGCAGACGGTGCGCGACGGACTTTCCGCCTTGCTGCAGGCTACAGCCGCGGATGAGTTGATCCTGGTCTCCGACGTGTTCGATCCCGACCTGCGCCTGCGTTCGCTCGAGATCGCTGCCAAGGCCTGCGCCGCCTGACACCGCAGTGCAGGCCGGAGCCCGTCAGCGGCGGACTACTTCCAGCAGCTCGATCTCGAATTGCAGGGTGGCATTGGGCGGAATCACGTTGCCGGCGCCGCGCACGCCATAGGCGATGGCGGGCGGGCAGGTCAGCCTGGCTTTGCCACCCGGCTTCATGCGCTGCACGCCCTCGGTCCAGCACTTGATGACGCGGTTTAGCGGAAACTCCGCCGGCTCGCCGCGCTTGTAGGAACTGTCGAATTCCTTGCCGTCTGCCAGGACGCCTTTGTAATGCACTTTTACCGTGTCGGTGGCCGCCGGGCTGTTGCCGTTGCCCGGCTTGAGCGACAAAAAGACCAGGCCGCTGGGACTGACGACTGCCCCGGCTTCCTTGGCGGCAGTTGCCGCGAAGTCGACCTGGGACCAGGCGGGGACGGCACAAACGGCAAGCAAAGTGGCGATGATTCTCTTCACGGCAAGGCTCCGATGATTTTCTGGCCCCGCATCATCCACTGTTCCCGGCCTGGGCGCAATTCGGATCGATTGCCAGACGGAGCCGATCCGCCTGAATCCCCTCGCGCGACATTTGGGAAGCCAAAACAGCGGGAGATTCCTCGTCAATTTCCGGATTACCAGCCGGTCATGGCAGGCGCAGGATTACGAAAAACCCGCGTCTCAAGAGGAAACTTTCCATGCGCATCGAATCCGTTGAACTGGTTGCACTGCCCAACGCACCCGCCTGGCAGGAGAAGGTCTACCGGGCCCATCTCGATACCGGCGAGGATATGGACCTGTTCCAGCAGCACTGGGATGTTCCCCTGCCGCCTGAAAGCCTGGTCGGCCTGACCGTGGACGAGGCGCGGAAGCGGCGCAACGAACGGATGTTTGCCATCGCCTCCGGCAATCACTGAGGATCCGGGCTTGGCGGCGGCTTCAGCCCGTCAGCTTGAACGGCAGATGGGCTGCGGTTTCCGCCGCGTAATCCTGCATTGCCGAGTCTTCGCGGGCGATGAAGTCTGCCACCGCACGGCGCATGCCCGGGTGAGCGATCCAGAAACCTGACCAGGTAGCGACCGGTTCGAAGCCGCGGGCCAGCTTGTGTTCGCCTTGCGCGCCCGGCTCGAAGCGCTGCAGTCCGTTGCGGATGCAGTACTCGATGCCCTGGTGGTAGCAAAGCTCGAAGTGCAGGCCGGGGATCTCGATCTCGGTGCCCCAGTGGCGGCCATGCAGGGTGTGGCCGTCGCGGTAGCAAATCGCCGAGGCGACCGGCGTGCCGTGCTGAAAGGCGATGAAGACGACCAGGCGCCGGGCGAGCAGGGTGCCGGCTTCGATGAAGAATTCCAGCGGGAAAGCCGGATGGTTGCCATAGCGGACAAAGGTGTCGCGATACTGGCGGTGGATGGCACGCCAGAGGCCGGGATCGATTTCATCGCCGTGCATGGCTTCCATCCGGAGGCCGGACTCAAGCACTGCGCGGCGCTCGCGCTTGAGTTTCTTGCGCTTGTCGGCGGTGAAGCCGGCGAGAAAGTCGTCGAAGTCGCGGTAATCCCGGTTGATCCAGTGGAACTGCACGCCGCGTCGCATCAGCAGTCCGGCCTCCTCCAGGCGCGCGCGGTCGTCCTCCTCGACAAACAGGCACTGCCAGGACGAGGCCTTGAGCCGTTGCGCGGCCTCCAGCGCGGCCTCGATCAGCACCGGCGCGATCGACTCCCGCTCCATGCCCTGTCGTACCAGCAGCCGCGGCCCCGGTGCCGGGGTGTAGGGTACGCCGCTGACCAGCTTCGGGTAGTAATTCAACCCGGCGCGTTGCCAGGCCGACGCCCAGTTCCAGTCGCGGGAGAAGTCGCCGAAGGAATGGCTGCGCAGGTACAGCGGCAGCAGACCCAGCAGCAGGCCATCCTCGTAGAGGCCAAGGTGCTGCGCCTGCCAGCCCATCGCCGTGCCGCCAGCGCCGACTTTCTCTGCCGTGCCGAGGAAGGCGCGGCTGACGAACGGGTCGTCGCCATGGTCGAGGGATGCCCAGTCCGAATCCGGAATATCGGTGGCCGCCGGGTGCAGGATGATTTCCATGGTGGGCAATGCTACCCTGCGCTGTCCGGCAGCAGAATCTTTTGCTGAAGTGCGTGGCGGAGGACTGAACCGCTTCTGTTCAGGCCATCGGCCGCACGCTGCGATGGGCTAAAATAGCCACCTGATTTCTGATCTTCCGGCTTAGATCCCCATGCGCATCCTGCTCAGCAACGACGACGGTTATCTTGCGCCGGGGCTCGCCCAGCTTGCCAGCAGTCTCGCCGACATCGGCGATATCACGGTGGTGGCGCCGGAACGCAATCGCAGCGGGGCGAGCAACTCCCTGACGCTGGATCGCCCGCTCTCCCTGCGTCGTGCCGCCAACGGCTACATGTATGTCAGCGGCACGCCGTCAGATTGCGTGCACCTGGCGGTCACCGGAGTGCTCGATCATCAGCCGGACATGGTGGTGTCGGGCATCAATCTCGGCGCCAACATGGGCGACGACACGATTTATTCCGGCACCGTGGCAGCGGCCACCGAAGGCTATCTGCTCGGCGTGCCCTCGATTGCGATTTCGCTGGGCAGTTTCGAGGGGAAGCATTTCGCCACTGCCGGACGCGTGGCGCGCGAACTGGTGCAGCGATTCAAGCGCATGCCGTTTGCCGAGCCGGTGCTGCTGAATGTGAATGTGCCGGACATTCCCTACGAGCAACTGCGCGGCATCCAGGTCACGCGCCTGGGGCGTCGCCACAAGGCGGAGCCGGCCGTGAAATCGGTCAGTCCGCGCGGCGAGACGCTTTACTGGATCGGTCCTGCCGGTCCGGCGGCCGATGCCGGCGAAGGCACCGATTTTTACGCCGTCGAGCACGGCTGGGTGTCGATGACGCCGCTGCAAATCGATCTTACCCATGCCACGCAACTGGGCGGCGTGCGCAACTGGCTCACCTCGGACCAATGAATTCCGCCGCACTGGCCGGCATCGGCATGACCTCACAGCGCACCCGCACGCGCATGGTCGAGCGGCTGCGCGCCCAGGGCATCAGTGACAGCCGGGTGCTGCATGCGATGGGACTGGTGCCGCGTCATATCTTCCTCGAGCAGGCGCTGGCCAATCGCGCCTACGACGACACGGCATTGCCGCTGGGTTTCGGCCAGACCATCTCGCAGCCGTATGTGGTGGCGCGCATGATCGAAATCCTGATCGCCGATCGGCAACTGGGAAAAACCCTGGAAATCGGCGCCGGCTGCGGTTATCAGGCGGCGATCCTGGGGGTGCTGTCGAAGCAGGTATTCGCCGTCGAGCGCATTGCGCCCCTGCTGGCGCGGGCGCGGGACAACCTGAAGCAGCTCAAGCTTTCGCATATCCGCCTCAAGCACGCCGACGGCAATCTTGGACTGCCGGAAGCGGCGCCATTTGATACCATCATATTGGCTGCCGCTGCGGCCGCCGTGCCGCAGACCCTGTTGGCGCAACTGGCGCCGGGCGGGCGCCTGGTGATGCCGCTGGGGAACGCGGAACAGGTGATCAGCCTGGTCGAGCGCAGCGAACGCGGTTTTGTGGAAACCCGATTTGATGCGGTGCGCTTCGTGCCGCTGTTGCCGGGAGTGGAATGAGCGCTGTACGTCTGATTCTGGTTTTGCTGCTGCCGTTCATCGGCGCTTGCGCCAGCCATGCGCCGGCACCGGTGGTGGTGCGCGATGCGGCGTCGGCTACGGGGAAGCCGGCAACACTGCCGGCATCGGCAGCACAGGCTGTGGCGGCGACGGATTCCGGCGCCGGTTATTACACCGTGAAGAAGGGCGATACGCTCTACAGCATTGCGCTCGATCATGGGCAGGACCACAAGGATGTGGCGGCCTGGAACAATATCGAAAACCCCGGCGTGATACGGATCGGCCAGAGGTTGCGCGTCGCGCCGGAGGACAACGGTGCGCCGGTAGCGGTGGTGAAGCCCGTGACCTCCAGCGCGCCGATCGAAGTCAAGGCTGAGGCTGCGCCCGCGCCGAAAAGCACCAGCAATACCGACAACCTCAAGCGCGAGCCGAAAGGCGGCAAGCTGGCCTATTCGGATGCAGCGCTGGCCCGGGCGCAACAGGCCGAAGCGGTTGCGCGACCTGTTGAACCGAAGCCTGAAGAGGCCAAGTCCGAGCGACCCGTCGACGTAAAGCCTGCCGAGAAGCCGGCGCCTGGTGGCGATGAACCGGACTGGATGTGGCCGGCCAATGGCAAGTTGATCGCGCCGTTTGCCGAGGGCGGCAGCAAGGGTGTGGATATCGCCGGCAAGGCGGGAGACCCGGTGCTGGCGGCCGCCGGCGGCGTGGTCTCGTATGCCGGGGCCGGCCTGCGCGGCTACGGCAATCTGGTCGTGCTGCGCCACAATGCGACGTATCTTTCGGTCTACGCCCACAACAGCAAGCTGCTGGTCAAGGAAAAGGACAGCGTGACCAAGGGCCAGAAGATTGCCGAAATGGGCAGCACCGACACTGAAAGCCCGCGCCTGCATTTCGAGATCCGCCGCCAGGGCAAGCCGGCCGATCCGCAGAAGTTTCTTCCGGCGCGCTGAAACCCGATGAGCGACGACGCTTTCCTTCCGGAGCGCGACGACGCCGAGGTCGTACCGGATTCCCATGAGTCCGGCTTCATCGAGGACATCACCCAGGTCTATTTGCATGAAATCGGCGCCACGCCGCTGCTGACCGCCGCCGAGGAAGTCAAGCTGGCGCGTGCCGCACATGCCGGCGACTTTCTAGCCCGGCAGCACATGATCGAGGCCAATTTGCGGCTGGTGGTCAGCATCGCACGGCATTACCTGCATCGCGGTCTGCCACTCGACGACCTGATCGAGGAAGGCAACCTGGGCCTGATCCATGCCCTGGAAAAATTCGATCCGGAGCGCGGCTTTCGCTTTTCGACCTATGCGACGTGGTGGATCCGACAGAACGTCGAACGCGCCATCATGAACCAGTCGCGTACCGTGCGCCTGCCGATCTACGTGATCAAGGAACTGAATATCGTCTTGCGCGCCATGCGCCAGCTCGATCGCGAACGGGGTGCGCAAGACGCGGCGCCGAGCGCGATGCTCGACGACGTGGCGCGCCTGCTGGATCGTCCGGTCGAGGACGTCCGCCGCCTGCTGGTGCTCAACGAACGTTCCGCCTCGCTCGATTCGCCGCTCGACATCGATCCCGAACTGTCGATGTCCGATTCGATGGCGGATGAGTCGACCGAAGATCCCTCGACCCATCTGGAGCAGCATGAGGCCGAGTTGCTGGTCGCCGAGTGGGTGGCGCAACTCACCGAGCGCCAGCGCCTGGTGGTGGAGCGCCGCTATGGACTGGGCGGTTGCGATCCGACCACGCTGGAGGATATCGCCAGCGATCTGGGGTTGACGCGCGAGCGGGTGCGCCAGATCCAGATGGAAGCGCTGTCCAAGCTGCGCAAGCGTATCGCGCGCGACGGCTTGACGCCCGAAGCCTTACTCTGAGGCGCGCAGCGCAGCGGCGAGGTCCATGACTGCGGCCGCGTAGAAACTGCTGCGGTTGTAACGCGTGATCACATAGAAGTTGCGATAGCCGAGACGATACTCGGTCAGCGCATTGGGCGTGACCAGGTCGATCAAGGCCGCCGGCCGGTCGGCAATCACCGTAGCGCCAGCGCCGACTCCTGCAAGGCTGACATTGGTCGTTGCCATTTGCTGTGGCATGCGCTGCGGCACGATGCCTTCATCGAGGAGTGCCTGTATGCCGTCGCCGCTGACAGTGACGGTGGTCGCGATCGGCGCCTCGCGTTCCCAGCCGTGTTGGGCGAGGAAATTGGCCACGCTGCCAATCGCATCGGTGGCGCTGCCGGTCAGGTCGATGCGACCGTCATAGTCGAAGTCGATGGCGAAGCGCCGACGCGACGACGGCAGGAACTGCGGCAGGCCAAGCGCCCCGGCATAGGACCCGGTATACCCCAGCGGGTCGCGGCCTTCCTCGCGAGCCAGCAGCAGCAATTCCTCGAGTTCGCGGCGAAACAGCTCCGCCCGCGGCGGGTAGTCGAAGGCCAGGGTGGTCAGCGCGGCAAAGGTGCCAAAATTGCCCAGTTGCTTGCCGTAGATGGTCTCGACACCGATGATGGCGGCAATAATGTCGGCCGGCACGCCAAATTGAGCTTCAGCAGCAGCGAACTGGGCCGCGTGGATGTGCATGAAGCGCCGTCCAGCGGCGATTCGCCTGGGCTCGACAAAGCGCGCGCGGTAGGTGCGCCAGGAACGCACGCCGGGATCCCTGGGCGGCATGATGGCCTTGATCACGGCGGCGATGGGCCTGGTCCGGCGGAACAATCCGGTGAGGGCGTCGGGGTCAAATCCGTGCCGGCCATGCATGTCCGCGACGAAAGCTTGCACGTCATCGCGCTGCGCGTAGTTTTCAGCGCGCAGGCCGCCGCTCAGCAAAGCCAGCGACAGGAGCAGAAGCAGGCGGATCATGGCCGGAAGGCGGCGATCCGGGTTTTCAGCCGGATCAGGTCGTCGGGATCGGGTGCCGGCCCATAGCGCAGGCGGGCATACAGCGCAGCGATTTCGCGAATGTCTTGTTCGTGGTGGCGATCCTCGGCGGCGGCGCGTTGGGCGAAGTCCAGCGGTCCTTCCCATGCCTGCCAGACAATTCCGCGCCGGGCGAGCCTGGCCGTGAAGCGTCGCCAGGCAGCAAGCGCCGGGTCCACACGCAGGCGATTGCGCAATATCCAGATGGTCAGTCCGAGCAAGACCATGCCGCAGAGAACCGCGAGGATCGCGGTCATGCTGCGCCAGTCGGGCTCCTTGAGGCCGAGGGTGGCCAGCAGGTCGCGCTGGCGCTGCGGGTTGTAGCCCAGGACCCACTGATTCCAGCCATTGGTGACGGCGTCCAGCCGGTAGCGCAGTTCCTTGAGCCAGGGCAGATTGGCGCGGGCAAGGAAGGGCAGGGCTTCGCCGGCCGGGACTGCCGCGGCCAGATTGGTGTTGATGCGGCTCGGCGCCGAGATCGCGGTCGGATCGATGCGCACCCAGCCACGTCCGGCGAGCCAGACTTCGGTCCAGGCATGGGCGTCGTACTGGCGGACTTCCAGATAGCCATCCACCGGATTGACTTCGCCGCCCTGATAGCCGGCAACCACGCGTGCCGGAACGCCTGCGGCACGCAAGGCAAAAACAAAGGCGGCGGCGAAGTGTTCGCAGAAGCCCCGCTTGGTATCGAAGAGAAACTCATCGACCATATCGGGGCCGAGCAGCGGCGGGTTCAGCGTGTAGAACAGCAACTGCTGGTTGAAGAAGCTTTCGGCCGCGGCGAGGATGGCGGCACCATTCTCGCCGTGCTCGGCCTGCCATCCGGCGCTGATGGCCCGCATGCGCGGGTTGCCGTCCTTCGGCAATGCCAGTGCGTCGCGCAGCAGAGTTGGAGCTTCCCGGATTCCGGCCGTGGCTTCGGGCCAGGCACTCTGCGTATAGCGCAAGCGATTGCGCACTGCCTGGCGTGCAATGGGCTGATAGTCGACGGTGAGTGCGCTGTCCGGCGGCAGGCTGGCCGGCATTTCCAGCGCAAACAGCCAGAACTTGCCATGCGGTTCCAGCGTTACTTCGTAGTCCACCTGCGCCCCTTGTCCGGCGTAGGGAACTTCCGGGTAGGCCCCCTGAGTTTGCGCGACACGCCAGCTGCGACCGTCGAAGCGCGGCATCACGGGGCCGCGCCAGTAAAGCTGCGATTGCGGTGGAACGGCATCCTTGAATTTGACGCGGAACGCGATTGCATCGGACTGGGAGAGTTGCGCGATTGAGCCGGGGGCCATGGTGTCGGACAGACCCGAAACGGCTGAAAAGCGATCCTGCGGAATGCCCCACAGCGGTCCTTGCACGCGGGGAAAGAGCAGGAACAGCAGCAGCATGAATGGCATTGCCTGGGCCAGCAGCAGCGTGGCCCGGCGCAATTGCTCCTGTGGTGACGGGCGGTCATCACTGGCTGCCAGCAGGGCGGCGGTGGTGACCAGCACCGTCAGCCCGGCCAGCAATGCCGTCGGGATGGTCTGGGTGAACAGGAACTGGCCAAGTACCAGGAAGTAGCACAGCAGTGCCGTCGCCACGGCGTCGCGCGCGGCCCGCAGTTCAAGCAGCTTCAGCGCCAGGAACACCACCAGCAACGCGGTGCCCGGCGTGCGGCCGAGAATGGTCCGGTATTGCAGGAACACGCCGACCGTGCCGGCAAAGACCAGGATCACCAGCAGCCAGCGTGGTGGCAAGCGCCAGTGTTTCCATGTCAACGCGGCGCGCCAGATGAACGCGCTTGCCGTGGCCAGCGCGAGCCATAGTGGAACTTGTTGCACCAGCGGCGCGCTGGCGGCAATCGCGCAGGCCAGCAGCCACCAGGCCTGGCGCCGGCTGACAGGGCGGCTAGCGCGAGCCATGGTCGTGCAAAGCCAAGGCGCGCAAGCCGGCCGCCAGCTGGGCCGGGCCGTTGTCCGGGACAAGCTGCAAGCCGGGCAGTCGCAAGCCCCAGGCGAGTCCTGCTGCGTCGGCATCGAGCATCCAGCGGGCGAGTATCGACAAACGCTGTTCGCTGTCCGGCGTCTGTGACAGCTCATTCCAGTCCAGCCAGATCTGCTGGGCACTCGCTCCCGTGAAAAGTTTGGTCAGCAGCGGGCCGTCATGCTGGCGGGCCACCGCTTTCCATGCCACATGGCGTGGTGCATCGGCTACCTGATGCCTGCGCAGGCCGGAAAAGTCATCTGCGCCGCGGCCGTCCCGGGTCGAACCGCGCGCCGAGTCGCCGCCCCAGGGCAGCGGCGGCGCTTTGGCCGCGGGCGCCGGATAGACCAGGCAGTTGAGGTCGGGGACGGCATAGCTCCAGGCGCGCACCAGTCCCAGCGGCCAGGTGGTCTCGATGGTGACGCGTGGCATCGGCAGCCAGCCGCGTTTCACCGTGGCGGCAGCCAGCGTGGCTATCGTGCTGGCGTGCGCATCGATGTCGACTTCGATCGGATCCCGGTCGCCGAGAAACAGGCGCAGGCTGGTGCGGGCATCGGGCCGCCGGTTGTCCAGCGCCAGCGCGAACTGGGCCGGGCTGCCGGCGAATACCGGCTCGCAGCGACCGGGACGAATCGCGATGTGCACCAGGTTGCGGAAGGTATGGAGGATGGCGACGATGCCCAGTCCGGCCAGCAAAAATACCAGCGCATGCCCGAGGCTCAGGTTGTAGTTCATCGCACCGAGCAGAATCACTCCCAGCGCCGTGGCATAAGCCAGCCCGGCTCGCGTCGGCAGGACGTAGACGCGGCGCTGGGTAAGGATGATGGGCGCCGGTTCCGGCGGACGCACGCGCAGCGCCCAGCGGACGAAGGTTTCGTGCAGTCGGTGGCGCAGTGCGGCGAGCATGATTCCTGGAGGAATGGGCTCTCAGGGCAGCGGGACGGCCTCGATCAGCGTGGCGGCGACTGCATCGGCATCCGTGTACATGGTGTCCTCGGTCGGCTTCAGGCGATGGGCGATAACGCCGGGCAGCACGGCCTGCACATCTTCCGGCAGCACGTGGTCGCGGCCGTCAAGCAATGCCCAGGCGCGTGCGGCAGCCAGCAATGCCAGGCAGGCGCGCGGCGACATGCCCGCCTGCCAGCGCGGCGACGTGCGGGTATGGGCGGCCAGCGCCTGAACATACTCGATCAGTGCCGACGAGGCGTGTATAGCGCGCACCCGATCCTGCAGTTCCATCAGGCGCTGCGGCGCGATGCGCGGACCGAGGCTGGCGACCATCTGATGCCGGTCGGCGCCGGCCAGCAATTCGCGTTCTGCCGCGGCATCGGGATAACCGAGTTCGATCTTGAGCATGAAACGGTCAAGCTGGGATTCGGGCAGCGGGAAGGTACCGATCTGGTGTGTCGGATTCTGCGTGGCGATCACGAAGAACGGCTGGGGCAGGGCGCGGGTTTCTCCCTCGGTCGTCACCTGCCGCTCCTCCATCGCTTCGAGCAAGGCGCTTTGCGCCTTCGGTGTGGCGCGGTTGATTTCGTCGGCCAGTACCACCTGGGTAAAGATCGGACCGGGATGAAAGTGGAAGCTGCCAGTGCCGCGGTCGAAGATCGAAACGCCGAGAATATCCGCCGGCAGCATATCGCTGGTGAATTGGATGCGCTGGAAATCCAGGCCCAGCACGCGCGCCAGGACATGCGCCAGCGTGGTCTTGCCGACGCCCGGCAAATCTTCGATGAGCAAATGGCCGCGCGCCAGCAGGCATGCCAGAGATAGGCGAATCGGCCGTTCCTTGCCGAGAATGATGCGGTTGATGTCGGCCAGAATGGCTTCGAGTTCGGGGAGTCGCATGGGGTCGGGGTTTTGCGCGGACTTTGATGGATAATATGCTTTTGAGCGCCATTGTAAGTCATCAGGCAAGACACCCCGTCATGACCATTACCGCCTTCATTTCCCATCGCGACTGCTGGCAGCACGACATGGGAGCCCACCATCCGGAATGCCCTGATCGACTTGGCGCCATCAGCGATCGTCTGATTGCCTCCGGTCTGGACGTCTATCTGCAGTTTCACGATGCGCCGCTGGCCGAGATGGATCAGCTGCTGCGCGTGCATCCGCGAGAATACGTCGACCACGTGCATGGCAGCAGTCCGACGCACGGTATCGTCCATCTCGATCCGGATACGGCGATGTCGCCGGGAACCCTGCAGGCGGCGCTGCGTTCGGCCGGCGCCGGCTGCTACGCCACCGATCTGGTGATGCGCGGCGAAGCGCAGAACGCCTTCTGTGCCGTGCGTCCGCCCGGTCATCATGCCGAGCGGGCCAAGGCGATGGGCTTCTGCTTCTTCAATAACGTTGCCATTGCGGCACGGCATGCGCTGGATGCGTGGGGGCTGTCCCGCGTGGCGATCATCGACTTCGACGTGCATCACGGCAACGGTACCGAAGAAATCTTCGCCGGCGATACACGCGTCTTGATGGCAGGAATTTTCCAGCACCCGTTCTATCCCTATTGCGGCACCGAGAATCCCGCGCCCAACATGTGCAACGTTCCGCTGCCCGCGGGAACCCGGGGTGAGGACTTCCGTCAGGTGGTCTATGACATATGGCTTCCACGGCTGCGGGAATTCAAGCCGGAAATGATTTTCATATCGGCCGGCTTCGACGCTCACTACGAGGACGACATGGCGTCGCTGGGGCTGGTCGAGTCCGACTATGCGTGGGTTACGGAACAGATCAAACTGATCGCGCGCGAGTTCGCCCGGGGACGCATCGTGTCCGTGCTCGAGGGCGGTTATGTGCTCTCTGCCCTTGCCCGCAGCGTCACCACGCACATCAAGGTGCTGGCTGATTTGTAAGCTGGTTTTGCCGAGTGCGCCGCAGCTTGGCGATCAGTTAAAATCATTTCTTTCGCCTCTGGCGTGGCTGCCGGATTCGGCATTCAGTTCTGGATACGTTCATGAAGACCATACAGGGTTCCATTCCCGCGATACTCACGCCGATGCAGGACGACGGCTCGCTCGATCTGCCCGGATTGCGGCGCCTGCTCGATTGGCACATCGGCGAGGGCACCGATGGTGTCGTGATCGTCGGTACCACGGGCGAGTCTCCAACCGTCAGTTACGACGAGCATTGCGCGCTGATCGAAACGACGGTGCAGCACGTCGCCGGACGCATTCCGGTGATTGCGGGTACCGGGGCAAACTCGACGGCGGAGGCAATCGAGCTGGCGAAGTTTGCGCGGCAGGCCGGCGCAGATGCACACTTGTCGGTTGTGCCCTACTACAACAAGCCGACGCAGGAGGGACTGTTTCGGCACTTCAAGGCAATCGCCGACGCGGTCGATCTGCCGCTGATCCTCTACAACGTGCCGGGGCGTACCGTCGCTGATTTGGCGAACGAGACGACCCTGCGACTGGCGCAGGTGCCGGGTATCGTCGGCATCAAGGATGCTACCGGCAATATCGAGCGCGGTTCCGATTTGCTGAAGCGCGCGCCGGCAGGCTTCAGCGTGTATAGCGGCGACGATGCCACGGCCATCGCGCTGATGCTGCTGGGCGGCAAGGGCTCCATCTCCGTTACCGCGAACGTCGCGCCGCGCTTGATGCACCAGATGTGTGCGGCGGCAATCGCCGGCGATCTGGCGACCGCACGGGCAGCCAATTTCCGCCTGCTGGGCCTGCATCGCAATCTGTTCCTTGAAGCCAATCCGATTCCGGTGAAGTGGGCGGTGCAGCAGATGAAACTGATCGGCGGCGGCATACGCCTGCCGATGACGCCATTCGCGCCGGAATTTCATGAGCGCCTGCGCGTTGCCATGCGTGAAGCCGACATCACTCTCTGACCAGGAAACCAATATTCAATGAAGCGCTCCTTTTCCTTCCTGTCGTTACCGCTGCTGCTGATCGGCTTGCTTGCCGGCTGTAGCGGCAACATCCTGCCCGAATCCAAAAAAATCGAGTACAAGTCTGCCGGTAAACTGCCGCCGCTCGAGATTCCACCTGACCTGACCCAGCAAAGCCGCGATGAGCGCTATGCGGTGCCGGATGTTTCCGCCAGCAAGGGGTCTGCCACGTATTCGGCCTATTCCAGCGAACGCGCCGGGCAGGCGCGTACCACGACGGCCCAGGATCTGCTGCCGCAGGTGGACAAGATGCGCGTCGAGCGTTCCGGTACGCAACGCTGGCTGGTCGTCAACGGCGCTCCGGAGAAACTTTGGCCCGGTGTCAAGGAATTCTGGCAGGAGCTGGGATTTCTGGTCAACGTGGAAGTGCCTGAAGCCGGCATCATGGAAACCGATTGGGCCGAGAATCGCGCCAAGATTCCGCAGGACATCATTCGCGGCAGCATCGGCAAGGTATTCGACAGCCTGTATTCCACGGCCGAACGCGACAAGTTCCGTACCCGTCTGGAGAAGGGCGCTGAACCCGGGACCGTCGAGATCTACATCAGTCATCGCGGCATGTATGAGACCTATATCAACGAGGGCAAGAGCGAGACCAAGTGGCAACCGCGTCCGGCCGATCCGGAACTGGAAGCTGAGATGCTGCGGCGCCTGATGGTGCGACTGGGCGTCGAGGAATCACGTGCCAAGACGATGGTTTCCGCCGAGTCGAGGCAGGAACGTGCCAAGCTTTCCCGGGCGACGGATGGCGCGGGCGCCCTGATGCTGGAAGAGCCCTTCGATCGCGCCTGGCGCCGTGTCGGGCTGGCGCTGGACCGCGTCGGATTCACCGTGGAAGACCGCGATCGGGCGCAGGGACTGTATTTCGTGCGCTATGTCGACCCGGATGCCGACAGCAAGAAAAAGGACGACGACAAGGGCTTATTGTCCAAGCTGATGTTCTGGAAGGGCGGGGCCGCCGACAAGCCGAGTCAGGCCCAGTACCGCATTCACCTCAAGGCCGCCGGCGAATCCACCAATGTGCAGGTATTGACCCGCGAAGGGGGTGCCGATCGCTCGGATACTTCCCGGCGCATCCTCGGACTGCTGCACGAGCAATTGAAGTAGGCCGGGCCGGGTGCGTTTCGCTTCGCTCGGCAGCGGCAGCAAGGGCAATGCCTTGCTGGTTGAAGCCGGAAGCACTTGCATACTGATCGACGCGGGGTTCGGGCCGCGCGAAATGTCGCGGCGGCTGGAGCGATTGGGCTTGACTGCCGACGATGTCGATGCGGTTCTGGTCACGCATGAACACTCCGATCACATCGGTGGCGCCTTTGCCTGTGCGCGGCGCTTCGGCTGGTCGGTAGTGCTTACCCATGGCACACTGGCGGCGTCTCGCGATACCGACATCGATGCGCGAATTACGATCATCGACAGCCATGATGTGTTTTCAGTCGGCGATGTCAGCGTGCAGCCGTTCCCGGTGCCGCACGACGCACGCGAGCCGGTGCAGTTCATCCTTGCCGACGGCGCACGGCGCCTCGGCGTATTGACTGATGCGGGCCATGTCACGCCGCACATGATCGCCATGTTGGATGAGTGCGATGCCTTGGTACTGGAATGCAATCACGATGTCGCGATGCTGGAGCAAGGGCGCTATCCGCAGGCCTTGAAGCGGCGGATCGGCGGCCTCTGGGGCCATCTTGACAATGCCGCCGCGGCCTCGCTGTTGTCGCAGGTAGGGGGCGCAAAACTGCAGCACGTGGTCGCCGCCCATCTTTCGGAAGAAAATAACTCGCCGGCGCTTGCCCGGGCAGCCTTGTCGTCAGTGCTGGGATGCGCACAGGACTGGATCGGGATCGCGACACAGGATGACGGGTTTCCCTGGCGTGAGATTTGATCACTGACCGTCGCGACACAGAAACAAAAAAGCCAGCCCGCAGGCTGGCTTTTTCTTGCCCGGAGGCAGGTGAAGATTTACTTCTTTGCAGCGTCGGCAGCAGCGGCAGCAGCCGGAGCAGCGGCGGCAGCGGCAGCCGGAGCAGCGGCAGCGGCAGCGGCCGGAGCAGCAGCAGCAGCAGCGGCCGGAGCAGCAGCGGCAGCAGCGGCCGGGGCAGCAGCGGCAGCAGCGGCCGGAGCAGCAGCGGCAGCGGCAGCGGCAGCGGTATCAGCGGGCTTCGGAGCTTCAACCTTGGGGGCTTCGGCGGGCTTCGGGGCTTCGGTTTTGCCACAAGCGGACACAGCCAGGGCGAGGAGGGCGGCGACGAGGAGAGATTGCTTCATGTTGATGATTTCCTTAACGTTATGGAGTTACTTGGCCAATTGGTTGATCGCGATGTTCTCACCACAATCAACTAATAATTTTATCATGCCAAATACACTTGGTGTTGCGCCACAACATTTCATAAAGTGATCGTGCGCGCTCATAAGCCGGTTGTATTCAAGCTCAGGCAGGGCTGGGAAAGCTCCCACAATTCCTCGAAACGCTGTCGCCAGGGGCTCAGGTAGGCTGGATCGTCGAGAATCAGCGCGCTGCGTGGCTGATCGTACTGGAAACGCCGCAGCCCATGATTTTCGTCGGCAAGTACATGAGTATCCGCAAGGTGACGCAGGTTATCGGGGCTTTGCCGTATCTCGATCGCATGTGAAAAGCGCGCGATGAGCTGAACGAGGCGCGGCGCCCCCCGCATCAGCGGCTCCGGATTGTGCAGCACCATGCGGATCCGGTGCGGTCCGTCGCCTTGCAGAAAACCGGTGAGAATGTCGAGGCGGGCCTTTTCGTTGGGCCGCAGGGCGAGAAGTTCACGATCAAAAATCATGATCTCGCGCTGCGCCAGGCCCAGGATCCTATCGCAGGCCTCACGATACTCGGCTTCGCCGGTCAGCAACTGGTAGTGGGAACTCATGATTGAGGGTACTCGCTTCTGTTGCTCCGCCAAGCTGGCGCAGCAAAGGTTTGAGGACGGAATGCCCGGACGATTTTCTGCCGGCGGAACGCCACGATCGCGCTGTGCAGGCCGATTATAATCGGCCCCTTTTGCAGAATGGATCCCGACGTCGCCATGCCTCTTGCACACATCGAATCACTGAATCACGAAGGGCGCGGGGTGGCGCATGTCGAGGGCAAGGCGATTTTCATTGAAGGCGCGCTGCCTGGTGAGTTGGTGGACTACGCCAGCTACCGGCGCAAGCCGAGTTACGAAAAGGCCCACACCTCACGTGTGCTGCGCGCATCGAGTCAGCGGGTGGCGCCGCCCTGCCCGCATTTCGGTACCTGTGGCGGCTGTTCGATGCAGCATCTGCATCTGGCCGGGCAGACTGCCGCCAAGCAGCGCGTGCTCGAAGATGCGCTGTGGCATATCGCGCGACTGAAGCCGGAACAGATGTTTCCGCCGATCGCCGGTACCGGGTGGGCTTACCGCACGCGGGCTCGCCTGTCGGTGCGCTATGTCGCAAGCAAGGGTGGTGCATTAGTCGGCTTTCGCGAAAAGCACAGCAGCTATGTGGCCGTGATGGATTCCTGTGCCGTGTTGCCGGCGTCGGCTTCGGCGTTGATACCGCCGCTCAAGAGTCTGGTTGAAAGCATGTCCCGGCCGGACCGCATGCCGCAGATCGAGGTCGCGGTGGGCGGTTCGCACACGGTGCTGTTGCTGCGTCATCTGGAGCCGCTGACGCCTGATGATCTGGACCTGTTGCGGCAGTTCGCTGACCGGCACCAGATCATCTGGTATTTGCAGTCCAAGGGGCTGGATACCGTCACCCTGTTTCATCCGCTCGATGCGCCGATGCTGAGCTACGAATTGCCGGACTTCGGCCTCGAACTGATGTTCCATCCGACGGAATTCACCCAGGTCAATCATGGAGTCAATTGCATGCTGGTGCGCCGCGCGATGGCCTTGCTCAGGCCGCAGGCCGGCGAGCGGATCGCGGACATGTTCTGCGGCCTCGGCAATTTCACTCTGCCGATTGCACGACTCGGTGCGCAGGTCGTCGGCATCGAGGGCAGTGCCGCCCTGGTCAAGCGGGCGCAGCAGAATGCGGAGCACAACGGTCTTGCCGAGCGCTGCGAGTTTGCCGTCGCCAACTTGTTTGAAGCGACCGAGGAAAGTCTTGCGGCACTGGGGACATTCGATAAGCTGCTGATCGATCCGCCACGCGAAGGAGCGATGGCGCTTGTCAAGGCCTTGCCAGCCGAAAATGGCCCGAGCCGCATTGTGTATGTCTCATGCAGTCCGGCCACGCTGGCGCGCGATGCGGCGGTCCTGGTGCATGAAAAAGGCTATCGCCTGGGTGGCGCCGGCATCGCCAACATGTTTCCGCACACTTCGCATCTAGAATCGATAGCCTTGTTCGAGCGCTGAGCCGCCACGGAAACGAAAAACGGCGACTTGCGTCGCCGTTGGGTCTGTCGCGCGCCGTGTCGCCAGCGCCGACTCCTGGCTTGATCAGTCGCGCTCGCCGGTAAAGGCCATCAGCAGGTGCAGCAGGCTGACGAAAACGTTGTAGACATCCAGATAGACGGCCAGTGTCGCCGTGATGTAGTTGGTCTCGCCGCCCTGGACGATGCGGTTGATGTCATAGAGGATGTAGGCTGAGAAGAGGACCACGGCGATGGCGGAAATCGCCAGGGCCAAGGCGGGAATCTGGAAGAAGATGTTGGCCACGATCGCCACCAGCAACAGGATCACGCCGGCAAACAGGAACTTGCCGAGATTCGAAAAGTCCCGCTTGGTGGTCGAAGCGACTGCCGCCAGGGAGACGAAAATCGCTCCGGTGCCGCCGGCTGCCATGGCGATCAGCGTGCCGCCATTGGCGAATCCGAGCGCCGCCTGCAGGATGCGCGAGAGCATCAGGCCCATGAAGAAGGTGAAGCCAAGCAGCAGGGCCACGCCCATGCCACTGTTCTTGGTGCGCTCGATGCCCCACATGAAGCCCCACGCCACGCCGAGGAAGAGCAAGAAAGCGATGAACGGGCTGCCGGCGAGGAAGGAGAACTTCAATTGCACGCCGAGCAAGGCTCCGGCAACCGTGGGCGCCATCGACAATGCCAGCAGGGCGTAGGTGTTGCGCAGAACACGATTCTGCCGTTGGGCAATGTCCGGCGTGACAATTTGCGGGTAGGTACGGACGTTTTCCATGGTCTTTGACTATCTCCTGTGAGAGGACTCCAGTAAGTTGGACAACCGTCGGTTCGCCAAGTTCCAGGCGATCGGGAGCCAAGCAAATGCGCTTAAATTATAGCGACGAATTGTTGCCCACTGGCGCCTCCACCTGCTGGGGTCAGGGCGGCAGCCGAAGGCGGAATCCGGTTGCACCTGCGGCCGATGGCGTCTAAGCTGGACCCGGCTAGGTATACGGGAGGCATGGTGGCTTCGCTCGATCGCATCCGGACACACGGTTTTCGGCGCTGGTATGAGCGACAGCTGATCGAATGCCATGCCTGGCTGGTCAGCTGGTTCCTCGGCGTCATCGTCCTGGTCAGCGGCATCGAGGTGGCCGGCGCCGGACCGGGGTCGCGCGGGTCGGGCGCACTGTTGCTGCTGGGGGGGCTGGCCGTCACCTTGTATAGCTGGAAGCGCTACCACTTGTTGCTCGAAATTGCCGAACGGCTTGGCGAACAGGCGGTTTGCCCGGGCTGCAAAACCTACGCCAAATTCAAAATCCAGTCGTCGGGGCCGGCGCCGTTGCCGGACGGTGGCGACCCCGTCCTGGAAAATCACGGCGGCGGCATCTGGCTGCGCGCCCGATGTCGCCAGTGCGGCGACGAGTGGATGCTCAAGTAGCGGTCATATTGGGAATTGTGACACGGCCGGGATCGGCTGATACGATAGGCATAAAAATGGAGGGACCGCGGGTGCGTCTTGGAATGGGATTCGTTGCAGCAGGCGTGGTCGTAGCAAACAGCGGCTTTGCCCAGCATGTCGAGCGCCACGGACTCATACTTGGACTATTGCCACCCAGCGGGCCAGTCGTTTGGCGCCCAGTGTCAAGGCCAGCGATTTCCGATGAGGTGGCGCGGTTGCAGCCGTCGGTGGCGCTCGGGAAGTCCCTGCCTGCCATGCGCGGGCGGGAAGTGGTGGGTTCTGCCCGGGATTCCGCGACCGACTTTGGCGAGACGCCGGAACTTCGGCTGGAACCGAGTCTGCGCGCCAATGTATCAATCACCGGAACCGGCGCGAAGCCAGCCTTGCCGAGCGGAGATTTGAATCCCGGCGGCCTTGTTCGAGCCAGCCGCATGCGGATTCGCGACGGTGCTGTATTTCTTGAGGGCGAGGGCAGAGTCCAGTCGGCAGTTTCGCTACCGGACATGAATTCAGCGAATGCTGTGTTGCCAGGCAAAGCCGCGCAAGTCGGGCGCCAGGATTGAGCCCCGCACAGTGGGCGGCGGACCTGAGAGTCGAGGCCCCGTGTCGATATCGTGCAGGTCTTTTGGCGCCAATGCGATCGTGTTCGACAGTCGGCGCTGGCGACACGGTGGCTCAGTGGCTCAGTGGCTCAAGGCCCGCTGCAATAAATTCGATTGTCTGGCTGGCGGATGGGGTGTCCGCTTCCGTAGAACTATTAAGCCGTCTCAAACAGCATCACAACATAGCGTATCGCCCTGTATTGCTGGGCTGTTAGGCTAGTAAATCACTTCCTTGACATGTCGCACCGTATCATCTAATCTCATTTATATTGATGGGTACATTGATGGGGTGACGAAATGGCACGCAAGGCAAAGGAACTCGGGGCGCTGGATGTCAGCAGGCTGAACAGTCCCGGCCTACACGCTGTCGGTGGCGTGGCTGGGCTGGCGCTACAGGTCACAGACAGAGGCGCCCGCTCTTGGATACTCCGTGCGATGGTAGGCGGCAAACGCCGGGACATGGGGCTTGGTGGATACCCTGACGTTACCCTGGCCGGGGCGAAGGAAGCCGCACGCGCTGCCCGCGCCAAGATCAAGGAAGGGATAGACCCTGTCGAGGATGCCAAAGCCAAGCGAAGCGCGCTCTATGCCCAGCGTGCGGCGGCAATGACATTCAGCGAGGCGGCAAAGGCGTATATCGCCGTCAAGGAAGCCGAGTGGAAGAATGCCAAGCATGGCGACCAGTGGCGCAACACGCTGGCGACCTATGCCGAGCCGGTGATCGGCAATATCTTTGTGCGTGAAATTGAACAGTCTCACGTCATGCGCGTGCTGGAACCGATCTGGATGGAAAAGACGGAAACGGCCAAGCGTCTGCGCGGGCGGATCGAAAAGGTACTGGATTGGGCGCGGGTGCGTGGCTATCGGAGCGGCGAGAACCCGGCGCGGTGGCGCGGGCATCTCGATACCTTGCTGCAAGCTCCCGGCAAGGTGCAGAAGCGGGCGCACTTCCCGGCGCTACCCTTTGATGACCTTGGCGCGTTCATGGTGGAACTACGAAAGCAGGAAGGCATGGGCGCTCGTGCGCTAGAGTTTGCCATTCTCACGGCAGCGCGCTCCGGTGAAGTTCGCGGCGCATTGTGGAGCGAGATTGATCTGGCCGATGCGACGTGGACTATCCCCGCCAGTCGCATGAAGATGAAACGCGAGCATCGGGCGGCGCTAAATGCCGAGGCCGTGACCCTCCTTGAATCCCTGCCGCGCACGGGTGATCTGATCTTCCCGAACACCAAGGGCGATATGCTTTCCGACATGACGCTGACGGCGGTACTGCGGCGCATGAATCGCAGCGACATTACCGCTCACGGGTTCCGTTCCACTTTCCGCGACTGGTGCAGCGAGCGCACAAACTATCCGCGTGACGTGGCAGAAATGGCCCTGGCGCACGCCATCGGCGACAAGGTAGAAGCCGCATACCGGCGCGGTGATCTGTTCGAGAAACGCCGTCGCATGATGAAAGAATGGGGAAAATTCAGCAGCAAGATTCAGACGGCCGCGACCGTGACGCCGATCAAAGGAAAGACCGTCGCCTGACGGACTAAGGCAAAGCGGGCCAGGAATGTGCAGGAACACCGACTAGGCCCTGACCACGAAGCAACTACATAGGAGCTACATCATGGCTGCGAGCAAGAATTCCAGCGCTGACTGCAACCAATCCGCCCGCATCGCAGGAGCGCTCAAGTGCCTGGACGCCCTGCGCAAACTGGAACGGGCGGCAGAAAGTGACAACCTGGATCAAACGGCTTCCGATTTCTATGCACAGAACCTGTCTGACGCTCGCGCCCTCGTTGCTGCTCTCGGTCCAATGTCGCCGGAGCTTGAGGGCGCAATCGCTGCGCTGGCCGAGTACATCCACAACAACATCGTAAGCGGGACGCCGAACCTGGAACCGGACGGCTGGATACCGATGTCAGCAATGACCGACGAAGAGCGCCAAGCGATGGTTGATTCTTGTGAAGCAGAACACGCGGCCGACGAGGCGGAATTCGGCACACCGCGCAATGTCATTCAGATGGCCGAGCACAGGCCCGCGCAATGACCACCAGCATTACGCGGCCCCTCAAAGATCGCCGCCCCCTGGCCGAGAAGCAGGAGGCCGCGCTGCTGGCTTTGTTCAGGTGCATGACACCACCCGCAAAGATCCACCTGATGCGCCGGGCGCGTGCGATTCTCGATGAGGATCAGCGCCGCTCGATAAACATCCTGAGAAGGTAAGCGCCCCGGCTCCGGCCGGGGTTTTTCATTCCAGCACACGCGAGCAGCTAAGAGCGGCCAATGCTGTAAGAATCATGACAAACTACCGAAAGGAGGCTTAATGGAAAAGACAGATCCGATTCGGTTCCGTAGCGCCCAAGAGTTCATGGACCGCCCATTGTGGCGCAGGGACGTTAATCCCTCCACGCTCAACCCGGAGCGCATCATAGGAGACTATGAGTTCACGGAAGCCGAAGCCCTGACTTGTGGGCTGTCGGGATGCCACCGGGAACATTGGCATGGATTCGTTGTGGCAACACGCGACGGCTTTGAGACTCATATCGGCAGGGACTGCGCCAAGCGACATTGCGGTCTCAATTGGGGCGAACTACAGAGCCAGTTTCGCAAGGAAGCCGATGATCGGGACCGGCGCCTCTGGTTGGATGGAATGCTTACCGTCCGCGACAGCATGCTCACCGAAGCAATATCCATTTCCCGTGAAATCGACACGATTACGCAAGAGGTCAAAGATGTCCTGGACCTGCTCCGCAAGGAAAGAGACATCGACAGAGCTTTTCGCGATGCGCAGCGAAGTGGCGGCACAATTCGGGTGGAGAGGGAGGTCGACAAAGATACGGCAGAGCGCATGGGTCTTAAGGAGCACGAGCGCCATCAACTCGAAACCGTAGGATCCATTGCCGCAATTGGGGTCACTATTCCGCCCCCCGGAAGCAGCACCCTCCCAGGTAAAAGGATCTTCCTCGCCCTTAAAGACCAGGCCATTCCGGTATTGAACGGGCTGAACACAGAAAGTCTGCGCAACCTATCGCATCGAAAGCGCCAGGAAAAGACCGCTGAGGTTGAGCGAGCGCAAGAGAGCATCGGGAACGCCAAGCAGCATCTAGCCGCGGCTAAGCGCTTCTTGGACCCTGAAAATCTCAAGGGTATAGGCAAGTTTGAAATACCGCATCCGTCTCAGCGGGCAACACGAATATTGCGGCGCTTCATTAACGGAGGCGATGACGGCAGCGCGTAGATAGCGATTCCCCGCACACTGTTTAAAGTGCTAGGCCGCCAACGATCACGGCTCATACTTGAGAAACGCACACCTTGGCCGGCCAGGGTTCCTTACGGCAATGCGCGGCCACGACGTCAAGTTTTGACAAGTCTTCTCGAGTTCGGCAGATGTGCAAAACGTTATCATCTGTTAGCAATTCCGAGGCATGGCATCACGCCCGAATCCCGCGTCAATCCTTGTCGCCTTCGTAAAGCAACAGGGTGAGCAAAATGCTGCGCCATCGAGAGCTTTGTCGCACAGTCGAGCGCGCCATGGGAAATGTAGGCATTTGTTGTCATTCCTTGACATGATTCAACAGCCGTAGCCGCTTCTTTCGGGCTGTAACCCTCTGCCAGTAAGGCTTACGAGGCTTTGCCCAACATGGACAAAACCTGCCCATCTTTGGCTAATCGCTGCCCGGATCGGCGCGACGAAATGCTTGGGTTCTTTGGTAAGGAAACAGGACACTGTTGGACATGAATGGACATTCTTGACGCAGAGAAAACGCCGGAAGCCCTCGCTGCGGCTTGTCGCCTTCGTCAAAAGTATGGATCGAGGATTCCAGCCGTAATCGGCCCCTGCTTTTTGTCGCGCTCCATATCGAATACAGCGCGCTCGTAGACCTCCCTCAGATCGGAATCGCTGATCCCGGATTGAGCCCAGCGCATCACTCGCGGATCGCTGGCATACATCGGTGCTGCCTTCCCTCGGCCGGCTTCGAGCTTCCGCAACTTGGCGGCAATGACTTGGGCGCGAGATGGCTCGGAAACACCACGGTCTTTCACCGGTTCGGCGTATTCGATGCTTGCCGGACCCATAGCATTACATAACAGGCTGGGTGCCTGCGCTGTGGGCATATCCTCGCCGCCGCCCTCATCAGCAGGAAGGCGCCAAGACCAGCCGCCATTGAATCCGGTCTTTGTCTTCACCACGCCAAGCGCAATTGAAGCTCGCTGAATGCTGCGCGCACTGATCTTGGCGCCTTCGGCTGCAGCGAGAACCTCGCCGGCAATGCGCGGACCCTCTTGCAGGAGCGTTGCGATCAAATGATTCGCACGTTCGATCGCGCAATCTGTCGTCACTAAGGGTTGATTGGTTGACTGCATCACTGCACTCTGCCACGCATGGCCCGAAGGCGTCAGCCACTTTCTACTTGGAGGATGCCTACTTAAATCCATCTACAACCAAAGCTATTGTCCCGAATTATCCATAGCCGCTTCAGACTGATTGCGGACCTACAGATTTTCAGCTGAACCGGTGGCACCGTGCCCTCAACGGTCTCATGACATATAGTAGTCATCCGGCCGCTCCATTGAGGCCGTCCGGCCAAGACTTCTACAAGCAATAAATCAATCGAAAAACACCTGCGCTGGCTCGGTTGTCCGGTAGCACAAGGGCCGAGCTACCGATCTCATAATGAGAATTCGACGCTGCCCCTTTGATCATTTGATCAGCGGCACGGGCACGGCAAGACTGAAAGAGGGGGGCTTTGTCGCGCGGCGGGCGTAAGAAACCCCGCCGCAGCGGGGTTCATGTCGATAGCACAGGCAGACTACGCGGCTGCCTCGGATCTCCGGCGAGTCCATTCGGCTATGTCGTCGAGGGCCGTCGTGGCATCCGCCATCACTCGATCGACGAATTGCGAGTTAATGTCTTCGGTCAGCCGATAGTCCGCCTTCCTGCGCTTTGCTTTGAGCCGGGATAGTTTGTCAGCAACACGAATGGCAGCGGATCTGCCAGGCAGCGGTGGATTTGCATTCCCGTAACCTCGCGCCTCACCTATCACCGCGTCATGACTTGAGCCGCTGTAGTCGTCTTTCGGCTCGCGGCCAGGCGGGAGCGCTGATATTGTCCCGTGGAGAACGGAGTAATACGCCCGACTCACCGCCGACCGTAAGTCGGCCTCATTCGCTGACGCCGAGAGTCGCGCCGCAACATCCAAGAATTCACTGTACTTGATGCTCATTGGGCGCAACAAACTCGAACATCAGTAATTCCGGGCGCCACCGATCACCCAGCCGGTCAGCGAGCTCGACTGCCAAGTCGTCCTGAAGGCGCATTACCTCAGGGAGGGGTAGTGGAACGCCGATACTATAAAGAACAGAGGCATCGCCGTCATCGAGCGTGACGTCAACGTTCACGTATGTTCTTCGAACTCGATTCTTCAGCCGGAATTCATGCCCAATTCGAATCCCTTCCTGATAGTCTGACAGCGTTGCGCCAGATCGCTCCAAAGCAAATAAGATTTCTCTGCAGGGCTTCGCGTAACTAGGCTCCCTCCCTGCGCGCTTTTGATATATGGCTTCCAATACCATCAAGCGGTCCAGCGCCCCAGCTTCAAACATCATGGACAATGCGCCATAGAGCGATTCCAAGTCTTCCGGAGCCAGGTCGATTGCTAACAAGCCATTCGCAATGGCTTCGTCAAAACAGCCAACCAGGAGGAGCGATGTCGAATAGTTGCCGACGGTGAATGCCGACCGCTCTATAGCGATGGCAGCCTTGTGGTACTCATGCATGCGATCGACTTCAAACCGATAAGCCGCAAGCCCGCCTGAAAACGTCTTGGAAACTGCGGGGCTCAAGTTGACGGCGGCCAGAGCTTCGCGGGTGTATCGCTGAAGCGAAATCTCGTCGATTTGATCACCGCGCGCAACCCGATCAACGAATTCGTTGAACGACACGCTGACCTTGGTTTTCGGTGACGCAGTTGGAGCCATCAATTGCAAGGATTCATATTGGCGCTGGGATCGCATTCGCGGGGACACAACGAACGCGTCGGGAAACTATAACACCCCATTCTGTGGATAACTCAACGCCCCTGTGGATAACTCAGGATCTATTTCACGGTGTGGCGCAAACTAAACAGTCTGCAAGCCTCAATTGTCCAATAGTTGCCGTAGCGTCGAGGATGCCGCGGCAGGACTGGGAGAGGGTGCTGCTCAGCCGGTTCTGGCCTCAGCCCCCATCGCACTACACTATTCGAGGGCTTGCTCGCCATGGTCCTGCACCGATAACAGCAGCACGCGCAAGCCGTTGGGAGGGAAGCTGGATGCCATCCTAGTAGTCGCACAGCAGCACTTGGACTTAGTAGAGGTGATTCTCGAAGGTGTCAGCCATGACGAGCACCGTTTCCTTCCGGAAAGTCGGCACCGGCGACACAGTGGCTGGCAACGGCGCCCGCAGCGGATTCCCGCGCGCTGAGGCGATGCGTGGTGATGAAACGGCGACAATAAGCAGAGGAGCAGCCTTTCGGAAGACTCAAGTATACGGATGGCAGCGTACGGAATGCATCCCCACGTCATTTATTCTGACGGGCAGCTCCCGCTGCATAGCTGCCGATGGATCAATGTCGAAACCATTGAACTTGAATGTTATCGAAGGCAGAGACATTTCTTTAGCTGCAGGGGCTGCTAGTCGTCCGAGTCAAACCGGCCTACGGCAGTCGTGCGCTCTTTGTTTCGGTTTTGCTCTCTTTCATAGTTGGCGAAGACAACCGCCAGTTCATCAAGCGCGGCTTTGAAATCGTGATCAGACTTGGCCTTGCGCATGGCCTTGGCCTGCTCTGGCGTCAAATCGAGCCGCCGCAGTGAAATATCGGGGGTGAATCCTCTCTGGGCTGGACCACCATCGGTGTCCAAATCGCCACCGAGGGATTCGACAATCCACGAGGGCTGGATGCCATACCCCATGAAACTGTAATCTCGATCCTCAGTCTCGCGGGCGACATAGACGATTCTCCCGACGTTCGGCCAACGCCCATTGATAATGATGGCCACATCGCCAAGTTTGGCGTTCATTCCGGCGACTCCCAGCGCACGTCGAGCCGGTAGTGAGCCGCGTCCTTGGTGTCGTAAGGCCCGCTATACACCTTGATCGTTTTTCTATCAGCCAGGGCGGCCAGCAGTTCCTCGGATGAGTAGGCGTTGTCGTAGCCTGCGTACCCATCATCCCCATCATCCCCATCGACCACAGGCAGCATCGGCCGATTGGAAATGGTGGCATCCCAAAACTTGCCCGCGTTCTCCATAAGTATCGCCTCGGCGACGTCGATATTCGCCCACGCTTCAAACGGCCCATCGACCACTTCAGAACCGATTCTCGCCAGTCGGTCGGATGACATGAAAAGCGTAACGTATGCGCAGCCGTATTCGCTGAGCTGTCCTACTTCGGCGGCATCGACATTGACCTTCCACCATCGATTGGGCAGCATCTGCAACGACACGGGTTCATGCAGACCAATCTTGGCTAGATTGCGCACGACCTGTTCAGACATCTTGCGTATCGAGGCAAGCACGGGCAAATCATCCCGCTGCTTGAAGCTGGTAGCCAGTACGACAGGCACTTGGTCGACGGGGCGATGACTTGGTCCTGCCGCTTTGCGAAGGGCGCCCTCGGCCTCCCGATTGGCCTCCTGGCGGGCCAGATAGTCGTTGATATTTGCCATGTCAGAACCCACCTTCCGCAAAAACGATGTTGTCGTTCAACAGCCGGTCTTCGCCCGACCAGCGATAGGCGACCAGCGGCCCGACCTTGCCTGCTCCGAAATCGAGCACCGCGATTGTCGGGTTCTGTACGCACGGAGTGCCTGTCATCCAGTAGTGCCCGAGAAACGTCGGTACGCCGCTGTCGTTGCCGAGCTTCACGGTCTCGGGAAGTTCCAGGTCGGGAAAACGCCATTGTCCGACAAAGCCGGGCCATGAACAAATGAGTTATGCGAATTTAATTTACCGAGGCTTGAGCATGGAACTCATTCTCCCTATAGCGAGTACATCAGGCGAACCAGAAATTTTTGTAGCTTTGAAGTTGGTGGGATTACGATAGTAAGGCGTGACATTTGCAAGCTAGATTGTCGGCACCTTGCTCATACCGCGCACCGGTGGCTTTCCCAATCAAAGACAACAACTTCACCGCCATCCTCGCGCAACCGGTCATAGACGCGCTCGCCAAGGTAGGCACGGACACCAGCAAGGTCGAGGTTTGATAGTAGCAACGTTGGGCGATGGTTTTCGTAGCGATCGTTGATGATGTCGAAGATCAGCAATTGCTCGGCCTCCGATCCGTACTGAATGCCAACCTCATCGAGGATCAATAAATCGGGCTTTGTGAATACCGCGATGGCCTCCGTTTCGCTCTCTTCCGCGTTTCGGCCCCAGGTGTTGCGGACTCGCCGGATGGTGCGCATGACCGTCGAGAACAGCACTGACCGGCCGTCGCGGTGCATGATCCGCAGGCCGATCCCGATTGCAAGGTGCGTCTTCCCTGTACCTGGTTTCCCGATGAAGACAGCACTGCGACCAGTGGTGAGAGCATCATCAAAATTGTCGGCATAGGCCTCGGCAAATGCGAGCGCGCGGCGTTGCCCTTCGATTTCGGCGGCATACGATTTCAAACTCCGGGACATGAAGCGATCAGGAATACCGGCGTGCCCCAGGTGGCGCTGCCAAGCCACTTGCTCAGCCTCTTTGTCCCGTAGCTGGCGGGCAGCCTGTTCAGTCGCTTCAATCTCCGCAGCGCAAGCCGGGCACCTTGACCAGAGCTTGCCGAACAGGTGGCGACTCTCGAAAGCGCCATGCGACCTGCAAGCCTCTTGCCGTGTTTCGTGCATGGTGATGTTCATAGCCTGCCTCCTTGGCCGTAGTTGCGGTCAGCGAGGTTGTCGGCTTGAGGAGGCCGCCTTGCGCCATGCGATGGCTTACGGAGCTTTGCCCAATCCTCACGAATGGCTTCCATGAATGCCGAATCGTGATCGAGGTAGATATATCCGTTCGCGGCGCACTTTGCTTTGAAGGATTCGAGGTGTTCATCCAGCCGGTCAAATCCTTTTCTCACGGCCCATGCTCTTACCCTCTCGGATAGTTGGTAGTCAGCAGAAATAGGGGTCTTGATTGCGCGGGGTTTACCTTTGGCGGTTGTTGACGGTTCACTGACGGTTTGGGTCGCATGGGTACTACCCGTCTCTCCGCACCCATGCGGCCCGTCTTGTGCATGGGCGCTACCCGTCGCACCAGTGCTACCCGTCGCACCTACGCTACCCGTAGGGGTAGCGCCTACGCGGCCAGTAAGGCTAGAAAGGTTGATCCGGTACTGACGGGTTGTGCCCGGCGCTCCGCCTGTCTCGTTTCCGGTGACGGCGACATAGCCCCGATCGATCAGCGCGTGCATTGTCCGTTGAGCCTGTGAGCGGGATAGGCGGGTTTTCTTGGCAATGGATGCGATAGACGGCCAGCAGCGCCCCTCATCGTCGCTCCAGTTCGCAAGGGCCAGCAGCGTGAGGAGCTCAGATCCGCCTTCGGGATAGCCTTCCCATACCAAGGAAATAACACGGACGGCCATCACGCCCCCCCAATCTGGCCGAGAGCCAGCAGCCGCAGCGATGCGGCGTGACGTTGAATTATTTCTATCGCACCGTGCGTGGCAGAATGTGTATCGAGGTTTCCCGCCTCATTGCTTTGCTCAGCGCCACGAGCCCTGCCAGGCCGTGGCGTTGTCACGTCAGGCCGGCGCATGTTTGGCGCCCTCCATGATGGCGCTGTAATGCCGGCGAAGTGCGCCGACGTTCCAACCGGTGGATTTTTCCCCCAGCTTTACCGGAGCAGGGAAGGTGCCTTTCTTCGCTTTGCGCCAGATCGTGGCCGGCGAGGACGCATCTAGCAGGACAACGACTGGCAGCCTGACGAACGCCTCGTCGGGCAGATTCTTGAAATCCTTGAAAGCGGCCGCGTCGCGGGCGGCGATTGAGTGTTGCGTGTGCATGGCGATCCCCTTTCGAGCCCGGCTTGAATCCTGTCTCCCCGGGCACAATCACAAGGTCGCACTCCTGCGCAACCACTGCCAGATGTACTGGTCAGCGGCGCTACTCTGGCACGCATGGTCCGAGGCGACGCCGAGCGGGTCGACAGAAAGCCGCTTGATTTGGTGCGAAAGGAACCGGCTTTATTTGGTTGCCGGTTCTGCGCCGCTAGTACAAAGCGGCGACCCGCGCAGTCGGCTCTGGCAAGCCGGTAAGCACCGCCCTAATTGATGGGCGGATTGATGGGTACCAACAAAAAACGCCTAGAAAAGCGCTTGGTTGCTACATGCTTGGCGGATGGGGTGAGATTCGAACTCACGGAAGGCTTGCACCTTCGCCGGTTTTCAAGACCGGTGCATTCAACCGCTCTGCCACCCATCCGTCGGGCTGCGGATTCTAGCACTGCGCTCGGCCGTGGCTGGGCTAGTTGAAGCTAGAGAAATCCGGTTTGCGTTTTTCGAAGAAGGCGGCGAAGGCTTCCTTGGCCTCGGGCGACACCAGGCGCTGGCGGAACACGCCTGCCTCGACGTTCATGGTTTCCCGGATCAAGGCGTCTTGCGCACGTTTCATCAATTGCTTGGTCAGGCGCAGCGATGCCGCGGGCTGCGTGGTCAGCTTGCGGCAGCGATCAAGCGCATGGTTGAGAACCTGTCCGTCGGGCAACACAGCGTTGACGATGCCGACGTCGAGCGCGGTCTGTGCCGGGAAGACTTCACCCAGCATCAGCATTTCCGCCGCTTTTGCATGACCGGCACGCAGCGGCAGCAACAGGCTGGACGCCGCCTCCGGGGTCAGGCCGAGATTGGCGAAGGGCAGGGCAAAGCGTGCCCCGCTGCCGGCATAAACCAGGTCGCAGTGCAGCAGCATGGTGGTGCCGACACCGATGGCAACGCCTTCGACGGCGGCGACAAAGGGCTTCTGCAAATTGGCAAAGCCCTTGATGAATCGGAATACCGGCGCGCTCTCGTCCATCGGTGGCGTGGCGAGGAAGTCGGCGAGGTCGTTGCCGGCGGTAAAGTTGCCGCCCGCGCCGGAGATCAGGATCACGCGCACTGCCGGATCGGCTTCGGCGCTGGCCAGCGCATCCGCCATGGTCTGATACATCGCGGCGGTGAGCGCGTTCTTTTTTTCCGGGCGCGCTATTTCAATTTGGAATATGCCGTCGGCCAGCCTGACACGAACAAGTCCGCTCATTTCTTGGGCTTCGACATGAAGGCTTCCATGCCCGCCTTGCGGTCTTCGTTCACTTTCTGCGCGTGCGGCCGTTCGCCGATGAGCTTGATGTAGGCCTTGGCCTGGGGCAGAAATTCATCGAGGAAATCGCGTCCGTAGATCTTGCGCGTGGCCTGGCTGACGAGGGGCAGATGTACCCAGGCGGCGCAATCGGCGTGGGTAAAACCGGCGCCGCCGATGAAGGGGGCAAAGCGGGCGAGCCGTCCCAGACTCTTGAGGCCTTTCTCAAGCAGGGATGCGACTTCCTTTTTGGTCTCGTCGGATACTGTGCCGCCGAAGAAGGCTTCCGTATACAGGCGCCGCGCGGGCAATTCGACGTGCAGCTCAAGATGCTCGATCAGTTCGCGGCATTTCGCGCGTTCGAAGGCATCGCGCGGATAGAGCGCAGGCTCGGGCCAGCAGTCCTCGATGTATTCCGTGAGCACCTGCGATTCGCTGAGCACGCCATTGGGCGTGCGCAGAAAGGGCACCTTGCCCATCGGGGATTCGGCCAGCATTTCTTCTTTTTGCGACGTGAAAACTACTGCTTCGGCGAAGGGTACGTTCTTCTCCAGCAGCGAGAGTTTGACCTTGTTGTAATAGTTGCTGACGGAAAAGCCGCAGAGGGTGATCGGTGTAGTCAATTCATGCTCCAGGGAAACGATAATCACGCAGGCGCTCGCGCAGCTGCAGCTTGGACAACTTGCCGGTGGCCGTATGCGGCAGGTCGTCGACGAAGATCACATCGTCGGGTATCCACCACTTGGCCACCTTGCCTTCGTAGAAGGCGATCAGTTCTTCGCGGCTGACTTCCTGCCCGGCTTTCTTGATCACCACCAGCAACGGTCGTTCATCCCACTTCGGGTGGACCGCGCCGATCACGGCGGCTTCGGTCACGGCCGGATGTGCGACCGCGATGTTCTCCAGATCGATCGAGGAAATCCACTCGCCGCCCGACTTGATGACGTCCTTCGAGCGGTCGGTGATCTGCATGTAGCCATCCGGGTCGATGGTGGCGACGTCGCCGGTGGGGAACCAGCCGTCGCGCAGGGCGTCGCCGCCTTCGCTCTTGAAATAGCCGCTGGTGATCCACGGCCCGCGCACCAGCAAGTCGCCAAAGGCCTTGCCGTCATGAGGCAGGGCAGTGCCGTCGCCGTCGACAATCTTCAGCTCGACGCCGAAAATGCTGCGGCCCTGCTTGAGGCGAATGCGGTCACGCTCCTCGGCGGACAAGGCAAGGTGTTTGTTCTTGTAGGTATTGACGGTGCCCAGCGGGCTCATTTCGGTCATGCCCCAGGCATGCAATACGGTGACGCCGAACTGTTCGTCGAAGCCGCGGATCATGGCCGGCGGTGCGGCCGAACCGCCGATCACCAGGCGCTTGACGGTCGACAGCTTGAGCTTGTTGGCCTGCAGGTATTGCAGCAGGCCGAGCCAGATGGTTGGCACGCCGGCGGACATGGTGACGCCTTCTTCCTCGAACATCGTATACAGGCTGGCGCCGTCGAGGTGCGGGCCGGGCATGACCAGTTTGGCCCCGGTCAGCGCACAGGCGTAAGGCAGGCCCCACGCGTTGACGTGGAACATCGGTACCACCGGCAGGATGCAGTCGCGCGCGGAGGCGCCCAGTCCGTCCGGCAGGCTGGAACCGTAGGCATGCAGCACCGTGGAGCGATGGGAGTAGAGCACGCCCTTGGGGTTGCCGGTGGTGCCCGAGGTGTAGCAGAGTGACGATGCGGTGTTCTCATCGAACTCCGGCCATTCGTAGTCGTCGTCCTTCGCGGCCAGCAGTTCCTCGTAGCAGTGCAGATTCGGAATCGGATTGGCCGGCATTTCATCGCGGGCGCACAGCGCAATCCAGCCTTTGACCCCCGGACAATGCGGCACCAGGGCCTCGATCAGATTGGCGAAGTTGACGTCGAAAAAGATGAACCGGTCATCGGCGTGGTTGGCGATATAGGCGATCTGCTCCGGGAATAGGCGCGGGTTGATGGTGTGGCAGATGGCCGCCATGCCGGAGACGGCATAGTAGATTTCAAAATGGCGGTGGGTATTCCAGGCCAGGGTGCCGATGCGGTCTTCGGCCTTGGCGCCGAGCGACTGCAGGACGCGAACCAGCTGGCGCGAGCGACGATGGGCGGCGGCATAGGTGTAGCGATGCGTTCCCCCGACCGGCAGGCGGGAGACGATTTCGGTATCGCCATGGTTTTGTGCCGCGTGTTGCAGGAGCGCTGAAATCATCAGCGGCCGGTTCATCATCAAGCCAAGCATGGGTGGGTGCTCCTCTCTGTCGTCGCTTTGGTCATATGCCAAATTGGACGGCAACCATAGCATTGGATTACGCGCGAGACAATAAACAATTGAATTGGCAACAATCCCGGTTCCGCTTGATGGAACATCTGACGACGCGCGGTGACGCGCCTCAGAAAAGCTCAGGCGAGGTCTTCGCGGGTCGCGTCGGCCCAGCAGTTGGGGGTCTCGTAGAGCCGGATGCGTTCCAGATGCAGATGATTGCCGTAACTGTCGCGGTAGAGCGGATCGAGAATCAAGAAGGCAATACGGGCCAGATTCTCCGCTGTCGGAACGGCGTCGAGTACCACGGTCTTGTGTCCCGGCAAGCCGGCGAGAAAGCTCGCCACGACAGCGTCGTCGCGCCAGACCAGAAATGCATGGTCCCAGGGATCGACCACATGTCGCTTGGCAATGGCCTTGACCTCGGAGAAATCCATCACCATTCCGTCATCCGGCCGTCCTGCGGCATGTATGACGCCGCCGGCGAGGGTGATTTCCAGCGCGTAGCGATGCCCGTGCAAATGGCGGCACTGGCTTTGGTGATTCGGGATGCGGTGGCCCGCATCGAATTCGAGGCGGCGGGTGATGCGCATGGTCAGGATGGCCGGGTTTGTGGCAAAGTGGTCGCAAAGCCTGCGAACGAACTGGCGCGCATTATAACTTTGCTGCGGCGCCGTTCCGCCAGCGCCGACTCTTGAGAATAGCTGCAGTTCTTCCAATTTCCTTGCCTTGCCATGTCCCGCATCCTGCTCAAGACCGATGACCATTCGCGCGACAGCGCCGGCATGCGCTACGTCTATCCGGTGATTTCGCGCCGGGCGGGCGGAGTGTCGATCGGCATCAATCTAAATCCGAACAATGCCTGCAACTGGCGCTGCATTTATTGCCAGGTGCCGGATCTCAAGCGCGGCGGGCCACCACCGATTGACCTGGGTTTGCTCGAGCAGGAACTGAATGACTTCCTGCACGCGGCCATTACCGGCGACTTCATGACGGCGCGCGTGCCCGCAGGAGCGCGCCGTCTGGTGGATGTGGCGTTTTCAGGCAATGGCGAGCCGACCAGTGCCGCCGAATTTTCCACAACGGTGGGCATCGTAGAAAGAACCCTTGCAAGCTATGGCCTGACTGACAGCGTGGTCATCCGGCTGATCACGAATGGCAGCCTGCTGGATCGCAAGTACGTGCAATCAGGAATTGCGCAAATCGGCCGCGCCGGGGGTGAAGTCTGGTTCAAGCTGGATGCCGGCACGGCAGCCGGAATGGCGCGTATCAACGGCACGCGTGCACGGCCTGAAGTCGTCGCAAGACGGCTGGCGTGCTGCGCAGGTCTGGCCCCGACCTGGATTCAGACCTGCCTTTTCCGGCTTGATGGTGAGCCACCTCTGGCGCAGGAATTCCGGGCCTATCTAGCCCTGCTGGCACCTCTAGCCCAAACATTGGCTGGAGTGCATCTCTATAGCCTGGCCCGACCGTCGCTGCAAAAAGAGGCGCCCCGCTTGGGGCGCCTCGATGCGGCGTGGCTGGAACAGGCGGCCGGGCCGATCCGCAAACTCGGCCTGGCCGTGCGCGTCAGTCCGTGAGGCCGGAGCGCCAGGTTTCTTATTTGCCCTTGGCGGCGGCCTTGGCTTCCTTTTTCAGATCCTTGAACAGGGCCGGCTTTGCCGCGCGCAGATACTCGACGACTTCGTAATCTTCGCGCCTGATTTTCTGGATGTCGATCTGTTCGACATGGACCAGACGCAGCAGCTGCTGCACCGGCCGCGGCATGTTGCGACCGCTCTCGTAACGCGAGCCGCCGCTCTGGGTCACACCCAGTTGCGACCAGAACTGCTGTTGATTCATGCCCAGCTTGCGACGGATATCGCGGGCTTCGATTTTGCTGTTTGCTTTCATCTGCTTGCTCCATGAAATTATTATGTCCGGGTAAGTACAACGGGATAATCCGGACCCGAGGGACTATTACCGAAGTAATATGCATCGAACTATAGGACAAATCGTTTCGCCATACAAGAAAATTGTTGTGACATTAGTACGTAGGTATAACTTGACCTGTGCAATGGTTATTGCCGGATGCTTCGTTTGGTGCCGGCGACTATCAGGTAAAATCTATGGTTTTCCAACTGACTGAGCACAGCAATGGCTTTGATTGTTCAGAAATACGGCGGCACATCGATGGGTTCGCCCGATCGCATTCGCAATGTCGCCAAGCGGGTCGCGCGCTGGAAAGCTCAGGGACATCAACTGGTGGTGGTGGTTTCCGCCATGAGCGGTGAAACCAATCGCCTGATCGCTCTGGCCAAGGATGTTTCGCCGCAGCCCGACGCCCGCGAACTCGATGTGATGATTTCCACCGGCGAGCAGGTCACCATCGCCCTGCTGGCAATGGCGATCAGGGATCTCGGTCTCAAGGCCAAGAGCTACACCGGCGGCCAGGTAAAGGTACTTACCGACAGTACCTTCACCAAGGCACGGATTCTCGAGATCGACGACGCCAATATCCGGCGCGACCTCGACGACGACGCCGTGATCATCGTCGCCGGCTTCCAGGGTGTCGATGCCGACGGCAACATCACGACACTGGGCCGCGGCGGCTCGGATACCTCGGCGGTGGCGCTGGCGGCGGCGCTGACGGCAGACGAATGCCAGATCTACACCGACGTCGACGGCGTCTATACCACCGATCCGCGCATCGTGCCGGAAGCGAGAAAGCTGGAGCGCATCACCTTCGAGGAAATGCTCGAAATGGCCAGCCTCGGCTCCAAGGTGCTGCAGATCCGCTCCGTCGAATTCGCCGGCAAGTACAAGGTCAAGCTGCGCGTGCTCTCCAGCTTCGAGGAGGAGGGACAGGAGACCAGCGGCACGCTCATCACTCTTGAGGAAGACACCAACATGGAACAACCGATCATTTCCGGCATCGCCTTCAACCGCGACGAGGCCAAGCTTACCGTGCTCGGCGTGCCCGACCGCCCCGGCATCGCCTACCAGATCCTCGGGCCGATCGCCGATGCCAACATCGATGTCGACATGATCATTCAGAACGTCGGTCACGATGGCACCACTGACTTTTCCTTTACGGTCAATCGCAGTGAGTTCGCCCGTACCAAGAAGCTTCTGGAAGATCAGATCAAACCGCACATCGGCGCGCGCGCCATCGAGGGCGACAACAAGATCTGCAAGGTATCCGCCGTCGGCGTCGGCATGCGGTCCCATCCCGGCGTTGCCAGCAAGATGTTTCGCACCCTGGCCGAGGAAGGCATCAACATCCAGATGATTTCGACTTCCGAGATCAAGATTTCGGTGGTGGTCGACGAGAAATATCTCGAACTGGCGGTGCGGGTACTGCATCGGGCCTTCGAGCTCGATCAGCCGGCCTGACACTCGCTCGCCGCTTTCCGTTTTGTCCAGACCAGCCCCGGCGGTGTGCCGGGGTTTGTCTTTGTCCCTCCTCAGAATACGCCCAAGGCGAGCCCAGTCGCCAGAGTGATTCCCAGTTCCTTGCAGCGCAGCAGATCAACCGCGTCGATAGTTTTCGGTGCAAGTATCTGCTCGGGTGTCTGCGCGCGAGTACAGACGATCAGTGCTTCTGCAATCGGCCGCAGGCGCCAGCCGGTGGCGATGCGCCCGATCTGCCGCGCGGCATTTTGTCCGTCGCTGCCGGCACAGATCAGCGTTGCATAAGGCCGGCCGTTGATCCGGTCGAGTGCCGGGTAATAGCAGCGATCGAAGAAATCCTTCATCAGCCCCGAGATCGCCGCCAGGTTCTCCGGTGTGGCAAAGACATAGGCATCGGCATCGATTACGTCATCCGCCTGGGCCACGGAGGCGTGCAAACGACGCACCGATACGCCGTTTTCAGCAGCTGCACCATCCGCTGCGGCGCGCGTCATTTGTTCGGTACCGCCAGTCATCGAGTGGTACACGATGAGCAGGGTTTTCATGCTGGCGTTATCCGGAATGAACGGTTCGGGTCAGCTCAGTCCAGACCCGATAGAAAATAACTGACAGCCAATATCTCGTCATCAGTCATTTTCGATGCGACTGAATGCATCAACATCTGGTCCGTGGTGCGAGAGTGTTCCAAAAAATTGCGCAACTGCAGTTCCAGATATTTGGCATGTTGCCCGGCGAGGCGGGGCAACAGTTTCCCGCCACGTGCTTTGGGTCCGTGACAGACGGCACAGGCCGAAATTCCCCTTTCCGGATCCCCCGCCATATATAAGCTGCGCCCGGCTTCGATCAGAGCCTTGTCCTGCCGGGGCACCGGTACCAGTTGCTGAAGGCTGAAATAGCTCGCCAGTTCCTCGATATCGTTGCCCGAAAGGCCGGCCATCTCCTTTTCCATTTCATTGCTCTTGCGCGCCCGACTCTTGAAATTGAACATTTGTCGAATCAGATAATCGGCATTCTGCCCCGCCAGTTTTGGAAACTCCGCATTCGAACTCTGCCCCGTCGGGCCGTGACATGTGCTGCAGCGAGTGTTGACGATGTCGTTGATGCGTTTTGAACTGGTGGTGGCTGAGGCAGCGCTGCACGTTGCGGCAACGGCAAGCAGTGCCATCATCCATTTCAATGCCAACCTCATCGCGTGGTCCCCCGTCGGTGTGAGCCACCATTCTGGATCAGAATCGATCCCTGTTCCAGTGCTTCAGTCGCCATTGCGCATCAATTGCCGAAGTTGCTCGATCCGATCTTCGCCGCTGGGATGGGTACTCAAGAAAGGAATAGGAGCGCTACCGCGAGTTGTCAGCAGACGTTGCTGCAGGCTGATGGCCCCGGCGTCGGCAAAGCCTGCCTGGCGCATGTATTGCAGCCCGACGCGGTCTGCTTCGCGTTCATCGCCGCGGCTGTAGGCGCGCTCGGCCAACGCGGTGGTCGCATCGGCGGCGATGCTGGCGAAGGGCAATCCGATCACTGACAGGATCGCTCCGGCGACGGAACTGGTGACTTCGGCTTTTTCGCGACGGTCCTGCATCGCCCGGATGTGATCGAGCCGAAGGTGGGCAAGTTCATGACCGAGCAGTGCGGCCCAGGCATCCTCGTCGCCGGAGAGCAGGCGGATCATGCCCAGACTCAATGCAATTGTCGGCTGGGTGCCATTGAAATAGGCGAAGGCATTGACCGAGAGGGATGCCAGTATCACAATCTCTGGCTTCGAGCCATCGCCGGCTGCCCGCACGATCCGCTCTCCGGTTGCATGAATGCGTTGCAGCAGCCTTGTTTCGACAGTTCCATGGATACCTTGCTGGTCGCGCAGCAGGATCACCGCCTGGTCAAGCTTTGCCAATTCGTCCAGACGCCAGACTGCGATCTCGCCGTGGGAAGATGCTGCGCTGTCGCCGCGGGGACGCGACAGGTCGCGCTCCTCCTGCAAACCGCGCACGGCACAGCCGGTCACCAAGAAGATTACGGTCAATGCTTCGGCGGCAACTTTGGTCGCAAGCTTTGCGCGGAGCATTATTGTGCAATCTCGACGAATGGTTTCATGCGAATGCCCTTTGCCTGCCTCGGCAATGAGGGTGGTCGAGAGTGATTCTGGCCAAAGTTGGCGGCCCGGACCCTTATTTCGTCGGCGCTTTATGCAGCGGGTGGAAAGCCCGATTGACGTAATCCGCAACGGACTCTATTTCCGCTGCGGACAGCACATTTTTCCAGGCAGGCATCGAGGTGTCAGGCAAGCCTTCGCGGACTATGCCGACGAAGTGCTGCCGCGTGATGCGACTCATGAACTCGGCATCGCGCAGGTTGCGTGGATGCGGTTCGAGAAAGCTGCCGATCCAGTTCTTGCCGGTCCCGTCCGCGGCGTGACAGAAGGCGCAGTTTGACTGAAACAGTTTCTCGCCCTTTCTTTCCGTCCGGGTCAGGCGTTTCAGCTTCGGCGGGATATCGTGCAGCGCATAGGGACTGGCGCTGGTCGTGGCATCGACCTTTTGCGGGACCGTGTATGAAAAGTTGTTGCGTGGGTAGGAGAGCGGGCGGGCCTCCCATGGCAGATCCTGAGTCGCCGGGGCGCCGCGGTCGTGGCAGGTGACGCAGGTTTCGAGAAACAGCCGCTTGCCACGCGCTTGCTCTGCGCTAAGCGTTTCCCAGGGTTGCGCGAGAGGAATTTCACCGGTCGCAAACGGGAAGGCCATGCGGTAGCGCTCATGATTCGGCCAACCGTTTTCAGCCGTATGGTATTGGGTGTTGGCAGCCTTCCTGACGACAAACTCGTCAAAGACAAAGCGCGCCACGGAACGCGTCTCTTTATCCGACAATATCGAGCTGAATGACTTCATCGCCGTTCCGGGCCTGCCGGTCTGCACAGTGGCGATGATTTTCGCTTCCGGCAAACTGGTCTCCGACGCCTTTGTGAAGTCTGTCGGGGGCGGAGCCAGAAAGCTGGCAGCGACGGTTTTCGCATTGCCCGAATAGCCGTGACAAAAATAGCAGCGGAAGTTGTAAATCGCGCGGCCCTCGGCCATCACGTCGGGCACGGGAGTCGCGCTGGTTGGAAGAGACAACGCCGCCAGAACGGCGGCGATGGCACGTACCTTCATATGCAACTACTTGATCTTGGGTTGTTTCTGTCGCGGCAAAATGAAACGCTGAAAGACGAACTCCGATACGTTGGCGATTTCCTGGTCGGTAAGTACCTTGTTCCATGCAGGCATTTCCGTGCCAAGGCGGCCGACCGAGGTTGTGGCGAAGATAGCCGGCCGGTTGGCCCCCGAACTGTAGGCCGGATCGACGAAATTCCGCGGTTTCGGCATGATGAAGTAGGCACGGGGTCCCTTGCCGTCGCCTTTGGCGCCATGGCAAGTCGCACAGTTCGCCATATAAAAGCGGCCGCCGGCAACCGCGTCGCCTTTTAGTCCGTTGGGCATGGGTTGTTTCATGTCGGCGCCAGAGGCCTTCTTGGCAGGGACTTGGGATCCCTTTCGCCCGGCGTGGGCATCGGTGCCGGAGATTTCGGTATGCGGCACCATGATGGCGCTGCGCACGTAATCAACCACGGCCTCGATATCAGGTGCCGGCAGGCGACCGCCAAATCCCGCCATCGCCGTTCCGGCACGACCCATTGTTACCGAAGAGATCATGCGTTCGCGGGTCAGTTCCGCCCGCGCCTGAGGTGACGCCAGATCGCGTGCCGGTTTCGAGCCGCCGATCGGCAGACTGCTGCCCTGCCCTTGCGCGCCGTGGCAGGCAATGCAGTTCTGGGCATAGACTGCCTTGCCGCGCTGCAGTCGGGGATCCAGCGCGACGACCATAAAAGTTTGGCGAATGTAGTCAACCACTCCCTCGATCTCCGCCGCGCTAAGCTGGGTTTTCCAGCCGACCATTGCAGTTCCCGATTTTCCGTGCGCGGTAATGATGATCATGGTCTCACGGTTCAATTCGCCGGCGGCGGTGAAGTCTCGCGGCGGTGGATTCAGGCTGTTTCTTGCCCGACTGCGGCCGTCACCCCGGTCACCGTGGCAGACCGAGCAGTAATTGTGGTAAATCGCGTCGGGCCTTGACTCGGCACCTTTGGCGTCGTGCTTGCCGGCCAGAGCCGCAGCAGGAACAATCGCCCCAAAGGCAAGGGCAGCGAAAACGATCCTGGCAATAAAACCTAAATGTTGCAACGGGGTGACAGTCATGGCCGAGCAGTGCTCCGTGGATTTGTTTGCACAAGGCGTACATGGTAGAGCCAATTCATGCCCTGCCGCAATCGCGGAAGCAGGTATCGCGCCTGAAAATTGGTCTGGTGTGATTCTTGCGTAACTTTATCTCTAAACAAGTCTGCGTCATTGGCTGGTTTCCGGCAGGTCGTGGAGGCATTGCATACTAAAATGGGTTCGGTTGGAATTCGACTTCTACTGGTTTTGACTCCGCTGGCCATGTGGATGATTTCGCTCGGACTCGCGGATGGTGTCGCGGTGGCAGCAGACAGGTCAACCGGACGCGAAGTATTTGTGCAGAACTGTGCTTTGTGCCATGTCCATGGCGTGGCGATGGCGCCGCGGGTTGACAATCAGACCGAGTGGGAGCCGCGCTTGTCCCTCGGACGGCAAGCGTTGCTGAATGCGGTGCTGCGTGGCAAGGGCGGCATGCCGCCGAAGGGCGGCAATGCGTCGATTTCCGATGAGCAGGCGGCCGCAGGCCTGGATTACATGCTCGAAGCGATTACCGGCCAGACGGGTCAGGCGCGGGTGGCGAAAAGGCGCTAGGCCGGATACAGCATATGCGGCAGGTTTGGTTTAATGACAAATGAAAATTGACTTATTGATGCCGCAGCGCGAACACATGCAGATTTGTCAGCAACCGGCAACTTGCGCGGTTGTGTTGCCATGGCTTTACCCCACGGCGCTGGTTCGCCCGATTGGTTGTGGCGGCGGTGGTGGCTCCTCCGCCGAACTGCGTGTTGAAAAATGAAGGTATATCGATCGCTTTCCCGCCCGATGCGGAGCATCATCGCATCGCTGCTCGTCGGCCTCGGTGCCCTTCTGTTGGCCGCGCAGGCGTCGGGCGACGTCCGCGAAACCCCGCACAACATGATCAGGTCCCGCGACAAGAGCGTCAGCGAAAAGCAGGTCTGCGTGTTTTGTCATACCCCGCTGAACGAGGAGGGGGATCTTCCGCTCGGAGCGGACGGAGCTGGCGGCGCCATGACTCCGCGCTGGCAGAAGAAGTCCCTTGTCGACGGCTTCGTCTTTACCATCTATGATGACATTGGGCGGCTCGGCTTGGGCAAGCCCTCGGTCGGTTCGCAATCGATGGCATGCCTGTCCTGTCACGACTCCAATCAGGCTTTGACGATCAGCTCGACCTCCAGGGATCATCCGTTTGGCGTTCCATATCGCGGTGCGCTTAGACACTCGGCGCCGAGCGGCGCCATCGTGATACCGAAAGCAGACTCCTCGACGCCGTTTCGTACCGCCCGGCATCTGCTTTCCGTTGAGGATTTTCGCGAGGCCAGCGAAGGAGTGGTCGAGAATCGTGCGGTCTTCTGGGTGTCGCGCAATGGCGTCACTGCGCGTCGCACGCGCAACGATCTGCCGCTGTATGGGCGCGTCAACAGCAGCGATCCCGGCATGGAATCCGGCATGGCGGTGCCGCACATCGAGTGCAGCAGTTGTCACGATCCGCATACCAAGACGGAAACCTTCCTGCGGGTTTCTGCCGCGGGTAGCCAATTGTGTTTGACCTGCCACGACAAATAAGCGCTATCCTTTATAAATATCTGGACCAAGGAGTCGATGGATGAAGACGCAAGTTCGTGCCCTGACGCGGGTAGTACTGTTGCTGTGTATTCTGGGCCTGAGCGCCTGCGTGACGGTGCAAAAGCGCGACATCGACCAGATCGGGCGGGCTGCCCGCTCGCTGGTTTACCCGGAGCCGCCGGATGAGCCCCGTTTCGTGTACGAACGCGCGATTCGCGCCAGTACCGATGTCGTGCCGGAGGCCGATCAATCGGCGCTGAAGCGGGTATTGACCGGAACCTCGGACGAGCGCGCCGAGCGACTGTCCAAGCCGTATGCGATCGTGGTGCACAAGGGCAAGATATTTGTCTCCGACTCGGTCGGCAGGGCGGTGAAGGTGTTCGACGTGCCCGGCAAAAGGTACTACCGGATCGGTGACGAGGATGGCGAGGGCCGCATCGCCAAGCCGCTGGGCATCGACGTCGATGGCGCCGGCAATCTCTACGTCGCGGATGCGACGCAAAAGCGCATCGTCGTCTTCGACAACGAAGGCAAGTTCCTGCGCAAATTCGGTGGCCCCAAGATGTTCGACCGCCTGTCGAGCGTGACGGTGACCGAGAGTGGCGACAAGGTCTATGTGGTCGATATTGGCGGCGTCAGTTCGGACCAGCACCGGGTCAGGGTATTCAATGGTGTTACGGGCGAGCATTTGTTCGATATCGGCAAACGCGGCACCGGGCCGGGCGAGTTCAATCTGCCGCGCGACGTTGCCCTGGGCAAGGATGGGCGGATCTACGTAGTCGACGGCGGCAATTTCCGCGTGCAGATTTTTGACAAGGACGCCAAGTTCATCAAGAGCTTCGGCGCGGCCGGCAAGCAGCTCGGCAACTTCGCCCGACCCAAGGAAATCGCCACCGATCGGGATGGCAACGTCTATGTCGCCGATACGGCCTTCGGCAATTTTCAGATATTCACCCCGGACGGCGAACTGCTGATGTTCATCGGCGATCGCTCGGAGCAGGACAAACCCGGCGGGTACATGCTGCCATCGGGCATCGCGGTCGACGAGGATGGCCGGATTTATTTCGTGGATCAATGGTTTGCGCGGATCGACGTGTTTCGCCCCCACGCCATGAAAGAAAGCGAAGGCTACCTCGGACGCGGGCCGGGCGCGAGCAAGGCTGCGCAGTAATTTTCCCTATATTGGGAAAGTGCTTTCTTGTTTCCGGGATTCGAGGAGGACTCCTGTGTGGCAAAGTTGGCATTCCTCGCTGACTTGCTAGGCCCTTTGGCCATGAAGCCTTGATATGAACGAGGGCATAAGCTTGGCATGGAAGCTGCTTTAGTTCTGGCGAGGCAAGTTATCACATTACACCCAGGTAAAAAAGGAGCAGGTCATGAGAATCGGAAAAGAAACAGGCCGTACGGCGAGATGGCTGTTGGCGGCGGTCATGGCCTTCGGCGCATCGGTCGCCATTGCGCAAGTCACCAACACCAGGCACAACCTCGGGACGACGGCGGGCAACCCAGGCGTAACCAATGTCACCGCCGGCACCGCCGAGATTTGCGTGTTCTGCCACACCCCGCACGCGGCGGATGTGTCCACGGCGGGCGTACCCTTGTGGAACAAGCGGCTCAATACCGGAAGTGCAACGGCTTTCACCACGTACTCATCCTCCTCGACCATGGATGCGGTTCTCGCCAACGACGGTCAGGCGGGTAACCTGAGCATCGGTTCGGTGTCGCTGGCCTGTCTGTCCTGCCATGACGGCACGCAGGCGATGGACAACATCCTGAATGCGCCGGGTTCCGGCGGTTACGACGTAACCGGCGGTGGAACTGGCGGCTTGGCCTACACCTGGGCAGCGGGTGGGAATTCCAATGCCGCCGGTCAAATGACCAACGCGGCGACCACGCTGTCGATGCTGGGGCGGGACCTGAGCAACGACCATCCGATCGGCATACAGTATTGCGGCGGCGGTCCGGGTACAACAACCCCGGGTGCTTTATGCCAGGATGTCGACTTCAGAGCACCGTCAAACGCTTCGATCGGTGGTCAGACGGTTTTCTGGGTTGAAAACCTTACCGCCGTGGCCGGGCGTCAGAAGACCGACATGATTCTTTATAACCGCGCCTTCCCCGCGAACGGTGGTCTGGGAGCCGGTACCTACCCCTCGGTCGAGTGCGGCTCCTGCCATGATCCGCATTCCAGTGCGAACCCCACCTTCCTGCGGGTTTCCAATGCGGGCAGCGCGGTGTGCCTTACCTGCCACAACAAGTAAGTCAGTCTGAACGGGAGGGGCAGCGTCAAGGCGAGATCTGAGGCCGGTAAGCGACTCCCTAGCTCCTGAGCGAGAGAAAGGCCCCCAGGGAAACCTCGGGGCTTTTTTCTTATCCGTAACGGGGTGAGTCTTGCGCGGGGCGAGCGGCAGTGGGCCATCGCCACGGGGTATCATGGCTGTTTTTGAAATGATTCTCGAGCATGCTGCGGTCGTGCGCAGCAATACAGGAAAGGTGAGAAATGAAATTGAAAAATGGCGGGTCGGCCGTGGCCGGCATCGTGTTGGCGACATGCTTGTCATTCCCCATCGCTTTTGCACAAGCGGTCAAGCCGGTTGCGGCGGCGGCCACTCCAGCGGCGGCTACCGTCCTGCCGCTGTACGCGACGGTCAATGGCAAACCGGTGACCCAGGCCGAGTTTCACTCCGCCTATGCGACGTTCCTGCGGCAGAAGTTTTATCACGGCCAGGTGCCGCAGGAGCAACTGGTGCAGGCACGCAAGGAGGTCAGCGACAAGCTGATCGATCGTATCCTGTTTCTCGAGGAGATCGAGCGCCGCGGCATCGCCGCCGACAGTGCGGAGGTCGAAAAGCAGATCCAGGTCTACGATCAGCGCTACGCATCCAATCCCAACTGGCAGAAAAGTCGTGAAGCGATGCTGCCCGGCCTGCGCCAGCAGTTGGATCAGCAAGACCGGCTGAGTCGGCTGGAGCAGGTGGTGCGCGATGTTCCCGCACCCAGTGCCGAGGAGGTCAAGGCGTTCTACGCGGCCCGGCCTGCGCTGTTTACCGAACCCGAGAAAGTTCGACTGCATACCATTCTGCTGGCGGTCGATCCGTCTTCGGCACAGCCGGTGTGGGACGCGGCGATGCGGGAGGCGGAAGGCATCGTGCGGCGTATTCGGGGCGGCGCCGATTTTGGCGAACTGGCGCGCATGGCATCCAAGGACGGCAGCGCCGAGCAAGGCGGCGACATGGGCTACCTGCACCGGGGCATGCTGCCCGAAGCCCTGCAGGCGAAGGTCGATCAGTTCAAGGCCGGCGAGGTGAGCGAGCCGATTCAAATGCTGCAGGGCGTTGGAGTATTTCGCCTGGATGACAGGATTCCGCCCAAGTTGCAGGAATTCAGCCGGGTCGCCGAGCGCGCCGCGGACTTGTTGCACCGTGAGCGCAAAGAAAAGGCCTGGCAGGATTTGGTGGTCAAGCTCAGGGGCACGGCGAGTATCGTGATCCACGAACCGCCAGCGGCGCCTGCGTCAGCGAAGTAAAAGGCGGGCAAGGCAGACTGAAGTCTGTCCTACAATGGCAGTGCTATTTCGCAAGCACTGCAACCAGGCTTTACGGAGTCGCAGAGTGGGATTGCCGCGAGCGGCGCGTGCCTTGGAAAGGGGCGATTCATCCGGGTGGCGCGTTCTTTGCGCCCGCGTTGTCTGTGTTCTGCTTAGCTAATTCGAGATTTCCAGGATGACGCCAGTCCCTGCTTTGCGCAAGAGTGCTCCGTGAGGAATGGTCAGCCGACCTTTCGCCGCGCGCAACTCTGGCGCTTGCTGGCCGGCGCCTTGGGCGGCGCAATTTGCAGCGGTGAGGCCTGGGCCGCTGACACCGCGTCGAGAAGCGGGCTGGCGCCAGGCCTGAGCGACGCACCGCCGGCCTTGCGGCTGTCGTTGCAACTTGGCGAACGGCGCAAGTCCGAGCGACGCAAGCCGGCACGCGATGCATGGCGTCCCGCCGTGGCAGAGGGTCCAGTTCGCCTGTCCCTGACGATCTTGCTGCAGCCGGCGGCAACTGCGCCGGCCACCGGCTCCCCGTCGCGCACATTCCGCGCTGCGCGCGCAGCGCGCGCAGCGGCGGAGGGCCGAGCCACTCCTTCGGGGCGCGGCAGGGATGGCGATTCGGGCGACGGACCGGACCAACCCGAAGCGCCGGTGCCCTTCGATCCGACACCAGCGGTGGCGGGCGCGCGGCGCGCCCCCGCGGGCGCTGAACGGCCGGCAACCGGTACGGCAAAGTCCGCGGATTCCGGACTCCCGGATTTGAGCGGCGAAACCTGGGTGATGGCGCCGATCCGCTGGGTAGGAAATTCCGGTAGCAGCGGCAATTATTTTGGTTCCGATGACGGCGCGAAGAGCCTGAGCATCCACAACACATTGAACGTCCAGGCCAACAGTTTCATTGGTGCGCCTTACATCGCCCAATGGTCGGGAGTTTTCGGGATGAATTCCACCGATAGCACGTTCACCCCAGCGAGCGGGCCGGTAGTGAAGAGTGACAGCAGCGGACTCAATTTCGGCGGTAGTGTCAATGTCTTCCCGGTCAGTCGTTTCCCCTTCAGCGCAACCTTCAATCACGGGACGTCGGAATCGCGGGCCGGGGAGAACCGGGCGCCCACCACCAACACATCCCTCGGCTTGCGTCAGCAGTATCGGACGGAGGTCGGCGATACTTATAGCGCCAGTTACAACCGCAACAGCTATGTAAGTGGCACCAGCACCAGCCAGAACTCCTCCCTCAACGGCAGTTTCTCGGCGCGACGGGTTTTCGATCCGGATCATTATCTGGAAGGTGATCACAGCCTGAATGCCAGTCTGGCCTTCACGCCGTCCACCAGTGATCTTGGCGGCCAGACGTCACGCCTGCTGAACGCAAATGCCAGCCACAGTTGGACGGTTCATGAAGATCTCAGCATTGGCAATACCCTTGCCCTGGCCAGCACGCGGCGCGACCAGTTCGTCGGTGACACCCTGGCCCGCAATGATTCAAGGGTTCTGCTCGCGGCCACCAATTTTATCTGGCGACCAATTGAGGATCTGCCGCTGACCCTGACCGGTGGCGGCAGTTTCACGCAGACGCAAATCATTCTGGCGGACGAGGTCATGAGTCAGCAGACTCTGGCCGCAAACCTGGCCACCAGTTACCGCTTCAGCAATAACCTGTCGGCGTCGGGGAATGCCTTCGTGGCCTCGACATCCTCGGTCGTTGGTCGTGTCACCTCGGGGGGGGCAGGCGCTAACGCCTCGTATACGGGTGACCCGCGCAAGTTCGGGGATTACAGTTACGGCTGGAACCTCGGCGCTGGCTTGAGCGGCAACGTCGCCACCCAGGGTGGCAACTCTGTTGGCCTCAGCACCTCGGCCGGTCACAACCTGACGCGGACACTCGTGATCAGCGAAGCCCAGGCCCTGAATCTGAATGCCGGTCAGATCCTGTCCTATAACCAGACCCAGGCGGGGCCGGCGACGGCGCTGTCGCACAGTCTTGGTGCGGCCTGGCGTGCGGGCTATGGCGAGGCCCTGACGGTCAGCCTGAGTGCTAACTTCTCCGACAACATCAGTACCGGGCAATCGGGAAACAATCACTATCGCAACATGAATCTGGTGGGCAACGGGCAGTACCAGATCAGTTCCAGGGCGGCGCTGACGGCCAATGCCAACCTGAACTGGAGCCAGAACTTCGTCGGTACCAACGCACAGCAGGAAGTGGTCAATGGTCTGCTAAGCAATGACAACCAGAGCCAGACGAGCGGCAGTTTCAGTCTTGGCTATGCGCACAGCAGTCCATTCTCGATCCGCAATCTGAATTACAACGCCAGCGTGCTCTGGATCAACAGCCAGTCCAGCACCCGGTTGGTCGGCTCAGACCCGCTCGGCAATCAGGCGCAGCAAAGCTTTTCGTTTCAGCAATTGCTGGATTACAGGATAGGTCGCCTGACATTTCGTCTGAATCACGCCATGATCGAACAGGCTGGCAGGAAAAGTGCTTCTATCTTCGGCTCCGTTAACCGTGAGTTCGACGGTTTTTTCGACGGACGCTGGTAAGCGATGTTCTGTGGGCTAAACTTCCGCCCTGGGTTTGCAAAGAGGAAAATCATGTCAGAAAAATCTATCTGGCGGCGATTGCTGCTGGTCGTATTGGCGCTGGTCGCGGTGCTGATGGTCGATGTCGATGAGGCGCATGCCGAATACGGCGATATCGTGATGAATAACTATTCCGACGCAGCGGGCATGCGGCCGGCGATCTTCCCGCACTGGTTTCATCGCGTGCGCTTTCGCTGCAAGGTTTGTCATGCCGACCTCGGCTTCAAGTTCAAGGCGGGTGGCAACGAGATCAACATGGTGAAGATCATCGACGGCCAGTTCTGTGGCGCCTGCCACAACGGCGAACTCGCCTGGTCGGTCGAGAACTGCAATCTGTGTCATTCGGCCAAACCGGGTACGCCGACCCAGGTGCACGAAAGCACGATCCAGAAACTTGCTCCTGCAGCGCTTCAAAAGAAATAAGGACGCGCGATCATGAAAATCGAACGAATTGTTCTTCCCGCGCTGGCCTCGTTGCTTTGGGCCGCTTCTGCAATTGCGGCCGACGTCGGCAAGGATCTTTACGCCAAGACCTGTGCAGTCTGTCACGCGGCAGGAATTGCCGGTGCGCCACGGCTCGGCAACGCCGCGGACTGGCAGCCGCGCATTGCCGCCGGCACGGCGCGTTTGTACACCAGCGCTCTGAAGGGTACACCCAAGGGCATGCCGGCCAAGGGCGGCAACACCGGCGCGTCGGATGGCGACGTCAAGGCGGCGGTGGATTACATGCTGGCTGCCGTCAAAGGCAGTGCCGCCAAGCCGGCGCCGGCTGCTGCGGCCGTCGCTCCGGCAAAACCCGCGGCGACCGTGGCCGCTCCGGCTCCTGCGGCGCAAGTGGCCGTACCTGCCGTGGCTGCAGTACCTGCCGCAGCATCCGCTCCAGTCGATGTGTCCTCGAATACATCCGGCGCGTCATCGGCCGACATCAATTCCTTCAACCGTCTGTTGAAGCCGATCGGCAAGCGCAATCCCCCTCCCGCCGAAGATGGCATCCACGATCCGGCCAACGACGGGACGATGGCCCTGATGGCGCCGTTGGCGGCCTATGGACCCTTGCCGAAAAGTCTGGTCGGCAATCGCGTTAATTGGGTCAAGGCCATCGAGGAGGGGAAGATCAATCCGCGCTGGGACAAACAGGACCCGAATGCCACTCCGGTGATCGTCGACCTCAATATCGTGCGTGAGGTCAAGGGATCGATGCCCGATGTGGTCTACCCGCACAAGCAGCACACCGAGTGGCTCGACTGCTCGAATTGCCATCCGGCGATTTTCACTCCGCAGAAAGGTGCCAATGCAATCAGCATGGCCGCGATCCTGCTGGGAGAAAAGTGCGGCGTCTGTCACGGCAAGGTGGCGTTCCCGGTTTCAGAGTGCCGCCTATGCCATTCGAAGAAGAAGGACACCCGTCCGGCGCAGGCGGCTGCGGCGCCGGCGAAGTAAAGAGGCCCAATCATGAACAAGTTTGTTTTCCTGCTGATTCCCGTCATGTTCTCTGCTTTAGTGCTGGCACAGACCACCACGCCTGCGGCCACGCCCGAAACCGCCGCGTCGCGACTGGCCGGTAACAAGATCGACAAGGGACAACTGTCGTCGAATCTCGATTCTGTCGCAAAACTGCTGGAAAGCTCTTCGGCTGCGCGTCAGATTGAGTCGAGCAAGGCGCCCGAAGCCATGCAGCGCCGTGACCGAGCGCGCGAGTTGCATCGTGCCGCCAAGGCCGCGCTGGAGCAGGGTAATCTCGAAAAGGCTTCGGCTTTGCTGGCCGAGTCGCGTTCGACCTTTTTCGATGCCGTCCGCTTCGCCGCGCCGGAAGAAGTGTCCGTGAAAAAGCTTGAGAACGATTACCTGCTGCAACTGGAAAGTGTGCAGGCCTTGCTCGGTGCCTACAAGCGGGTTTCGGACGAGAAAGCCGCCAAGGGTGTCGCCGGCACGGTGGCGCAGATCGAAAAATCGATTGCAGCAGGTGCAGCTTTGGCGAAGGAACGCAAGTTCAAGGAGGCGCGCACTGAAATCGACCGCGGCTACCTGGTGGCCAAAGCCGGCCTGACCAGCCTGCGCAGCGGCGATACCTTGACGCGCTCGCTCAACTTCGCCAACAAGGAAGAGGAATACCACTACGAAATCGACCGGAACAATACGCACCAGATGCTGATCAAAGTGCTGGTCGATGACAAGAAGGCGAGCGGGGACATGATTCAGGCCTATCTTTCCAAGGCACAGGAAATGCGGATCAAGGCAGATGATGCAGCATCGCGCAAAGCCTACGACGAGGCGGTCAAACTGCTGGAGGATTCAACCGCGGAGCTGGTGCGCGCAATTCGCAATGCGGGTATTTATATCCCTGGATAAAGCCATGCGCATTGGGCTCGCCGCCGCTGTTGCGGTTTTGGCGAGCTTTTCCGTCCAGGCCCAGGGTTGGGAGACGCTGCGCAAGGATGGCATTCACGATCCCCGCGGTCCCGGTGTGAAAGAATTGCAGGAGCCCGGCGCGGCGCTTTCTAAACTGACCCCGGACAACGCCGGAAACATGGTGCGCTGGGTTCAGGCTCTGGAGAAAAGCGAAATCAATCCGCGCGCCAGCATTCGTCCCGACACCAAGATTCGGGTCTATGACTCGGATGTCCTGCTCAACCTGAAGGGTGGCATGCCCATCGTCAGGTTTCCGCATCGCCAGCATACCCAGTGGCTGGATTGCGCCAATTGCCATGATCATTTGTTCAAGGCCGAGGCGGGCGCCAACCAGTTCTCCATGCTGGCCATCCTCGAGGGTGAGCAGTGCGGCGTATGCCATGGCGCGGTGGCCTTTCCCTTGACCGAATGTTTTCGTTGCCACAGCGTGGCGCGGCCGGGGAACGTGCTGAGGCCGACATTGCCGATCGCGATTCCGCCCGGTGCGGTGCCACCGCGGTGATGGCTGCACGCCAGGCCCGAATCCTGCTGCTGCTGTTGGTGGCCTTGGCCGGCGAGGTACCGCCGGCAGCGGCCGAGTATGCGGACGTGGTGCTGAACCGACGTTCGGAAAAGGAGGGCGTACGGCCGGTGGTGTTTCCCCATTGGTTCCACCGCATCCGCTTTCGTTGCAAGGTTTGCCATGCCGAACTTGGCTTCAAGATGCGCGTTGGCAGCAATGATTTCACGATGGCCGACATTGTCGAGGGGCGCTTCTGCGGCGCCTGTCACAATGGCGACATAGCCTGGGCGCCCGATAAATGCGATTTGTGTCACTCCGGCAAGCGCGGCTTGCCCACAGGAATCTATGGCGGTCATGAAACCGGCGGTCCCGGGCGCTGGTAGTCGCCGCGCCTTTCTCCTGCGCGGCGCGGCGCTCGCCGGCGCACTGGCAATAGTCGGTTGTGGCGGCACGGCGCTGGCACGCGCCAGAGCCGAGCATTGGCTGGAACCGGCGTTCGGCATCACCGGTGCGACCCTGACCGACAAGGCCGATGGCACCGGCTATCCCTTGCCGGGGGGGCGGGAGACTTATCTTCCCTTCATGTTCCCGGTGGCCGTGGTGGCCAGCCTGGGGTCGATCTACATTGCCGATGCGGGCCATCGACGCTTGTTTCGCTATGAGCGCAACAGCGGCTTGATGCACGCGTTGCCTGGGGTGAGGATCGCTGCCGGCAGCCTGTTGCGCAGTTCGCCCGACGGCACGCTGTATGTGCTCGACGCCATGCGTGGCGAGATTCAACGCTACGGCCTGGACGGTCGTCCGCAACCGGCTATGCATCCACGGGTGCCGAGCAGTCGTTATCTCGATTTCGCGGTCGACGGCTCGAGCGGTCGCGTGTTCGCCGTCGATGCCATGTGGAGCGTGGTGGATCAAATCGAGCCGCTGGGTCGCATGGCGCTGGCGCATCTTGACGTTCCTGCCGCCGGCCCGATGGCAATTTTCGGTGACAGCTTGCTGATTGCCGACGCCAAATGCCGATGCGTCAGCGAGTGGCGTGCCGGACGCCTGGTGCGACAACTGGCTGCGGGGCAGATTCGGCTGCCGAAGGCGCTCGTCGCCGATGCAGGAGAAATTTATGTACTCGATGGTTTCGACAGAAGCATCTCGCGGGTTTTCCAGGGGGGGCTGGAAACCATTCCGGCAACGGAACTCAATCTGCTCGCCCCCGATCAAATTTCGGTTTCCGGTGGCATGATGTACGTTGCGGATGGAGCCAGCCGCACCGTCGCCGCATTCAGGATTCGTCGGCATCGAAAATGAACCCGCACGAGGCAATCGGACCCGGGGATGCAAGGTTTCGCCCATGACCCTTACAGCTGCAAATACATGAGATTTTTTATTCTGGCCTTGCTGTCATTTTGTCTCGCCGCTTGCTCCAGTCTGCGCGAGAAGCCGGTGTTTTCCATGGGCCTTGATGGCACCGTGGAAACCCGGCGCCTGATGTTCCCGCCTGCAAGCGACGGCGAAGTACCGCGCTATGTCTATCTGGGCGAACTTCGCGGGGAGACCAACATCCATCGGCCCGAAGAGTTCGGCGAGGGCGTGGTCAACAGCATTTTCCGGGTGCTCGACATCATCGCCGGTCCGGCACCACCCATGGTGCTCGACCGCCCGCAATCCGGCGCCGTGGATAACAGGGGTCGTGTTTACGTCACCGACATCGGTCGCGGCGCAGTGTTCATGTTCGACGAAACCGTGCCCGAAGTGAAAGTCTGGTCCAAGGCCGAAGGCCTGGTCGACTTCGTCAGCCCGGTGGGGATCGCCATCGGACCGGACGGCCAGACGTTCGTCGCTGACGCGGATCTCGGGCTGGTGGCCCGTCTCGGTCCGGATGGCCAGACGCTTCCCAGCATCGGCAAGGACCACCTCGACCGTCCCAACGGCGTCGCCTACGATCCGCTTGCGCGCAAGCTGTATGTCGCCGATGCGTCCGCGCATCAGGTCAAGATCTTCAATCTGGAAGGATTATTGCTTGCAGAACTGGGTACGCGCGGTGACGGGCCGGGCGAATTCAACTTTCCGACACATATCGCGGTCGCCAATGAAAAGCTCTACGTTACCGATACCATGAATGCGCGCGTCCAGGTGTTTTCGACCGCTAGCGGCAGCTACCTTGGCACCATCGGCAAGCGTGGCATGTTCATCGGCGACCTTTCCCGGCCGAAGGGCGTCGCAGTGGACAGCGAGGACAATGTGTATGTGGTCGAGTCCTATTTCGATTATTTGCTGATCTACAACCGTCTCGGGCAATTCCTGATGCCCCTGGGCGGGGTCGGATTCAGCGCCGGGCAGTTTCATCTTCCCTCCGGGGTCTGGATCGATGCACGCAACCGGGTCTATGTGGCGGACATGATGAACAGCCGAATCGCAGTGTTCCAGTTCCTCGGCGGAGGCAGCGAGAATGAGTAGCGGACGCCTGTCGGCAGTGTTGGTGGCGTGCTTTCTGCTGTTGCCGCGACTGGTCGACCCTGTCTACGCGGCGCGCACCTCCGATGTGCGCAGTACGCTGCACAACCTGTCGTCCACCGGTCCCGGGACCGTCAAGGCGGCGGGGGAAAGCGAAGTCTGCGTCTTCTGCCACACGCCGCACGGCGCCGATACCTCGCAGACACCGCTGTGGAACAAGACGCTGGCGGCCAAGACTTATACGGTCTATACGTCGAACTCGCTCGACGCGGAGACGATCAGGAGCGCATCCCTGGATCAGCCGATGGGCAGTTCCAAGCTCTGCCTTTCCTGCCACGATGGCGCGATGGCGTTGGGCAGCGTGCGCGTGCTGCGCGGCGTAAACAATCCGGCCACCATCGGCGTGGCGAATACCGGCGCCGGCGGCGTCATGCCCGGCGGTAGCGGCACGACCACCGGCTACACGCGCAACATCGGCGCCGGCGTGCTGGGGCAGACGAGCGGCTTCGACCTGACCAACGACCATCCGATTTCGGTGACTTACGACGCCGCGCTGGCCAGCCGGGATGGCGAACTCCGCGCGCCGAATGCCAGCCAGCAGTCGACCATCATGATCAATACGACGTATCCGCTGTTCGGCAAGCGCCTGGCGGGGCAGTCCACCAGCCGCCCGGTGCTGCCGCTGGAACCCACCGGGACATCGGGCGCGGGTCAGGTGCAATGCACGACCTGCCACGATCCCCACCTCAAGGGCGATGCGAGCGATCTGGCCAACGAGGGCAATATCAAGTTCCTGCGCCGTCCCCGGGTGCAGACCGTACAGCCCACCTATGTCGATGGTCAGCCAATATATGGCGACAGCGGCAACATCATCTGCCTGGCCTGCCATGACAAGGGCTTGCAAGGCATGGGCGGCAATTCGTGGAATTACTCGGCGCACGCCAACAGCCAGGTGGCGACGCAGACCTATCGCGCGGCAGCGGCGACCACGCGCGGTTTCCCCGCCAACATCCAGGTCTGGCAGGCGTCCTGCCTGAATTGCCACGACACCCATACCGTCACCGGCTCACGCCGCCTGCTGCGCGAGGGCACCGATGCCACGCCTGGCACCGCGCTGTACCTGGGCGGATTCAAGGCCGGCGGCAGTTCCGCGCTGGAAGAAACCTGTTACCAATGCCATCGTGACGCAGCCAACAGCATTCTTTCGACGTCGACCTCGGTGCCGGACATACGGACCGACTTCAACATCGTCAATGGCTATCGCATGCCGATCGCCTCGGCCGACCAGGATGCCGGCGGCGTGGAAATGCACGACCCCGGCAGCGGCAGGGCCGGCTTCAACGACGGGTATGCCGGCGGCGTGGTCAATGGTCTGCCGACCAGCGGCTCCAACTGTTCCGCCGCCAGCAACGACAAGTGCGGCGCCGACCTGGTCGAAAGCCGGGCGCTGCTGGGCACCACCGCCACCAACCGCCATGTCGAGTGCACCGATTGCCACAATCCGCATCGGGTGGTGAAGTTCAAGCTGTTCTTCGGCAATGCCGGCAATCTGAGCGGGGCGGGCGACACGCAGGGCGGCACGCATGAGCACACCGATACGGCGATGACCCACACCAACGTGGCGTCCGGCGTGCTGCGCGGCACCTGGGGCGTCGAGCCGAGCTACGGCAGCAATTCCTTCCATTCCTCGGCGAGCAACTACACGGTGCGGCGCGGTGACCCCGGCAGCGAGACGGTGAGCACCGTGATGCCGCTCAACACCACCGGGGCCACGGTCGGCGGCATGGCGTTCAATGCCATGGACACCAAGGGCTTCGTCACGCGCGAGTATCAGGTTTGCTTCAAGTGCCACTCCACCTACGGATTTACCACGCCGCCGAACCTGAGAGCCGCCGCCTCCCGGCGCGGACAGACCCCGGCCGGCACGGTGGCGACTCCGGGGGTGGGCAATGCCCTGACCCAATACACCGATCAGGCCAAGGAATACCAGGCGCCGGACAGTCATGCCGACGAATCCACGGCGACGACGGCGGTCAACCTCGGCACCGATGCCGGGGCGATCGGCTACAACAACAACAACCATCGCTCCTGGCACCCGGTGATGCGCTCCACCGGGCGCACTGCCGCCAAGCGTGGAGGGATGAACGCCACAAACGCTTTCAGGACTCCCTGGAGCGCTGCCGTGGGAACCCAGACCATGTATTGCAGCGATTGCCACGGCAGCAACGTGACCAGTACCACATCGGTGATTCCCGATGGCACGAATACCGCAACCGGTGCCGGGAATCCCTGGGGGCCGCACGGCTCGGCGAATCCCTTCATCCTCAAGGGGACGTGGACCAAGGACAGCTCAAGCTCCTCGACGCCGCTTTGCCTCAAGTGCCACAACCCGACCAGTTCTACTGGCTTTGCTGGGCCGGACGGAAACCTGCATCAACTCCACGTAAACAGGGTCGGCGCAATCCAATGCACATGGTGTCACATCGCCGTGCCCCACGGCTGGAAGAACAAGTCCCTGCTGGTCAATCTGAACGACGTTGGGGAAGAAGCCGGGTTTGCCCCTGGCAGCAGCAATCAAGTTGCGATAGGCGGCAACAGCAACAACTACACCAAGGCTCCCTACTATCTCGAAGCCAAAAACAAGATCCGGACCTTTGCACGGGCCGGCAACTGGCAGGACACCTCCTGCGGAACGTCGACGCTGGGCGTTCCCATTATTGCCAACAATCAGGGGAGTACGACTAATTCAACGGGCAGCGGAAGAGGCTGGATGCGGACCATGTGCGGCAGCCCGCCGTAAGTCTTCCTGCGAGTCGATCCTGTATCGGGCCGCGGCCTGGCGTGATGGCGAAAAAAGACACCGCGAGGACTTCCACGGCACGCCCGGCAAGTTGTCGGTGATCCCGATTCTTCGATCCAATTCCCAACTGAAACCATGGCTGCCCTGCTCGGAATATCCGCCTATTACCACGACAGCGCTGCCGCCTTGGTGGTTGATGGCCGTGTGGTTGCGGCCGCGCAGCAGGAACGCTTCTCGCGACTGAAATTCGATGCGAGTTTCCCCGCCGACGCCATCCGTTACTGCCTGCGCGAGTGGGGCAACGGGCTGCCCAGTCTCGATGCCATCGTCTTTTACGACAAGCCCATCCAGAAGTTCGACCGTCTGCTCGAGACCCATATGGCCCTGGCGCCTCGCGGCGCGAGTGCCTTCATTGTCACGATGCAGGCCTTCCTAAAGGAAAAACTGCCACTGAAACGCATCCTGCGCGAGGCGTTGGCCGCTGCCGCTGGCTGTAGCGTCGCCGAACTGCCGCCGCTGCTGTTCTGCGCGCATCACCAATCCCACGCCGCGTCGGCGTTTTTCCCCAGCCCCTTCGACCGCGCCGCCGTGCTTTGCGTGGATGGCGTCGGCGAATGGGCGACGACTTCGCTGTGGCACGGCGAAGGCCAGGACCTCGCGCCGTGTTGGGAGTTGCGCTTCCCGCATTCGCTGGGGCTGCTCTACGCGGCATTTACGCAGTTCTGCGGTTTCCGCGTCAATGCCGACGAATACAAGCTGATGGGCCTGGCGCCCTATGGCACCCCACGCTATGCCGAAATCATTCTGTCGCGGCTGGTGGACCTGAAGCCGGACGGGAGTTTCCGCTTGCAGCTCAATTATTTCGATTTCGCGGTCGGTCTGGCGATGGTGAACGAGCGCTTCTGCACACTGTTCGGTGGCCCGCCACGCTTGCCAGGTGCGCCGATCACCCAGCGCGAGAAAGATATCGCGTGCTCGATCCAGCGCGTTAGCGAGGAAATCCTGCTGCGACTGGCCGCCGCCGCGCACCGCGAACTGGCAGTGGAGAATCTGTGTCTGGCCGGCGGCGTCGCGCTGAATTGCGTCGCCGCCGGTCGCTTGCGCCGCGAAGGACCGTTCAGCCGTATCTGGGTACAACCGGCCGCCGGCGACGCGGGAGGCGCAGTCGGTGCCGCGCTGGCGGCGTGGCACCAGCATTTCGGCCGGCCGCGCAGCGTGCCGACGCGGGATGACATGGGCGCCGCACTGCTCGGCCCGGCCTATGACGAGCCGGCAGTGGTCGCCTGTCTTGAAGGGCTGGGCGCGCGCTATGAGCGCCTCGACGAAGCGGATCTGCTGGAAACGGTGGCCAGGCGACTGCTTGAAGGCGAAGCCATAGGCTGGTTCGACGGCCGCATGGAATTCGGCCCGCGCGCCTTGGGTGCGCGCTCGATCCTCGCCGATCCGCGCACTGCAGCAATGCGCGAGCGGCTGAACCAGCAGGTCAAGCGCCGCGAGACTTTCCGTCCGTTCGCTGCGGCGGTCATCGAGGAACGGGCCATGGAGCACTTCGGCGTCAGCTTGCCGAGTCCTTATATGAGCTTCGCCGAAAACGTGCGGCCGCCGTTGCCGGGCAAACCGGTGTTGGCGGCAGTCACCCACGTGGACGGCTCGGCCCGCTTGCAGACGGTGTCCCGCGCACACCAGCCCCGGTTCCACCGGTTGCTGGAACGGTTCGGGGCGATGACCGGCGTTCCGGTTCTGCTCAATACCTCGTTCAACGGTCCCGACGAACCAATTGTCAATTCGCCCGCCGAGGCTTTCCACTGTTTCATGAACCTAGGTCTGGATTGTCTGGTGATCGGCGATTACCTGCTGGAGCGGAAAGCGCAGCCGAATTTTCCTGCCGCGCCCGCAGTAGCACCCGCCGTTAAGCCCTCGCTGCGCGGCAGGCTGGTCGCGGCCTTGGCCCGCGCGCAGACCAGGTTGATTCTGGGGTCGATATATTTTCTCGTGATCGTCCCGGCGGGATGGATTTCACGAGCGATGGGTCGCAATCCACTGGCACTCGGCTTTGATCCTAAACGATCAAGCTATCGGGTTGCCTCCGATACTCCCACCAGCATGAGGCAGCCTTTCTGATGTTCGAATTATTGCGCGACCTCTGGCTGTTCCTGCGCTACTGCAAGAAGTACTGGCTTGCGCCTATCGTGTTTCTGCTGGCGCTGGTCGGTGGGCTGATCGCGTTCGTCCAGACCAGCAGCCTGGCGCCTTTCATCTATGCGCTTTTTTAAGCGCGACATAACCCCCGGCAACGGGCGGTCGGCGCAGCATGCGCAAGACTTGGCCGCCGCGGCACGACTGCCGGTGTGGAAAAAGGCCTTGTTCGGCATATTGGTGGTCGGCCTCAGTCTCGTGCTGGCGGAACTGGCGTTGTCCGTTGCCGGCGTGGCGCCCCGCCTGGCGACCGACGATCCCTTCGTCGGATTTGCCGCCAGCCTGCCATTGTTTGTCGAGAAAACGCAACCCGATGGCACGGTGATAATGGAGACCGCCCATGACAAACTGGGTCACTTCAACCGGCAAAGCTTTCCCAAGCGCAAGGCGAGCAATACCGTGCGGATATTCTGTATGGGCGGCTCTACCACCTACGGCAATCCCTATCGCGACGCCACCTCCTTCTGCGGCTGGCTGCGCGAGATGCTGCCGGTCGCCGATCCCAGCCGGCGCTGGGAATTGATCAACGCCGGCGGTATCAGCTATGCGAGCTACCGCGAAGCCGCCTTGATGGAGGAACTGGCGCGCCACGAGCCGGATGTGTTCATCGTCCTCTCGGCACAGAACGAATTCGTCGAGCAGCGCAGCTATGCTCCGCTGCGCGAACTGCCTTCCCCGGTTCTCGAGGGCGCCGCCTTGCTTGCTCGCACCCGGCTCTACACCGCGATGGATACTGCGATCCGCAGAGTTGGCCTGGCGGATCGCAGCCGCTACACATTGCCGGCGATGGTTAACGAGCGACTCGCCCAGTCCATCGGGCCGCAGGACTACCATCGAGACGATGGCCTGGCGGGTCGGATTGTCGAGCACTTCGGCTGGAATCTGGCCCGCATGGCGGCGATTGGCCGCGCGGCCGGCGCGCGCGTCGTCATGGTGACGCCGCCGGTCAATATGAAAGATATTTCACCGTTCAAGAGCGAGCACCGGGAAAGTATGACGCCTGAGGACCTGTCGCGCTGGAGCGCGCTGGACGCGCGCGGCCGGCAGGCACTGGATCGCGGGGCGCTGGATGAGGCAGCGGTCGCCTTTGAATCAGCCCTCGCGCTGGATTCGCGGTATGCGGAGACGCATTTTCTGTTGGGCCGGGCGCTACTTGGGATGAGCCGCTTTGAAGCCGCGAAGCGGTCATTCCAGCGCGCCGTGGACGAGGATGTTTGTCCGTTGCGGGCATTGTCCTCTATGCAGACCGCGGTGCGCAGCGTGGCCGCGGCGCAGAAACTCCCGCTGGTTGATTTCATTCGCCTGGTGGAGGACGAAAATGAGCGTCGTCTTGGCCACCGCATTCCCGGCAACGAACTGTTTCTCGACCATGTGCACCCCACTATCGAAGTCAACCGCTTGCTAGCCCTGGCGCTGATCGAAGCGCTGAATCGTGACGGCGTCCTGCGCTACGCGCCGGAGTGGGACGCAAAAGCGCAGGCGCAGGTGACGCAAAAGGTGCTGGCGCGTCTGAACCAGACCGACCACGCCGACGCCATCCAGCACCTGGGCCGCCTGTTCGGCTGGGCGGGCAGGCTGGAAGAAGCTCACGCGCTGCTGTTGCGCGCCCTCGACATGTACGGGCACGAACAGAAAGACACGTTGCTGTTGTTGGCCATGTCGTCGGAGCGGCGCAACAAGCCGGAGGAGGCTATCGGCTACTACCGGCGCATCGCGGCGTTTAGCGATATTGCCCGCCTGTCCGAAAAGCTCGGCCGCGACGCCGATGCTGCTGCAGCCTACGCGGACCTGGTGCGGCAGCATCCGGACGATGCGCATGCGCGCGTGCAGTACGCCGCCGTACTCCTCCGCATGGACCGGATCGAGGATGCGCGCAGCGAACTCGACGCCGCCTTGCACCTCGTCCCCGGGCTGCCCGAGGCGCGCGGCGAACTCGCCAATCTGTACCTGCGGCAGGAACGCTTTGACGCAGCGATCCGGGAATACGAGGCGCTGCTCGCGCAACAGCCGGACGAATTCAACGCCCATTACAATCTTGCCATTGCCTTGCTCAACACCGACCGCTTCGCGCAAGCCGTTGCGCATTCTCGCCGAGCGATCGAAATCCGTCCGGATTCCGCGCCTGCGCGTGTCGGCCTCGCGTCGGCGCTGGCCGCACAGGGTCTGCTCGACCAGGCCGCGGGCGAATACCGCGAAGCGCTGCGCCGCGACCCCCGCTCGGCGGAGGCACACAACAATCTCGGCATTATCCTCGTCCGCACTGGACGCCTTGACCAGGCGGTCGAGCACTTTCGCGAGGCCCTCGCCGCCGCACCGACCTTCGACGAAGCGCGCCACAATCTCGCACGCGCGACGACCGACATGCAACAAGCGCGGGATCGCGCCGCAAATCGCTTCCGGCAAAATGTTGTTACAGGGAACTAACCCAGAATGAAGGTATTTGGCATTGCTGGCGGCGACGGCTACGGTGGGATTCCGATGCACAAGAAACCAACGGCGAGCACGGCGCCCAGCCAATCGACGGTTCTGTGCCTGTTTTCGTCAACCCCATGAGTACCCGCTTGCTAGCGCCGTCTCGCCAGCGCCGACTTTTGTTTGCGGCATAATGCCGATGGCTTGGAAAACGAAAAATAGAGGGAGGCTCAAGATGTATAAAGAACAAGCGGGAAAACTGTCTTGGTTGCTGGTAGGGGGCTTGTTGACTGCGCATGTCGCGACGGGAATTGTCAATGCACAGTCTCTCCCCATCCGGGACGTAGGTGTCGCGGGGGGGGGGTATTCCGAGTTCGTGACTGTCCCCGAGGGGTGTTTTCAGATGGGGAGCAACACCAGTAGTTTCACCCAAGAGTATCCGGTGCATAAGGTATGTTTGAAGGGTTTTGAGATCGGGAAGTACGAGGTAAAGCAGGGGGAGTGGCGGGAGATCATGGGGAACAATCCGTCCCACTTTCCATGCGGGGAGAATTGTCCCGTGGAGCAGGTGTCCTGGGACGATGCGCAGAGGTTTATTGGTTTGTTGAATGCGCGAAGGGATGGATATGTCTATCGGTTGCCGACCGAGGCGGAGTGGGAGTACGCGTGTCGTGGCGGCGTGCCAGATCAAAAGTATTGCGGGGGGAACGATCCGCAGACGGTTGCCTGGATTAATCTCAACAGCGGCGATACTACTCATCCCGTAGGCCAGAAGGCGGCAAACGGTTTCGGTTTGTACGATATGTCCGGAAATGTATGGGAGTGGGTGCAGGACTGGTATAAGGAAAATTATTACTTTGAATCACCGACCGACAACCCGATCGGGCCAAGTTCGGGTGTCCATCGGGTCAATCGGGGCGGCAGTTGGCATCGCTGGGAGACCTGCGCCCGCGCCTCCAATCGCTACGACGATCGCCCGGACTATCGCTCGTCCTTCGTTGGGTTGCGCCTCGCAAGGAATTTTCAAAGGACAGGAGTTTCAAGCGCACGACCCTGAGTATCCTTGGCTATCCGCGGACGCTTCACCTCTGGCAATGCCGCCGAATTCAGAGGAACAGGGCTGGCGATACCACGGTTTAGCAATTCCGCGTAATTTGATTCAAGTCAACAGTTGCTCGAATAGTCGACGCACGATACCTTCGGATCGTGGATGAGCGCAGTGCGCATGTTTTGCCGGCGATATAATTCAAGCCGGTAAACATCTTGCCGACGATATATTCGGGGGTAGGTTGGCAGTTGTTATTTTCATCCTGGTCATGATGCTTCATCTGCCTGCAAATGCGGCCGACTGGAGCATGCTCGGAGCGGATCCGGGCCACACCTCGCAAACCGTCGACGGGGCGCCAAGCTCGCCGCAACAACTTTGGCGCACCCGGCTGGATGCCGCCATCTACGCGTCTCCGGTCGCCGACGAGCGGTCAGTCTTCGTTGTTGCGCACGACCAGCAAATCAGGGCGCTCGATGTTAACTCGGGGCGCGAGCAATGGACTTTTGCCGCCGGAGGCGTCATCTCGGCGACACCGCTGCTGGTCGGCGATGTTGTCGTGGTTGCCGCCAAGGACGGCCGGGTAACCGCGCTCGACCGTCGCAGTGGCAAGCGGCGTTGGGAAATCATCACGGAGGGGGCCGTTCTCTCTTCGCCGATTGCCGACGACGGAGTCGTCTATTTCGGCAGCAACGACTTCAACCTGTATGCCGTGAGGGCGACCGACGGCGCCGTCGGGTGGAAGTATTTCGCCAGCGATTACAAGTACGGCGGCCTCTACGCCTCTCCCGGACTTGATCGGCAGCACGTTTACATCGGCGCCAAGAACGGGGTACTGCACGCAGTTTCGAGGCAAACCGGCCAGCGAGTCTGGCAGACAGTTCTGCGCAGCTCAATCTATGGTCCGCCTTTGGTAGCCCGCGGACGCATCTACGTCGGCGCCTATGATCGCGGGCTGTATTCCATTGATACCCGCGATGGCCGCATAGTCTGGCGCACCCAGCTTGACGAATGGCCGCAGGGTAGCGCGGTGATTGTCGAATCGCTGGTCTATATCGCCGCGCGCAGCGGCACCTTGTACGCACTGCGCACCGACGATGGCGTCGTCGTCTGGTCGCGCGACCTCGGCGGCGAATTGCGACACGGACCGGCAGTGGGCGCCAATGGCATTGGTGCGATTGGTGTCCACCCAGGCAAGGTTCTGGGCATTGAGATGGCCAGCGGTCGCACCGTCTGGCAGATCGCCGTCTCCGGGCCGGTCTTCGGGCAGCCGACGCTGGCGAATCGAATGTTGTATGTAGCGACCGTTGGCGGCGAGGTCAGTGCATGGCGTTAAGGGCTCGCTACCTGGGTGCCGGCATGCTGCTTGCGCTCGCCGCGGGGTTTTTGTTCGACACCCCGCCGCTGGCAGCCGAGCCAAGCGGCCAGCGTCAGATCGCCACGGCGTCCGCGCCGAAACCGGGGCGTCGTGAACTGCTGGCCAAGCCCGAGGCGATCGCCGAACTGCTTTCTCAGGCAAGGATCGGGGTGGCCGACGTGCCCAGCCCGCACTGGACCGATGACGGTTGCCCCGCCTGCCACCTCGGAAAACCCACGGCACGCGGTACGGCGCTGCGCGATCGCGATATCAACCGCCTGTGCCAGACCTGCCATGACTCGATCTCGGCGCACAACTACATTCACGCTGTCGGCATGGTGCCGTCGCCGGAGAAGCGCAACCGGATGAATGAAGATCTGCGCCAGGCATTGAAACGCGGCGGCGGCGTCATCACCTGCATTTCCTGCCATGACTTGAAGGCGCAGTGCCTTCCCGAACGACGCCAGGAGCGTCAGGCCAACCCGCATTTTTTCCGCGATGGTCCCTACGCGGAGCGCACCACGCTTTGCTATTCCTGCCACAACCCCACGCACTACGAACGCCTGAACCCGCACGACCAGATCAGCGACGAAGGCGAACTGAACGAGCAGATGTGCATCGTCTGCCACAACGTCGTGCCGAACCGGCGCGAAGTGAAGAGTATCCGCGACGTCACCTTCACCGTCAGCGAAGACCTGACCCTGCTGTGCGCCGGCTGCCATCCGCCGAAACCGCATCCAGGCGGCAGATGGCACCTTTCCCAGCCCAGCCCGTGGGTCCTCGACTTCATGAAGGAAAGCGAAGACCGGCGTAGCGTGATTCTGCCGCTCGATCCGACCAACGAAAAGCTTGTCTGCGCCACCTGCCACAACCCTCACGAACGCGGCGTTCAGGTCTGGCAGCGTGCCGACAAGGGCGCCGACAGGCCAAAACGCCTGCGGACCGGGGAGCCGGGAGATCGCATCTGCAGCGTTTGCCACAACCTGTGAGGCGGCGCCAGGGAACAATTTCGAAGCATCTTGAGGAAGAAGGCCATGAGGAAAATATGGAAAACCGCAGGCGTAATTTTCCTGGCGCTGCTGATGCAGATTGGCAGCGCCTGGAGTTTCGAGGACGACGAGGCGTGCCTGATGTGCCACAAGTATCCGAAGATGGGACGTGTCACCGAGGACGGCGTGCAGAAGTCCTACTACATCATGCCGGAAGTGTTCTCGAAGACCGTCCATCGCAATGTTCCCTGCCGCGACTGCCACAACTACATTAAGGAATTGCCGCACAAGCCGGTCTCCGAGGGCGTCAATTGCGCCCAGGACTGCCATCTGGTTAAGAACCCCTCGACCGGCAGGCCATTCAGCCACAAGCAGATCGAAGACGCCTTCAAGCGCAGCGTGCACGGGCGCGACAAGTCGACGGCGGGGCTCGACGGCGACAAGCCCTACTGCACCACCTGCCACACCAACCCGATCTACAACCCGTCGGAAAAGGCGCTGCCAAAACAGATCACCGACCGCTGCGTGGTCTGCCACGAAGACCCCAAGTTCGTGAACAAGTGGTACGACCATACCAGCCGGCGCATTCGCGAAGTCAAGCGTTCCTCGCAGGAGATCGTCCAGCTTTGCGGCAACTGCCACAACGACCAGCAACTGGTCGAACGGCACCAGAAGGAGGCGAAAAAGGCCGGCAAGGAACTCGGCCGCAAGTTTCCCTTCGCCGTGGAGTCCTACATGAACAGCTTTCACGGCAAGCTCACGCGCTATGGCACCACCAAACCCGCCAACTGCCTCGACTGTCACGCCGATTCGGCGAATTACTACCTGAGCGTGCATGACATCCGCAGTTCGCGCGATCCCAAGTCGCCGGTGCACGCCGACAAGCGCGTCGAAACCTGCAAGCGCTGTCATACCTCGGCGGACAAGAGCTACGCCTCCATCGACCCCCATCCCACCGATCGCAAGGACGACAACCCCTTTGTTCATTACGCCAACATCATTTACACGCTGATGGGCGACATGGCACTGATCGGTCTCGTCGGCCTTGCCGGCTTTGAAACGCTCGGACGTCGTCGCGACGGCGTCGGCTGGCGCTTCCGCGGCGGCAGTTCCTGGTGGCGCTATTCTCGGCGCGGACGCGAACGCATCGCCACGGATGGCGAACCCGCCGCCGTCACCGCCAAACCTTTCTGGAAATGGAGATAACACATCATGATATTGACCGACGAGGCACGCACCGTCCTGGAGCGCTCGCTGCGCGACAACCGAAGCACGCCGCAAGACATCCGCGAGATCGAGGAAGTGATCGCGATGATGCCGGATGATCGCGTCCTGCTGCAGAAGAACGTCGATTCAAACCCGATCGGCGATCTGCCGCGCTATTCGATTCACATCCGCATCCAGCATCTGCTGACCTTTACCACCTTCCTGCTGCTTGCCTTCACGGGCATGCCGGTGCATTACTTCGGCGCCTTCTGGGCGCAGCCGTTCAATGAGCTGCTGGGCGGCATTGAAGTGACGCGGATCATTCATCGCACGCTCGCCGTGACCATGATCGCGTCCATGGTGTACCACGTCCTGACCCTGGCGCTCGGCAGCTGGTTTCTGCATCGCCAGGGGCGCTTCGATCTGAAACGGACGATCGTGCCGCAACCGAAAGACATCATCGACTTTCGCCAGGACGTGCTTTACTTCGCCGGCAAGCGCGCCTGCCGGCCGGAGATGGACAAGTTCATGTACAAGCAGAAGATCCATTACTTTGCCGCGGCCTTCGGCAATTCGGTGATGATTGTTTCCGGCTCGGCCTTCCTGTTTCCCGACGTATGGGCGAGCATCCTGCCCGTCGCGGTGGCCGGCTACTTCCAGGAGATGATGCGCCTGTCGCACCCGCACGAGGCGCTGCTGGCGCTGCTGGCGATAGCCTTCTGGCACTGGTACAACGTTCATCTGGCGCCGGGACGCTTCCCGATGCAATGGACTTTCCTCACCGGCCGCATCACGCGCGAGCACCAGATCGAGGAGCACTTCCTCGAGTATCTGCGTTGTCTCGTCGAAGTGCCCGAAGAAAAACGCATCCTGCGCGAAATGCTGCTGACGCGGCGGATTGCCCAGGACGTGTCCGCTGGGCCGCCTGAGGCCGGCCAACTGCGGGAACAGCCGGCATGATCGCACCGCTCAATGGCTGGCAGAAGCTGATCGCCTATGGCTCGCTGCTGGCTGTTCTGGTGTGTACGGCAATCGGGATGGCCATCATCTGGCTGACCCTTACCCAATGAATTCGATGAGGTTTCAGCATGAGCCAATTGCTTGCGATGCAACACATCACTGTGGTCCTGGCGGTCCTGTTGTTTGTCTGCCTGATGATCGCCCTGCTGGTGATCGTCGATCACAAGGCGCGCATTTCCGGACCTGTTCGCGACGATCTTTTCAGCATTGTCGGCCAGCGTCGCAGCCATCCGATCTGGGCCTGGCTGACGTCGTCCCTGCTGCTCTGGGCGACCATCGGCGTCTTGCTGGTGTCCTGGGTCTGGAGCCTGTTCGCCAGGGTTTCCCCGGCGGTCGAGCCGCCGAAAATCGTTTCCAAGCTCGACGCCGAGCGACGTAGCGAGCGCCTCAAGCACTTTCACAACATGCCGGCGACCGATCCATGGAGCCCGGGAAAGCGACCCGTATGCTTCTTCTGCCATGGCGACTTCCCGCATTCCAAGAAGCCGATGGTGCGCACCCTGCTCAACATGCACACCCAGTTCATCGGTTGTCATACCTGCCACTTCGACGAAACCAAGGTGCCCGAAGCCTCGACCCGGCGACGCTGGCTCAATTATTCCGGCGTCGAGGTCAAGGGGAAACCCTTTGGTACCGACGTCGATCCGAAGAGCGGCGAACTGCTGAAAACCGACGATTTCTTCTCGAAAATTGTCACCTACCAGTTGGTCGACGGCAAGGAGCGGCTTCTCGAAATTCCCGAGGATGAGCCGGACGCTCAGGAATACCTCAAGGTTCGCGACAAGCTCTCGGAACTCGATCGCGAGTCGGTGAAGAAGTCCTTCCACAAGCTGATCAACCCGGTCGGACGCTTCTGCAGCCGGTGTCACGCCGAGGAGGGCGAAAGCTTCATCCCTTTCCGCGAACTGGGATTTTCCGAAAAGCGGATCGCCGCCGTTACCAACGTCAACATCGTCGGCATCGTGCAGAAGTATCGCGAGTTCTATCTGCCGACGATGTTCGAGAAAGGGATTTCCGATCTGAAGAAGGAGACGCTGCTCGGACCGCAACATCCGATCACCTTGAGCGAGGAGATGAAACGTGATCCGCGGACCTGGTGGGCCAACTCCTTCAAGCCGCCGACCAAGGCCTTTCCCGCGGCGGGGGTGGGCGATGCGACGTCGTCGGGCAAGTAGGTTTTTTGTTGCGGCGCTGTTCGCCCTCCAGGCGACCATCGCGCTGGCCCAGGGCATCCCGACCGCGACCGTTCGTCAACTGTTCGACTTCAGTGGCGGCGGTGCCGGTGCCCTGGCGCTGCCGACCGATGTCGCCGTCGGCAGCGGCGGGCGGGTGTATGTCGTCGATGGGGGTAATCACCGCATCGTCGCTTTCTCGAACACGGGGCAATACCTGTTCCGTTTCGGGCATCAGGGCGCCGGGCGCGGCGAATTTCGCGATCCGGTCGGCATCGGCACCGACGCCCAGGGCCGCGTCTATGTAGCCGATACGGGCAATCACCGCATCCAGGTGTTCGATGCCGGCGGCGGCTTTCTCAGCGCCTTTCCCGTAAGCGAGAACGGCAAGCCGGTGCGGCCGATCGACGTCGAGCCGGACGGCCAGGGGAAAACCCTGTTTGTTACCGGCAACAACAACCACAAGGTCATGGCTTTTTCGGCCTCGGGTCAGTTGTTGCGTCAGTGGGGCGGCGAAGGCGTATCCGACTTCGAGTTCCGCTATCCGGCAACCATGGCCTTGTCGCCCAAAGGACTGCTCTACGTCGTCGATGTCCTCAATACACGCGTTCAGGTCTTCGACGGCGAAGGCCGGCGCGGCTATCGCGTCGGCGGCTGGGGTGTCCTGCCGGGGCAGTTCTTCCGCCCCAAGGGCGTCGCCCTTGACAGCCGCGGCTATGTCTACGTCAGCGATTCCTACATGGATGTGATCCAGGTCTTCGACACAAGCTACCGTTTGTTGCATGTCCTTGGCGAGGCCGGTCGGCCTCGCCGTTTCAACGCCCCGGTGGGGCTCGCCATCGACGGTGACGACAGACTGTATGTAGTGGAAATGCTCGCCAACAAGGTCTCGGCCCATGCCCTACGCTAGCTGGCTGTACCGGCTCGGATGGATCCTGGCGGTGTTCCTGACGCCGACCGTGGCGGAGGCGGCGCGAGAGGTCTCGGCCAATCGCGAATGCTCGATCTGCCATGTGATGTGGCTGTCCGAGTTCAATCGCGCCGGCGCCACGCCCCTGATCCCGTATAACCCCAAGCCGGTGGTCGCCAGCGGCAAACAGGATGTGGTCAGCACCGAGCGGATGTGTATTTCCTGCCACGACGGCTTCGTCCGCGACTCGCGTTCTTCCTTCACCAATCGCCAGCATTTCCACCCGACCGGCGTCGTGCCGTCGGCCAAGGTGAAAATTCCGTCGAAGGATGGCAAACCGTTGTTCCCGCTCAACGATGATGGCAAGGTGTATTGCGGCACTTGCCACACCGCCCATGCCGTGGGCTGGGACGAGAAGAAGATGTCCGGTATTTTCCTGCGCATGCGCAACCAGGATTCGGCGCTGTGCGTCGCCTGCCATCTCGAACGCAGCACTGGGCCGCAGGAAGGCAATCACCCGGTATTCAAACCGGTCAAGGACGTGCCGCTTGGCCTCCAGGCTGCGGGCGGGAAGCTCGGTGAAAATGGCAATGTTACTTGCCAGTCCTGCCATCGCCCCCACGGTGCGCCGGAGAGCAAGATGCTGGTGATGAAGAACGAGAATTCCGAGCTCTGCGGGCAGTGCCACGGCGACCGCTACGCCCGTGACCGCGCCCAGGCCGGACGGCAGGGAACGCATCCGGTTAATGTCAAGCCAGACAAGGCGGTGATTCCTGCCAGTATGCTCGAAGCCGGCGGCCGGCTGGGAACCGGCGGCACCGTGGTCTGCCAGACTTGCCACCGTCCGCACCTGGCCGAAAAGTCTGCAAAGCTGCTGGTCGCCAGAAATCCGCAAGGAGCGCTATGCGTCTCCTGCCACGTCGACCAGCGCAAGGTGGTCAACAGCAAGCACAACATGATACTGACCGACCCGATGCTGAAGAACGTCCGCAGCCAGGAGGTCGAAGCAGGGGGCGTATGCAGCGCTTGCCATCTGCCGCATGGCGGTCAGGGACCCAAAATGTGGGCGCGAGCGGTGGACCCGAATTCCGAACCTATGGCGGCGCTATGCACAGGCTGCCATCGCAGTGGCGGCCTGGCCGAGAAAAAGCAGACAGGCCAGCACAGCCACCCCGTCGGGCGGGACATGGCGCGGCTTCCCGGCCCCGTGGATCTGCCCGGTTACAGCGTCGAGGGCGTCAAGACCCGCGGCGACGGTCAGGGACGCGTCACCTGCGCCAGTTGCCACGATCCGCACCAGTGGGACGCGAAAAACCCCGAAGCGCTGTCGCGACCCGGCGATCCCTCTGGCCCCGAAAACAAATTCCTGCGGCGCTCGCATACGTCAGATGCCGGACTCTGCCTGCAATGCCACACCAACAAGAATGGCATCCTCAACACCAAGCACGACCTGGCGAAAATGGCTCCCGGTGAAAAGAATGTCCTCGGCAAAACAGCGGCCGAAGCCGGGCCTTGCGCGAATTGCCATTTGCCGCATAACGGCCGGGGTCCGCGCATGTGGGCGCGCGGTTTGAAACTTGGCGTCGATCCGGTGGCGTCAACCTGTCTCGGTTGTCACGATGTCCAAGGCATTGCCCACGACAAGCTGATCGGTGGCCAGAGCCACCCGACGGGAGTACCGATCACGAATCTGGGAATCACCGCCCGGCCCGGAGCCTGGCAAGGCCGGACGACCGCTGACGGCAAGCCGCCGCTGCCGCTGCCGCTGCATGACGAAACGGGCGCGCCGGCCGCCGAGGGTGGCAACGTCACCTGCGGCACCTGCCACGATCCGCACCAATGGTCGACTACGTCGCAGCCCAACCCTGGAGTTCATCCGAAGGACGTCAAGGGAAGCGGCGAGTCGCGCTTCCTGCGCATTCCTTTTGACAAGAGCGCTGCCTTGTGCGGCAATTGCCACACGGACAAGGCGGCGGTCAATCTGTCCAAGCACAACCTGCAGATATCGGCGCCGGCGGCGACCAACTCGCTGGGCAAAACCGCAGCCGAAACCGGCGTCTGCGGCGCCTGCCACCTGCCACACAACGGCGCCGGCTCGAAAATGTGGGCCCGCCCCAGTGGCGCAGGCCGCGACGACATCGAAAAGCGTTGCACCAGTTGCCACCAGACCGGGGGTGCCGCCGCGCGCAAGCTGACCGGCCCGAACGATCATCCGCTCGGCGTTGATCCAAAGAAGATCGGCGCCACGCCAAACCTGCCGCTGTTTGCCGCCGATGGCAGGAAAGACGCGGCGCGCGGCGTGGTCAGCTGTTCCACCTGCCACGATCCGCACCAGTGGAAGCCCAGCGATCCGACCAGCAGCTCCGGTGTTGGCGCCAAAGTTGAGGGCGACGCGCGCGACAGCTTCCTGCGCCAAGCGGCGGCGCCGTCGTCCGACCTGTGCGCGGAATGTCATGGCGACAAGGCGCGGGTCAAGGGGACTGCCCACGATCTGGCAGTGACGGCCGGCGGCGAGACCAATCTGCTTGGCCAGACAGTCGCCGAATCGGGTGTCTGCGGTCAGTGCCATTTGCCGCACCAGTCGCCCGACAAGCTGTTGATGTGGGCGCGCAAACCGGGGCCGACAGGCGATCGGGCGGAAACCTTGTGCCGCTCCTGTCACAGCGACGGTCGGCTGGCGGCGCACATGCAGCCGTTCAAGGGCAATCATCCGGCGCGTGTGACGGTCACGGGCAGCGAGCGCCGGCCACGCCAGGGCCCGAGGAATGAAACCAGCTACCCGATCTTCGGTCCCGATGGGAAGCGCAACAAATCCGGCGTTGTTACCTGCCCGACGTGCCACAATCCGCACCAGTGGAAAGCGACCAAGCCCGAAGCGGGCGACGGGCGCAATGAGGAGGGAGACTCGCTTTCCAGCTTCCTGCGCAACGCCAGCGACTACAGTCTGTGCGTGGATTGCCACGGACTTGACGCGCTGTATCGCTACAAATACTTTCATGCGGCGGGTTCGCGCGTGAAGCATCGGCTGGCGCGTTAGTGCTATCCGCTGATCTGCACCGGTATCGGCTATATTGGTGACACCCGTTGCCGCCGCTGGTTCGAATGCGCCATTTCCGCCACGATGCCCTATCGGTAGTGGCGTCCGTGGAGCGTGCCGCGCAATGGCGACAATATCGATGCCCGGTCTACTGCTGGATTGAAGCTCGGTATCCGGACTCAGGAAGGAGAAAGCACCTTGCGTACTGATCGCCAGCCCTCGCCTGTTGTCGCGAACGGCGAGCGTTCTGACGAATCGGTCAAGCGCGGCCCGCTGGCGATCCTCGCGTCCCTGCGCCTGACCCTGGGAAGCCTGCTGCTGCTGCTTATCGCGGTCGCCTATATCTACGAGCGTGCGAGCGAGGCCGATGCGACCTTGCCCCTGGTCCTGCCCCTGTCGATGCTGTCGATCAACCTTCTTGCGGCGATGGTGACCAACAGGGCATTCCGGCAACAACTGCCCTTGCTGGTCTTTCACCTGGCCTTGTTCGCCGTCATCGTGCTGGTGGCCATGGGCCGGCTGACTTATCTGCGGGCCACCACCGAAGTGGTGACGGGCGGCGAGCACCTTGGCATGGATCGCATCCAGGCCGGGCCCTGGCACTGGGGCGCAAAGGATTTTGTGCATTTCGAGAATCTCGGTTTCCGCATCGAGTACAAGCCAGGCTTGCAGCGGGATGCGACCGTGAATCAGGTGCGCTGGCGCGACGAGATGGGCATACCGCGCACCATGGAAATCGGCGACCAGGTGCCGCTGGTGATCCGCGGTTACCGTTTCTACACCTCGTCGAACAAGGGATTTGCCGCCTTGTTCCGCTGGGAACCCCATGGGGGCAAAGCGGAACTGGGTTCGGTCAGCTTTCCCAGCTATCCGGCCAACAAAAGTGAACAACAGGCGAGATGGCGCTTGGGAACAGACGACCTTCGCGTTGCGCTGAACATACCCGAGCAACTTATTGACCCGGAGACTACGAGTCATTTTCGTCTACCGGACCGCCACGATGTGACCGTCGATTTTTTCTGGCGTATCGCAATTTTGAAACCGGGTGAATCGGTGTTGATTCCCGCGGGTCGTCTGGTCTATGTTGGCTTGACCACCTGGATGGGCTACAACGTGTTTTACGACTGGACCATGCCCTGGCTGCTGGCTGCGTGCGCCCTGGCGGTGCTGGCGCTGGGCTGGCATTTCTGGAGCAAGTTCTCGCTGCGCCCCTGGCAGCCCGATTAGCGGCGCCGGCGCTTCTTCGGAATCTCCTGCTCCTGCGCGGCAAAGAAGTGGGCGGCGGCAGTCAGGTCATCGTCGGTCAGATCCTTGTAGGCGCCGTCCATTAGGAAGGGAAACTTCCGCACCCCGGTCTTGAAGGCCAGCGTTTGTTCGATCAGGTAGTTCAGGTCCTGGGCCGCCATTAGTGGCGCCTCCTTGTCCGAATCGCGTCCGTTGTCGACGTGACAGTCGGCGCAGCGCTTAAGATGGACGGTTTCGCCGCGGGCGACGAATTCCGGGTTGGTGGCTGACTTTGGGCGCTGTGCCTTCTGCTGTGAATAGTGTTTGGCCAGCGGTGTAACGTCGGCATCGGGGATGTCGCGATGCATTTTTACCTTGGTCGGCCGCGTGCCCTGCCGAAAGGCATTGATCATGCTTGTCAACAGATGCTCGGGTTGGCCATTGAGGTGCGGCAAGCCCGGCTTGAAGCCAAGTCCATCGGTGCCGTGGCATTCGTTACAATTGCGGGTGATTTCTGTGCTTTCGGCTCCCAGGACGCCGCTTGCGGTGGAACCGAACAGCAATGCCGCGGTCACTAGCCAGGTGCCAAAGCACGCTTTCCCGACGCTTCGGGTTGATGAATTCTTTGCCATAACGATGATCCCGAGAGAAGCAGTAACAGTATTTTACCGGCTGTCCGTGGTGGCCGACGCGTCCCGCGTCGAATCTGCGAACTGGTGACATTGCGCCATGGAACAACGGGAACTGCAAATCCTCTGGGTGGCGGTAGTGGCCTACGTGCTCTCCGGCGTGGTGGCGATTTTCGGCGTGGTGCTGAAGAAGGCCCCGCATCGCTTCGTGCTCGGCAGCCTGATCCTGGGCCTGGCCTTGCTCGGCGTATCGCTGGGCTTGCGCTGGGAACGCCTGGGGCATGGTCCCTTCATTACCATGTTCGAGATCCTCGCCAGCAATGTCTGGAGCTTCGGCCTGATCTTCGCCATCGCCTATTGGCGCTACCCGCCGATCCGCGGCACGGCGGCGGTGGTGATGCCGATCATTTTCGTCATGCTGGGCTGGATGGCCTTGTCCAGCACCCACGAGGGCCACTTTCCGCAAACCTTCCGCACACCCTGGCTGTACATCCATGTCGGCTTGGGCAAGGTGTTTCTCGGCACGGTGCTGGTGGCGGTTGGGATGGCCGGCGTGATTCTGCTGCGCTGCGCCGGGATCGGCATGTCGCGCTTCGCCAGTTTGCCGGCCGACGAACGCCTCGACGACCTGGCGTACCGCTTCATGGCTTTGGGCATCATTTTCCAGACCCTGATGCTGATTTCCGGCGCAATCTGGGCGCAGGATGCCTGGGGCCGCTACTGGGCTTGGGATCCGCTGGAGACATGGTCCTTCATTACATGGATCATGCTGGCATTCGCCTTGCATTGGCGTTTGACCATGAAAAGCTCACCGGTAATCGGTTCCTGGATGATTCTGGGGGTGTTCGTCTTCGCCTTCCTGACCTTTTTCGGCATTCCCTTCATTTCGGAATCGCCGCACAAGGGCGCGGTATGAGGATGAACAGGCCTTGAGACTGGAGAGCATGCTGCCGCCGCACCGCCACGATGCGTCGGCGCAACTCGCCTTGGGCTGGTTGGTGCTGGCCACGGCCGCCGTGGCGGCCTCGAGCCTGTTCGCCATCCTGATCGTCATGGCGCGCGTCCCCGGCCTGGGGGCGCTGTTTCCCGGAACCGAGTTCTATCACGTGGCGCTGACGCTGCATGTCGATCTTTCGCAATGGGTCTGGTGCATGGCCTTTGCCGGCATGCTCTGGAGCCTGGCGGCGCGGCGGGCGCCGGGAACGTGGGGGTGGACTGCGCTGGTGCTGGTGGCGCTGGGCGCCCTTCTGATGGCGATTTCTCCCGCCCTGGGCGTGGTGCGCCCGATCATGAGCAACTACATGCCGGTGCTTGACAGCCCGGTATTCCTAGCGGGGCTGGTGATCTACGGGCTTGCGGTGCTGGTCAGCGCATCGGCTGCATTCGCGGAATGGCCGTTCGCAAATCGGGCAGTGGATCTTCGGCGTCCCGCCGGCGCCGACTCTTCGCATGATGCCCGGGACGAGGTCTTGCAGTTTGGATTGTGGCTTGCCGCGACGGTGGTATTGATTGCGCTGGCGGTGCTGGCCGTGACCTGGTGGCAGGTGTCCGCATCCCTTTCGGGTCACGCGCTGTTCGAAACCCTGTTCTGGGGCCCCGGCCATATCTGGCAGTTCTGCCTGACCACCCTGATGATGCTGGCCTGGCTCGGCCTGTGCGCGCCATCGCTGGACTTGCCATCCGCGCGCCGGCTCAAGTGGCTGTTGCTGCTGGGCGCGGCGCCGGCATTCGCGGCGCCCGTGCTGCTGGTCCTGGGGCCGGCCAGTACCGAATATTTCGCCGCCTTCACCTGGGTGATGCAATGGACCAGTTGGGAAGTGCCGCTGTTTCTGGGCTGCCTGCTGCTGGTGCTGCATTGGCGCCTCGGGGCGGTGCCGGCCACCGGTCTGGCGCTTTCTTTGCTGCTGCTGGTCTGCGGGGTCATACTCGGCACGATCATCGATGGCCAGACGACGCTGGTCACTGCCCATTATCACGGCACTATCGGTGCGGTGACGCTGGCCTTCATGGGGCTGACCTATGGCGTGCTGCCGCTGCTGGGTCATGCCATGCCGCCGCAGCCGCGCATCGGGCTTCAGTTGCGGCTCTACGGCTATGGCATCCTGATGATGATGTCCGGCCTGGCCGGCGCCGGCCTGATGGGGGCGCCGCGCAAGATGGCGGGCAATGTCGGCGTCGAATTCAGCGTCGAAACCGTGTCGCGGGTGTTTCTCGGGCTGGGCGGCACGCTGGCCACGCTGGGCATCCTGATGTTCCTGTACCTGGTGCTGCGCCAGTTGTGGCCGGGCGTTGCATTGCGGGTGGCGCGCCATGGCTGAGACGCTGCTATCGGGTCGGCGTGGGCGGGATCTGCGGATCGTCGGTCTGGTCGTCACGGTATTGCTGGTGGTGGGCGGCGGTTATCTGCTCGACCGGTGGATCAATGGTCCCGATCGTCCCGACCTGCAGGCCCATGTCGACGCCAAGCGCAAGGAAGAGATCGACCTGCGCTTCAAGCAGGGCGTGATCATGCTGCACTCCAAACAATATGACCATGCCATGACCGCCTTTCACCGCGTGTTGCAACTGGCGCCTAAGATGCCGGAAGCCCACGCCAACATGGGGTTTGCCATGCTCGGCCAGAAGCGCTATAAGGAGGCCCTTGATTTTTTCGACGGTGCGACCGAACTCAATCGCAACCAGCTGAATGCCTATTACGGCATGGCCGAGGCCTACGAAGGCCTGGGCGACTACCGCGGGGCGCTGGAGTCGATGGAAGCCTGGCTGCACCGGGCGAAGCAGGATGATCCTTTCCGTCGCCAGGGTGAGGCGGCAGTGTGGGAATGGCGGGAGCGGCTGAGGAAGGACGCTCTGCCCAGGGCAGAGTCGAAGTAGTCGCTGGCACGCAGCTTGCCTATGGGCTACCGGTCAGAAAATGCATTTCCACGCAACCTAACCTGCACGCGGAGTAATCGAATGTTTCCTGAACTTGGCCAGTTTTCCCTGATTCTGGCGCTGGCGGTGGCGCTGGTGCAGGGCATCGTGCCCATTGTCGGCAGCTTGCGCGGCGACGTACGCCTGATGAGCGTGGCACGACCGGCGGCCGCGGCCCAGTTCCTGGTGATGCTGACCGCCTTTGCCTGCCTGGTGACGGCCTTCGTCGGCAACGATTTCTCGGTGCTCTACGTCGCACAGAATTCGAACTCGATGTTGCCCATGTTCTACAAGGTGACCGCGGTCTGGGGCGGACATGAAGGCTCGATGCTGTTGTGGGTATTCATCCTTTCGGTGTGGACGGTGGCGGTGGCGGCTTTCAGCCAGCGCCTGCCGCTGCAAACCGTGGCCAATGCGCTGGGCGTGATGGGCCTGATCACGGTCGGTTTCGTGCTGTTCCTGCTGCTGACCTCCAATCCCTTCGAACGCCTGCTGCCGGCCGCCGTCGATGGTCGCGACCTGAATCCGCTGCTGCAGGACCCCGGCATGGCGATCCATCCGCCGCTGCTGTATATCGGCTATGTAGGCTTCGCCGTGGCCTTTGCCTTCGCCATCTCGGCGCTGATCTCCGGCCGGCTGGATGCGGCCTGGGCGCGCTGGTCGCGGCCGTGGACCACCGTAGCCTGGCTGTTCCTGACTTTGGGAATCGCCATCGGCTCCTGGTGGGCGTATTACGAATTGGGCTGGGGTGGCTGGTGGTTCTGGGACCCGGTGGAGAACGCTTCGTTCATGCCCTGGCTGATCGGTACGGCGCTGATCCATTCCCTGGCGGTGACCGAGAAGCGCGGCGGATTCAAGAATTGGACCGTGCTGCTCGCCATCATGGCGTTTTCCCTCTCGCTGCTGGGGACATTCCTGGTTCGCTCCGGTGTGCTGACCTCGGTGCATGCCTTCGCCACCGATCCCAAGCGCGGCGTGTTCATACTGGGCTTCCTGGTCGCGGTGATCGGTATTTCGCTGCTGCTGTACGCATGGAGGGCACCGTCGGTGGGGCTGGGCGGCAAATTCGAGTTGTGGTCGCGTGAGACTTTCCTGCTGGTTAACAACGTGCTGCTGGTGGTCGCCGCGGGTGCGGTGTTTCTCGGCACGCTTTACCCGCTGTTTCTCGATGCACTGGGCCTGGGCAAGGTGTCCGTCGGACCGCCTTACTTTGAGGCGGTTTTCTTTCCCCTCATGGCGCCGCTGGTGCTGTTGATGGGGCTCGGGCCCTTCGCGCGCTGGAAGCAGGCGCGCTTTATCGACTTCTGGCCGCATCTGCGCTGGGCCGTTGGCTTTGCGTTGCTGGCGGCGATTGCGCTGCCGCTGCAGCTGGGGCGCTGGGCGCCGGTACTGGCCTTCGGCCTGCTGCTTGGCTTCTGGGCAATCGCATCGAGCGTCACCGTGCTGGTCGAACACCTGCGTGAACGCGGCGGCAATGCGTCGATCGGTCAGCGGCTGGCATCGGTGCCGCTGGCGAAATGGGGCATGTTGCTGGCCCATGTCGGCATCGGCGTGTTCATTCTCGGCGTCAGCATGGTGAAGGGCTACGAGACCGCCAGCGAGGTGAAAATGCAGCCCGGTGAAAAAGCCTTGGCGGGGGGGTACGAGTTCCAGTTGATGGCAATCGGCGAAGTGCGCGGCCCCAACTATGTGGCGGCTCGCGCCACGGTCAATGTGAGTCGCGATGGCAAGCCGGTGACGGTGATGCATCCGGAGAAGCGCATGTATCTGGTGCAGAAAATGCCGATGACCGAGGCGGCCATCGATACCAATGTATTTCGCGATCTGTATGTCTCGCTGGGTGAGCCGGTCGATAATGTTTCGTGGATTGTGCGCGTTCAGCACAAGCCATTGGTGAGTTGGATCTGGGTCGGCTGTCTGCTGATGGCCCTGGGTGGCGTGCTGGCGGCGTCCGATCGCAGATACCGGATTCGGCAGCGTGCCGATGTTGCGGACACCAGTTCCGCTGTTACGGTTTAAGGAGTCTTGATGCGACGTTTTCTTTTCCCCCTGGCAATTTTTATCGTTCTTGCCGGCTTTCTGGCTGCCGGATTGCGGCTGAATCCGCGCGAGGTTCCCTCGCCGCTGATCGGCAAGCCGGTGCCGTCCTTCCGTCTGGCGCAGTTGCAGGCCAGCGACAAGTTCATCTCGCCCGAAGACATGCGCGGCAAGGTCTGGCTGCTCAACGTCTGGGCCTCGTGGTGCGTCTCCTGCCGCCAGGAACATCCGGTACTGATCGATCTGCAGCAACAGAACAGGATTCCCATCATCGGCCTCAACTACAAGGACGAGCGCGCGGCGGCAATCACCTGGCTGACGCAGCATGGCGGCGATCCCTATCTGGTTTCCGCGGTCGATGCCGACGGCAGGGTGGGCATCGACTTCGGTGTCTATGGCGTGCCGGAAACCTTTCTGATCGACAAGAACGGGATGATTCGCTACAAGCACATCGGCCCGGTTACCGCGGAGGCGTTGAAGACCAAGATACTGCCGCTGGCGGAGGAGCTTGCGCGTGGTTGATCGAATCACATCCTGCGGCGCAATGGCGCAACAGTCGGCGCTGACGCTACGGCGTTTCCTGGTCGCGATGCTGCTGGCGGTCGGGCTGCAGCCGGCATTGGCGGCCGAGGGGATTGCCCAGCCAGTCGGCGATCCGGTGGTGGAGGCGCGGGTCAATAAACTCGCCGAAGAACTGCGCTGCCTCACCTGCATGGGGCAAAGCATTGCCGATTCCCAGTCCTCGTTTTCCACCGACATGAAGCGCGAGATTCGCGACATGGTGCGGGCCGGCAAGAACGACAAGGAGATCATCGAGTTCATGGTTCAGCGCTATGGCGATTTCGTCCTGTATCGGCCGCCGGTGAAGAGCACCACCTGGCTGCTCTGGGGCGGCCCCTTCCTGCTGCTGATCCTGAGCCTGATTTTCCTGGTGCTGAAGCTGCGCAAGCGTGGCGCCCAGACGACCAGGGAACTCACCGAGAATGAACACCAGCAAGCCGTAGAGTTGTTGGGTAAGCGCGAAGGTGATCGCTCATGAGCACATTCGTTGCAGTTGCCGCGGCGTTGACACTGGCGGTGCTGGCACTGGTCCTGCTGCCCTTGCTGCTGAAGGATCGCGAGCGCCAGATCGGCAGCTCGCGGGCGCTCAGCATTGCGGTTTTGCGTGATCAGATGAGCGATCTCGAAGATCAGCGCAAGGATGGCTTGCTCGACTCGGCAATGTTCGTCGAGGAACAGGCGGAGCTTGAGCGCCGTGCCCTCGAAGATGGCGCCGCCAGCCGTTCGGCGGCCTACTCGCGGACAGGACGAAAACTCGCGCTGGCCGCCGTCCTCGGTCTGGCCATGCCGGCTTTGGTGGTCGGACTGTATTTCAAGCTCGGCACACCTGATGCGCTGAAGCCGCAAGCCGCAGCGGAACCCGGCAGCCATGCCCTGACGCCGCAGTTGATCCAGGCCATGGCAGATAAGCTGGCAGAGCGCTTGCAGACTAATCCAGATGATGGCGAAGGCTGGTTGATGCTGGGCCGTTCGTATGGAACTCTGGGGCGCTATGCAGAGGCCGCTGCGGCCTTCGGGCGGGCGACCGTGCTGCTGCCGCCGAACGCCAATCTGCTTGCCGATTATGCCGATATTACGGCCATGGCACAGGGACGCCGGCTGAGCGGCGAACCGGAAAAGATCATTGCCCGTGCACTGAGCATCGATCCGCGGCATGTAAAGTCGCTTGCCCTGCAGGGCTCGGCGGCGTTCGAGCGCGGCGACTTCAATGCGGCCATCGAGTCCTGGCGCACCATACTGACGGTGGTGCCGCCGGATTCCAAGGTTGCCCAGAGCATCGGCAACAGCATCGCCGATGCCCAGCGCAGGATGGGTGCACCAGTGGTGCAAGCCGGCGGTCCGGTCGGTTCACCGCCGGTGGCATCGGGTCCGGCGGCGGTGTCCGGAATGGTGGTGCTTGCGCCGGGACTGGCTGGCAAACTTCCGGCGGACGGAACCTTGTTCGTCTTCGCCCGCGCCGTCGATGGATCGAGGATTCCGCTGGCAATGGCACGGGTCGATGGCGCCCAACTGCCATACTCGTTCAAGCTCGATGATTCGATGTCGATGGCGCCCAATGTGCGTTTGTCATCGGCCAAATCGGTACTTATCGGGGCGCGCGTGTCGCGCACTGGTGAGGCACTGGCCAAGCCCGGCGATTTTGAAGGTTTTTCGGCGCCGGTAGCGGTGGGCGCCAGCGGCGTGGTGGTGACGATCGGCGCTGTAGTTAAGTGAGGCCGCTCGCACCGTGCATCGGGACCGTGCGCCGGCCGCAGCTCCGTCAGCGTCGCGGCTTGGAGCGCGGAGCGGATTTTTCGGCGGTTTCCAGCGCCTTGCGTGCTTCGGCGTGACCCTTGTTGGAAGCGCTGCGAAACCAGCGGATGGCTTCATTGCGGTCTTCGACGACGCCCTTGCCGGCGAGGAACAGCAAGCCCAGGGTATAGGCTGCTTCGGCATGTCCGGCGCTGGCAGCCTGAAAGTACCAGATGGCGGCTTCGCGGTCGGGATCGGCTACGCTGCGCGCAGCCATGTTGCCGAACAGGTAGGCATGCGCGATCTGGTACATGGCTTCGGCGTTGCCGTTGGCCGCCGATTTTTTCCACCAGTAGATGGCCATGTTTTCGTCTTCCGTGACGCCATGGCCGTGATAATAGAGACCGCCCAAGCGAAACTGGGCGAGAGAGTTGCCCTCGTTGGCGAGTTTCACCAGCACTTCTACCGCTTTCGGGCTGTTGCCCGCCTCAAGTGCCTTGAGCGCATCGTCGAGCGGGGACGCGCAGACCGGCGCCGCGGGCAGAGTGGCGAGAAGCAAGGCGAGTGAGACAACCCATCTGGAGGGCATCGAAAATTCCTTGTTGAGAAGCTTTGCAGCAAAATGACTCATTTTTTATGATTCTACCTGCCATCCTGTCCAATCTGACTATCGACCATCAGTCGCGATGATGTTGCAATCTGGCCAATCCGCAGTCAAAGATGCGAAGCCGTCAGCCGATCCCGGGTTCGGGAAACGGCGGGGTACAAGCTTTGCCCAAAAGGGGTCGAGGATTCTCGCTGGACTGGTGGTATTCATGATTTTGGCAACTGCGGCGATCACCTGGGAACGCAGCTTGCTGTTCGATGCCGTGAATGAACTCGAAGCCGTCCATGGTCAGGAAGAGCGCCAGCTCGCACTGAATTTTGTTGTGTCTCATGCAATTCTGAGCATCAATGAGAATTATCTCGCGGAGGACCTTTCCGGTGCAGCCAGGGTATTGGCGCTGGAGATCGATGGTGTGTTGTCGAAGTTGCTGACAATCGAAACCGCCTATGGGGGGGAACTCGGTGGGCACATCGAGCGCCTGAATCGACTCAATGCCGAGTTGCAGCGCGAACCATCCCGCGCCACCATCGCTGATTTGCGGGAGGAATTTCATCAACTGGTGCTGCGTCTGGATAGCCTGACGTCTGCAGTGCGCGCCCGCAAGGGAAATGTTATCGAGGGCTATCGGCAAGTTTTCGGTCGCTTGACCATGGAGTTCCTGGTGCTGGTGATTCTTGGAGTTGCCATGGTGGCCAGTGTCAGCAGCCTTTTTTTGAAGCGGCTTTCACGAGACATCGGCTTGGTCAAGCAGCGTGCCGGTGAGATCGTCAGAGGCTATCGGGGCGCCCCCCTCGCCGTGACGCGTGATGACGAACTGGGCGTGCTAATGTCGGCGGTAAACGACATGGAGGCGGAGTTGCGATCGCGGGAAAGCGAGCTTGAATTGAGCCGCCAGCAGCGCTTCCATACGGAGAAAATGGCCGCGGTCGGATCGCTCGCGGCGGCCGTCGCGCATGAAATCAACAATCCGTTGGCAGCCATCGTTGGCCTTGCCGAAAGCCTGGTCAGCGATAGAAAGCAGGGGCTTTACCCGGGGCGTCGTGCCGACCATCAAATCGACCTGATTCTCGAGCAGGCGCGGCGCGTGATGGCAATCACGCGCCAGATCGGCGAGTTTTCGCTACAACGCCCGCTGGTGCCGGCATTCGTGGATTTGAATACCCTGGTCAAGAGTACCTGCACCTTCATCAGCTTCGACAAGCGTTTTCGCGGCGTGTCGCTGCAACATGAACTGGCCGGCGACCTGCCGGCCCTGTTTGTTGTTTCGGATCATATCGTTCAAGTCTTGATGAATCTGTTGATCAACGCCGCCGACGCGCTCGAAGGCCGGGAACAACTGGCGCCAACGATCGTGGTTGGAACCCGCCTGATCGGGGCTTCGGTGATGCTTACGATAGTCGACAATGGCCCGGGAATTGCTTCGGAGAACCTCGGCAGGGTCTTCGATCCACATTTCACGACTAAACCGCCGGGGCGAGGCTCGGGGCTTGGCTTGTCGTTGTGTCGCAACCTTGTGCAGCAGGATGGTGGTGAAATACAAGTCGAATCTGTACCGGGCCATGGCACCACGGTGAAGATCACGCTGCCGGTTCCGGCAGACGGGGTGGATTAGGAGAAGCTGCGTGCATGTACTGATCATCGACGACGAGTTGGCCCTGCGGCAGATCATCGCAGCCACGGTACGTCGCGCCGGGTATTCGGTGGATATGGCGGTTGGCGTCAAGGATGCCGCCGCAAAACTTGTGCGCGGTGACATCGATGTCGCGATCTGCGATATCAGGATGCAGGATGGCGACGGGGTCGACCTGGTTCGCAGCATGAAGAGCGCCGGCGTTCCCACGCTGTTTATCATGGTGACGGCATTTGCATCGGTGCAGACTGCGGTCGAGGCCTTGCGCGCCGGTGCCATGGACTACATGGTAAAGCCGATCGACAGCGAAGAGCTTCTCTACCGGCTGCGGCAGGCGCAGACCCTGCTCGGTTTGAAGGCTGAAAACGTCGCGTTGCGAAAGTTTGTCAGTGGCGAACGGGAAAACATTCGTTTCAAGTTCACCTCCGCAGCCATGGCCGCCGTCGAACGGCTCGCCACGCGCGTCGCAGTGATCGACAATACCGTACTGATCACCGGAGAGAGTGGTACCGGCAAAGGGGTGCTGGCCAGGTTCATCCACGATCAGAGCTTGCGTGCGGAAGCCCCATTCATTCCGGTCAATTGCAGCGCCATCCCAGAGAACCTGCTCGAGAGCGAGCTCTTTGGGCATACCAAGGGAGCCTTCACGGGGGCAGCCCAGGCACGAAAGGGTCTGTTTGCACAGGCCGATACCGGTACGCTGTTCCTGGATGAGATCGGTGAATTGCCTCTGCACATGCAGACCAAGATGTTGCATGTCATCGAGGACAAGGAAATTCGCCCGGTCGGCGGCGAGCAGTTGCGCAAGGTCGATACGCGAATCGTGGTGGCGACCAATCGGGATCTTTCGGCGATGGTCGCCGCCGGTACCTTTCGCGAGGACCTGTTTTTCCGGATTTCGCAGTTCCATATCGATCTTCCTCCGCTGCGGGATCGCGGCGAAGATATTCCACGGCTGATCCGATTTTTCCTTCAGACTGCACAGATCAAGGGTGAGACCACTATTGAGCTTGATCCGGCGGCAGAGGAACTGCTGCTGGAGTATCGATGGCCGGGTAATGTACGTGAGCTTGAAAATGTCATCGGTCGCGCATTCATCATGGCCGACGGTGGGCGAATCACTATCGGCGACCTGCCTCCCGGCTTGTCGATGCAGGGCAATAAGTCCGCCCGCGAACAGCAAGTGCATTCCCCGGGCGGTAGCTTGCGCGATCAGGTACGGCGGGCCGAAGCTGATATCATTTTTCGTGTCCTGAAAGAATGTGGCGGGGACCGAAAGGCGGCCGCGCAGCAACTGGAAATCGGCCTTTCCAGTCTCTACCGAAAACTGGAGGAGTTTGAGTCCCTGGGAGTGGCGTAGGTGCGTCGGCCCTTTTGGACGATGCTGACAGAATCGAAGTTGATGAGGTGAGTTGAATGACTGGAATCAAGTCGTGCGGAGCGTGTTGGAGATCCGTAGTTGTAGTTGTACTGATGATGGGTGTCGCCATGGGATCGGCGAATGCAGGGCCGGAGGAGGATTTTGCCAATGGAATGATTTCTTACCGGCGGGCAGATTTCGTTACGGCAATGCCTTTGCTGCGCAAGGCTGCGGATGCCGGGCACGCCGAAGCTCAGGTGATACTGGCATCGATTCTTGATACGGCCGAATCCGACGAGGAAGCCGTTGCCTATTACAGGATGGCCGCCGCCTCCGGCAATCTGGACGGAATATTTGGTCTTGGCACGATGCTGGGGTCGGGGGAGGGCGTGAAAAAGGATGTCAAGGAGGCGAAGGTCCTGATAACACGCGCCGCCGAGGCGGGGCACAAGTTGGCCATTCGTTCGCTGGCCCAGGCGTATCTGCGCGGCGAACTCGAGATTACCGAGGAACAGCGCAAGGGATCCGAGGCGCTGAAATGGATTACCCTGGCTGCCGATGATGGATTCATGCCGGCGCTCGAGGCTCTGGAGAAGGCGCATCGGGCGGGTGAATTTGGCCTGGCGCCCGATGCTGCAAAAGCAGATGAGCTCAAGCGTAAGATCGCCGGCCTCAAGGGTGTCAGGGACAAGAAGCGTCGCCGAGGAGACAAGCAATGAGATCAAGGGTCGCCACTGTAACGCTCTGCCTGGGGCTGCTTGCCGCGAGTGTTCCGCAAACCGTTCTGGCGCTTGACTTGTTGCGGGGGCAGCGCGTGTACAACATGCATTGCTCCGTGTGCCACGGCTTGAACGGGGTGCCGGTGATACAGCAGGCGCCCAGTTTTGCTACCAAAGAGCGTCTGATGCAACCGGATATGGTGCTCGTCCAGTCCGTGAAAATGGGCAAGACCGTAATGCCCCCCTTTATGGGAATTTTGAAGGACGATGAAATCCTCGATGCTCTCCACTATGCACGAACGCTACGCTGAAGGAGTTCTCCCAATGTTTTTGTCCATTCGTAGCGCGGTTGCCCTTATTGCGACCTGTCTGTGCCTTGCCCCTGTTGCGGTCGTAGCGCAGGGCAAGGATAAGGTGATAGATCGATTCGAGACCGGAAACGGTACTTATGTTCGCTCCCTGCTGCATGACAAGGCAGGGAATTCACTGTGGGTCGGCACCTCCGTTGGTGTGATGGAGATCGATCTCAAGACCGTCACGCCACGTCGTACCTTTACGCGCAATGACGGTCTCGCCAACGAGTATGTTTTTGCGGTGGGTATCGATTCCCAGGGTTATAAATGGTTCGGTACCAACGCCGGCGGCGCGTCCCGTTACAAGGACGGAAAGTGGAAAACCTACTTTCCGATGCATGGACTCGCCGATTACTGGATCTATTCCTTTGCCAATGACAAGAGCGGCAATCTCTGGATCGGCACCTGGGCGGGAGCCAATCTCTTCAACGTCAAAACCGGAAAGTTCACCACCTACGTGAAAGAACTGATCAACGAGTGGGTCTATGGTCTTGCCGTTGATAAAGACGGACGTGTCTGGTTCGGCACCGAAGGTGGCGTTTCGATGTTCGACGGCAAGAAATGGAAATCCTGGACCCACAAGGACGGGTTGGGAGCCGACAATCCGGAAGCCCTGCCGCTGAGTCCGAACACAGGCCTCGGCACCCGGTCGCGCCATGATCTTGCGACCGAAGTTCAGGGAATGGGGTCTTACAACCCGAATTATATTTTTTCGATCATGGAGGCCAAGGACGGCAGCATCTGGGCCGGATCCTGGGGTGGCGGCGTCAGTCGCTGGGATGGCAAGAAGTGGACCAGCCTATCGACCAAGGATGGCCTGGCCGGCAATATCGTCTACTCGATGGCCCAGGATGGCAATGGCGTGTTCTGGTTCGGTACCAACAAGGGTGTATCCCGCTATGACGGAAAGACCTGGACGACGATCGGAGTAAAGGAAGGATTGCTCGATGAAAATGTCTACGCATTGGCGCTTACCCCGGATGCCAATGTTTGGGCTGGGACGAAACTCGGTGTGGTCAGGATAGGTACAAAGTGAAAACCATGAATACATTGAACGGTAAAACAGAATCACTTTGGCGTGTCCTGCTGATTCCTATGCTGCTGGCTTCGGTTTTCGATTCGATCGCAGCAGATGCGCCACCGCAACGCGTCCAGTCCGCGCCGCCGCCGGCCGCCGCAGGCCAGCTTCCGCAGGGTACGCCGCATCCGCCGCTGCCACCGACGGTTCGCGAAGGAAAAGTGACCGTCGATCCGGCGGCAAAATTCACTCATTTCCGTGTCGGCAACAAGAATGTCAAGTCGCTGTATACCGATCGAGGAGTCGTTTGGGTCGGTACCTCGGGCGGCGTGGTGCGTTATGACACAAAGGATGACAGCTTCAAGCTCTTCGACACCAAGAATGGCTTGTTGTCCAATGGAATGTTCTTCGTCGGCAAGGTCAAGGACAAAATTGCGGTTGGTACTTATGGTGGAGGTTTGTCGCTGCTGGATGAAAAAACCGGAAAATGGCAGACCTATAACATCCCGGAAGGGCTCGGAGACGCGTTCGTCTACGACGTGATTACGGCGAAAAACGGGGATATCTGGATCGCAACCTGGTCTGGTGCAAATCGTGTTGTTGGCGGAGACCTCGACAATCGCAAGAAATGGGAGCTATACACCGTAGAAAACACCAGGGGCGGACTGCCCAATGACTGGGTCTATGGACTTGCCGAAGGTCGTAACGGTGACATCTGGCTTGCGACCGAGGGCGGGATGGCGCGCTTCGCCAAAGGTCGCTGGGAAAACTGGAACCATGCAAAGGGCATGGGTGCGTCCTATGACCGGGTGAAGAAGGACATCGCCTTCAAGAACGATCCTGGTAAGCAGTCGGTGCATCATGCCAAACAGAAGGAAGAAATGGGGCTGCAGGATGTCGATGTCGCCTACAACCCCAACTACATAGTGGCGCTCGAGGTCGATGCAGCGGGTCAGGTCTGGGCCGGCACCTGGGGGGGCGGCGTTTCGAGGTTCGACGGACGTCGCTGGCAGAGCTATACGACGAGCGAAGGTTTGCCGGGAAACCATGTATTTGCGCTGCATCTCGATCCCAAAGGAGAACTCTGGGTCGGTACCAATAATGGCCTTACGCGGTGGCAGAATGGCAGATTCGCCAAGGCGCTGACAACAGCCGATGGATTGTTTGCCAACAATATATTTGCCATGACTTCATCGCCGGATGGCTCGCTTTGGGTCGGAAGCTATGGCGGTGTTGCGCATTTGCGTCCCGGAAAGTAGGCTGAATTTGTTGCGCGCCAGCTAGGCTATTTCAGCGCGCGTCGGCATCGGGGCAAACGTACTCGGTATGTATCCGCTTTGTTCCGCTGGCGCGCGCTTTGTGATATTGCTGGTCCTGCTGGCTTCGGTATCGGCCGTCGCCGGTGAAAAGATCACGTTGGCATTTCTGAAGGCAGCGCCGAACGTCGCGCCGATCAAGGAAACTCCCCGTGGCGATCGCGATGCTCCAGTCAAGGAATTGCATCCGGCGCGGCTTGCCCTGGAACGAAATCCGATTCATGACGAAGCCAATCCCGATTTCCTTCGGCTGCAACGAATCGACGAAGCAACGCGATACATGAAGCGCGATGCCATCGGATTCCCGGATTGGATGGCGGCGCTGCGTTCGGGCGTCATTTCGCCCTGGGCGGGACTTTCTGCAGGGGACAAGATGAATGTGCTCGACCTTGACATAGTGATGAAAAACACCAAGGAAATGCCCCACGTCCGATTTCCTCATCAGTCGCATACCCTTTGGCTGGACTGCTCGAATTGCCACCCGGTACCGTTTATTGCCAAAACGGGAGCAAATCCGGTCTCCATGGGCGAGATTTTTCGCGGCCGATATTGCGGCATGTGCCATGATCGTGTCGCCTTCATTACGTTTTTTTCATGTGAAAGATGCCACAGCGTTCCCCAGGGAGCATCGCTCAGGTAGAGACGGGTTGAGGTAACTAGAGCGGGGGGATTGCCGTACCTGTGTTTCGTCAGGTCTGTTTCGACAGTCCTTGTTGAACAAACTTTTCAAATTGCCAGACTTGCCCGGATGACAATGGACAGACTACGACCGATTGCAACCATGGTATGCGTCCTGACAGCCCTGTCTGCCTGCACGCCAAGCAAGCCGCATGGTCCGGACATGACCATGGCGCAGGACGATATTCGTGAGCGCCTCTCGGACGTTATAACCCTCGATGGCTTCAGTCATGGCCTGCGCCGCCATCGGGACGGACTGGAGCATTATGACGAAATCAATATAAGCATCAGCCTTGATAGCCTGAAAGGCCGGCACCTCAGTCTCGAGAAACTGGTGACGGATATTGGCAGGATCTGTGCGCATCCGAAGTATGCGCATTTGCCAATTCGCATTTTCATCGGCGCGGGTGACGATGATGATCAGATGTACCTCTACGCAATCCTTGCGACTGCGGTCAGGGGAAGGCCAAATGTTGCATTGCTTACTGCCTACGATTCCCGCAATCAGCTCATCGTTACCGTTCTTCATCGGGATCGGGGTGAATAGCGGCAGTTTGTTGGTGCAGATTGACAAGCCTGGCCTCGCTCGCATCCACACGGTTCGCCACGATGAATTGCTTAAATAGTCCATATTTTAATAATAGCTATCTAAAAATATAGCATTTGATTCCGATGCGGGCGCAATATGACCCTGCAAGGCCGTTTGCCTGCTGGCGAAATCATTGTTTAGGATAGGGATTAAGACCTGACATGATTTTTGCTACAGTTGTGGTCAGCCTCCAATAACTGGAGGACTTTTACTGGAGAAATCAGACAATGGATCAGTCTCGTCGCAACATGCTCAAGCTGGGCGGTGCCGCTTTGGCAATGATTCCCGTGGTCGCACTCGCCGCGAAAAACGACGCTATGCGCTCGGCGATGAAGTACAAGGACTCGCCCGAGGGCGAAAAGAACTGTTCTAACTGCGTACAGTTCGTTCCGGGCAAGTCCGCCACGGATATGGGTGGCTGCAAGATATTCCCGGGCGACACCGAAGTATCTCCGAAGGGCTACTGCGTGGCTTGGGCCAAGAAGGGCTAATACCCTCCACAGGTTCAAGATGAAAAGGGGCGACAACGCCCCTTTTTTACTTTAGGCGTCAATTTTGCTTGAAGCACTGTAAACGCGTCAGGCAATGCCTTGGCAGGTGTTGTGTGCTTGACGTTCATTCGCCTGCCCTTTAATTACTTTGTTTCATCCATTGCAGTTTTTTTCTCATATTCTGGAATTTCATTGCCAAACTTGATAAGGACCATTCGAAGACTTGCCGCCGGCAGACTCGGTGCGCAGGTCTTGGCGGTACTGGCCGGAATTCTTTTTGTGATTCCTGTGGGGAGCTATTACACACGGGATCATCATGGGCTTGGAGCGCGAACTCAGGATGCTGGCCGTGACCTGGGTATTCGGGCAGCTTTGCTGGAGAGTCTGGTAAGGCAGGGTATGCTTGCTCCGGCCCTGCTTGCTACAGGGGGCGTGCAAGGGCACTGGGACGTCTCGGCATCGCGAATTTTTCAGGCTCACGAAATTATTAGCAGCTTGGAAATAGCGCCAGAAGGGAAACCCGGCCTCCATTTCGATCGGCATGGGGCTGGCATGGGTTCCTTACAGGTCGCTCACTCGGTGGCCATCAAGCAGCCACCGTTTGCGAATGCACAGGGAATTCTTCGCATCCAAGGACCTCCGGTTGTTTCAATCGATGTGGAATCCCTTGTGGCGACACAGGTGGTGCAGGTGGATCGTGGGCAGGGGCAATTGCAGACCTGGGGACGTGCGGCGGCCACAATCAGACTTGCCGACCTTTCCAGAACCCTGAAACTCGATGAATTGGCAGGACAAGGCTATTCCATCAGTCTCGACTATTTTCATGCCGCGACAAAGACAAGCAAACGCCTCCTCACCGTCGGCGGCAGCTTGCGTGACAACCCCATTGAACAGTCGATTCGCCTGCCGCAGGGAGACAGAATCCACTTGCGGGAGAGTCTGCCTGCCAGCTGGAATGCCCCGCCGATCGCGCTTACCGAGCTGGTGCTGTTGCTTGCTGGGGGACTTCTGGTCAGTCTTTTGACCTATCTCTTGTTTCGCCGTTCCGCGGAAATGAGCGAACAGGTGGCGCTACGGACATTGCAGTTGGCCCTGGATAAAGAGGCGCTGAAGTCGGAGGTCGAGCGCCGGAAGCAGACAGAGAGTCTGCTGCAAGACTCGCACGCATTGCTGGACTCGATCTTTGAACACATCCCTAACATGATCGTTCTCAAGCGCGCTTCCGATATGAAAGTGGTGCGCGTAAATCGGTCCGGGGAGTCGATGTTTGGGCAGTCAAAGGCACAACTGCTTGGGCTTTCGAGCAATGGGCTGTTTGACGGCGAGCAGGCGCAGCGCGATGCTGAAACGGACCTGACTGCGATCAAGGAACGGAATCTTGTAGAAATCCCCGAGCAGTTTATCGAGATCCCGGGCGGGGGCGCCCACTGGGTAAACCTCAAGAAGGTCGCGCTTTTCGATACGGAAGGAAACCCAACCCACATCCTGGAAATCGGCGAAGACATAACGGCTCACAAGCACCTTGACGAGGCGCTGACCGAAAACCTCAATTTTGTCGAACAACTGCTCGCCGCCATTCCGACACCGGTTTTTTTCAAGGATGCCAATCTTTGCTACATAGGAGTTAACAAGGCCTTTGAAGACTTCTACGGCACCACCGGCGAAGCCATGATCGGCAAGACGGTCTATGACATCGCTCCGCCCGAGTTGGCCGAGATCTACGACAAGGCCGATAGGGAACTGCTGGCAAGCCGGGGCAGGCAAACCTATGAGGCCCGCGTCAGGTGCGCCGATGGTGTGGAAAAGGACGTCGTGTTCTTCAAGGCGGTCTTCTCCACGACGCACTCCGAAGTGGGTGGAATTGTCGGCACCCTGCTCGATGTTACCGGGCAAAAGGCAGCGCAGCGTCATGTTTTGCGCCTGAACCGGACTCTGGCAGTTGTCAGCGAGGCCAACGAAGCCATATTGCGAACCAGGGAGAGTCCGGCCCTGATACAGGAAGCCGTTGATATTCTCCACAAGGTTGGCGGCTTCCCGCTGGCATGGGTGTATTCGAACAGCGAAGAACTGCCGTCGATGGTCGTGGTTGGCGAGCATGCCGAACTGGCGGCTTCCATAACCGATGCATTGCGCACCGACGGTAGTAGTGGCTCAGACAACAAGCTTCAATTTGAATCAGGACAGAGCACCTTCTTCACATCGCTTGAGGAATGCGACAGGTCATTGGCAGATAGTCCGTCGGGCTTCGAATCGCACGGGCTGGCCCATCTGCCTTTGCGCGTGGCAGGCAGAATTGCAGGTGGAATCTGCATCGTTGGCCTCACCGAAGATTTGGCGGATACCGAGGAACAGAGGTTGCTTGCAAATCTGGCCGAGAATCTTTCGCATGCACTCGATTCGCTGGAACAGGAACGGGCGAGGCAGATCGCGGAACGCAAGCTGGAACTGGCCGCTCATGTCTTCGAGAATAGTGCCGAAGGAGTCATGATCACCGACCGCGACAACAAGATCCTGATGGTCAATCGGCGGTTTTCCGAGATCACCGGGTATACCGCCGAGGAAGTCACCGGCAACACCCCCAGCATTCTGAATTCAGGCCAGCAGGACAAGGCCTTCTACAACAACATGTGGCGCTCGCTGATGAACCGCGGCGAATGGCACGGCGAGATTCGCAACCGGCGAAAGGATGGCGAAGTCATCGTCGAATGGATGAACCTGAGTGCGGTCAAGAATGACGCCGGCGAAATAGTCAATTACGTGGCGGTTTTCTCTGAAATCACCGTGCACAAGACCATCAAGAAGCGGATGCAGTTCCTCGCGCATTACGACGCCCTTACGTCGTTGCCCAATCGCATTCTGTTCAGCGATCGGCTTGAGCAATCGATCATAGCGGCCGGGCGCACCAAGCGCTTCATGGCGCTGATGCTGATCGACCTTGATCACTTCGATCAAATCAACAAATCGGTCGGGCACAGCGCCGGCGACATGCTGTTGCAGGAGATTTCCTCGCGGCTTCTGGCATCGGTCGATACCGGCAATTGCGTGGCGCGGCTGGGCGGCGACGAGTTCGCGATCGTGCTGTCCGATATTTTGTCAACGGACGACGCGGCGGCGGCGGCCAACCGCATTCAGCGGGAAATCGGGCGCGCCTTATATATAGGGAACACTGAGTTGTACATCACCGCCAGCGTCGGCATCAGTGTCTATCCGAAAGACGGGGAAGATGCCGAGGCACTTACAAAAAGTGCGGATGCCGCGATGTACCTGGCCGCCGAAGCCGGCGGCAATACCTACCGCTTTCCGCAGTCCAACGAGAAGTTGTCCGATCAGATTCGCATGAGGGAGCGACTGCACCGGGCAATCGAGCGTGATGAACTGAGGGTTTTTTATCAACCCATGGTGTCCAGCGAAACCGGGCGCATCATCGGAGCGGAAGCCCTGTTGCGCTGGTTCAGGCCCGAAGCGGGCTATGTCAGCCCGGAGTTTTTTGTTCCCATGCTGGAAGATGCCGGGCTTGCGGTTCAGGTGGGTGACTGGGTGCTGCGCACCGCGCTGGCTGACAATGCGGCGTGGCGCAAGGAATTCGACAGCGAACTTTTCGTCGCGGTTAACTATTGTGCCGCGCAGATCGCGGACGAAAGGGCGGTGGAAAAGGTCGATGCCGTCATGAAGGAACTGACCTTCGACGCGCACCATCTCCACTTGGAAATCTCCGAGGGTACGCTGATGCGCGATGCGCCCGCCGGTTTGACGCTGCTGCATCGGTTCAGTGACTTGGGCATCAAGCTGTCGATGGACAACTTCGGCACGGGATATTCCAGCCTGAGTTACCTCAACCGCTTCCCCATCGACACTCTCAAGATTGACCGTTCGTTTATCCAGGATACGCCCAACGACGTTGAGGCGGTTGCCATAACTCGAACCATCATCGCCACGGGCCACGCTCTGAATCTGAAGGTTGTTGCTGCAGGCGTCGAATCTGCCGGTCAGGTGAGTTTCCTGCGTCGCGCCCGCTGTGACGTACTGCAGGGATATCGCTTTTCACAGGGGGTCAACGCCGAGGAGTTTGCCAAACTGCTGGCGGAAAATCAAAAAACGGGATCCCTGTTTCCCGAGGCAGACGGCGCCGACCGCTTGCATCTGGTCGGATAGTCCGGCAGGCGAGGTACGCCTGAACTTTCGCTACAAGCTACACTAGGGGCACGCGCCTTCTGCCGGGCGCCGGGGCGGCCCGGTCATCGAGGCGGCGAGCACACGTTTGGCGGACGATGTCCGCCTACGATTTGATCCAACTATTCGAAACGTCATTCGCTTGAACGAGCAATCACTCCCTGACGCGCAGCTTGTTTCACTGGAGGCGGAGGTGGCACGGCTTCAGGTCGAACTCGCCGGTGTTCGCGAGCAACTGGCCGACACCGAAAAGGCCTTTGGCCGTTTCGTGCCCGGTGAATTGCTCCACCTGCTGTCCATAGACAATGTGCGAGATGTTCGTCTTGGTATGCAGACTGAACGCAAGATGACCATCCTGTTCGCGGATATTCGCGACTTCACCGGCCTTTCGGAGACGATGACGCCGCAGGAAAACTTCGATTTCATGAATTCCTACCTGTCGCAGATGGAACCGATGATCGTCCCGTTTCGGGGACTGATCGACAAGTACATCGGTGATGCCATCATGGCGCTGTTCCCGGAAGGCACGGATGACGCCGTGAAGGGTGCGCTGGCGATGCTCGATCGCCTGGAAAACTATAACAAGGGACGCACTCGGGCAGGTTATCGGCCAATCCGCATCGGCATCGGCATCAATACCGGCATCGTCATGCTAGGGACTGTTGGCGGTATCGGCAGGATGGAAGGCACGGTGATCAGCGATGCAGTGAATCTCGCCTCGCGCATCGAGTCCATGTCGAAGGTTTATGGAGTTCCGCTTCTCATCAGCGAGCACACCTTGCACGGCCTGGAAGATCCGAGCCGCTATGCCATCCGCTTTCTGGTGCGTAACCGGGTCAAGGGCAAGCAGGAGGCGCAGTCCGTCTACGAAGTGTTTGATGCCGATCCACCTTTGATGCGTGCTGCAAAGCTGCGCACGCGCAAGCGGTTCGAGGAAGCGCTGGCCTTCTACTTTGTCGGAGACATCTTTCGCGCCCGCACGCGGCTCGTGCGATGCCTTGATGAAGTTCCCGACGATGCGCCGGCGCGCCTGTACCTGGATCGTTGCGACGAGTACTTGCGCAATGGTCATGCTGAAGGGATCGAGGAAAACGAGCTGACCCAGACCTGGAGCGCGGAATACAGTTGCGGAGTGGCCGATATCGACAGCCAGCACCGGATTTTGCTGAGCCAGCTCAATGTCCTGGCATTGGCCGTGCGCGAGGGACGGGGCGGCGACACGGCGCCTGTCCTGGCTCGTATCGAGCAAGACGCGCGACAACAGTTTGCAAGGGAAGAGACGCTGATGCAGGAGTCGCGCTATGCATTCGCGGCCGAGCACTCGCACCAGCACAGGCGTTTCCAGGACAATCTCCGGCGCCTGAGCGAGGAAATCGGCTCCGAGTCGGAAAACCCTGTCTACCTGGCATTCCGCATCAAGCTGCTACTTATGGACTGGACCATCAACCACAGCATCAAGACCGACCGCCATCTCGGACATCACCTGAAATCAAGGAGCGGCGGTTAGCCGGACAGTGTTTCAACGTTCGCCGAGCAGTAGTCCGAAGCGTCCGCGTGTTATCCGGCTGAGCAAATAGTCGAAGGTGTTGCCGATCAGGTTTCCGATGTTGATCAGCAAGGTCGCTACTTCGATTTGCTGGGCGAGGTCAATGCCGTATCCTGCTTCCAGAGCGGAGCGGGCATCTTCGGTTGGGAGGCCGCCAGCTTCGACCCAGTGAATCGCAAAGAGCAGGGCAGGGATCTCACGCTCCGGGGAATTCGCCAGATCCTGTGTCAGCAGTCCGGCGATTTCCGCTTTCGTGATTCCGGCTTTCTGCGCCAGGAATTCATGGCCGTATGCACAATGACGGCAGCGATTGACGCCGGTAACCGTAAGCATGATCCGCTCGCGAAAGCCGGCGGAGATTCCGGACTTCGATGACAGCGCAATAACGGTGCGAAAGTTCCTTAGCACGCGCCGCAAGTCGCGGCCGAACTCCATTGGGCTGGCGTAGATTCTCCGCCGGAAGCCTGGGTCGGGGTGTTTGCCGCTCATTTGCCTGACTGCAATGAATGCGCTCCTGCAGGAATGCGATGGGCCTTCCTGCCCCAATCGCCGTCCCAATTGGGTTTCCGGCGATGCAAAGCCGATCGACAACTGGCTAGCTCTTATGCAAATGTAATGGTGGGCGGTACTGGGATCGAACCAGTGGCTTCCACCGTGTGAAGGTGGCACTCTACCGCTGAGTTAACCGCCCGCGAAAGAGGGGCGAATTTAACCACAAAGCCATGGTCACGGTCAATCGGCTTGGCCGCGTGGCGTAGAATCCAGACCTTTATCCGAGCGTTGAAATTCGATGACGGTTCGCACCCGCTTTGCCCCCAGTCCCACCGGTTTCCTGCATATCGGCGGCGCTCGCACGGCGCTGTTTTCCTGGGCCTATGCCCGTCGCCATGGCGGCGCATTCATCCTGCGCATCGAGGATACCGATGTGGCGCGCTCCACGCCGGAGGCGGTGCAGGCCATCATCGACGGCATGCAGTGGCTGGGACTGGCGCACGATGAAGGCCCGTTCTATCAGATGCAGCGCATGGATCGTTATCGCCAGGTGATAGGCGAGATGCTGGCAGCTGGCACTGCTTATCACTGCTATACCTCGAAAGAGGAACTGGATGCCTTGCGCGCCGAGCAGGAGGCGCGCAAGGAAAAGCCACGCTATGATGGGCGCTGGCGTCCCGAAGCGGGCAAGGTACTGCCGCCGCCGCCCGCCGGTGTATCGCCGGTAGTACGCTTCCGCAACCCGACCGAAGGCGTGGTGGCATGGCAGGATCAGGTCAAGGGGCGCATCGAATTTGCCAACAGCGAGCTCGATGACTTCATCATCGCCCGCGCCGATGGCACGCCGACCTACAATTTCTGCGTCGTGGTCGATGATCGCGACATGAACATCACGCATGTGATTCGCGGCGACGACCATGTGAACAACACGCCGCGCCAGATCAATCTGCTGCAGGCGCTGGGCGCCCCGGTGCCGCAGTACGCGCATTTGTCGATGATCCTCGGCGACGACGGTCAGAAACTGTCCAAGCGTCATGGCGCGGTATCGGTGATGCAGTACGAAGAGGACGGCTACCTGCCGGAGGCGGTGCTGAATTACCTGGCACGCCTCGGCTGGTCGCATGGCGATGAAGAGGTGTTCGCCATGGAGCAGTTCGTGCAATGGTTTGACTTGGACCACATCACGGCGTCCGCCGCGCAGTTCAATACCGAGAAGCTGAACTGGCTCAATGCCCATTACCTCAAGCTGGCAGATCCGCAGCGGCTGGCCGACGAGGCGACACGCCGCCTGGCCCGGCAGGGCGTGGCGGTTGCCGGTGGCCCGGATGCGGCTGGTGTGGCCTTACTTTACCGTGATCGCGTCGGCAACCTGAATGAACTGGCCGATGCCATGCATCCCTTTTTTATACCCCCCAATCCGTCATCCGAGATGCGCGCGCAGCATTTCACCGAGGGCGCACTTGGCGGACTTGGCGCCTTGCGCCTGAGACTCTCTGCCTGCGCATGGAATGCGGCCGATCTGGGCAAGGCCGTCAAGGAGACTGCGGCCGAGTCGGGGCTGAAGATGCCGCAATTGGCGATTCCCTTGCGAGTGGCGCTGCTGGGATTGCCGCAATCGCCTTCGATCGACGCGGTGCTGGAGGTGCTGGGACGCGAACGCGTGCTGGCGCGTCTGGATGCGGTATTGCCGGCCTGAAGCAAATCGGGAATTATCCGATTCCGAGCAAGAGCGGGTCAGATTCGATGCCACGCTTTCTGTGCTGCCTGCTTTCGGTGTTTTTTCTTGCGGCCTGCGCCACCTCCCCCGGGGGGCGTACGCAGTTGGTGGCGCCAGCGCCACTGCAGGGCTTCAGCGCGGTCTATTCCGAGTTCGATATGCACCTGCAGTTGGTCACCGCTGCGGATGCACCGTCATGCCGCGAAGCGGAATGCGTTGCAGACCGGGCGTTCGATCAGCGAATTCTTGCCTTGGGACGACGTCTCGCCGACACTGCTTTTCGCCAGCATCCCGATCTGAATTTGCGCTTCCCGCGCTTCGAGTTCGTCGTCGCCGACAAGGCAAATCCTGGCGCGGCATCCAGTGCCGCGGGGACAGTGGTGATTTATCGCGGCGTAAGGCGGCTGGAACTCGACGATGCCGCACTGGCGTTCGTCCTGGCGCGGGAAATGAGCCATGTTATCGGCGGCCATCACGATGAGAACGTGACCACCAGCATCCTGGTGGCGGTGGCGGCGCAGATACTGTTTCCTGTGCTGAATATTGGCGCGCTGTTTTCCGGCGGCGCCGCGACCACCGCCGCGGCAACGACCGCCGCGAGTTCTGCGGTGGCAACGACGGCCGTCGCTTCGGCCGCATCCTTCGCGGGTTCGCGCGCACTGCGCGCCAGCGATCGTCCGTTGCAAGTACGCGAGGCCGAAGCGATCGCCATGAAAATGTTGGCAGCGGCCGGTTGGGATGGCCGCGAGGTCAGTGACCAGCTGGAAGGCTTGCGCCCTGCGTTGCCTGATGAACCGGCCTGGACCGAGGAGCTGCGTGAATCGGCGCGGCGCATCGCCAGCCAGATGCAGGGTCCCATGCCGGTGGATGCGGTTGGCGCCCGGGATCAGATCGTTCCCGGGTTGCCGTTCGACCTGCCGCCGCCCATGGTCAGCAAGCCATTCTGAAGTCTGACGCGGTCGCCGCTTTGCCAGGCTGGTGCTGATTCGCTGCTGAAGGTTCGCGTGCTGCCGTCTTCGAAGCGCACCAGGACATCGTAGCGTTTGCTTTCCTTGACCGACTTTTCGATATGGTTGCCGGCATAGGCGCCGCCCACGGCGCCGAGCACCGTGGCGATGTCGCGCGTGGTGCCCTTGCCGATCTGATTGGCGATGATGCCGCCGAGCAGGCCGCCGGCGACCGCGCCGCCGCCGCTGCCCTTGGGCTCGAGAACGACTTCACGCACTGACTCGACTACGCCGCATTCGCTGCATATCGCGGGCGGCGGGGTCGCGACCCGGTAGGTCGGTTCGTGGGCCGCAACGGGATAAGTCGGCGCTGGCGACACGGCGACCGCCGGACTCATGCTCACCGGTGCCGGTGCGGTGCGACGAACGCGGACAGGCGCCCGCTCGCTCGATTGCGCAGTCGGCTTGGCCTTTTCCTCTGGAACGCTGACGTGCTGCTGGACCGAGATTGGCGCAGCCGCAGGCGCCAAAGTCAGTTGCGCCGGTGCGGCAGCTTTCGCATCGGGGCCGGGCAACCAGCCGGCCAGCACGCCGACGCCGGCCAGACTGAACAGGCTTACCGAGGCGGCGGCTACCAGCAGCAGCGGGTGGGTGCGCGAAATTGCAGACTGCGACGGATTGACTTGTGTTGCTTCCATGATGCGCTCCTTGTGTGCGTTGCGTGTCAGCACATTAACGTCCCGCCGGGCAGGGCGGGGACGGGCGCAATCAACTGTTACATCTGTTACAAACCTGTCTTGCCGCGGCGCAGGGTGCGCAGATGGAAGCGGGCGGGATCGACCGCACGGACCAGATCGCGCTCGACCGGCAGCGGTTCGCCGTCGAGTTGGCTGGCGAGCAGTTCGGCGGCCAGCGGCGCCCAGACCATGCCGCGCGCGGAGAGTCCGAGCAGCGCATGCAAGCCCGTCAGGCGCGGTAGCGTTTCCAGCGTAAGCGCGCGGCCGGCAATTGCCTTCGTGTCGGGCAGGGTGCCGATCAGCGGCAGGCGGTCGGGGGCCGCGCTGCGCAGGCCGACGCGGCCATCGAGCTGGGCCGGATCGATTCCTTGCGTGGCTTCCGGCAGCAGCTCGTCCAGGCGTTGCAGGTTGCCGGCATGGTCCGCGGCGCGAATTCTCAAATCGCTGTCACCGCTGTCGAAACTGGCGCCGAAACAGACGATACCGGCTTGCGGCGGCGTGACGTAGCCGGTGCGGCAGACTACGTGATGCAGACCGGACAAGGCCTTGCGCCAGCGATCGGGCAGATAGCTGATTTGGCCGCGGATCGGCGTCAACGGCAGGGTTTGCGCCAGGAGTCGGTTGGCGGCATGGGCGTTGGCGAGAACGAGGTGCGGCGCTGCGGCGAGCAGACAGCCGTCGGCAGCCAATGCCTGCCAGCCGTCGGCAGTCTGCCGCAGCTCGGCGATCTCCGTCGCGAAATGCGTATGGATGAGCGCGTCACCGGCGGCCAACAATGTGCTGCAAAAACTGCCCGGGCTGACCCAGCCGCCGCCGGGGAACCACCAGCCGCCATGAACCACGTCCCGGCCGACAAGGGCAACGGCGGCGCTGTGGTCGAGATAATCCGCGAATTCCGCAGGCAGCTCGAGCTCTTCCACCGTGCGCCGTTGCAAGTCCTCGTGGGCGCTGTCGCGCGCCACTTGCAGCACGCCGCAAGGCGACCAGCGCACTGCGGCAAGTTCATGCAGGCGGCGCAGCGCATACAGGTAGCAGGCACGCGACAGACGCGCCGCCAGCGCATCGTCCTTCGCCAGGTGCGGCAGCAGTATGCCGGAGGGGTTGCCTGAGGCTTCCTGTGCGGGCTGCGCATGGCGCTCGAAAAGTTCGACTTGCCAGCCGCGCGCCGCCAGGCGCTCGCTGATCGCGGTACCGGCAAGACCCGCGCCGATGACGATGGCGCGGCGTTCTTCGGCCATGGAACCCGGGTCAACAGTCGGCGCTGGCGAGACGGCGCCGATGCGCATGCCGGCCAGCATTTCGCGCTTGGTGGCGAAACCAAGGCGGCGTTCCAGGCGCCAACCGAGGCTTTCCAGCGCCTGGCGCAATTCCCCGGCAACGCTCCAGGTGGCCAGCGTCGCCTGATCGCGGCAGAGGCGGGTTACGGCCGCGAGCAGTGCGGGCGACCATAGATCGGGATTCTTGGCCGGGGCAAAGCCGTCGAGAAATACCGCGTCGACGGCGGCCACGAGTTGCGGTAGCAAGGCCTGCGCGTCGCCCAGCAACAGGGTCAGCGTGACTCGTCCGGCGTCGAAGTGCAGGCGATGAAAACCCGGTGTCAGCGGCGGCCACTGTCGCAGCAGCTGGTCGGCCAGAGACTTCAATTCTGGATAGGCGGCCAGCAAGCCGGCGAGATCGTCGCGGCGGAAGGGGTGCTTCTCGACCGAGACGAAATGCAGCCGGCCCGCGGCGCCCGACTCGCGCCATGCCTGCCAGGTGGCGAGAAAATTCAGGCCGAGGCCGAAGCCGGTTTCCAGTATGACAAAGCGCTCGACGTCCTTCCAGCGTGCCGGCAGGTCGTTGCCGGCGAGGAAGACGTGGCGGGCCTGGGCCAGCGCGCCATGCGCGGTGTGATAGACGTCGTCGTAGAGCGCCGAATACGGCGTGCCGTCGCCGGCTGCCGCCGGTTCGGCGGGAACCAGCGGCGGGTGGATCATTCCGGACGCATCTGCGGGAAGAGTATGACGTCGCGGATCGAGGCGGAGTTGGTCAGCAGCATGACCAGGCGGTCGATGCCGATGCCGCAACCGCCGGTCGGCGGCAGGCCGTATTCGAGGGCGCGGATGTAATCGGCATCGTAGTACATGGCTTCCTCGTCGCCGGCCTCCTTGGCCTTGGCCTGCTGCATGAAGCGCGCCGCCTGGTCTTCGGAATCATTGAGCTCGGAGAAGCCGTTGGCGATTTCGCGGCCGACGATGAACAGTTCGAAACGCTCGGTGATGTCCGGGTTGCTGTCGCTGCTGCGGGCCAGCGGCGAGACTTCGGCCGGGTAATCGATGATGTAGGTCGGATCCCACAACTCGGCTTCCGTGGTCTCCTCGAACAGCGCCAGTTGCAGGCTGCCCAGGCCGGCACGCGCCATGTGCGGGGATTTCATGTCGACCCTGAGATCGGCGAGCTTTTGCCGCAGCCAGTCGATGTCGTTGAGTTGCTCGAAGCTGTAGCCGGGGTGGTAGTGGTGAATCGCGCCGACGATGGTCAGGCGGGCGAAAGGTTTGGAAAGATCGAGCTGGCGTCCCTGGTATTCGAACACCTCGGTGCCCAGCGCCTCGCGCGCCGAATGGCGCAACAGGCCCTCGGTGAAATCCATCAGCCGCCGGTAGTCGGTATAGGCCTCGTAGAACTCCATCATGGTGAATTCGGGGTTGTGGCGCGGGCTGAGGCCTTCGTTGCGGAAATTGCGGTTGACCTCGAACACCTTCTCGAAGCCGCCCACCACCAGGCGCTTCAGATAGAGTTCCGGCGCGATGCGCAGGAACAGTTCCATGTCCAGCGCGTTGTGGTGGGTGGTGAAGGGCTTGGCCGCGGCGCCGCCGGGGATGGGATGCATCATCGGCGTTTCGACTTCGAGGAAGCCGTGGTGCATCATGTAATTGCGGATCGACTGGATCATCCGGCTGCGGGCGACGAAAGTGAAGCGCGTCTGCTCGTTGGTGATCAGGTCGAGTTCGCGGCTGCGATATTTCTGCTCGACGTCGGTCAGGCCGTGAAACTTCTCGGGCAGGGGGCGCAGCGACTTGGTCAGCAGGCGGATGCTGCTGCACTGCACGGTCAGCTCATTGGTTTTGGTCTTGAACAGCGTGCCTTCGCAGCCGACGATGTCGCCCAGGTCCCAGCCCTTGAATTCCTTGTGCGCCGCCTCGCCGGTGCCGTCGTTGCTGATGAAAATCTGGATGCGGCCCGACACGTCCTGAATGCTGGCGAAACTGGCCTTGCCCATCACGCGCTTGAGCATGATACGGCCGGCGACCTTGACCCCGATCGGTGTCGCTTCCAGCTCTTCGCGGGTTTTCGCGCTGTAGAGCTCGTCGAGCTTGCCGGCAAGATTCTCCCGCGAGAAATCGTTGGGGAAAGCCTTGCCGGTGGCGCGCCATTGCGCGAGCTTTTCGCGGCGCTCGGCGATCAGGCGGTTTTCGTCGGCGGGTTGTTGTGGCTGGTCGCTCATGATGGTGGTCCGATGGCGGAGATGGATTGTGGATCAGACGCCCTGCTTCAGGCTGGCTTCGATGAACTGGTCGAGATCGCCGTCGAGCACCTTTTGCGTGGCGGAGATTTCGACATTGGTGCGCAGATCCTTGATGCGGGAATTGTCCAGCACGTAGCTGCGGATCTGGTGGCCCCAGCCGACGTCGGTCTTGCCGGCTTCGAGCTTGTCGGCCTCGGCCTGGCGCTTGCGCAGTTCGAGTTCGTAGAGCCGCGACTTCAGCATGGCCATCGCCTCGGCGCGGTTGCGGTGCTGCGAGCGGTCGCTCTGGCACTGCACGACGATGCCGGTGGGAACGTGGGTGATGCGGATCGCCGAGTCGGTCTTGTTGATGTGCTGACCGCCAGCGCCGGAGGCGCGGAAGGTATCGGTGCGCAGGTCGGCGGGGTTGATCTCGACCTCGATCGAATCGTCGATCTCGGGATACACGTAAAGGCTGGCGAAGCTGGTGTGGCGTCCGCCCGAGGAATCGAAGGGCGACTTGCGCACCAGCCGATGCACGCCGGTTTCGGTGCGCAGGAAGCCGTAGGCGTAGTCGCCCTCGACCTTGATCGAGGCGCTGCGGATGCCGGCTACGTCGCCGTCGGTCTGTTCCAGCAGTTCGGTCTTGAAGCCCTTGCGTTCGCAATACTTCAAATACTGGCGCAGCAGCATCGAGGCCCAGTCGCAGGCTTCCGTGCCGCCGGCGCCGGCCTGGATGTCGATGAAGCAGTTGTTGGGGTCGGCCGGATTGTTGAACATGCGGCGGAATTCGAGATCCGCCACCAGCTTTTCGGCTGCGTCGAGGTCGGCTTCCACGGCCGCCATCGTTGCTTCGTCGTCTTCGTCACGGGCCAGTTCGAACAGTTCCCGGGCCTCGGCAAGGCCTGAACTGACGCCGGACAGCGTGCCGACTACGGCTTCGAGGGATTTCTTTTCGCGGCCGAGCGTCTGGGCGCGCTCGGCGTCGTCCCAGAGTTTCGGGTCTTCCAGAACCTGGTTCAGTTCCGCGAGTTTTTCCGCTTTTCCATCGTAGTCAAAGATACCTCCGCAGTTGCTCGCCACGACCGGAAAGGTCGGCGATACGGTTGGCGACGGCGTTGATGCGTTCGGCTTCCATGACTGTTCCTGCGTGGGGGGCGAAAGTTGCAAATTATACGCGTTGCGCACCCGGACTTTAAGGCTTATCCGCCGTCGAAGCGGCATCCGCAACACAATGTGATAGCCTGATCGCCTCCCAACCCAAATGCTAATGAGATGTCCGAAATGATCTTCTACGAGCGCGTCGTGGCGCTCAGCGACCAGGCGCATGCGGCGCTCAAGGTGCGTCCGGCAAGCAGTTTTGCCTATGCCGCCAGGACCAACTCCGTGCCATTGCTGGCCGGAGAGTTCTTCGAGTGTGCGCGGGAATATCCGATTGTCTTCGCCCGGGGCGATGCGGGTCCCTTGCCGGCGGCGCTGCTGGGTCTGCGTGACAGCGAGAACCTCTACGTCGATGCTGCCGGCAAATGGGATGCGCGCTATGTGCCGGCCTTCGTGCGGCGCTATCCCTTCGTGCCCGGCAAGGGGGCGCAGGGCGAATTGCTGGTCTGCATCGACGAGGCCTCGCCGTGCTTCGACAGCCGCGAGGGTGAGGCCTTGTTCGCGGAAGGCAAGCCGACTGCCCAGCTGGAGCATGCGATCAAGTTTCTTACCGAATTTCATCAGGCCGCCGCGGCGACGGAAGCGCTGGGTCGCCGGCTGGAAGAACTGGGCCTGTTGCGGCAAGCCGATTCGGTGGCGCAGCTCAATGACGGCAGCCAGTTCCGCCTCAACGGACTCAACGTGGTGGACGAGACCAAGTTGCGCGCGCTGGATCGCGAAACGGTGCAGGAATTGTTCGCCAACGGCAGTCTGGCTGTGATCTATGCCCATCTGATTTCGTTGGGAAATCTGGCGGCGCTGGTCGATCGCCTGAGTCGTCGCGGCACTGGCGGCAAGGGCAGCGCACCCGGCTGAGCCGTCGCGCCCGCGCCGGATCGCCCATCCGGCGCGGGGTTTCAACCGAAGGGAAATTTTCCGCTATCATTGGAATTTCCCGCAGCAGCATTTCCATGGCCAAATACGTTTTCGTTACGGGTGGTGTCGTGTCCAGTCTGGGCAAGGGCATCGCCGCCGCCAGCCTCGGGGCGATCCTCGAATCGCGCGGCATCAAGGTTACCCACCTCAAGCTCGATCCCTACATTAACGTTGATCCCGGCACCATGTCGCCGTTTCAGCATGGCGAGGTGTTCGTTACCGAAGACGGTGCAGAAACCGACCTCGACCTCGGCCATTACGAGCGCTTCACCAGCGCCAAGATGGGCAAGCGCAACAACTTCACCACCGGCCAGATCTACGAGTCGGTGATCAAGAAGGAGCGGCGCGGCGAATATCTGGGCAAGACCGTCCAGGTCATCCCTCACATCACCGATGAGATCAAGATCTACATCAAGCGCGGCGCCGAAGGTGCCGATGTTGCGATCGTCGAAGTGGGCGGCACGGTGGGTGACATCGAATCGCTGCCCTTCCTCGAAGCCATTCGCCAAATGGGCATCCAGGAAGGCAAGAACAACGCCTGTTACATCCACCTGACGCTGGTGCCCTGGATACCTACCGCGGGTGAACTCAAGACCAAGCCGACCCAGCATTCGGTCAAGGAACTGCGCGAGATCGGCATCCAGCCTGACATCCTGTTGTGCCGCGCCGACCGGCCGATCCCGGAGGACGAGAAGCGCAAGATCGCGCTGTTTACCAATGTCCAGCCCGAGGCGGTCATCTCGGCGCTGGATGCCGACAGCATCTACAAGATTCCGGGCATGCTGCACGACCAGATGATCGACGAGATCGTCTGCCACAAGCTGGGCATCCTGGCCCGCGCCGCCGACCTGTCGGTGTGGAAGAAACTGGTCGACGCCCTCGAGCATCCGCAGCATGAAGTCAATATCGCCTTCGTCGGCAAGTACGTCGATCTCACCGAATCCTACAAGTCGCTGACCGAATCGCTGGTGCATGCCGGCATCCACTGCCGCAGCAAGGTGAACATTCACTACATCGATTCCGAAGATATCGAAAAGAACGGTCCCGGCGTGCTGGCGGCGATGGATGCGGTTCTGGTTCCGGGCGGCTTCGGCCGGCGCGGTACCGAGGGCAAGATCGCGGCAATTCGTTATGCGCGCGAGCACAAGGTGCCCTACCTGGGCATCTGCCTCGGCATGCAACTCGCCACCATCGAGTTCGCCCGCCACGCCGCCGGCCTGGAGCAAGCCAACAGTACCGAGTTCGATGCCGATACGCCGCATCCGGTGGTCGCACTGATCACCGAGTGGCAGGATCGCGAGGGTCGCGTCGAAAAGCGCGACACCAATTCCGATCTCGGCGGCACCATGCGCCTCGGCGCCCAACGCTGCCCGATCAAGCCCGGCACGCTGGCGTCGACGATCTATGGCGTCGAGGTAAACGAAAGGCATCGTCACCGCTACGAGGTGAACAATACCTACGTGCCGAAGCTCGAAGCTGCCGGCATGGTGATTTCGGCGCGTACGCCGACCGAGGACCTGCCCGAGATGATGGAGCTGCCGCCGGAAATACATCCTTGGTTCGTCGGCGTACAGTTCCACCCCGAATTCACTTCCAACCCGCGCACAGGACATCCGCTGTTCATTGCCTATGTCAAGGCGGCGCTGGAGAAACAGAAGGCGAAACAATGAAGCTCTGCGGTTTCGAGGTCGGACTGGATCAGCCGCTGTTCCTGATCGCCGGTCCCTGTGTGATCGAATCGCGCGAGATGGCCTTCGATACGGCGGGGCAGCTGCGGGAAATCTGCCGCAAGTTCGGCATCAACTTCATCTACAAGTCGTCCTACGACAAGGCCAACCGCAGTTCAGGCAAGTCGTATCGCGGTCTGGGCATGGAACAGGGTCTGGATATCCTGGCTGACGTGAAAAAGCAGTTGGGTGTGCCGGTGCTGACCGACGTGCATGCGGAACACGAAATCGCGGCCGTCGCCGCGGTGGTCGACGTGCTGCAGACTCCCGCCTTCCTGTGCCGTCAGACCGATTTCATCCAGGCCTGTGCGGCCTCGGGCAAGCCGGTGAATATCAAGAAGGGCCAGTTTCTCGCGCCGGGCGACATGAAGCAGGTGGTGCTGAAAGCCAAGGAAGCCAATGGCGGTGCCGACAGCATCATGGTTTGCGAGCGCGGTGCGTCCTTCGGCTACAACAACCTGGTGTCCGACATGCGCAGCCTGGCGATCATGCGCGAGACCGCTTGCCCCGTGGTGTTCGATGCCACGCATTCGGTGCAGTTGCCGGGCGGGCAGGGCGATCGCAGCGGCGGCCAGCGCGAGTTCGTGCCGGTGTTGGCGCGGGCGGCGGTCGCGGTCGGTGTCTCCGGCCTGTTCATGGAGACGCACCCCGATCCAGCCAAGGCGCTCTCGGATGGTCCCAACGCCTGGCCGCTGGGTGATATGGCGGCGTTGCTGGAGCAGTTGATGGAACTCGACACGCTGGTCAAGCGCAAGGGCATGACGACATGAGCAAGAAGGCATACATGGTGGTGGATGCGCGTTCCAGCGATCCGGAGCGCATGGTGGAATACCGCCGCCTGTCGCAGATTGCCGTCGATGCCTTTGGCGCACGCTTTCTGGTGCGCGGCGCGCCCTACGAAACCTTTGAGGGCAAATGGCAGCCGCAGCGTCTGGTGGTTGTCGAATTCCCGAGCATGGATGCCGCCCGAAAGTTTTACGATTCTCCCGAATATGTCGCGGCGCGCAGCGCGCGGGCGGGTGTGTCGGATTTCGACATGCTCCTGGTTGAAGGCTATTGAATCAAACTTGAGGAAATCATCATGAGTGCAATCGTTGATGTCGTCGCCCGCGAAATCCTGGATTCACGCGGCAATCCCACCGTCGAAGCCGACGTCCTGCTCGAATCCGGCGTCATGGGACGTGCCGCGGTTCCCTCTGGTGCCAGTACCGGCTCGCGCGAAGCCATTGAGCTGCGCGACGGCGACAAGGACCGCTACCTCGGCAAGGGCGTGGTGCGTGCGGTGGAGAACGTCAACACCGAGATTTCCGAAGCCATCATCGGCCTCGACGCCGAGGAACAGGCTTTCATTGACATGGCCCTGATCGAACTCGACGGCACCGAAAACAAGTCGCGCCTGGGCGCCAACGCGATCCTCGCGGTTTCGATGGCTGTGGCCAAGGCCGCCGCCGAGGAAGCCGGCCTGCCGCTGTATCGCTATTTCGGCGGCTCCGGTCCGATGCAGATGCCGGTGCCGATGATGAACGTCATCAACGGCGGCGCGCATGCCAACAACAACCTCGACATCCAGGAATTCATGATCCTGCCGGTGGGCGCCGGCAGTTTCCGCGAGGCGCTACGCTGCGGCGCCGAGGTGTTCCACAACCTCAAGAAGCTGGTGGACAAGAAGGGCTACCCGACCACGGTGGGTGATGAAGGCGGCTTCGCGCCCAACGTTTCCGGCAACGACGAAGCCATCGAACTGATCCTGCGTGCCATCGAGTCGGCCGGCTACACGCCGGGCCAGGACGTGGTGCTGGGCCTGGATTGCGCGGCGTCCGAGTTCTATCGCGACGGCCGTTACATGCTCGGCTCGGAAAAGCTCGAGCTGAGTTCGGAAGCCTTCACCGACTACCTGGCGACGCTGGCCGACCGCTATCCGATCATCAGCATCGAGGACGGCATGGCCGAAGGCGACTGGCCGGGCTGGAAGCTGCTCACCGACCGCCTCGGCAAGCGCGTGCAGATCGTCGGCGACGACGTTTTTGTCACCAATCCGAAGATCCTCAAGGAAGGCATCGCGCAGGGCATCGCCAATTCGATCCTGGTCAAGATCAACCAGATCGGCACCCTGACCGAAACCTTCGCCGCCGTCGAAATGGCCAAGCGCGCCGGCTACACGGCGGTAATTTCGCATCGTTCCGGCGAAACCGAGGATTCGACCATTGCCGACATCGCCGTCGGCCTCAATGCCATGCAGATCAAGACCGGCTCGCTGTCGCGTTCGGATCGCATCGCCAAGTACAACCAGTTGTTGCGCATCGAGGAAGACCTCGGCGATACCGTGTCTTACCCGGGGCTCGACGCCTTCTACAACCTGAGGAAGTAGGCCGCGCGGCTTTCCCGATGAAATGGCCGACGCTGGTGCTGGTCGCCCTCATCGCCCTGCTGCAATATCCGTTGTGGTTGGGCAAGGGCGGCTGGATTCGCGTCTGGGACTACGAGCGCCAGTTGCAGGCGCAGCGCACGGCCACGCAGAAGCTCGAACAGCGCAATGCCGCCCTGGATGCCGAAGTGCGTGACCTGAAGTCGGGCACCGAGGCCATCGAAGAGCGCGCCCGCTATGAACTTGGCATGATCCGGGAGGGCGAGATCTTCGTCCAGGTGCCGCAGACGGTGTCGCCGGCATCGGCGCCGGCGGCGGCAAAGCCCGCCGCAGCGAAGTAGTTCAGCCGTCTTGCCTGAGCAGTGCGCGGTAGCGTCGGGCGTTCTCGACGTAGCCTTGTGCCGCAAGCTGCAAGCGGGCGACTTCCTCGTCGCTCAACTGGCGTACCACTTTGCCCGGTGAACCCATCACCAGCGATCGCTCGGGGATCACCTTGCCTTCGGGAATCAGCGAGTTCGCCCCGATGATGCAATGGCGGCCGATCACAGCCTTGTTCAGAATCACCGATTTGATGCCGATCAGGGTTTCGTCGCCGATGCTGCAGCCATGCAGCATCACCAGGTGGCCAACCGTGACGCGGGCGCCGAGGGTCAGTGGTACGCCTGCGTCGGCATGCAGCACCGAGCCGTCCTGGATGTTGCTCTCGGCGCCGATGGTGATCGTGTCGTTGTCGCCGCGCAGCACGGCGTTCCACCAGATGCTGGCGTTGTCGCCGAGGCGCACGTCGCCGATTACCGTGGCGTTGGGGGCGACCCAGGCATCGCGTCCGAGGCTGGGCTGGCGCTCACCGAGCGTGTAGATGGCCATGAAACTGCTCCTGGTTTCCGGACTTTAGCGTTCCCGCTTCTTAGCTGCGGCCGCTTCGCTTAACGCCGATGATACCGGCGTTAGCCTTCTCTGAAACTTCACGGTCTACGACCGTTTCGTTTTCCATTCCGGCTTGGCGCCGTCGGGCTTCTTCCAGTCCGGCTTTTTGCCATCGCGGGCGGGCGGTGCGCGGCGCGGCGGGCGGGTATCGACGAACTCGCCGGCTTCCATGACGCGCGTCTTGAGCGCGAACTGGCGCACGCGGATGCGGCGCAGGATGTCCATCAGGTCGTCCGACAGATTGGCCGGCAGTTCCACGGAGCTGTAGTCTTCGAACAGGTTGATCTGGCCGATGTCCTTGCCGGCGATGCCCGCTTCGTTGGCGATGGCGCCGACGATTTCCTTGGGCAGCACGCCCTGGTTGCGGCCGATCTCGATGCGGTAGCGCTGCATCGTGGCGCCCTCGGCGAAGCTGCGCTGCTTGACCGGGGTGTCACTGCGACCTTCCCTGACTGGGCGTTCGCGGCGCGGTTCGGCGTCTGGATGGCTTTCAGGCGGTTTGGTGCTGGCTCTGGCGGGTTTTCGTTCGGTGTCGCGGACAAAAGTCGGCGCTGGCGATACGGCGGGCGGCGTCGCGGCAACGTCGCGCGGAGCGTGGTCGTTGGCGCCCGGCATTTGCAGCGGACGCTCGCGCGTCGCCAGCCAAGCCAGTGCGGCAGCGATTTCGCGTGCGGCGATGTCCTGCTCGCCTTCCATGCGGCGCACCACGTCGAAGAAGAAATCCAGTTTTTCGGTCTTGATGATGTCCACGATCTGCTGCGTGAACTGGGCGACGCGGCGGTTGGCCACCTCGCCCGGTGTCGGCATGGTCAGCGCGGTGATCTTCTGCTTGGTGGCGCGCTCGATCAGCTTCAGCATGTACATTTCGCGCGGCGCCAGGAACAGGATGGCGCGGCCGGTGCGGCCGGCGCGGCCGGTGCGGCCGATGCGGTGCACGTAGGCCTCGGTGTCGTAGGGCACGTCGTAGTTGATGACGTGGCTGATGCGCGCTACGTCGAGGCCGCGTGCGGCGACGTCGGTGGCGACCACGATGTCGATGGTACCGGCCTTGAGGCGCTCGATGACCTGCTCGCGCAGGCCCTGGGTCAGGTCGCCGTTCAACGCCGCTACGGAATAGCCGCGCGCTTCCAGCTTGTCGGCGAGTTCGACGGTGGCGGTCTTGGTGCGCACGAAAATGATGGCGGCATCGAAGTCGTCTTCCACTTCGAGGATGCGCGTCAGCGCTTCGAGCTTTTGCCCGGTATGCGTCTGGCAATACGACTGGCTGGTGGTGACCACGGTCGAGGTGGCCGAGCGGATCTTGATTTCCTTCGGCTCGCGCAAGTGCTCGCGCGCCACGCGGCGGATCACGTCCGGCATGGTGGCCGAGAACAGCGCGGTCTGGCGCTCGGCCGGGGTATGTTCGAGGATCCACTTGACGTCGTCGATGAAGCCCATGCGCAGCATCTCGTCGGCTTCGTCGAGCACCAGCGTTTGCAGGTTGTTGAGCACCAGGCTCTTGCGCTCGAGGTGGTCCATGACGCGACCGGGCGTGCCGACGATGACGTGGGTGCCGCGCGACAGCGCGCGCAGCTGCACCACCATGCTCTGTCCGCCGTAGATCGGCAGCACGTGGAAGCCGGGCATGTGGTGGGCGTATTTCTGCAGCGCCTCGGCGACCTGGATCGCCAGTTCGCGGGTCGGCGTCAGGATCAGCGCCTGCGGCACGGCACGCTTGAGGTCGATCTTCTGCAGCAGCGGCAGGGCGAAGGCGGCGGTCTTGCCGGTGCCGGTCTGGGCCTCGCCGAGCAGGTCGTGCCCGGCCAGCAGCACGGGGATGCAGGCCGCCTGGATCGGCGAGGGCGTCTCGTAGCCGACGTCGGCGAGCGCCTTTAGCAATGGTTGGGCAAGTCCGAGGGTGTCGAACCCGGCGGCGATTATGTCTGGGGAGGTGGTCATGGCGTACCCGCGCGGAGCAGGGAATTTCGAGGGAAAGGCGGGCCGGAAAGCTGAATCGGCCGCAGAACCGCGCATTATCCCCTACTTCGGGCCAAAAAGCCCGTACTTAATCGCCGGCGCCGTGCCTTTCGATCACGCCATCGATGAATTTGCGCAGGAAACCTTCGGTCTGCGCGCTGTGGAAGCGGTCGATTTCGACGCCGCGGCTGTAAGCGATCACGGTCGGAAAGCCGCGCACCTTGTGCCTTCCCGCGATGCGCATGTTTTCGTCGGCATCCACGTTGGCCAGCAGAAAGGCGCCGCCGTAGCCGCGCGCCAGGCGCTCCAGCAGCGGGCCCAGCACGCGGCAGGGCGCGCACCAGTCGGCGCCGATATCGACCAGCACCGGGGTTTGCTGCGAGCGCGCCACCACCGCCGCGTCGAAGTCTTCCTCGGTGACGTCGAACACCGTTGCCGCGGCATCCTGCTGCAAGTGCATGGCGAACTGCCCCTGAGTCAGACCCGCAACAGGGCGATCTTGAGCGGCGGCTGGCCGTCGGAGCTGGGGAAGTCGGCCTCCGGCATGATCCATTCCGTCTCGCGAATCGGCCGTCCGGCCTTGGCCGCGCTGCGCTGCAACTGGTCCAGCCAGGCATCGCGCTTGACGTCGGCGACGTTGTTGGTGCAGATCAGCGTGCCGTCCTCGGCAACGCAGAGCAGGGCCGGCTTGAACACCGAGGCGTAGTCATTGACCAGGTCCACCACGCCGAAGGGACTCTTGGCGTAACGCGGCGGATCGAGAAACACCAGGTCGAAGCGCTGCGCTTCCAGCTTGGGAAAAGGCGGCATGCGTTTGCCGCGTACCCGCTCGGGCTGGCCGATGCCGGCATACTGGCGCATCGCGGCGAAGGCGTCGCTGTTCACGAAACGCGGCCGCACTGCCAACTCGTTGAGGCGCGCATTTTCCTTGCCGACGGAAATGCTGGATTCGGCGAAATCGACGTTGACCACGAAGCGCGCACCGGCCTTGGCTGCCGCAATGCCGACGCCGCAGGTATAGGCGAACAGGTTCAGCAGCGACTTGCCGGCCGCTTCCTGCATCACCCGCCGCCTCGCCGCGCGCAGGTCGAGGAACAGCCAGGGGTCCTGGCCGGCGTGGCGCCCGGCGATGCGGTAGGTGACGCCCATTTCATGGATCTCGCGCGGCAGCATTGCCGCTTCGAGCCGATCCGCCGGCAGCGGATTGCCGATGCGCGAATTGGCATGGCTGCGATCGTTGTAGACCACCGTCAGGCCCGGCAGGAGGGGAGTGTAGAAGGCTTCTACCGCCGCCAGGGTTTCCGGCGCCAGCGGGCTGTGGAAGCACTGCACCAGCAGCAGGTCGCCATAGCGGTCGATGGTCAGGCCGGGATGACCCTCGACGCTGCCATGGAACAGGCGGTAGGCGTCGGTCTGCTCGGCATGCAGCCGTGGCAGCAATTCAGCGCGCGCATCGAGCGCGGCGGCAAGCAGGGGGAGCAGTGCATCGGACATGGGGGATTCTCGGCAAAGGCTTCGCAACGGCCTCAAGGCGACCATTGCAGAAAGGCCGCCATCTTACGCGCATGCGCAGCTTCCGTCGCCCTTGACTACCCGCAAAGCAGCATGGCCAACCCGCGCTGCGGAGTTCAAGGCATGCGAAGTCGATAAGTCCAAACGCTCCGTCTAGTCGAATATCCCGAGGAAACGCTGATGTGCTGCATTCAGCAGCGCGTGTTTGTCCTCCGGCACCAGATCCCTGCAATCTGCATAGAAAGCCGCAAAGCCGGCGAGAACCGCTGTCCGCGATATGGAGTCGCCGGCCACTTTCCTTGTGATTTCAGCGACCTCACCGAGCGGTTTGAGTACCGCATACTTTGGAATCAGCCGTTGCCCGCCTTTGCCGGCGGCGAAGAGCGGCCCTGTCTTCACATACTCCTCGCCTTCATACTCGAATCGGGCGCCTTGCGGCAGTTGGTGGATTTTCATGGGTGCTTGTGTCGCGCCTGGTAGTGGATCGGGCGCAGAGTGAATGGGTCGCTGATGTAAAATTCTAGCCCAACAGATTTTTCCCGATTGACTTGGTATGAATCCAAAGCCCAAACAGCAGCGAATCAACTTCAGCGAGGTTGCCATCGGACAGCGCTTTTTTGATCCGATCAGCGCAGAGTATTTCGTCAAACAGAGTGCCAGTTTGGCCGCCATGGTCACGGGTATCGGCGATGGCACGATACCCGATGAATTCGAACCGGACGATGTCGTAGGTATCGATCAGTAGCAAGACGATCATGAAACAGCACTGGATTGCGCTTGGCCTTTGTCTGTCACTCGCTGGCTGCGCCAGCTATGACGGCGCCGGATTGCGTCCCGGTGCCGGCGCCGACGAAGTCCGCGCGCTCATGGGCGAACCCGGCACGATCTGGCGCGAAGCCGATGGCGGCGTTACCTGGGAATATGCACGTGGACCGCAAGGCCTGCAGACTTACATGGCACGCTTGGGCAGCGACGGCCGCTTGCGCGAAATTCGCCAGGTGCTGAACACCGAATCCTTCGCCCGCATCCGATCCGGGATTACCACGCGCGACGAGGTGCGGCGCATGCTGGGTGCCCCGGCGCGCGAACTCTACTTCGCGCTCAAGGACGAGCAGGTCTGGGACTACCGCTATTTCCACGAGCTCAGCCGGTATGACTACGCCTTCAGCGTGCATTTCGATCGGCAGGGCATCGTCAGCGGGACCGAAACTGTTCCGGACGACCCCCGCTATTTCTCGTCCGGCGCCGACGGGCTCAACTGATCGGCGCACCGCGAGGCTGCGCGCAACAGGGGCGCAGCATCCCGGGATTCGCCCGCCACGGTCGGCCCAGACGAAGAAACGGGGACCGCAGTCCCCGTTTGCAGGCCACGAAGCGAATCTTCCTGGCGTCAGTCTTCGTACTTGAAGGACATTGAAACGCGCGCCCGATAGGCCGCCACCTTGCCATTCTCGATCTTCATATCGAGCTTGGTAACCTCCGCCACGCGCAGGTCGCGCAGGGTCTTGGCCGCTGCTTCCACCGCCGCGCGCGCCGCATCTTCCCAGGATGTCGGGCTGGAGCCTACAACTTCAACGATCTTGTAGACGGGATTATCGTTCTTCGATTTCTTTGCCATGGTCATCTCCGATGAACTATTGGTTGGGCTGAGTTCTGCGTCAGCGAATCCATGATAGACCAATCGATTGAACCATGCAGGCTCAATGGCGGGAGTCGGCGCTGGCGGCGACCCGCAGGTAGTGCAGAGCAAGGCGATCAGGTTTGCCGCCAGTTCGGGCCGGTTGCCGACCTTGCCATGGGCATGGATATGGCGTTAAATCCGGGGCGCATTTATTTGGATACCGCATGCAAGCCAAATCAAGAGAGGCACGCAGGACCGGTCTGCGTCAGGGCGGCTTCACCCGCGGCGGCGAAATACGGCGCCTGATGGGAAAGCTCGAAGGTGAAGGCTTTCCGCGCCTGCAGATGTTCTTTCTCGTCACGCTCACCGGCGTGGCCGGTCTGGCGTCATCCTTTGCGCTGCTGCATAGCGGCATCGAGTCGATGCTGGCGCGCTATCCGCTGGCTGTCGGCTGCGCCTATCTGGCGTTCTTGTTCCTGCTCTGGCTGTGGCTACGGACCAAGGCGGACGACTATCTGGACGGGTCTTTCGATATCCCGCTGCCGAGCGGCAGCCACGACGGCGCATCGATCAGCCTGGAACACGCGCCGGATTTTTCCGGTGGTGGCGGGGAGTACGGCGGAGGCGGGGCATCCGGCAGTTTTCAACTCGACGACTCGCTGCCCTCGCCGTCCCTGCCCGAGGTGAATATGCCCGGCGGCGATTCCGTCGGTGAAGCGGTGGGCGAGGTGATCGGCGGTGCTGACGAAGGCGCAGTCCCGCTGGTAATCGTCTTGCTGATAGCCGCACTCGCTGCGGTACTGCTGTTTGCCACGCTGTACATCGTCTATCTGGCGCCGGCGCTATTTGCCGAACTTCTGGTCGATGGTGCGCTTTCGGCCAGCTTGTACCGTCGCATGCGCGGGCTGCAGACGCGGCACTGGCTGGAAAGCGCAGTGCGCCGCACGCTGGTGCCGTTTGCCGTGACGGCATTGACGCTGGGCGCAATCGGCTACGCGTTTCAGGCGTATGCGCCGCAGGCGCATACGCTTGGTGAAGTGCTCAAGCAGTCGCGCAATTCCGGTGAGCGCTGATCGAGCGCGATTTCGTGGTTTTTCGCCGTACCACCGGCGCCGACTTTTGTTGCAGCCTAGCCGCCGGCAATGATCGGTACCAGCTGTACGCGGTCGCCGCTGTGCAAAGCCTTGCCGGATTCGCCGAACAGCAGCATCTCGCCATTGACGGTGACGTTCCAGGTCGGATCGTCGAGTGACGAGCGCGCCTCGGGCAGGTAGCGGCGCAGGGCGCTGCGCAGTTCGCTGACGTTGGCCACCGGCTGGTCGATGACGATGGACTTTTCCGGCGCGCCGGGCAGCGGTTTTGGCAATTCGACCCGTACCGCGAAGCCGGTGGCGGCCAGCGCCAGCCGCTCGTGCCAGTCGGCGTGCGGCACGCCTTCGGCGTTGAGGCCGGTCAGTTCATAGAAGCGCTGCTTCATGGCGTCGAATTGCGGGCGGTCGATCTTCTCGCCCTTGAACGGGCCGGTGTCGATGCTTTCCTCGAACCAGCGTTTGGGCAGGGTGTCGTCTTTCGCACGCAAGCCGAGGCGGAAATTCAGCAGGTGTTCGAGCCCGGTGATGTTGCGCCCGACTTCGTCGAGTTCCTCGGCGGTCACCGGCTGGCCGGTCATGGTGCTGAGCTGGGTGGCGAAGTCGCCGCAGTCGGGCAGCGTCGGCGAGTTGAACAGCTTGGTGTTGAAGCGGCACATGCCGACCGAATCGCCGACGGCGAAGGTGTTCTCGCAGCGGCGCACGGCGATTTCCTTGCCCTCGTAGCTGTTCGGCTGCGGCGCCACGGTGCCGCCATAGAGCTGGGCCTTGAACGGTGCATCGTCGTTGACGCGGGCGTTGATCTCCAGCGTGACACGGTTGCGCAGATGGTCCATGCCGCGCGTGGCCACTGAAAGCCCGAGGGCGAAGGCCTTGAGGATGCGCGCATCGTGCGGGTCGGACTGGAACAGGCCCTTGACCGCCATGCGGTATTCGAGGGCTGCCCGCGGGTATTTGCCCTTGTCGACGGCGCGCGCCGAGTCGGCGATGGTGTCGCCGAAGCCTTCGCGCTTCGCGGTCATGAACAGCAGCTTTTCGATCGTCTCGTAATTGCCCCAGGACAGGTCGAGGCCGCCGGTATGGCTGGCGTCGATGATGCCGCGCTGCCAGAGTTCCATGGCCCAGGAAATCGCGCTGCCGGTCGAGGCGGAGTCGAGGCCGAGGTCGTTGAGGATGTTGTTCAGGCGCAGCACCTGCTCGGGCTCGCGCAGGCCGATCATCGGGCCGAACTTGCCGAGGGTCACATACTCGGGGCCGTCGCCCTTGTCGTACTTGTCGAACTTTCCGTCGCCCTTGATGCCGTTATAGGTGCGCAGTTTGTGGTGGTCGACGTCGGCCTGGGCCTTGTCGTAGCTGGCATTGCCCTTGAGCCCCATCAGCGCGGCCGAACCCCAGCCGCCCTTGCCCTCCGGCGTCATGTCGTTCTGGTTGCGGCATTGCACCGGGCACTTGAAGCAGCCGTCCATCGCCGGCCGGTAGGGATCGAAATTGTCGGCATCGAGCGACTCGTGCCAGGCGGTGGTCTGGTTGTTCATCGTGCCCAGCGCGCCGAGCACGCGCGAAGGCTTGTAGAGGAAGGGCGTGCCGACCTGCTTCAGCGCGTTCTTGATCACCGAGGTCGAGGTGATCTTCCTGCCGACGATCTTGTTGTGGGCCTTGAGTTCCTTCGCCATCGGCGCCTCGGCGGGCTTGCCGTGGATCATGATGGCTTTCAGGCGCAGCGCGCCCATCTTGGCGCCGCCGCCGCCGCGCGCCCAGATCGACTTGATGCCGCCCATGATGCCGCTGCACAGCACCAGATTCTCGCCGGCGCTGGTGATGCGCGCCAGCGCCATGTCCTTGCGTTCGGTGCAGTCGAAGTCGCGCTCGATGGCGGCGGCCGTATCCAGGTTGTCGAGGCCGACGTAAGGCGTCGCGTCGAGGAACTCGATCGCGTCATGCGAGATTTTCAGCAGCGTCCATTGTGCGGCCAGGCCGTACAGCACGATATGGTCGTAGCCGAGGCGCTTGGTGAAGGCGGGGAAATAGTCTCCGGCGCTGGCATCGAGGAAGGCGTAGCTGTCGGGTGAACGGCTGGTGAAGTTGCCGCGTGTGGCCGAGGGCATGTTGCCGGTCAGCGTGCCGGCGCCGAAGATCAGGGGCACCTCGGGATCGAGCGCGTCCTTGTTCTCGTCCAGCAGGTTGTAGAGCAGCACCATGTTGGCGCCGCGGCCGCCGAGGAAGCTGCGCATGATTTCGGCGGGAAGGTACTTGCTGCGGGTCGCGCGGCGCTCGAGATCGACGAACAGCACCGCGCCCTGGGTCGGGTACTGCGGCGCGTCGTGCATGCGTGCGCACAACTGGTCTATCTTGTCTCTGACGCTCATCGCCAATACTCCGTGGCCGTGGTCCGGCAATGGCTTTTAGTATACGACATAAATGATTGGATGTCCATCATTATCGGCCGCAACGGGGCCGCCCGCCGAGGTGGTGGTCCTGCTTTAGCGATGCTGGGGGAATACCTTCCGCAGCAGGCCGATGAAGGTCGCGCGCTCGGAGTCGCTGAAATTTTCCAGCAGGCGCTTTTCGTGCTGGCTGACCTGGCGCTTGAGCTTGCGCAGCAGCGTGCTGCCCGCGGCAGTCAGGCGGATCGCGTTGGAACGGCGGTCATGCAGGGCGACCCGGCGTTCGACCAGGCCGCGTCGTTCCAGATTGTCGATCACGGTAACCACCGTCGAGCGATCGAGATGGGTGGCGCGGGCCAGTTCGCTCTGCTTGAGGTCGGGATTGGCTTCGATGATGACCAGCACGCCGAACAGGCCGGGCGTCACATCCTCTTCGCCAGGACCCTGGGCGAAATCGCGGAACAGGGCGATCTGGGCCATGCGCAGCTGGTAGCCGACCAGCTCGGGTAGCAGCCCGTAGTCGATGGAGGATTTCCTTTTGGCAGCGGAGGTAGCGGGCATGGCGGATTCTGGTCGATTCGAAGAGGTGTGCGAATTTGCTGGATTCGCTGCCCGATTATGACCGCTGAAAATGCCGTGAGTCAAATGCAGGGATCGCCGGCACCGTGCTGTCGGCGCCGACTCCTGGTGCCGTCGACCTATTCGAGCTTCACGTGAAAACGCTTGGCCTTCATTTCGAAGCGCGGCAGGGCGTTGCGCGCGACATGATGCACACGCGGACGAAAGGCCAGCATCGAATCGAGCTTGATGGCAATCTCATGCACCACCTCGGGATCGGCGCCCTCGCAGAGTTCGACCTCGATGTCCATCTCGTCCATCTGCTTGACCTTGTTCACCGTGATGCGGAACTCGTCCACTTCAGCGAACTTGCGGATGATGTTCTCGACGCCGGCGGGGAAGACATTGACGCCGCGCACCGTGACCATGTCGTCGGCACGGCCGAGGATGCCGCCCTCGAAGCGCAGCGAGGTGCGGCCGCATTCGCAGCGGTCGAGATTGACGCGCACCAGGTCGCCGGTGCGGTAGCGAATCACCGGGAAGCCCCAGCGTCCGAGATTGGTGATCACCAGTTCGCCGCGTTCCCCGGGCGCCACGGCCTCACCGGTCAGCGGATTGATGACTTCGGCGATGTACTCGCTTTCGATCAGGTGCGTGCCGCCGGGCTGTACGTGGCATTCGAAGGAATGGGCGCCGACTTCCGAGGCGCCGGCATGGTCGAAGCACTTGGCGGTCCACGCACTTTCGATGCGCTGCTTGGTCGCCGGTATGTTGGCACCGGGTTCGCCGGCATGCACCGTGGCCTTCATCGGAATCGAGTTGATGTCGAAGCCGATTTCGTGGGCCACCTCGGCCAGGCGCAGGGCATAGGTCGGCGTGCAGCACAGCACCGTGGCGCCGGCTTCGCGCATCAGTTCGAGGCGCTGCTGTGAGTCACGCCCGCCGCCGGGGATCATCACCGCGCCGATCTTGCGCGCACCTTCGACGGCGGCCCAGAAGCCGATGAAGGGGCCGAAGGCGAAGGCCATGAACAGGCGGTCGGAGGCGGTGACGCCGGCGCCGGCCAGCACATGGCCCCAGCAGCGGCCCCACCATTCCCAGGATTCGTGGGTGTCCATCACCTTTAGCGGTACGCCGGTGGTGCCCGAGGTCTGGTGCATGCGCACGTAGGCCTCGACCGGGTAGGTCAGGTTGCTGCCGAAGGGGCCGTGGGCGGCCTGGTCTTCCATCAGCTCGCCCTTCTTGGTGAAGGGCAGCTTGGTCAGGTCGTCCATGCTGCGGATGGCGGCGGGCGCGACGCCTGCCGCTTTCCATTTCGCGGTGTAGAACATGTTGCGGTCCCACAACTCGGTCATCATCGCCTGCAGCTTGCTCAGTTGCAGTGCCGCCAGTTGCTCGCGCGGCAGGGTTTCGGTCGCTTCGTCGAAAAATGTCATGTGAGTGTCACCGTCTGTGAGTGTGGCATTCGTGGCGCAACGTATTCGGGCTTTTCAGCCGCCGGCGATGATGGGCACCAGCGTGACGCGATCGCCGCTGGCAATGCGCACCGCGCCTTCACCGGAGAGGACCATGTCGCCATTGACGGCGATGTTCCACGAACTGTCGTTGAGGTCAGCGGCCGCTTCAGGCAGCTTGCGCAGCAGGGCTTGGCGCAGTGCGGTGACGTCGCTTACCTGTTCGTCGATCACCACAGAATTTTCCGGTGCGCCCGGCAGCGATTTCGGCAGATCGACGCGCACCGCGAAGCCGGTGATCGCGCGCGACAGCTTTTCGTGCCATTCGGTGGCCGGTGTGCCTTCGGCGTTGAGGCCGGTCAGCGCGTAGAAGCGCGTCTTCATGCCGTCGAACTCCTTGCGCTCGATCTTTTCGCCGGCGAAGGGACCCTCGGTCAGGGCTTCCTCGAACCAGCGGCGGGGCAGGGTGTCGTCCTTGGCGCGCAGGCCGAAGCGGAAGTTAAGCATGCGCTCGATGCCCGTGACGTTGCGGCCGATCTCGTCCAGTTCGCTCTCGACGAAAGTTTCGCCGGTGAGCGAGGTGAGCTGGGTGGCGAAGTCGTTGAGGTCGGGCAGGGTCGGCGAGTTGAACAGCTTGGTGTTGAAGCGGCACATGCCGACCGAATCGCCGACGGCGTAATTGTTCTCGCACTTCCTGACCGCGTATTCCTTGCCTTCGTAGCTGTTGGGCTGGGCCGATACGGTGCCGTTATACAAGGCGGTCTTGAACGCCGGATCGTCGTTGATGCGCGCATTGATTTCCAGCGTGACGCGGTTCCTCAGGTGGTCCATGCCACGCGTCGCGACCGAGAGGCCCAGCGCAAAGGCCTTGAGGATGCGCGAGTCGTGCGGATCGGACTGGAACAGGCCCTTGACCGTCATGCGATAGTCGAGCGCCTCCTGCGGATACTTGCCGCGCTCGACCGCGCGTGCCGAGTCGGCGATGGTGTCGCCGAAGCCTTCGCGCTTCGCGGTCATGAACAGGAGCTTTTCGATCAGCTCGTAATTCCCCCAGGTGAGGTCCAGCCCGCCGGTTTCCTTCTGCGTGATGATGCCGCGCTGGTACAGTTCCATGGCCCAGGCGATGGAGCTGCCGGTGGAGGCCGAGTCGAGCCCGAGGTCGTTGAGGATGTTGTTGAGGCGCAGCACCTGTTCCGGCTCGGCGATGCCGATCATCGGGCCGAACTTGCCGACCGTCACGTACTCGGGGCCGTCGCCCTTGTCGTACCGGTCGAATTTTCCGTCGTTGTGGATGCCGTTGTAGGTGCGCTGCTTGCCGTGCTCGACCTCGGCTTGCGCCTTGTCGTAGCTGGCGTTGCCGGTGAGGCCCTTGAGCGCCGCGGCGCCCCAGCCGCTGGCGGCGCCGGGGGTCATGTCGTTCTGGTTGCGGCAATGCACGGGGCAGAGGTAGCAGCCATCCATGCCGGGACGATAGGGATCGAAGTTGTCGGCATCCAGCGTCGGCTTCCAGCTGGTCTGCTGGTTGTTCTTGGTGCCCAGGGCGCAGAGCACGCGGCTGGGCTTGTAGAGGAAGGGCGTGCCGACCATTTTCAGCGCGTTCTTGATCACGCTGGTGCCGATGATCTTCTTGCCGATGAGCTTGTTGTACTTGGCCATCGGCTGCACCGGCTGCAGGTCCTTCGGCGCGCCGTGGATCATGATGCCCTTGAGCCTTAGCGAACCCATCTTGGCGCCGCCGCCGCCGCGCGCCCAGATCGCCTTGATGCCGCCCATGATGCCGCTGCACAGCACCTGGTTCTCGCCCGAGGTGGTGATGCGGGCCAGCGCCATGTCCTCGCGCTCGACGCAGTTGAAGTCGCGCTGGATCGCCGCGGCCATGTCGAGGTTGTCGAGGCCGACGTAGGGCGCGGCGTCGACCAACTCGACCGACTCGTAGGCGATCTTGAGCAGGGTCCAGGCGGTCGAGCGGCCGTAGAGCACGACATGGTCGTAGCCGTGGCAGCGCAGGAATGACGGGAAGTAGTCGCCGGCGTTGGCGTCGAGGATCGCGTAGCTGTCGGGCGACTTGCTGGTGATGTTGCCGCGCGTGGCCGAGGGCATGCTGCTGGTCAGCACGCCGGAACCGAAGATCAGCGGGATCTCGGGATCGAGCGCATCGCGCTCCTCTTCGACCAGGTTGTAGAGCAGCCACATGTTGGCGCCCCGGCCGCCGAGAAAGTTCTTCAGCACCTCCAGCGGCAGGTATTTCTTCAGCGTCTTCTTCTGTTCCAGGTCGACGAAGAGTACGGCGCCCTGCGAGTTGTACTGCGGCGTGTCGTGCATGCGGGCGACGAGTCGCTCCAGCTTTTCCCTGATTCCCATTTGCCACTCCTCCGGTGGGTCGCCTCGGGGCGACCTTGTTTTACGGATGTTGCGCTCAGGCGGCCTTCAGTGCCTTGAGGCGCTCGTACTTGGCCTGCAGTTCGTCCTTGCTTTCCTGGTGGTCCGGGTCGGGTACGCAGGCGCGCACCGGGCAGACCTTGACGCACTGGCTCACCGCGTGGTGGCCGACGCATTCCGTGCACAGATCCGGGTCGATGACGAAGATGTCTTCGCCCGCCGTGATCGCCTTGTTCGGGCACGCGGCCAGACAGACGTCGCAGGCGATGCAAAGGTCGTTGATCAAAAGTGCCATGGTGGTGTTCTCCTCGATTGCGGTATGAATTGAATGGGTGCAGCTATTCCTGGCACAGCGGCGGGTCGGGATCCTCGATTGCTAGCGCGTCGCCGGGGCCGCATTCGGCCAGCCAGGCTTCGAGCCAGCCGATGTGCTGCTGCTCTTCCGCGGCGAACTCGCGTGCCAGCTTCTGCACGTCGGGATCGGTCGTGGTCAGCGCAATGCCGGCATAGAATTCCGCTGCCCTGCGCTCGTGCTCGAAGGCCAGCAGGATCGCCTCCCGCACCGACAACTGGTAATGCACCTTGGTGAAATCGATGGCTTCCGGGCTTTCGTTGTGGCGCCACTTGAAGTCCCACGGCGCGATGTGCGGCAGTTCGAACTTGCTGCACATCTCGGTCAGGTCGCCGAGGTGGGCCTTCTCGGCCTGTTCCAGGCGGCGAAAGATCGCCGCGACCGCGGTCTTGCGGTGGGTTTCCATCTGGTCGGCCAGTTCGCCGTAGCGCTCCGCGGCTTCGGTCTCCATGGCCAGCGCATGCGCCAGCAGTTCGGGCAGGCTGTCGATGCCGGTCTGGTCGGGTGCGGCGTCGCTCATAGCGCGAACCTCGCTTCGAGTTCCGCGATCGATCCGTTGGAACTCTCGAATTCCGGGCGATAGGGCGGCCGGCTGCCCTTGTAGAGCACCTTGCCGACGTTGAAGCCGTCGTCGGTCATCAGGCGGCGTGCGGCGCGCGCGGCGTCGTCGGTGTAGTCCACCACTGCGGTGCGCACCGTGTCGCGCCATTCCTGCTGTTCGGGGCGGAATGTGACGCAGGGACTGAGCACCTGCACCAGCGAGAAGCCCGGATGCTGGATGGCTTCGACCATGATCTTGGCCATGTTGATCGGGTCGCTGCTGGAAACCCGGGCGATGAAGTTGGCACCCGAGGCGAGGCCGACCACCAGCGGCTGGAAGGGATTGATGCCGGTGCCTTCCGGAGTCAGCTTGCTGCCTTCCCAGTCGGGCGCGGTTGTCGGCGAGGCCTGGCCCTTGGTCATGCCATAGACCTGGTTGTCCATGACGATGTAGGTGATGTCGACATTGCGCCGGCAGGCGTGCAGGAAATGGTTGCCGCCGATCGAAAAGCCGTCGCCGTCGCCGCCGGTGACCAGCACCGTCAGGTCGGGGCGTGCCAGCTTGAGTCCGGTGGCCACCGGCAGGGCGCGGCCATGCACGCCGTGGAAGCCATACACGCTGGTGTAGGCCGGAATCCGCGATGAGCAGCCGATGCCGGAGACGACGGCGACTTCCTCGGGTGGCAGCGCGAGTTCGGCCAGGGCGCGGGTGATGGCGTTGAGCACGGTGTAGTCGCCGCAGCCCGGACACCAGATCGGCTTCAGCTCGGACTTGTAGTCCTTGGCAGCGTATTTCTTTTTCTGCGCACAGCTTTCCATTACGCGCTCCCTGCATTGAGTTGATTCAGTTGTTCCAGGATCTGGTTCGGGCCGAATGCCAGCGGACCGCCGTGGTGCAGCGAAATCGTCTTGGCCGGCAAGTCGTAGAAGGCGCGCAACATGCGGTAGAACTGCCCGCTGTGCGATTGCTCGACGACTACCGCGCGTTTGATTCCTTTGAGCGCTGCCGCCATCTTCTCCGGCTGCACCGGGGCGATCAGGCGCAGCGAGATCAGGCGCGCCTTGCCGCCGGCGGCGGAGTAACGCTGCAGGGCTTCGCGCGCCGGGCCGGTCGACGAACCCCAGGTGATGATCGCCGTGTCGCCGGCGCCGACTTCTGCATCCTCGATGTCGGCCCAGTGGTCGCCGTAGTTGTACTGGGTCAGCTTGCGGCTGCGCTTGTCCATCTGCGCCTGGTGGTCCGAGGCCTGCGAGGATGGCGTGCCGAATTCGTTGTGCTCGAGGCCGTCGGCGGTGTGGGTCAGGCCCGGCGTGCCGGGAATCGCCATCGGCGAAACGCCGGAACCGGTCACCGCATAGCGCTTGTAGCGTTCGCCTTCGACGGCGGCGGGAGCAGTCAGGCGTTGGCCGATGAAGGCCAGCTCGGCGGGCTTGGGCAGGATGGCGCGGGCCTGGCCCATGGCCTGGTCGGTGAGCACCAGGGCCGGCGCCTGCATGGCTTCGGCCAGATGCACCGCCCACTGCGTAGTGAACAGGCAGTCGGCCACCGAGTTGGCGGCGACCACGATATGCGGCGCGTCGCCGTGCAGGCCATACACCGCGATGTTGAGGTCGCTCTGCTCGGACTTGGTGGCGATGCCGGTCGAGGGGCCGACGCGCATCACGTCGACCACCACCAGCGGGACCTCGGCAGCGACCGCGAGGCCCAGCGATTCGATCATCAGCGACAGGCCGGGGCCGGAGGTGGCCGTCATCGCCGGCACACCGCCGTAGGAGGCGCCGATGATCTGGTTGATCGAGGCCAGTTCGTCCTCGGCCTGTACCAGCATGCCGCCGACCTTGGCCAGCGACGGCGCCAGCCATTCCAGGACTTCGGTGGCGGGCGTGATCGGGTAGGCGGCGACGAAGCGCACGCCGCCGCGAATCACGCCCAGGCCGGTAGCTTCGTTGCCGGTGATGCTCCAGCGCGGTCCGCTGGCGGCGGCAACCGCCGGCAGCATGGGGATGGCCGGCAAGTCGGCCGCCGCGGCGAAGCCGGCATGAAACGCCGCCATGCTGGCGTCGATCGCGGCCTGGCCCTTGCGCTTCAGGTTGTCTTCGACCACGGCCTGCATGGCTTCGGCCGGCAGGCCGATCAGGGCGGCGATGGCGCCCAGCGCGACCATGTTGGGACGGCCGTTCTCGATTTTTGCGGCGATGTCGGTCATCGCCAGCGCGGCCTGCCGCGGGCTGCCAGCCAGCAAGGCGGCGGGTGCCGGGCCATGGGCCGGATCGCCGACGATCAGGCTGTCGGCGACCAGCGGAATCTCGGCCGAGAAGCGGCCGATGTTGTCCCAGTCGATGGCCATCAGCAGATGGAAGCTGTCGTCGTGCGACATGATCGGCTCGGTGGCGAAGCGCAGCATTGCGGCGGCTTCGCCGCCACGGATCTGCGGGCCCGAGGAACGGCTCATCAGGGCATACCAGCCGGCCTTGGCCGCCGCATCGAGCAGCAGGGAACCGGCGGTAACCACCCCGGCGCCGCCGCTGCCGGCGATTACCAGCGAAACACTGTTGATTGCCATGAGCTTCCTCCTCCGTTTGCAGCCCCGCGTTTTCGGTGCGCGGGCGCTTTGTTTAACCCTGATTAAATCAAGTCTAAATAACCCTACCAATGACGTAGGATAAAGACAAGAATGGTGGAAGTCAAATCATTTGTGGTCCATCATAAAACGCTGATGCAGATTGCCGTTGCACCAGCGCCGACTTTCATATCCGGTCAAGCGGGGCTGGCGGTTTGCAGGAAGCTGCGGCTCTCGCCGGCGAGCACCAGGCAGGTCAGAACGCCGCTGCGGTAGGCGCCGGTATCGATGCCGATGCGGTTGTGGCGGACCTCCGGTTGCGGGCTGATGCTGTGGCCGTGCACGATGATCGCGCCGTGCTCCGCCTCGGATTCGAGAAAGCTGCCGCGGATCCACATGCAGTCATGGTCGCTCTGTTCGTCGAGCGCTATCCCCGGGCGTATCCCGCCATGCACGAAACAGTAGTCGCCGGCGCAGTGGCGCACGCCGAGCGTGCGGAAGAAGGCGAGGTGTGAGGGCGGCAGCGCGGCGACGAGGCTCTCGCGCAGTTCCGCGACGCTGGCAGCGTCGCGCGCCAGGTGGTCCGCGATCGCTACCCCATAGGCGGCCAGGGTGTCGAGGCCGCCATAGTCGAACCAGTGGGCACCGGCGGCGATATCGCCATCGATGAAGCGCAGCAGCAGGTCCTCGTGATTGCCCTTGAGCGTCACGCGCTCGAAACCCGCGGGCAGCCATTCGATCACCCGTTCCACCACGCGGGGCGAATCCGCGCCGCGGCTGACATAGTCGCCGAGGTAGACCACCTGCTTGCGCGCTGCATGGCGGCTGCTTGCATCGGCCTCGATCCGGCGCTGCATGTCGTCGAGCAGGTCGAGCCGGCCGTGCAGGTCGCCGATGGCGTAGATCAGCGTCGCGTCAGGGGTTCGGCTCTTCATGCCGCGGGAATTGCCCGACCCGCTTCAGGCAATGCAGTCGCGCATTTCGGCATACACCGCCTGTTCCATTTTCAGCATGGCTTCGCGCTGTTCGGCCGGCCATTCGTACATCAGCGCCGTGGTGCTGACGCCGGTCCAGGACTGGTCCTTGGCGCCCATCACGTCCATTTCCCAGATCATGATCGAGTAGGGAGCAGCGGCGTCGATGCGGTCCTTGATCAGGCGCGACTTGCCCTTGACCAGGAAGCTCACGCTGCCCGGACCGATGACCTGGATCGAGGCCTGGCCGCTGCGCTGCAGGTTGGTCATCGACGAGCCGCCGACGTCGACTGCGAAACGGATGCGCTGGTCGTCGATCGCAATGGCCCAGGTGTAGGCCGAGGTCGCGTAGCCGTCGGCGCCGCTGCTCAGCATCAGCGCCGGAGCGCCGGGGCGCAGGTAGCCGACCAGTTTTTGCGGGAGTGTGGGGGTGATGTTGCCTATCATTGTGTTGTGCTCCTTGGGTTATGGTCGGGGCGGATGGCCCCGCGCCAGTGCGCAATCGTGTCGGCGACGACCTGGTAAAGCCAGAGGTCGGTGGCGCTGCCGTCTTTCGGCGGCGGCTGCAGTGGTAATTCATTGACTGCGAACAGGCGCGCATCGCTCGCATCGTCGCCGGCCGCCAGTTCGCCGCCGGTCGAGTGGGCGCGGTAGGCGACGATCAGGACATCGACGTCCGCCTGCGAATAGACGCCGACCAGGCCGTCGAGTTCGATCAGCAGCCCGCATTCCTCGTGCGCCTCGCGGCAGACCGCCGCGGGTACCGATTCGCCGCATTCGACGTAGCCGGCCGGAGGCGCCCAGTAATCCGCCAGCGGCGCCGTGCTGCGGCGGATCAGCACCAGGCGATCCTCGTGTTCGATCAGGGCCATGCCGACCGGAGCCGGGTTGCGCCAGGCGACGAAACCGCAGGCGGGGCACTGGGGGCGCTGCTTGCCGCCCAGCATGGCCGAGGCCATCGGCGCCGCACACCGGCTGCAGAAGGCCGCCGTCATTCGATCTGCAACTGCAGCGTCACACGATCACCATCGTTCAGGTGCAGTTCGTCGCGTACGGCCACCGGCGCGACGATTTCCAGCTTGTGTTCGGGGTAGTCGTCAACTTCCGGCAGCACGGCGGCGCCCGCGATCGAGCCGTCGATCAGCACGGCAAAGCACCTGGCGGCGCAGAAGCCGGCCTGCGGCTCGATGGCAATTCCCGCCGCCAGTTGCATCGCCTCGCGTGCGGCGATCCAGTCGGCGCCTTCCAGGCTCAGGTTCAGTGTGCCGGGGTAGGGCCGATAGCCCAGTTTGTCGCGAAACTGGCGATCGACCCAATCGAGCGCGATGAAACCGGCGCCTTCACCGAGGCCGCTGCACAGGGTGCCCTCCAGTGTCATGCGCATGGCATCACTGGCCGGACTTGGCCTTTTCGCGTTCCTCGTTGCCGGTCCAGCGCTTGAACAGATTGAGCTCGACGCCGAGGTCGAACTGGTCGAGCGCCTTGTTCACCGACTGGTCGATGATGTCTTCGAGTGTCTTCGGCCGATGGTAGAAGGCCGGCAGCGGCGGCACCAGCACCGCGCCGGCTTCGGTGACCTGGCTCATCAGGCGCAGGTGGCCGAGGTGCAGCGGCGTCTCGCGCAGCATCAGCACCGTCTTGCGCCGTTCCTTGAGGCAGACGTCGGCGGCGCGGATCAGCAGGTTGGTATTGAAGGAATTGGCCAGCGCAGACAGCGTCTTGATCGAGCAGGGCGCAATGACCATGCCGGCAGTCTTGAACGAGCCCGAAGAAATGCAGGCGCCGACGTCGTTGATGTCATGCACGTAACTGGCCAGGGCCTTGACCCGCTCGATCGTGTAATCGGTTTCATAGACGATGGTGCGCTTGGCCGAGTCCGACATCACCAGGTGGGTTTCGACGCCCGCCTGCTGCAGCACTTCGAGGATGCGCAGGCCGTAGATCGCGCCGCTTGCTCCCGAGATTCCGACTACCAGCTTCATTTTCTTGTCCTCGTTTGAGGGTTTGCCGCGGGAAGGCGCACGCATCGCCTATCCCGCCACAAAACCGATTTCGGCCAGGACCTTCCTGGCCTTGGCCGCCGCAGCGGCCGGAATCGTGATCTTATCGAACTCCGGGCCGCTGCCGCGGGTCGCGTCCATGCCCATGCGCGAGCCGACGTTGCCGCCGCCGCAGGACGGGTCGATCACGTAGCCTTCCATGCCGGACAGTATCACCGTGTCGCGGTCGGGCTGGAAGCGCGTCGCCAGTGCCCAGGACACCTCGCGCGGATTGCGGATATCGACGTCGTCGTCGACCACGGTGACCAGCTTGACGCGCTTGTCCATGCCGAACACGAGGTGGATCAGGCGCCGCACGTCGGTGGGCTTGGCCTTGCTCAAGGCAATGACCGCAGTGAAGCCGCAGGTGCCGGTGGTCAAGTCGAGATCGGCGATGCCGCTCATCTGGGTGCGCAACTGGCCCAGCAGTTCGGTGCCGGCCGCCAGCGACAGCAGGGCGTCGACATCGGCCGTCCAGGGACACAACGCGCCGTAGATGAAATCGCGGCGGTGGGTGACGGCCGTCACCTCCACCACCGGGCTGACATTGGAGAAGTAGTAGCCGGTGTTCTCGCCGAAGGGGCCTTCGGCTTCGCGTACTCCGGGCAGTATGCGGCCTTCGATGATGATCTCGGCGCGCGCCGGGACATCGACGGCGACCGTCTCGGCACGGACCAGATCCACCGGCGCGCCGCGCAGGGCGCCGGCCATGTCCATCTTGTCCGGCCCCTGCGGACCGGACTTGACCACGGCGGCGATCAGCAGCGCCGGCTCGACGCCGAGCGCCACCGCGATGTCGAGTGGCTTGCCGGCGGCTTCGGCGTTAGCAAGGAAAGTGGACAAGGGCGGATTGGCCAGCAGGATGCCCATGCGCGTGCCGCCCTTGACCATCATGCGGTGGATGCCCATGCCGCGGCGGCCCGTCGCCGGATCGGTGCACAGCACGACGCCGGTGGTGACGAAAGGCCCGCCGTCGCCGGCATAGTGGGTCAGCACCGGCAGCAGGCTGCCTAAGTCGAGCGGCGCCAGGTGGCATATCTCTTTGACCGGCGCATCGTTGGTCTGGCGCGGGGCGATGCCTTGCCGCGTGCGCTGCAGGTAGGTCGCGTTCAGTTCGTTTTCGCTGGTGTTCAGCGCCTTCGCCACGCGCTTGCGGCTGGCGACCAGGTTGCCGACCACGCGCGCTCCCGGATGGCCGATGACGTTCTCGAACAGCACGGCCGGTCCGTTGGCCGGCATTTCGCGCAACAGCGCCGCCATCTCGTGTTTCGGGTCGAAAGCCTGGCTGACCTGCAGCAGGTCGCTGCCGAGGTCGGCGAGAAAGGCGCGCAGGTCTCTGTAACTCATGTTCGGGCAAAGTCGGCGGTGGCGCTACGCCGCCACCGCCGCTTTCGCTTCTCCCTGATTAAAGTGAAATACATCGCCAAGCGCGCTGTGTCAGTTTCGAGCGTAGCGAGCCAATTGATAGCCTCCCCGTGAGGGGAGGATGGGAGGGGCGGGCCCACTTGCCAGCTTGAGGCTCATCGAAAGTGCGAGATTTCATGATGCGTGGTAGTCCATCGAAGTCATGAGCGTTAAAGATATTTGGCCGGACAGCGCTGGATTTCCTCGATCACCTTGATCGAGAAACGCGCCTTGCTCAGCTGGCCGCGTCCGAGGCGCACCTGGAGCTGGTCGGCAAACTTGTCCAGCGACGAAGACACCTGTGCCTTGACACGCTTGTAGGTGTACTTCTGCAGGCCGGGGTTGAGGGTGCGGATGGTGAGTTCGAGATCCGTGCCCTCGGCCAGTTCCGCTACGTCCATGACAAATACTTCCCATTGGTTCATCGCATGTGCTCCTTACTTGACGGGCGGATAGCCGTAGGCGGTCCAGTTGCTGGTGACCTGGTCCTGGATTTCCTTCGAGTACACGTTCTTGAAGGAGACGGTGGTCGGCACGTCGTTGACCGGGTCCCAATCCACCGGCCAGAGACAATCGAACAGCACCTTGGAGCCGATCGAATACTTGCGCTCGTGCGGCGTGGCGAAGGGGTAGAGCGGGGTGCCCACGGTGTTCTTGTAGATGTGGATGCCGTTGGCCGGATGGCAGCGCGTGCAGAAGGCGTGGTAGACCTCATCCCAGTTGTAGATGTCGGTCTTGTCGTCCACCACCATGACCATGTGGAACCAGGGGCCGAGCTTGCTGCCGAAGGCGAGGTGGGCGATCTGGCTGGCGACGCCGGCATAGGTCGGCTTGACGCCGACGATCATCATGTGGTGCGTCGAGCGCGGATGCATGTACACGCCGGTGATCGGAATGCCCTGGCTGCGCAGCAGCTTTTCCAGTTCCAGACCGAGCGAGAAGGAGCGCAGCATCTGGCCCTCGTCCTGCGGCGTGCCCATGTTGGAAATCGTCATCGTGGCGTTGTTGCGATAGGTGATCGCATTGACGCGGAAGGTGACGCGAAAATCGCGCGGACTGGTGCGGTAGCCGGTGTATTCGCCGAAGGGGCCTTCCTCGACCTTGTAGTCGGGCAGGATCACGCCTTCGAGGATGATCTCGGCATCGGCCGGTACTTCGAGGTCGTTGGTCTCGCACTTGACCAGCCGCGCCGGTTCGCCGGACAGCATGCTGACCAGTTCCGGCTCGGGGATCGGCGAGGGCGCGCAGGCCGCCATGGCGGCCAGCGGCGAGAGGCCGATGGCGGTGGCGAAGGGGCAGCCCTCGCCGCGCGGCAGGTAGTACTCGGTGAGCGCCTTGCCCAGGTCGGAGAAAGGGAACACCGCACCGGACATGGTGCGGCCGTCCCACATCATCTGCCGGTACATGCCCCAGTTCACGTCGCCGCGCACCGGATGCTTGGTCACCACCGCGTGCCAGGTGCCGACATAGCGGCCGCCGTCGCCGTCATGCACCAGCGGCACCGGCACCTTGCACAGGTCGACGTCGTCACCGAGCAGGATGTTTTCCTTGCACGGCGCGTCCTTGCGGTCGATGGTCACCGGGGAGATCGGCTCGCTGTTGGTACGCTTGAGGTATTCCTTGCCGATTTCCGGCAGGGTCGATGCGGGGTCCATGCCCAGGGAAATCGCCATGCGGCGATAGGTGGACAAGGGCGCGCCGAAATAGCTGAAGCCGGGATAATCCTTGATGTTTTCCATGAAAGGCGCGGCCTGGCCCAGCTCGCAGACGCGGCGCACGATGGCGCCGGCCTCAAGGTCCCAATCGACCTGCTGCTTGATGCGCACGGCGTCGCCCGACTTGATGCAGGCCTCGACGAACTCGCGATTGCTTCTTGGTGCTGATATTTTTGACACGGTCAACTCCTGGTCTGATGGATAGTCTGCAACCCGAATCTCAACTGATCTTGGACAAGATCTTGTCCCACTTGTCCTGGGCCTTGAGGATCATCTCGGCCACTTCGCGCACCGCGCCGTAGCCGCCGCGCGCCTTGGTGACATAGGCCGCGTGTTTCTTCACGTCCTCCACCGCATCGCCGACCGCGATCGGCAGGCCGACGCGCTTCATCATCGACAGGTCGACCAGGTCGTCGCCGACATAGGCCACCTGGGCGTCGGTGATGCCCATTTCCTTGAGCATTTCCTCGTAGGGCTCGGTCTTCTTCTTGATGCCCTCGTGGAAGCGCTTGATCTTCAATTCCTCGGCGCGATGCCGCACGGCGCCGGATTTCTTCGAGGTGATGATCGCCACTTCGACGCCGGACATCATCATGACGACGACGCCCATGCCGTCCTTGATGTCGAAGTTGCGCGACTCGACGCCGTTGTCGTCGATCACGATGCGGCCGTCGGTCATGACGCCGTCGACGTCGAGGATGACCAGCTTGATGTCTTTTGCTTTATCCATGGTCATCGTCCTCAGTCAATTCCGTACTCGGCCCAGCGGCCCTTGATCTTGGCCAGCATTTCCTCGTCCATGCGCGCCTCGACCGGCTTCTGCTTCCATTCATACGGGATGCAGGCGTCCATGATGATGCGCGAGGTAATGAGCTTGTTCGAGTCCGGATCTAGTGCCGGATCGAGCGGGGTCGAACGTCCGCGCTTCAGAATCTCGGTGCCGCGCAGCGGGTCGTAACGACAGGACAGCGCCCACATCACGCGCTGCAGGTCATCGGCCATGATGTCCTCATCGACCGTGATCACGCCCTTGATGCCGTAGGAACCGGTGTTGCTGCCCAGTACGGCGCTGGCCACCTGGTTCGGATGCCCCGGATACATCTGCTTGATCGATACCACCGCCCAGAAGCGGCCCGCCGATTCCGGCATGACACAGACCGAGCTGATGCCGGGGATCTTCATCTGCTCGAGTTCGGTCCACAGTGTGGCGGTGCGGGTGAAGGCCAGCAGCATATGTACATCGGTCACCGGGCGGCCCTGGCCGGTGGCCCACAGCACCGGGTTGTTGCGGTGGAGGATCTGCTTCACTTCCAGTACCGGCTTGTTGATGACCTTGTGCAGCTCATCCGTGTAGTAGCCGGTGTATTCGGCGAAGGGGCCTTCCGGGCGGAAGTTGTTGGGGTCGATCTCGCCCTCCAGCACGATCTCGGCGCCGGCCGGCACCGGCAGGCCGGTCAGCGGTGCCATGAGGAATTCGGCGGGCTGGCCGCGCACCGTGCCGGTGATGTCGAAGTCGTTGGCGCCCTTGTGCATCAGGGTGCCGGCCATGAAGATCAGCGGGTCGCAGCCGATCACGGCGGCGGCCGGCATCTTCTTGCCCAGCTTGGCGTACTTTTTCATGATGCGCTCGCCGCGCTTGCCGGGCAGGATCTGCACGCCGCAGGACTTGTCATCGAGCATCTGCATGCGGTAGGTGCCCAGATTCGTCTCGCCGGTTTCCGGGTCGCGCAGCACCAGGAACACCATGGTGCCGATGTAGCGCCCGCCGTCGAGCGGGAAGAATTTCGGCACCGGGAACATGTTGAGGTCGACCTTGTCGCCGCTGATGATGTTCTCCAGCACCGGCCCGTCCTTGACTTCCTTGGCCTTGATCAGGCCCTCGGAAGTGATGGTCTTCTTCATCCAGGCCCGGGCCGATTCGCACATCGACAAATGGTGCGGCAGGCCGAGCATGATCGCCAGGCGCTTGGTGGTGGCGAAGGCGCCGGTGAACACGGGCGAGGAATAGCCCTTGATGTTCTCGAACAGCAGGGCCGGGCCCTTCTTCTCCTCGGTCAGCTTGGAGACATGGGAAATTTCCAGGTTCCAATCCACTTCGGCGGATACCCGCTTGAGTTCGTTGGCGGCTTCGCACTGGTTGATGAAATACCTCAGGTCCATCGGGGAGACTCCTTTGTTTGAAATTGGTTAACGTGAAATAGCTCGTTCGGAGCGACCGGTGATAGTCGAGCGAAGCGAGCTGACCAGAAGCCTCCCCGTGAGGGGAGGATGGGAGGGGCGGGCCTTCAATTCGTCTTTCGCGTGTTTCATCATCGGGGGCGCTGCGTTACTGCTGCATGAAAGTCAATGACAGTGCTGTTCAATGCCTGGCCTGGACCGACTCGATCACCTGGAAGCCGGCTTCTTCGAGCGCCTTGACCACGTGTTTGGTGTCTTCGCAGTGAAAGCGCACGATGACTCGCTTGCGGTGGTGCTCCTGCGGATTGATGTCTTCGGGCTTGCCGATCGGGTAGATCGCCTGCACCTCGGCGCCGGCGGCTTCGACGATGTCGGTGATGCGGCCGATCACGCCGGGTCCGAGTTCGAGCGGCGCCAGGGTCACGCCGCTGCGCTTTTCCCAGGCGCCGAGAAAGTGGGCAGCGAGGGAAAACACTTCGTTGGCCGAAATGATGCCGACCACCTGCCCCTGGTCCATGACCGGAAACTGGGCGACGCCGAGTTTCTGCCCGAGCTGCAGGCAATGCTCCATGGTGTCGTCGGCATCGACGGTGGCCGGATTGCGCACCATCATGTCCTTGACCTTGATGCGGTTGGAGAAGTAATTCAGTTCATCGGTGTTCTGCGTGCGCAGGGCGAAGTGGGCCGCGCGCAGGCAGTTGGCGCGCGTGATGAGCCCGCGCAGGCGGCCGTTGTCGACCACCGGCAAGCCGTGCAAATTGTTCTCGGTGAGCAACCGTTTGGCTTCCGACAGCAGGACGTCGCTGTCGACCACCATCGGATGGGCCCGCATCCAGTTTCTGACGATCATGGTTTCGCTCCACTTTTCGCAAAGGGCAAATTCGTCATTCCGGCGAAGGCCGGAATCCAGACTGCGGCCGTTGCTGGATCCCGGGTCAAGCCCGGGATGACGATGAGGGTTAGGTCAATCGGTTTCATGCAGACTCAGCCCTAGCTCAGCTTCTTGCCGGCGATCAGGCTCGACACGATGTAGTCCATGGCCGAGGTGGCGCCTGCCGATGCGGCCGCCCTGGGCTTGTCGCTCCAGATGGTTTCCGGCCGCGCCTGCAGGATGAAAATGTTGCCGCCCGCCGGCAGGTCCTTGTCGATCGCCCACTCGATATCCATCGGGCGTCCGTAGTGCTTTTCGATCTGCTTGCCCATCCACGCCAGCTGGGTGATTTCGTCGTCGACGATCGACTGGATGTTCTGCCGTTCGAAGGGCACTTCGAGTGCTACCGACTTCTGTTCCTTGAAGTCCACCGTGTAGCAGACCGTCTTGGTCGAGATGGTGCGCTCCATGATGTCCAGCGCGACCTTGTTGACCACGAAATGGTCCGGCGTCACCTCGCCCGATACCACCGACTCGCCGAAGCCGAAGTTCGAATCGATGACGATGACCGAGCGGTCGCCATTGGTCGGGTGAATGGTGAACATCACGCCGGCGGTCAGTGAATTGGCCATCTTCTGGATGCCGACGCTGATGGCGACGTCCTCGTGGGGGAAGCCCATCTTCATGCGATAGGCGATGGCCCGCCCGGTGTAGAGGCTGGAAATGCAGCGCCGCACGTGATGCATCACGCTATCGACGCCGCGTACCCAGAGATAGGTGTCCTGCTGTCCTGCAAAGCTTGCGCCGGGCAGGTCCTCGGCCGTGGCGCTGGAACGCACCGCGACCGGGACCGCCGGTATGCAACAACGTACCGACAACTTGCGGTAGGACTCGGCAATCAGGTCTTCGAGCTCGATGGAGATCGGGCGCGATTCGATCATCTCGCGGATGACGCGGGAGGCTTCCTCCAGCTTGTCCATGTCCTGGTGGTCGAGGCCCTTGAGCAGGGCATTGACCTCGGACTGGATGCCGGCGTCGCGCATGAACTGCGCGTAGCCATGTGTCGTCAGGGCAAAGCCCGGCGGCACCCGCACCCCCGCATTGATGAGTTCCCCGAGCGAGGAGCACTTGCCCCCCACCAGAGCCACGGAGTCCTTGTTGACCTCCTCGAACCAGCACACGATCGGCTTGGTGTCGTTCATTCCAGCCTCCATTGCCACCCCTTCGATTGCCAAGACGCTACCCATGGTCGCCAGCCCTCAGCGGGTGATGGTGATGGCGCCCGACGAACCGTCGACCCGCAGCATCATTCCCGTCTTGATCACCTTGGTCGCATGCCCGGTACCCACCACCGCCGGCATGCCGTATTCGCGGCAGACGATGGCGGCGTGGCTCATGACCCCGCCGACGTCGGTGACGCAGGCATTGATCTTGGCGAAGGCGGGTGCCCAGGACGGCGAGGTGGTAGGTGCAACCAGGATCTCGCCTTCCTGCAGATCGCGGATGTCCTGCGCGCTGCGGCAGACGCGCGCCCGGCCCTCGACGATGCCGGGACTGCCGGCAAAGCCCTTGAGCTCGGTGATCGTGTCCGGATCGCCGGAGTCCGCAACCGAGGCCCAGTCGGCCAGCGACTTGTTGGTGACGCCCCAGAGCACGATGGTGAAGGGTTCCTGGATCACCTCCGGCGCGATGCCGATCGCGGGCGGCGCGCTCCACTGGCGGAACTTCTCCATGACGCCCTTGCGCCACTCGATTTCCGGCGGCCAGGTGAAGGTGCCGCGCGGCTTGACGCCGGTGGCCCAGGCCGTGACGACGTCCCACAAGGCCTGCTTGATCTCGTCGCGGCGCATGTACCAGATGTCCTCGATGTCGTTGATCATGCCGTGATCCTTCATGATCGCCGCGACTTCGCGCATCTTGTTCCAGAACACCGAGTGGAACCAGTGCTCGACGTAGAACAGGTGGTTCTCGACGTAGGGGAACACGGTCTTGGCGCAGCCCAGCAATTCGTCGAACTGCTTGAGGTCGGCTTCGTTGGTGATCAGCGCGCGGTACTCGGCGGTGATGCGGTCGCGTTCGGCGCGCACGGCCTCGACCGGACGGTCGATGCTGACGCCGGCCTTGATCTTGCCGATGTAGGTCTGGATGCCTGACAGCGGGATGTCGAGCGTGTCGTTCCAGCTGCGGTCGGTATGGAACCAGCCGGTGCCGGTCGAGATGTTGAACCACGGATAGCGCGCCTTCTCGAACGCGGCCAGCCACTCGGCGCCCTTCGGCAGCTTCTCCACGGCGAGCTTGACGGCGACCCAGTCGCGGTTGCCGACCACGGCGGCGTCGACGCCCATGGCGACAGCCTTCTTCGCCAGTTCCTTGAGCTCGTCGTCCGGCTTGTACATGATTACGTCGATGCCCGAGATCATCTGCGTGATGCGCTGCAGCGGGATCGAGGGGAACAGCTTCTGCGTGAAGTCCATGAAGAAGACATAGGCCGCATAGCCGAGGTTGAGGAACTCGAAGTGGTACTGCCAGCACTTGATGCCGAGGTTGATCAGGTCGTCGTAGTTCTTGATCAGGTGGTAGCCCTTGGATTCGCCGAGGGCGTCGGTCACCACCGAGATGTCCTCGAGGTCCGGCAGCGGCGAGATCTGCAGGTCTTCCAGCTCCTTGATGGTGGCCTCCATCTTGGTCTTCCACTTGGCCTCCAACTGGTCCCAGTTCTTGTAATAGAAGCCGGCGCGCTCCATGAAGTTGGGCACGCGGCTGCCGATCTCGGCGCCGTCCTTGACCGGTACCGGCGAGATGTAGACATAGCCGTTGATCATGCGATGGTCGACGCCGCGCACCGGCGGCACCTGGAAGATGCGGTTGTTGAACTGCGACAGGGCGAGGAACCAGGCCTCGTCCCAGATCGTGTCGAAGGGATACAGCGGCTCCGGGTAATGCAGGCCGTCGTAGAACCAGAACGTTTCCTTCTCGTACTTGTTGCGTTCCGGATCGTCGGTGACGAACTGGTACTGGTACGGGTACATCCTCTCCCAGCCTTCGGTACCCGGAATCGTGGCGGCTTTTACGTCGTGCGGCACTGGAAACTTCATTGAATGTCTCCTTCTGTAATTTTTTGAATTGCGGATTGTTTGGTCCCGGTCGGATGCCCGGAGCACGGGACATAACGCAAGCGGCGGGCCATATACCATTGGCGCAGCGCAATATTTCTTGCTGCGCTGCGAAAGGCACTGTGGGCAAAAGGCTTGCCGCTGGGTGCAAGCGGCCATGCTGCGCGCGCAGCAAAAATGCCATGTGCAATGCCCTGCAGCGTCTGCTGGACCCTGGCAGCGGCAATCGACCGTTGATCATTTGATGAAATCGCCGGCCGCTGTCGACGCCATTTGATGTTTCCGTCAACTGTGTTGAGAAGCCTCCGTGCCACCGGGATTGCCAGGTGTTTGACTTCGATCAAGGCAGGGTTCAGCATCAGGTATTACAAGGGCGGATTGAGGAGTAGACAGAGTGAGAGTGTGGCCATGACCAAACTCCGCAGTGTCGGGCGTACCACCAGTGAGGATCTGCGCGCCCGCGTGCATTTTTGTGCCGAGACCGGGCAGATCTGGTTGCATGAGCACCGCATGCTGCTGGTGCATGCCGAGGCGCAGGCCAGCCTGCGCAAGGAACTGATCGATACCCTGGGCATGGACCGCGCCAAGGGCCTGCTGACGCGCATGGGCTACGCGTCGGGCGTGCGCGATGCCGAGATCGCCCGCACCCGCGCCGAGGATTCGAGCGATTTCGAAGCCTTCATGACGGGTCCGCAACTGCACACCCTGGAGGGCATCGTGCGCGCGACGCCGGTCAAGGTGGAGCTGAACCGCCACACCGGGCAGTTCTACGCCGAGATCCTCTGGGAGCATTCCTGGGAGGGGCAATGGCATCGCCACCATTACGGCATCCACAGCGAGCCGGTGTGCTGGACTCAGATCGGCTACGCCTGCGGCTACACCTCCGCCTTCATGGGCCGCACCATTCTCTACAAGGAAGTCGAGTGCACCGGCATGGGGCACAACAACTGCCGCATCATCGGCAAGCCGGCCGAGGAATGGGACGACGCCGCCGAGCAGATGCGCTACTTCAACAGCGAGTCGATTGCCGACCAGCTGATCGACCTGCAAACCCAGGTGGTGCAGTTGCGTTCCTCGATCGGCGATCGCGACCAGTTGCCCGAAGACGTGACCGGTGCCTCGCCCGGGTTCCGCGCGGCCTATGAGCTGCTCAAGCAGGCGGCCGGCAGCCACATCAGCGTCCTGCTGCGCGGGGAGACCGGTGTCGGCAAGGAAGTCTTCGCGCGCAGCCTGCACGAAATGAGTACGCGCCGCGGCAAACCCTTCGTCGCCGTGAATTGCGCCGCGATTCCGCATGAACTGGTCGAGTCGGAATTGTTCGGTGTCGAGAAGGGTGCCTATACCGGCGCGCTGGTTTCGCGCCCCGGACGTTTCGAGCGCGCCGACGGCGGCACGCTGTTCCTCGACGAAATCGGCGACCTGCCGGCATCCGCGCAGGCCAAGCTGTTGCGCGTATTGCAGGAAGGCGAACTCGAACGGCTGGGCGACCAGAAGACGCGCAAGATCAATGTGCGACTGGTGGCGGCCACCAACGCCAACCTGCAGCAACTGGTCAAGGAAGGGCGCTTCCGTTCCGACCTCTACTACCGCCTCAACGCCTACCAGATCGTGATTCCGCCGCTGCGCGAACGCAAGCAGGACATACCGCTGCTGGCCAAGCACTTCCTGGCCAAGCATACGGCGATCCATGGCAAGAAGCTGCGCGGCTTCACCGACAAGGCCAAGCGCGCCTTGCTCGGCTATCCCTGGCCGGGCAACATTCGCGAACTGCAGAATGCCGTCGAGCGCGGCGTGATCCTGGCGCCGAGCGGCACCCGCATCGAGGTCGGCCACCTGTTCATGTCATGCGCAGACGAGCAGCCGCATGAATTCGGGCTGGACCGTGCCGGCGGGCTCGACGTCAATTGCTGGGAGACCGGCAAGGACCTGCGCGAGGCAGTCTTCAACGGCGCGCTGACGCTCGACCAGGTCGAGGCCATGCTGCTCGAAACCGCGGTCGACAAGGCGCGCGGCAATCTCTCCTCTGCAGCGCGCATGCTCGGCCTGACCCGGCCGCAGATCGCCTACCGGCTCAAGCGTCTGCAAGACGGCAAGGAAAGCGCAGACGATTTCGGCCCCGCCTCCATCGACCCGACGCAGGCTGGCGTGGCCTGATGCCGGCGCAGTTACCAACCAATTTGCCGCAACCGGTGGCCGATTATCTGGCCACCCACCATGTCATGACCCTGGCCACGCAAGGCCCGGAAGGCCCCTGGGCCTCCGCGGTGTTTTATGCCAGCGACGGCCATGCGCTGGTGTTTCTTTCCTCACCGAAGACCCGTCATTGCCGCAACCTGGCGCTGGACGCCCGCTGTGCCGCGACCGTCCAGGAAGACTACCGCGAATGGCCCGAGATCAAGGGCATCCAGCTCGAAGGGCTGGTGACGCGACTGGAAGGCGCCGACGAGGCGCGCGCGCGCGAACTCTACGGCATGAAGTTTCCCATCGCCGGCCCCCTGGCGATGGTCCCGCCGGCCATCGTCGAGGCGCTGGCCAAGGTGAGTTGGTACCGGCTGGTGCCAAGCCGCCTGCATTTCATCGACAACAGCAAAGGCTTCGGCCACCGCGACGAAATCCATCTCTAAGCGTGACCCGGCGCAGGCCGGAGCAGGTCGGGCATGGGTTGGCCGGCTTTTCATGCACGGGAACCATTTGTCGTTTTCTGGAATCGCTTGACGGTTGAATGATCCGTAGGTGCATGGGCGCAATCGTCGATATTTAAAATGCTTCCGCTGCAGCCTTGGCCTGTGCCCGGGCGACATCGCCTTGCGGCATCCGGGAGGCGTGCCGCCGGCCTAGCGCTTTGGATATATGCCGAACAATTTGTTGCCGGAGGCCCTGATTTGCCTGCAATTTGCATTTCCGATCCGGAAAATGGCGCCTTCTATCGGGCGTGAAAGTTGCATCAAACCATCCTTGTTCCCGCAAGTGGGCCGTTGGCGAAGGCGCGACTTCTGAAGCTCGACGCATCGAAGACTTGATCAGAAAAGTCCTGGGGGGGGGATTGGAAAATGACGTTCGTGTTTGCCGCAAGCCCGGCGGCCGCGCCGCGGCTGACGCTGTCGTGACTCCGGGTTCCGTGCATCTGGCAAGAGTCGGCGCCGGCGACACGCCGCCGCCGGAGCCGCCACAGGCGACCGACACCGGCCTGGTCGGCCTGGTCATGCTGGCACGCTTCCACAACATCGCCGCCGACGCCGACCAGCTGGCGCATGATTTTCGCGAGCCGGGCCGGGATTTCGGCGCGCCGCAAATCCTGCTCGCCGCCAAACAGCTCGGCCTCAAGGCAAAGCAGGTGCGTACCGAACTGGCCCGCCTGGCGCAGACCCCGCTGCCGGCGCTGGCCGTCGGCAAGGACGGTCGCTTCGTCATCCTCGCCCGCATCGACGGCGACCAGGTGCTGATCCACGACCCCGCCGTCGAACGCCCGCAGGTACTGTCTGCCGCCGAGTTCGAAGCGCGCTGGAGCGGCGAACTGATCCTGTTCGCCTCGCGCGCTTCGCTCGCCGGCGAACTGGCGAAGTTCGACTTCAGCTGGTTCATCCCGGCGGTGGTCAAGTACCGCAAGCTGCTCGGCGAAGTGCTGCTGGTCTCCTTCGTGCTGCAGCTCTTCGCCCTGGTCACGCCGCTGTTCTTCCAGGTGGTGATGGACAAGGTGCTGGTCCATCGCGGCATGACCACGCTCGACGTGATCGCCATCGGCCTGCTGGTGGTCATGCTGTTCGAGGTGGTGCTTTCCGGCATCCGCAGCTACGTCTTCGCCCACACCACCAGCCGCATCGATGTCGAGCTCGGCGCGCGCCTGTTCCGCCATCTGCTCAACCTGCCGCTGGCCTACTTCCAGGCGCGCCGCGTGGGCGACACCGTGGCGCGCGTGCGCGAACTGGAGAACATCCGCCAGTTCCTCACCGGCAATGCCATTACCCTGGTGCTCGACCTGCTGTTCTCGGTGGTCTTCATCGGCGTCATGCTGGTCTATAGCGGCTGGCTGACGCTGGTCGTGGTGCTCTCGTTGCCCTGCTATGTGATCCTTTCCGTCGGTATCACGCCACTGCTGCGCGCCCGCCTGCACGAGAAGTTCAACCGTGGCGCCGAGAACCAGGCCTTTCTGGTCGAAACCATCAACGGCATCGACACCGTCAAGGCCATGGCGGTCGAACCGCAGATGATCCGCCGCTGGGACAGCCAGGTCGCCGCCTATGTTGCGGCCGGCTTTCGCACGGCAACCCTGGGCACGCTGGCGCACGAAGGCGTCAGCCTGATCGGCAAACTGGTGACGCTGGTCACCATGTGGCTGGGCGCGAAGCTGGTGATGGATGGCAGCCTCAGCCTCGGTCAGCTGATCGCCTTCAACATGCTTGCCGGCAGGGTCGCCACCCCGGTGATGCGCCTCGCGCAACTATGGACCGACTTCCAGCAGACCGGCATCTCGGTGCAGCGCCTGGGCGACATCCTCAACACCCGTACCGAACTGGCCAAGCCGGGCGGGCAGGGCGGCCAGGGTGGGCGTTCGGGTACCACGCTGCCGCCGCTGGCCGGCAGGATCGAGTTCGACGAAGTGGTATTCCGCTATCGCCCCGACGGCCCCGAAGTGCTGCGCGGCATTGCCCTCGACATCGCCGCCGGCGAAGTCATCGGCATCGTCGGCCGCTCCGGCTCGGGCAAGAGCACGCTGGCGAAACTGGCGCAACGCCTCTACCTGCCCGAACGCGGCCGCGTGCTGGTCGACGGCATCGATCTGGCAATGGCCGACAGTTCGAGCCTGCGGCGCCAGATCGGCGTCGTGCTGCAGGAGAACATGCTGTTCAACCGCAGCATCCGCGACAACATCGCGCTCTCCGACCCCGGCCTGCCGATTGAAGCCGTGATGGCCGCCGCCAAACTCTCCGGCGCGCACGAATTCATCCTCGAACTCACCGAAGGCTACGACACCCTGGTCGGCGAGCACGGCTCGACGTTATCGGGCGGCCAGCGCCAGCGCATCGCGATCGCCCGCGCCCTGATCGGCAACCCGCGCATCCTGATCTTCGACGAAGCCACCAGCGCGCTCGACTACGAATCCGAACGCATCATCCAGAACAACATGAAGGCCATCTGCCACGGCCGCACCGTGCTGATCATCGCCCACCGGCTGAGTGCGGTGCGGGACGCCAACCGCATCGTGGTCCTCGATCGCGGCCAGATCGTCGAGCAGGGCAGTCATGCCGAGTTGCTAAGGCACGAAGCCGGGCATTACTCGCGGCTGCACCGGATGCAGCAGGGGTGAGCAAATGCTAAGTAACCGACACCTCAACTTGCCGTCCCAGCGCCCGCGCCGCCGCTTCGATCTGGTCGAGCCGCGAGGCATGCTTCAGATCGAACAACCGATCCACCTGCGGCATGTGCCAGCCCAGGCGGCGGGCCAGTTCCGACTTGCGGATTCCCTGTTCCATCATGGCCTGGTACACACCGAGCTTGGCGCATTCCAGTGCCGAGGGACGCACCGTCTTCTGCCCGCGCTTCGGTTTGCTCGGAATAGGCAGCGGCTTGCGGTCATCAACATAGAACGACAGCGCGGATTCAAGCGCGTCGATGGCATACATCAGCGCTTCGTCCGTGTCGGCGCCAAAGGTGATCGCCTCGGGCACGTCGGGGAAAGTCACCAGTATCGTGCCATCGTCGGGCGTCAGAATAACGGGGTAGTCAAACATGATCTGTCCTCACTTCAAGCCAAGCTGACGTTTGATGGCGGCCTCCAGGCCCCTGCCGAGTTCCGCCGTGCCGTGCATGGGCAGGATCGTCTGCCGCCCGTTCAGAAAAACTTTCAGATGCGACCCTCTCGCAGGCAGGAATGTGGCGCCCTGTTGTTCCAGCCATTTCTTCATCTGCTTCGAGTTCATGGGGCAAATATTAAACACTTGTGTTGTGTTTATCAACCACTCTTGGGTCTGGCGCGTTCATCCGTTCGCCCTGCGCCCTTCCTTCCTCTCGTCCTGAGTCCGTCAAAGGAAGGGCAGTTGGTGGTTCGACCGTTCGACAAGCTCACGGCTCACCACGAACGCCAACCATCCGTTCGCCCTGAGCCCGTCGAAGGGCACACGCCTCACCACGAACGGCAACCATCCGTTCGCCCTGAGCCCGTCGAAGGGCGCACGCCTCACCACGAATGGCATCACCCCGTTCGCCCTGAGCCCTTCGACTGGCTCAGGACAGGCCCTGTCGAAGGGCACGCAAAGGAGGCGCAATGAGTTTCTGGGTCTACATCCTCCGGTGTGCCGACGGCAGCTATTACACCGGCCACACGGACAACCTCGAAAGCAGGATCGCCCAGCATTCGTCGGGGGCGATTCCGAACTGCTATACCTTCAATCGCCGCCCCCTCGAATGCGTCTTCTCGCAAGACTTCGTCACGCGCGAGGAAGCCCTGGCGTCGGAGCAGCAAATCAAGGGCTGGGGTCGCAAGAAGAAGGAGGCAATGATCCGGGGCGACTGGGCCGAAGTCTCGCGTCTGGCGCGTTCATCCGTTCGTCCAGAGCCTGTCTCTCCGATCGCCCTGAGCCCGTCGAAGGAAGGGCAGTTGGTGGTTCGACCGTTCGACAAGCTCACGGCTCACCACGAACGGCAATCCTCCGTTCGCTCCGAGGCTCACCACGAACGCCAGACCTCCGTTCGCCCTGAGCCCGTCTTTCCGATCGTCCTGAGCCTGTCGAAGGAAGGGCGCGAGACAAAGCCATGACCCAAGCCCTCACCCTCCGCCTGCAAGCCACCCTCGACCTGCTCAAGCGCTACGCCACCGTCTTCAACCACGTCTGGAAAATCCGCAAAGAGCTCGACCCGCCGCCGCGCCTGCCGCACGAGGCGCAATTCCTCCCCGCCGCGCTCGAATTGCAGGAAACCCCGGTCTCGCCCGCGCCGCGCATCGTTGCCTGGCTGTTGATGGCCTTCGCCTTAATCGCCGTACTGTGGGCCATCTTCGGCAAGATCGACGTGGTCGCCACGGCACAGGGCAAGATCGTGCCCAATGCCGGCAGCAAGCTGATCCAGCCGATCGAAACCGCGGCGGTCAAGGCCATCCATGTGGTCGATGGACAATCCGTCAAGGCCGGCCAGGTGCTAGTCGAACTCGATGCGACGATGGCCCTGGCCGACAGCACGCGCACCGCCAACGACCTGACCACCGCCCGGCTGCAAGCCGCCCGCGCCCGCGGCCTGCTCGCTGCGCTCGCCGCCGGCAAGCCGCCGCGCATCGAGCCTCAGGCCAATATCAGTGCCGAACGCCTCGCGCAGGAGCAGCGCATCCTCGACGGCCAGTACGGCGAATACCAGGCGCGCATCACGCGCATCGACGCCGAAATCGCCAAGCGCGAAGCCGAGCGTCGCTCCACCCAGGAGATCGTCAGGAAGCTCGAACAGACCGTGCCCATCGCGCGCCAGCGCGCAGAGGACTTCAAGGGTCTGGTGGCAAAGAACTTCATCTCCAAACACGGCTACCTGGAAAAGGAACAGGCGCGCATCGAACAGGAAGCCGACCTCGAAACCCAGCGTAGCCGCCTCAAGGAACTCGCCGCCGCCATCGACGAAGCCAAAGGCCAGCGCAACTCGGCCGTCGCCGAAACCCGCCACCTGGCGCTGGACACCCTCAACGAAGCCGAGCAGAAAGCCACCGGCTTCGGCCAGGAACTGCTCAAGTCAGACACCCGCGGCAAACTGATGACGCTGACCGCGCCGGTCGACGGCACCGTGCAGCAGCTGGCCGTGCGCACCGTCGGCGGCGTGGTCACCCCGGCGCAGGCGCTGATGGTCATCGTGCCCAAGGACGACGCGCTGGAAGTGGAGGCCTTTCTAGAAAACAAGGACATCGGCTTCGTCAATGCCGGGCAGGTGGCGGAAGTCAAGATCGAAACCTTCCCCTTCACCAAGTACGGCACCATCCCCGCCAGCCTCACCCACGTCTCGCACGACGCCATCAACGATGAAAAGCGCGGGCTGATTTATTCCACGCGGGCCAGATTGCAGCGCGCCACGATGCAGGTGGAAGACAAGACTGTGCATCTCTCCGCCGGCATGGCGGTCACCGTGGAAATCAAGACCGGCAAGCGGCGCGTGATCGAGTATTTCCTGAGTCCGCTGTTGCAGCACGGTAACGAAAGTTTGAGAGAACGGTAAGGGGAATAGTTCGAATGAACAGGGAGGAAGAAAACATGCAACGAATGACGGAATTGAAAAGTCGGCGCTGGCGAGGCGGTGAGCGAAGACTGATGGCGGATAACGATATGCAGTGGAGGAGGAAGGCATGAGCGGCAAACATATTTCGATGGTGCGCAATGGATTGTGCTTAGTGATTTCGATCTTGACATTGGGGGTGAGCATGAGCGCAGAAGCTGGATTGTTTGGTTCCGAAGATTTCAGTTGGAAAGAAGAAGTGCTGCTCCATGATGGCAAAAAGATCATCGTTAAGCGTTCGCAAAGCTATGGCGGACGACGTGAGCCGGGGCAGAGTCCTCCGATCAAGGAACATGTCTTGACGTTCCAGTTGCCCGGTTCGGGCAAGTCGGTCAAATGGGTAAGCGAGTTCAGTCAGGACGTGGGGCGGGCGAATTTTCAAGTTCTTGCGCTGCATGTGCTGAATGACACGCCCTACGTCGTGGCAATGCCCAATCTTTGCCTTGCCTACAACAAATGGGGGCGTCCCAACCCGCCGTATGTGCTCTTCAGATACGACGGCGCGGCTTGGCAGCGCATTGCCTTGACGGAACTGCCAAGTGTGTTCACAAACACCAATGTGATCATAAATAACGGACGCGAAGAAGACATCGAGCGCGCCGCCGCCAAACTTGGTTACGTACCAACTGATGCTGTCCAGTCAATCAACCAGAGTCTGCGGCAAGCCGAACTACGTTCGATTCTGCGCGAACCCGTGAAGCGGGGAACCGAGGGGTCGGCGGTGAATTGCGAAGAACTCATTCAATACAAAGGCTATTGGATTATGCCAAATGATCCTGTGGCTCGTGGCATGGTGGATAGAAACGCGAAGTAGTTCGTTCATCTCAAGCCCAATCACTCAAGGATCACATCATGACGACTACTATTGAATACGCATTGATGGCTGGCGCTTCTTATCGCGATACACGGCCCGACGCAAACAAGTTCCCGATTCCGATCGGGTGGAATATGATTTCCCGGAGTCCGCAGGACAACGCCACCGGATTTGAGGCTGCCACCTTCATGAACGGCACCGAGATCATCATCTCCTACGCCGGTACCTACGATAAGCCGAGGAATCCGCTTAGTAATCCAGATCTTTTGGCTGACTTTGGTCTGGCTGCTCGGGCAACCAAAGGGGTCAGAGTCATTTGACTTTCTGAGCATCTGACATGCCACGTCGCCCGCGCATCCTGCTTCCCGACTACCCGCTGCACATCGTTCAGCGCGGCATCAATCGCGAGCCATGCTTCTTCGCCGAGGAGGACTACCAGTGTTACCTCCATTGGCTCGAAGAAGCGGCTCGCGATTGCGGCTGCGCGATCCACGCCTATGTGCTGATGACCAACCATGTCCATTTGCTGCTCACGCCGGCAGTATCAGGTGCGCCGGCGCGCCTGATGCAATCGCTGGGCCGTCGCTACGTGCAATACGCCAATCGCCAGTATCGACGCACCGGCAGCCTGTGGGAAGGGCGCTACAAGTCAAGTGTCGTTCAGGCGGAAAGTTATCTCCTGGCGTGCATGCGTTACATCGAACTGAATCCGGTGCGTGCAGGGATGGTCGCTGATCCCGGCGGCTACCGCTGGTCCAGCTACCGGGCCAACAGCCTGGCCCAGCCCGACGCCCGCTTGACCCCGCACCCGCTCTACCTCGGCCTTGATGTCGAACCCGCGTCACGCTGCCATGCCTACCGGGCGCTGTTTCGTCCGCAACTGGATGCCGACGCAGCCAGCGACGTTCGTCAGGCATTGAAGCTGGGCATGCCATTGGGGAGCGAGCGCTTTGCCGAAGCCATTTGCGCCCGGTTGGGCATACGGCGCAATACCGGCAAGCGGGGAAGGGCACCGGGCGACGAGCGCGAATCGTCAGCGGCTCTGACTGAACAACAGGGATTTGGATTTTGAAAATGGAGAAAAAATTATGGGAAATGAAAAGCGAAATGACTCTGACCCCTTTGGCAAAAAGTCGGCGCTGGCGATACGGCGGCCAGCAGCTTCGAGCATCGAGCGACGTGGCATGGAGGAAGGCGGCATGAATCCAAACTATCAGTGGTTGAAGCAAATAGCAAAATTTGGATTTCTATTCCTGATGGGGGCGAGCATGAACGCAGAGGCGGGATTGTTTGGATTCGGTGGTGTGAGCTGGAAGGAAGAAGTGCTGCTGCATGACGGCAGCAAAATCGTCGTCAAGCGTTCGCAAAGTTATGGCGGGCGGCATGAAATCGGTCAGTCGGGAACGATCAAGGAGCAAGAGATCACCTTCACCATGCCCAATGCCAACAAGACCCTCACCTTCAAGGATGAATACGATGAAAACATCGGAGGGAAAAACTTCCTTCTGATGGCACTGCACATAGCGAACGGAACACCTTACATCGTTGCACAGCCATGGGCATGTCTTTCAGAAAACAAATGGGGGCGACCAAGCCCCCCATATGCCTTCTTCAAGCATGACGGCAAGGCGTGGCAGCGTATTCCGGTGTCCGAATTGCCGTCTGAATTCAAGACTATCAATTTAACGCTCTCAACAGTGACCAATGAACCAATGATCAAGGTGCAGCCCATCGTCACGGTAGAGCTTGTCAAGAAACTCAACGGCAACTCCAAGACCATCCAGCGGGACGCTGTGCGGTATGAGGGGCCGGGTAGTTGCGGTGAAATGATTCACGACGGAAAGGGTGGATGGTACGGGGTTGATCTGTTCGGCAAGACGTACGAGGCTTGTTTGCAATATTGCAACCGTAAAAAAATCGCCACCCAGCACTGCCCATGTGAAAAACTATTCAAAGGGGAAAAGTAATGCCAACACCAATCCAATATGCATTGATGGCAGCCGCTTCCTACATTTCCACGCGCCGAGATATCAACAAGTTTCCCGTGCCAGATGGATGGAGTATAGGGAAAATGGAGGTGCAACGGAGCGGCTTTGAAGCCTCCACGTTCACTCGCGGCGCCGAACTCGTCATCTCTTACGCCGGTACCTATCCTGGAACGCTCCTCGGTCCGAAGAATGCACTGGGAATGGCTGTCGATTTCGCGACAGACGTCGCTCTTGCGGTGGGTGGCAGCGACGACCAGCTACTGCAAGCGGTCCGGTATTATCTGGACAGGAAGCGGGAAAACCCCAGCGCCACGATTACGCTTACCGGCCATTCTTTGGGCGGCGGGTTGGCTGCATTGGTTGGCGTGTTTTTGGGTATACAGGCCAACACATTCGACCAGGCACCCTTTGCCAAATCGGCGCAGGCTCTGTGGAATCCTTTGAGTATTCCTCCCGACGTCGCGACCAAACTGAAGGCTGACCTGCTCGCTGGCGGGTACACGGAATCGGAATTGTCCCCGTTAAGTAATTTTCTCGCACTTCGCCAAGAGTTTGGCGGAATACCCAATGCACAGTTGATCAATTCGACCCGAGTGGACGGCGAGTTTCTATCGGATTGGCCCGTATTTTCGTGGCAGAACATCATCGGCAATCTTCCGTCGACCATCCGACACGCGCCTACGACAGCGAATGGCATCGATCTCCATGCTCAATCGCTGCTTATCGCTTTCCTGCAAACCGAGCAAAGTTTGGGCGAGGAAAAGTCCCTTAGCAAGCTCAGCTACAAGCTCACCGATCTGCTGGCGATGCTTGTCGATGCGAATCTGTATGCGAGATCGACGGACACATTCGATGAGAATTTTCTCGAACGACTCGTACGCCATGAGTTTGGAAATGCGCCCAATGTGGTGAATGGGGTCACCGTAGGCGTTGTCACCGCCGACTCCATGCTCACCCGCTTCACCACTGACCTCTGGAAGCTCGCCCAAGACGGCGGCCTGACGCTGAGCGACGGCAACCTGTGGAATCCGGCCCTGAACAACCTGAGCAAGGCGCTGACCGCCTTCGCCATGCAGAAGTACTACGACGAAACCGAAGCCAGCACCGGCGACAACAAAGTACTCTTCAATGATATCGACGGCGGTGGCATCCGGTTCGACCGTAACGACTTCGCCGACGCCAAGAATGCAGCCAAGGGCGACAAGTACTTCCAGAGCTATCTCGCCACAGCCTTCACCCCCGCCGAACGCGCCCTCATCAAGGGCATGCTGCCGATCCTGCGCGACTGGTATGTCCAGGCCGGCACCACCGCCCTCAACACCACCGACACCCAGAACCGCAACGCCTTCCTGCTCGGCGGCAAGGAGAGCGACGGCCTCGTTGGCGGGACCGGTGCCGACCTCCTCGTCGGCAACGGCGGCGCCGACCTGCTGCAGGGCAAGGGCGGCAACGACGTCCTGCTCGGCGGTGCCGGCAACGACACCTACGTCTACAGCACCGGCGACGGCCTCGACACCCTTCTCGACAGCGAAGGACAAAACACCCTCGCCGTCGATGGCGAGATCCTTACCGGCGGCGCCCAGTACGGCGATGCCCGCGTCCATCGCAGCGCCGATGGCAACCACCTCTATGTCCGGCCCGAGCCCAACACCCTGCTGATCGACGGCAATATCCTCATCCGCGACCACGCCACGGGCGGCAGCTTTGACCTCACCCTGGCCGGCCCGCTGGCCGACGCCAACCTCCCCACGCTCACCGGCAACGGCGCAGACAACTTCATCGGCACCGACGTCTATTACCGGAACGCCAGCAGCAGCAATATCTCCCAAGCCACCTTGGCCGACGGCACCACCAAGAATCCCGAGCTGTTCGGCAGCGGCGCCAGCAACATCCTCGAAGGCAAGGCCGGGACCGACATTCTCAGCGGCGGCGGCGACGACGACCGCCTCTATGCCGACAGCAAAATCAGTGTGGCGACCGCCATCGCCGACGGCAACCTCGCCGACAGCGGCACCGGACAACGCGGCGACTGGCTGGCCGGGGGCGATGGCAACGACACCCTGGTCGGCGGCAAAGGCAATGACGTCCTGTCGGGCGGAGGTGGCGCCGACCTCCTGATCGGCGGCGCCGGGGACGACGACATCCTGGGGGACATGGACCGGGTAGCGACCAGCTTTGAATGGACCGTGGCCGACCAGGAGGGCGTCAGGCATTTTGAGCCGGCGGCGCTACCGCAAGCGCCGGCGGCCGACGGCGTGGATGTGATCTATGCCGGAGAAGGCACCGACTACGTCTGGGCCGGCGCCGGCAACGACGTGGTGTTCGGCGAGGGCGGCAACGACCGCTTGGCCGGCAATGAAGGCAACGACATCATTCTGGGCGGCAGTGGCGCCGACACCCTCTGGGGTGGTATCGGCTGTGACTATCTGGAGGGCGGGGCGGAAGCTGACAGCCTGACCGGCGACGAAAACGACGACATCCTCATCGGTGGAGGCGGCATTGACACGATTTACGGCGGCGCCGGCCGCGATACCTACATCTTCAACAAAGGCGACGGCGTGGACATGATCTACGACGACGACAACGGCCCCGAGAAGAGCATCCTCGTCTTCGGCGCAGGCTTCGACCCGAACAGCATCATCCTGCGCTGCGGCTCGCTCCTGCTTGACCTGGGCAATGGCGACGCCATCCATATCGATAACTGGGACCAGGCCAACCCGCTCGCCACGCAAAGCTTCGCCTCCTTCCAGTTCGCCGACGGCAGCAGCCTGAGTTGGGAAGGCCTGCTGGCGCGCGGTTTCGACCTCGACGGCACGGACGGCGACGACGGGATCAACGGCACCGGGGTGGATGACCGGATCGACGGCAAAGCCGGCGATGACCTGATCTGGGGCCTGGACGGCAACGACGTCATCACCGGCGGCGCCGGCACCGACGGCCTGGCCGGCGGGCTGGGCGACGATGTCTATCTGTTGAAGGCGGGTGACGGTCTGGTCAGGCGGATCGCCGACGAGCTTCCCCTGTTCGAAACGATCCTGGACGACGGCGGCGACGACACGATCCGTTTCGCCGCCGATGTCCTGCCCGCCACCCTCAACCTGATTGCCGATACCGACAATTACCTGGTCGTCGATTACGGCAGCGACGACGTCGTCACCATTGCGGACGGCCTGGCCGGTGGCGTGGAGCACTACATAGTCGGCGCTGGTGATACGGCAAAAACGCTGAGCTACACCCAGTTCGTCGGCGAATTCGGCAATGGGCTGTACGCCGGCAGCGATGCTGCGGGCCATCTGCACCTCACCGGCGGCAAGACCGACGACAGCCTCTTCGCCGTGGCCGGCCACGCCGTCGTTTCCGGCGGGCGCGGCAACGACGCGCTGCGGGTGTATGGCACCGCCAACACGATTCACTACAGCGTGGGCGACGGCAGCGATTGGGTGCAAACCGATGCCATCGCCGGCAACGTGCTCAAGCTCTCCGGGGTGACGGCGGACGACCTGTCCCTGCACCTGGGGGCGAACCGCGAACTGGTGCTGCGGGTCGGCACGGATGCCGCCGATGCGCTGCGGTTCGCCACCTTCAATGCGGCGAACGTGGGCGCGGTGCGGCCATTCGATCGCATCGAGTTCGACGCCCCGCAGGAAGTCCCCTTGGGGGATCCATCGACAAGCTCAGGAGAGTCTGGCGGTACCCTGAGTTATGAGGAGCTGATGGCCAAGGGCTTCGATATCACCGGTGGGAACGAGGCCGACCTGCTGTTGGGCACCAACGTCGATGACCGAATCAGTGGCGGCGCGGGCGACGATCTGCTGATCGGCGGTGCGGGCAATGACGTCTACCGCTTCAACGCCGGCGATGGACAGGACGTGATCCAGGATTTCGAGGGCGTGAACACCGTCCAGTTCGGTGCTGGGCTGACGGCGGCGGGCATGAGCGTCGCGCAGTCCCTGGCCGAGGACGGACAGCGCTATCTGGACCTGGAGTTTGGCAACGGCGACCGGTTGTCCATCATGGAGGGCGAACTGGGTCGCGTGACTTCATTTGCCTTCGCCGATGGTACGACATGGAGTACGGCGCAGTTGCTGGCGGCGTTGCCGGCGGTGAATCTGCAGGGCAGCGCCGCCGACGAGGTGTTCGCCGGCTTTGCGGGCGACGACCTGATCGGCGGCGGGGCCGGCAATGATGTCCTCACTGGGGGCGACGGCGCCGACAGGCTCTACGGCGGACTGGGAAATGACGTGCTTAATGGCGATGCCGGCGCAGATCTGCTCGATGGGGGCGCGGGCAACGATGCCCTGGCGGGAGGGAGCGGGGGCGACACCTATCGCTTCGGTGTCGGCATGGGGCAGGACACTGTGATCGAATCCGGAGGGGAGGCTTCGACGCTCGAACTGATGGCGGGAACCAATGCATTCATGTTGGCGGCGCGGCAGGAAGGCGACGATTTGCTGCTCGCCACACGGGTCGGCAATGATGTCCTGCGCATCGCCGGGTACTACACCGATCCGGATGCGGCGACAAACTGGACGGTGAAGACGGCCGATGGCGCGGTGCGGGATATGGATGTATTCCTGCAAGGTGTCGGCGTCCAGGCGAGCAACGGCAGCGAGTTCATCGCCCAGTTCCGCGAGCGTTGGGTATCCGGCTGGACTGCGTGGCATGTGAACCAGGGTTTCGGTATCGGCGACGATGGCGTGGCGCGGCGATCCAGTACATGGATGGAAACCTGGGGATTGTCGACGGCCTTTTACTCGAAGACAGAATCTGCGTCGCTCGCGGCGGGGAATTTCGAAACCGGGGATGGCGACGACAGTTCCGGCAGCGGGTTCGCGGTGCCGTCGTACCGCTACCCATACACGTTTTCCCTGCCGGAACTTGTTTCGGAGATGTACCAGGCGTCGGATGCAAGCATGCCGATGCTCATTCGCCAGCTGGACTTTTCGTCCAGAATGCCTTTGGATCAGTGGGATCAACCACAACCGGAATTTTCCTCGAAACCCTACTTTGTCCCGGCATATTCAATCGCGGGAACAGTTGGAATGCGCTTGCCCGAGGGCGCCACGACGACTGTTGTCACGTATCCCGGCGGCAAGCTGCAGGGAATATGGGTTTATCCGGATGCATCATCCGTTCCGCCACAGCCTGCTGGGGAGACGATTACTGTCCACAAGCAAGTGATCGACGTCGCCAATACCTATACAACCCCGGTTTCTTTCCTTGGGGCCGGCGACGATGCCGTTGGGGGCATCAATCTGGATGGCGGCATTGGGAACGATCTGTTGGTCATCGACAACGATGCTCGCTACCACTTCGATGGCATGGATCTCCCGGTGTTTGTTTACGGCAATGAAGGCAATGACCAGTTGATCTCTGGCGGCGAGTCGTCCAGAGGCGAGGAGATCATGATCGGCGGACGGGGGCGGGACAGACTCATCGGCGGAAGGGACCGCAATGTCTATCTGCTGCTCGATGAAGATTCAGTCGATACCATTGTTGATTCCGGTAGCGACGAAATCGATTGTTCCGATGAAGTGATTTTCGGGCCCGGGATCACGATGGAGTCCCTCCGCGTTCTCCGCACGTCGAACGATGCCCTAGGCTCCTGGGTATCTCCGGATTCGCGGTTCCTGCAGTTGCTGACGCCGGAGGGAACGGGCGCAAGAATTCAGATAGCCGGAGTCGACGATCCGGTTGGTACCGGAATCGAACAGGTTTCGTTCAGCGATGGCACGTGGGTGACGATTTCCCAGCTGCTGGACAGCTTGGATGACAGCCAGACTGTAGTGGGTTCGACCTGGAACGACACGCTTATTCTGGGCGCGGGCGACGATGTCATTGATGGCGGGCAGGGCAACGATGTGCTCGTCGGCGCCGCCGGAAGCGACACCTACCGCTTCGGTCGCGGCAGCGGGCAGGACGTGATCGACCAGACCGGTGCCGCCGCGAGCGATTTTGATGTGCTGCGCTTCGCCGATGACGTGTTGCCATCCGATGTCGCGGTGTTCCGCGATGACCAGAATCTTTATCTGGAAATTGCCGACAGTGGCGATCTCGTGGTCGTGAAATCCTGGTATGGCGGCGGCATTCATCCGCTATCCGCCATTGAGTTTTCCGACGGAACCGTATGGTCCGGCACGCAGTTTGACCTGAGCGTACCCTTCAAATCCGTAGGCAGTTCCGATGGCACCGATGGCGACGACCAACTGCGCGGGCTTGGGAACTACGTCCAGTTGTTTGGAGGCAGCGGCGACGATACCCTGTTTGCAGGTTCCGGCGTGCGGAGTCTGGCCGGCGGCGCCGGTGACGACAGCTACGTGTTCGGTCGTGGCGATGGCGCGGAATGGATTTTCCGCGATGGCTGGGACCCCGACCAATACATACAACGCGCGTTGCGGGATGTGGCCACGGTCATCGACCAGTCGGGTTCGGCGGATACCGACATGGATTACGTCCGCATGAAATATGGCATCGCATCGACCGATGTGGTGGTGGATCGCTCCGGCGATGACCTGGTATTGATCATCGCCGACACGGATGACCGCCTGGTTTTGCAGGACTGGCTGGTTTCGCCGGCGAACAGGGTTCGCGGCGTTCAGTTTGCCGACGGGACGGTGTGGGGCGAAACTATCCTGGCGGAAAAGGTGCCGTTGCCCCGGATCATCGGAACCGCGGCGGGCGACGTGCTTCTTGGCGCAAGTGCCGCCGAGTCGATTCAAGGCCTGGCCGGCGCCGACGAAATTCACGGGTTCGAAGGTGCGGACGAAATCGAGGGCGGCATCGGCGACGACCTCCTGTCCGGCGGCCAGGGCAGCGACGTGTTCCTGTTCGGGCGCGGTGACGGCCAGGATGTCATTGACCAGTCGGGTGCAGGGCTGGGGGATGCAGATGCAATCCGCCTGGGAACCGGAATCAATCCGGCGGATGTCATGCTCGAAAGGAATGCGGCAGGCTTGCGGCTGACGATTGGCCAAACCGGGGATTCCGTCCAGGTAAGCGGCGCGGAGCTTGGCATGCCGATCAGCCGGGTGGAGTTTGCCGACGGAACGGTATGGGATTCGTCGGTACTCGATACTGCGCCATTCCTGATGGCGGGTACCGAGGACTTCGATGATTTGCAGGGCAGCGCGAGCAACGATCTGATCAAGGGACTGGGTGGTGACGACCTACTGGCCGGCGCCGCGGGCGACGACCTCCTGATCGGCGGCGCGGGCGACGATGTGGTCACCGGCGGGCCTGGAAACGACGTCTACCGCTTCGGGCGTGGCGACGGACATGACCTGATCCTGCAGGACGGCGAGATCGACGGGTCGGCCGAAGGCGACGTGGATGTCATCCGCTTTGCCGGCGACATAGCTCCCGATGACCTTGAGGTCGTGGCGAACGGTGACGATCTGCTGCTGACGATTATCGACAGCGGCGAGACGCTCACCTTGCAGAACTGGTTCTATCCCACGGGGGCAAGAATTTCCGCCGTGGTGTTCGCCGACGGCAGTGTTTGGGATGAAGCGACGCTCAGCGTCAGGGCGGGCGTCGGCGTCGTACTCGATGGTAGCGATGGCGACGATGTGCTTGTCGGGTCGATGGCGGGTGACGAAATTTATGGCTACGCCGGCAACGACGTCCTGACGGGAGGGTTGGGCGACGACTATCTCGCAGGCGGTTCCGGCAGCGATGCTTACCAGTTCAGCGCCGGCGACGGCCAGGACATTATTTCCGAGTTCGACGACGGCGATTCGGACGCGGGGCCGGAAAGCAACGTCATCCGTTTCGGTGAGGGGATTGCACAGGAGGATGTCGAAATTTCGTTGAACGATGGCGATCTGGTGTTCTCGCTGTCGGCTACGGGTGATTCCATCATGTACTGGGACGAGTACGCGTTCGCGCCCTCTGTGGCTTTCGACGACGGGAGTGTCTGGACGCCGTCCTTCGTCATCGACGCCGTCGCCGCCACGCTTGGAAGCGCGGACGACGATTGGCTGGTCGGAACATTCGGCGACGATCTGATGGTCGGCAACGGCGGAGAGGACGTGTTCAACGGCGTCGGCGGCAACGATCACATGGTCGGCGGCGACGGGTACGACTGGTTCAACACGGGTAACGGTAACGACTTGCTGGAGGGTGGGGCTGGCAGCGATTACTACGTGTTCCGCCGGCAGGGAGGGGACGACATCATCGTTGAATCACCTGATGGTGGCGAGTTGGATAGCCTGGGCATCGCCGCTTCGATTCTTCCCGAACAACTTCGATTCGATCGCTATGCCGGCGATGGCGACGACTTGCTGATTTCGGTCGACGGGACGGATGCCTCGATGCTGGTGCGGAACTGGTTCTCGGACACGGCAGCGTCACGCATCGAGTACTTTTACTGGGGCGCGGACGACTCCGAGTGGGACAGCGAGCAAATCGACGCCGCCATCTGGGCCGACAATGCGGCTCCGGTGTTCGTCGCGGAAGACCTCGAAGCCTGGACGGGCGAGGCATTCAGCCGCTCGCTTGGGGCATCCATGTTGACCGATCCGGATGGCGATCGCCTGTCCTGGTCGGCGACGCTGGCCGACGGCAGTCCCTTGCCCGATTGGCTGGTGTTCGACGCGGCGACCGGCAACCTCAGTGCTACACCGCCCGATGATGCAGTCGGCAGCCTGAGCCTGCGGGTTACCGCCACCGACGCGGCGGGGGCGAGCGCGGCCGGTATATTCAGCTTCACCGTGGCGAGCAGCAATCAGGCGCCCGTTCTGGTCGCCCCCATCGGCGATCAATCTGCGACGCAGGACCTGGCGTTTGCCTGGGCGGTGCCGGCCGGCAGCTTTGCCGACAGCGATGCCGGCGACAGCCTGAGTTTCACCGCGACACTGGCCGATGGGACGGCTTTGCCGGCCTGGCTGGTTTTCGACGCTGCGACCCAAACTTTCAGCGGCACCCCCGTGGCTGGCGATGCCGGCGTATTGGCCTTGCGCCTGACCGCCACCGATCGCGGCGGGCTGTCGGCGCAGGCCGAGTTCAGCCTCGCGATCGGCCAGCACCTGCGTGGTACGGCTGGCAGCGATACGCTGAACTACGCAGCAAGCATCTTGGTCGGCGTTCCCCTGATCGACGGTGGCGCCGGCAACGACGCCATCACCGGCAGCTCCGGCAAGGACATCATCGTCGGCGGAGCGGGGACCGACGACCTCCAGGGTGGCGCCGGCAACGACGTGTTCCTCGTCACCGGCACCGACGCGGGTTATGACCGTTTCGCAGGCGGCGCCGGTTACGACATCCTGCAAGGCAGCAGCGGCGACGATACCTTCCGCATGTACCAGTTCGCTGCATTGGCCACGGTCGAGAAGATTGACGGCAACGGCGGCAACGACGTCATCGCCGGCACCGGCAGCAGCGACACGCTGGACTTCTCGGCGACCGAACTGACCGGTATCGCCCTGATCGACGGCGGCGGCGGCAACGACGCCATCACCGGCAGCGCCGGCAGCGACATCATCGTCGGCGGAGCGGGGACCGACAACCTCAAGGGCGGCGCCGGCGACGACGTATTCCTCGTCACCGGCACCGATACGGGTTACGACCGCTTCAAGGGTGGCGACGGCTACGACATCGTGCAAGGCAGCAGCGGCGACGACACCTTCCGCATGTACAACTTCAGCGGCGCAGCGACGGTCGAGAAGATCGACGGTAATGGCGGCAACGACGTCATCGCCGGTACGGGAAGCAGCGATACCCTGGACTTCTCGGCGACCGAACTGGCAGGCATCGCTCTGATCGACGGCGGCGCCGGCAACGACGCCATCACCGGCAGCGCCGGCAACGACATCATCGTCGGCGGCAGCGGTACCGACAACGTGATCGGCAGTGCCGGCGACGACCTGTTCCTGCTGAGCGGCACCGACGGCGGTTACGACCGCTTCGAGGGCGGTCACGGTTACGACATCCTGCAAGGCAGCGCCGGCGATGACACCTTCCGCATGTACAACTTCAGCGGCGCAGCGACGGTCGAGAAGATCGACGGTAATGGCGGCAACGATGTCATCGCCGGTACGGGAAGCAGCGATACCCTGGACTTCTCGGCGACCGAACTGGTCGGCATCGCCCTGGTCGATGGCGGGGCGGGGAACGACGCCATCACCGGCAGCGCCGGCAACGACATCATCGTCGGCGGCAGCGGTACCGACAACGTGATCGGCAGTGCCGGCGACGACCTGTTCCTGCTG
>JALHPU010000004.1 GCA_022842325.1 Sulfuritalea sp. | reverse complement strand
GCGCCGGCAACGACATCATCGTCGGCGGCAGCGGTACCGACAACGTGATCGGCAGTGCCGGCGACGACCTGTTCCTGCTGAGCGGCACCGACGGCGGTTACGACCGCTTCGAGGGCGGTGACGGTTACGACATCCTGCAAGGCAGCGCCGGCGATGACACCTTCCGTATGTACAACTTCAGCGGCAGTGCCACCGTCGAGAGAATCGACGGCAACGGTGGCTACGACGTCATCGCCGGCACCGGCAGCAGCGACACCCTGGACTTCTCGGCTACGGAGCTGGTCGGAATCGCCCTGATTGATGGTGGTGTCGGCAATGACGCCATCACTGGCAGCGCCGGCAGCGACATCATCGTCGGCGGAGCGGGGACCGACAACCTCAAGGGCGATTCTGGCGACGATGTCTTTCTGCTGAGCGGCACCGACGCCGGTTACGACCGCTTCGAAGGCGGCGCCGGTTACGACGTCTTGCAAGGCAGCGCGGGCGACGACACGATCCGCATGTACAACTTCAGCGGCGCAGCGACGGTCGAGAAGATCGACGGCAATGGCGGCAACGATGTCATCGCCGGAACGGGAAGCAGCGACACGCTGGACTTCTCGGCGACCGAACTGGTCGGCATCGCCATGATCGACGGCGGGGCGGGGAACGACGCCATCACCGGCAGCGCCGGCAGCGACATCATCGTCGGCGGAGCGGGGACCGACAACCTCAAGGGCGATTCTGGCGACGATGTCTTTCTGCTGAGCGGCACCGACGCCGGTTACGACCGCTTCGAAGGCGGCGCCGGTTACGACGTCTTGCAAGGCAGCGCGGGCGACGACACGATCCGCATGTACAACTTCAGCGGCGCAGCGACGGTCGAGAAGATCGACGGCAATGGCGGCAACGATGTCATCGCCGGAACGGGAAGCAGCGACACGCTGGACTTCTCGGCGACCGAACTGGTCGGCATCGCCATGATCGACGGCGGGGCGGGGAACGACGCCATCACCGGCAGCGCCGGCAGCGACATCATCGTCGGCGGAGCGGGGACCGATAGGCTGAGCGGCGGTCAGGGCGGCGACACCTACCGGATCGGTCGCGGCGATGGCGTCGATACGCTGATCGAGAACGACGCTACGCCGGGCAACAGCGACGCCGCGGAATTTCTCGCCGGCATCGCCGCCGAGCAGATCTGGCTGCGCCACGTCGGCAACAACCTCGAAGCCAGCGTGATCGGCACCTCGGACAAGTTGATCGTGCAGAACTGGTACCTCGGCGAGCAATATCGCGTCGAGGAATTCCGTACCGCCGATGGCGGTCTGCTGCTCGACAGCCAGGTCGAGAACCTGGTGCAGGCCATGGCTGCCTTCGCGCCGCCGGGAGCGGGCCAGACCACGCTGCCGCCGGTCTGGCAGGAGGCGCTGGCGCCGGTGATCGCGGCGAACTGGCAGTAGTCCTGGCCGTCGGCACGCCTGGAAATCAAGACCGGCAAGCAGCGGGTGATCGACTATGTTCCGAGCCCGCTGCCCGAATACGGCGGCCATTGCCCGGGCGGTCCCGGCAGTCGGGGTCAGACCCTTAGTTTTGGATATCGAATGCGCTCAAAAACTGCTCCGCACCAAGGATCGGGCACGCCAACTTACCGGCAAGACTCAGCAGATCCTTGTCGCCGGTCACCAGCGCATCGGCTTTCCCGGCCAGCGCCAATTCCAGAAAAGGCACGTCGAACTTATCCCGACAGGGTGGCGTGGCCGGCGGCGGGTCGGGAACGCGCACTGTTTTGCAATAGGGCAGATAGTCCGCCAGCAGTTCTTCCTGCTCATGCGCGGCCAGCTTGAACTTCGGGTAAGCCAGGGCACGAATCAATTCGGCGGCCGTGGCGCGCGACACCAGCGGCAGCACGCGCTGACCCTGCCAGGCCAGCCGCAGCGGCGCGAGCCGCCCACCGGCGAACACCAGTGCCGACAGCACCAGATTGGTGTCGATCACCACCCGCGGCGGACGATTCATTTCTTGCGCGCCGGCTTTCCGGCCGCAGCCCGTCGCGCCCATGCCACGGCATCTGCGGTGTCCTGTTCCTGGAGTTCGAGCTCGGCAAGCTTGGCGCGCACCGCATCGCCGCGCTGGATGCGTACCGGCGTCAGCACGATGCGGCCGTTGCTGGCCTCGACGTCGAAGTACTCCGTGGCACCGATTGCGGCGGTGATGCTCTTCGGCAGGGTCAATTGGTTCTTCGAGGTGAGTTTGGCAAGCATGGCGGAGGGCATTCAGTAAAGTAAGGAATCCTTACTTTACGCCAAGAATGCTGAAGCGTCCAGCGCTTCACCCAGTCGGCCAAACAGTCGGCGCTGGCGGTACGGCGCCAGTGAAGAGCAACTAAAGCAACTAAAGGGGTCAGCAACTAAAAGGGGTCAGAGTCATTTGACATTCCGAGCTTCTGACATACACCAGCCTTCCCGGACCGTCCCGTCATTTCCGGCTCGACCCGCCAACAGGCAAGAGTCGGCGCCGACGGGACGGCGCAGTACTATTCGGGTTTCGATCCATGACGGGGAATTGCTTTCATGAGCCAGGAAATCCGCTGGAATGCGCGCTACCAGGATGCGGGCGACGAATACCTGTTCGGCACCGAGCCCAGCCGTTTTCTCGCGCATCGCGCCGGGCTGCTGCGCGACGGTCGCACGGCCTTGTGCGTGGCCGACGGCGAGGGGCGCAACTCGGTCTGGCTGGCGGAGCAGGGGCTGGAGGTGACGGCGGTCGAGATTTCGGCCGTCGCCGTGGAAAAGGCGCGCCGGCTGGCTGCCGGACGTGGCGTGGCGATCGCTTTCCTGCAGGCCGACATGCTGGCGCCGGGCTGGCCGCCGCCGCCCATGCATGGCGCTTTCGACTGGGTGATCGGCATTTTCATCCAGTTCACCGGCGCCGCAGAACGGGAGCGGCAGTTTGCCGCGATGAAGCAGCTGGCCGCTCGCGGCGGGCGCATCCTGCTGCAGGGCTACACGCCGAAGCAGCTCGAGTACGGTACCGGCGGGCCTGGCGTGCTGGAAAACCTCTACACTCGCGAAATCCTGCTCGATGCCTATGCCGGCTGGGAAATCGAGGAAATCGTCGAGTACGAGGAAGACATTGCCGAGGGTCGCGGGCACAAGGGCCGCTCGGCGCTGATCGGACTGGTCGCCCGCAAACCCTGATCGACTGCACGGGAGCTGCCTGATGTTCGAACTTGGAAAACTGTTCTCGCACAAGCCCGACCATCCGATGAATTCGGTCGAGTCCGCGCGCCGGGTGCTGCAGCAACTGGAAAGGACGCCAGCGCTCGCCGCGCTGACCGAGATCGCGGCGTGGGCCGATTCCGTCGCCGGAATCGACGGCTTTGCCTGCGACGACCGCTTCGCGATCGTGGTCGAGATCGAGACCGGCGGCAGCCGCTTCGCGGCGGCCGTGTTGCAGGACTACCTGCGGCACATCCACAGGCGGGACCAGGATCAGCGCAAGCTCTTCGAGTCGCTCCACAGCTACTGGTCTGCGCTGGCAGCGGCCTACGAGCGCTGCGTTCTCGATCACCAAGCCGGTGAGGCCGGCGCGGCCCGCTTCACCAGTCACCTCGCGATTGCCATCGCGCGCGCCATTCGCGCCTGCGAGCGCGCCGAGCGGATGCGCCAGCTGCGCTATATCGGTTCCGGCGCCGAACTCTGGGAATCGCCCTGCCGGCTGTTTGCCTATGCCGAGAAAACCAGGCTCGATCATGCGGCGATCGTCGTCTACGAAAATGAATTGCATTCGACCATTCGCGCCGAGCTGTTGCGCATGGCGGGCATGAGCCTGGCCGCGTTGCACGAACTGCCGCCGGAACAGGTGGAGCTTGCCGGTCGCATTCTGGGGCGGTTTGTGACCTCTTTCTCATGGTCGGCGCAAGCTTTGCCCAACTGCAATTTCGTGCTCGACCTGGCCGCGGCAACACCGCCTCGACAACGCGACCCGGACGAAGCCTTGTCCCCCACGAAACGCTACTTCGGCGGCGGAATTGCCTTGACGAAACTGGAGGAAATCGAGGGTCTGGTCGAGAAGAATCTCCTCGCCGAGGAGGCTCGCTTCGGCGCGGAATTCTCGCCGGCGCAGATCGTCAGCGTGATTCGCCATCTGCTCATCTATCTGGGGCCAAATCCGCCGCAGCGGCGCTACGCGCGTACGGCGGTAACCGCCCCGGTCGCGATCATCCATGGCTTTGCCGCGATTTCGCCGCGCGTAAAGATACTGGATGCGGGATCGGGTGCGTCGATCGGCGACGAGCTGAACGTCGAGCAGCGCCAGCGTTCGGATATGCAGCTGGCGGCGGAAACTCCGGGCGCGGAACCGGAAGTGTGGACCCTGCGCGACCGCAGCGAATGGGGGCTCGGCGTCGAGATTCCGCAAGGTCTGGGTGCATGGGCCGAGCCCGGCGTCCTCTGCGCGGTCCGCGACAACGACGCCTGGTGGGTCGGCATCATACGCAGCGTCGAAGCTTCCGATTTCGGCAGCATGCATTGCGGCTTGTGGATCATGTCCAAGCGTCCGATCGCCACCCATCTGCGCGTGATCGGCAACGAGACGGACAAGGCGTCGAACTGGGAGACGACGAGCGGCGGTTTCAAATACTCCTACATGCGCGCCCTGTTGCTGCCGGATACCGTCAAGGCGCACGACCGTCCGGTGTTGCTGATCGAACGGCAGGCCATCTGGATCGGCGAACTCTGCGAAATCATGGCCGGAGAACATACCCGTCACATCCGCTTGATGGAACTCATCGAGGAAGGTGCCGACTACATGCGTGTCGGCTTTGCCTGGGTGGCGCCTGGCTAAGCTTCCGGCAGGTCCTCGCGCGTCAGCAGGAACACCTTGCCTTCGGCATGTTCGGTGTCGATCCAGACCGCCGCCAGGTCGGGAAAGGCCGCGGTGACCAGGTCCTGATTGTGGCCGACTTCGATGGCCAGCACGCCGCCGGGATTGAGGTGCGCGCGCGCCCCGGCGAGGATGCGGCGCACCACGTCGAGTCCGTCCGGCCCCGCGGCCAGCGCCAGCGCCGGTTCGTGGCGATATTCGGGCGGCAGCGCTGCCATGGCTTCGGCCGTGACGTAGGGCGGGTTGCTCAGGATCAGGTCGTAACTCTTGCCCTTCACCGCCGCGAACAGGTCGGATTCGACGGCCTTGACGCGGTCTTCGAGCCGGTAGTCGGCGATGTTGCGGCAAGCCACCACCAGCGCGTCTGGTGAAATGTCAATCGCATCGACGCTGGCATTGGGGAAGGCGTGGGCCATCAGGATGGCGAGGCAACCCGACCCCGTGCACAGGTCGAGCGCGCTGCCGACGGCTTCCGGATCCTCGATCCAGGGCGCGAAGCCGTGCTCCAGCAATTCGGCGAAGTAGGAACGCGGCACGATGACGCGTTGATCGACGTAGAAGCGGAACTGTCCGAGCCAGGCTTCCTGCACCAGGTAGGCGGTGGGCAGGCGGTGCACCACGCGCTGCTGCAGGTTGTTGAGCAGGCCCAGGCGCTCGCTGTGGGTCAGGCGGGCGTCGAGCCAGGGTTCCAGCGTGTCGTGCGGCAGGTGCAGGGTGGCCAGCACCAGCCAGACCGCCTCGTCCCACGCGTTGTCGGTGCCGTGGCCGTAGCACAGGCCGGCTTCGTTGAAACGGCTGACTGCCCAGCGCAGCCAGTCGCGGACGGTAACGAGTTCGTCGGTGGCGCTGTTGATCACTGGGACAGGAGACGTTCGAAAGTAAGTTCGTAGATGCGCGCCAGCGGTTCGAGGTCGGCGACCGCGACGCACTCGTCGACCTTGTGGATGCTGGCGTTGAGCGGACCGAACTCGACCAGTTGCTGGCAGATGTCGGCAATGAAGCGGCCGTCGGAGGTGCCGCCGGTGGTCGACAGTTCGGTGGCGATGCCGATCTCGGCGGCGACTGCCGCGCCGAGCGCCGCGCAGAGTTCGCCGCGCGGTGTCAGGAAGGGTTTGGCGCCGAGCGTCCAGGTGATCTCGTATTCGAGCTGGTGGCGGTCGAGCAGTTGATGCACGCGCGATTGCAGGCTGTCCACGGTGCTGGCGGTGGAAAAGCGGAAATTGAAGTCGATGACGAAGCTGCCCGGCACCACGTTGCCGGCGCCGGTGCCGGCGTGGGCGTTGGAAATCTGGAAACTGGTCGGCGGGAAGTAGTCGTTGCCGGCATCCCAGGTCGTGGCCGCCAGTTCGGCCAGGGCGGGCGCGGCCAGATGCACCGGGTTCTTCACCAGATGCGGATAGGCGACATGGCCCTGCACGCCGCGCACCGTGAGCTTGGCCGTGAGCGAGCCGCGGCGGCCGTTCTTCATGGTGTCGCCAAGGCGGGCGACGCAGGTGGGTTCGCCGACGATGCAGAAATCGATGGTTTCATTGCGCGCCTTGAGCGCTTCGACCACGCGCACCGTGCCGTCGATCGCGTCGCCTTCCTCGTCCGAGGTCAGCAGCAAACATAGGGAGTCGGCGCTGGCGCCACGGCGTTGTATCAGGCGCTCCATGCCGACCACGCAGGCGGCGATCGAACTTTTCATGTCGGCGGCGCCGCGACCGTAGAGATGGCCGTTGCGCACGGTCGGCGCGAAGGGCGGCGAGGTCCATTGCTCCAGCGGGCCGGTGGGTACCACGTCGGTGTGGCCGGCGAAGCAGATCAGGCGGCCCGTCGTGCCGCGCCGCGCCCAGAGATTAGAGACGCCGCCGGCATCGATGCGCTCGATGGCAAATCCCAGCGGCAGCAGCCACGAGGCGACCAGCTCGAGGCAACCGGCATCCTCGGGCGTGATCGAAGGTCGCGCAATCAGTGCGCTGGCTTTTTCCAGAACCGGCATCAGCTGCCCATGTCCAGCTTGAAGTCGCTGAAGGAGCCCGGCGCCACCGACTTGGTGTAGTCGGGTGCGGCGGCCGGATCGGCGGCCTTGGCCGCGGGGGCGCCGGCGGCGGCAGGTGCCGCGGCGTTGTTGATCACCTGCTGCAGGTTGTTGGCCGAGTCGGCGTTGTTCAGTGCCTCTTCCAGCGTGATGACGCCCGAGGCGTAAAGCGTGTAGAGACACTGCTCGAAGGTCTGACTGCCGGGCACCATGGATTTTTCCATGGCGTCCTTGATTTCGCCGAGGTCGCCCTTCTCGATCAGCTCGGCGATATAGCGCGAGTTGAGCAGCACTTCCACGGCCGGCGCGCGGCCGCCGTCGGGCTTCTTCACCAGGCGCTGCGAGATCACGCACTTCAGCGTGACGCCGAGGTCGGAGAGCAGGGCCGGGCGGTTTTCCAGCGGATAGAAGCTGATGATGCGGCTCATCGCGTGGTAGCTGTTGTTGGCGTGCAGCGTGGCCATGCACAGGTGGCCGGACTGGGCGTAGGCGATGGCCTGGCTCATGGTGTCCTTGTCGCGGATTTCGCCGATGAAAATGACATCGGGTGCCTGGCGCAGGGCGTTCTTCAGCGCGATGTGGAAGGCCTTGGTGTCGGAGCCGACCTCGCGCTGATTGACGATGGATTTCTTGTTCTGGAAGATGAATTCGACCGGGTCTTCCAGGGTCAGGATGTGGCCCGACTTGCGCGCGTTGCGGTAGTCGATCATCGAGGTCAGGGTGGTCGACTTGCCCGAGCCGGTGGCGCCGACCATCAGGATCAGGCCGCGCTTTTCCATGATCACTTCCTTCAGCACGTCGGGCAGGCTGAGCGTGTCGAAATCCGGAATGTCGCTGGGAATGTAGCGCACCACGAGGGCCGGCGAGCCCTTCTGGCGGAAACAGGAGAGGCGGAAATTGCCGGTGCCGGGCATGCTGTAAGCGCCGTTGAACTCGAGTTCCTCGAGGAACAGGTTCATCTGCTTCTCGGTGAGGATCTCGCCGAACAGATTCATGATGGTCGCCGAGTCCATCAAGGTCTGGTTGATCGGCACCGAATTGCCGTTGATCTTGATGTGGATCGGCGAACCGACGGAGACGAACAGGTCCGACGCCTTCTTCTCCGCCATCAACTGGAACAGTCTCTGCATCGTGCCCATGAGGTTTCTCCTTTGCCCGTTGCGTGGTTGGCTCAGTCGCGCAGCAATTCGTTGATGCCGGTCTTGGCCCGCGTTTGTGCATCGACGCGCTTGACGATGACGGCGCAATACAGGCTGTATTTGCCGTCGGCCGAGGGCAGGTTGCCGCTGACCACCACCGAGCCCTCCGGAATCCTGCCATACATGACTTCGCCGGTGGCGCGGTCGTAGATCTTGGTGCTCTGGCCGATATACACGCCCATCGAAATCACGCAGTTGTCCTCGACGATGACGCCTTCGACCACTTCCGAGCGGGCGCCGACGAAGCAGTTGTCGCCGATGATGGTCGGGTTGGCCTGCAAGGGCTCCAGCACGCCGCCGATGCCGACGCCGCCCGACAGATGCACGTTCTTGCCGATCTGCGCGCAAGAGCCGACGGTAGACCAGCCATCGACCATGGTGCCTTCGCCGACATAGGCGCCGATGTTCACGAAGCTGGGCATCAGCACCACATTTTTTCCGATGAAGCTGCCGCGCCGGACGATGGCGCCGGGCACGACGCGGAAGCCGCCGTTGGCGAAGTCGTGGGCCGCGTAGTTGGTGAACTTGTTCGGTACCTTGTCGTAATAGCGCATCGGGCCAGCCTCGGTCACGCCATTGTCTTCAAGGCGGAAGGAGAGCAGCACGGCCTTTTTGATCCATTGATGGGTGGTCCATTCGCCGTCGATTTTTTCGGCGACGCGCAGCGTGCCGCTGTCAAGTTCACCGATGACGTGGGCGACGGCGTCGCCGATGCGCGCCGGTGCGGCACCGGGGCTCAGGCTGGCGCGGTCTTCCCAGGCTTGCTCGATGATTTGCTGGAGTTCGGTCATGGCAGTTTCTTTCAGAGAGATAGACAAAATTCGTCGATGCGGTGAGCAGCCTCGAGGCACTGCTCGTGGCTGGCGACCAGCGCGATGCGGATGAAGTTGGCGCCCGGATTGATGCCGTCGCCGTGGGTGGATGGGCGCGCCAGGTAGCTGCCCGGCAGCACCACGACGTTCTTCCGGCGCAGCAGTTCGCGGGCGAACTCGGTGTCGGCGATCGGCGTTTTCGCCCAGAGGTAGAAGCCGGCATCGGGGATGCGGCAATCGAGGTGGCGGGCGATCAGCGGCGTGACTTCATGGAACTTCTCGGCATACATGCGGCGATTGTCGCGCACGTGGGCTTCGTCGTTCCAGGCCGCGATGCTGGCCGCCTGCACCGCCGGATTCATGGCGCTGCCGTGGTAGGTGCGGTAGAGCAGGAATTTCTTGAGGATCGCCGCATCGCCGGCGACGAAGCCGGAGCGCAGGCCCGGCACGTTGGAGCGCTTCGACAGGCTGGAGAAGGCCACCAGGTTGCAGTAGTCGTGGCGGCCCAGTTGCGCGGCGGCGGTGAGTCCGCCCAGGGGCGGATGGGCTTCGTCGAAATAGATTTCGGAATAGCACTCGTCGGAGGCGATGACGAAGCCGTAACGGTCGGAAAGTTCGAACAGGGTTTTCCAGGCGGCGAGATCCATCACCTTGCCGGTCGGATTGGCCGGCGAACAGACATACACCAGCTGCACGTCGCGCCAGACGGTTTCCGGCAGGGCGCCCCAGTCCATGGCAAAGTCGTTGTGCGGCAGGGTGTTGAGATAGACCGGCGTCGCCCCGGCGAGCAGCGCCGCACCTTCGTAGATCTGGTAGAAGGGATTGGGACAGACCACCCTGGCTGCGCCGCCCTTGCGGTCGATGACGGTCTGGGCGAAGGCGAACAGCGCCTCGCGCGAGCCATTCACCGGCACCACCTGGGTTACGAAATCCGGGGTCGGTACGCCATAGCGGCGCGCGATCCACGCCGCGATGGATTGGCGCAGCGCATCCGAACCCTGGGTGGTCGGATAGTTGGCCAGCCCGGCGAGGTTGTCCGCCAGAGCGCGCTGGATGAAGGGCGGCGTCGGATGCTGCGGCTCGCCGATCGACAGCTTGATCTCGCCGAAAGTCGGCGCCGGCGGCACGCCGGCAAACAGGTGGCGCAGCTTTTCGAAGGGATAGGGCTGCAGGCGGTCGAGATCGGGATTCACGGCGGGGACATCGGCAAGGGCAAGGCCGGCATTATACGAGAGGCTTCCGCGCGTCGATGCCAGTCGATTTCCGGTAAATTGCAGCTTTTGCCACAACGGAGGAGCCGGGCATGGGACAGATGATCGATTTCAAGCGACCGGACGGCAGCAGTTGCAAGGGCTACCTGGCCGGTGCCGGCCAGGGCCGCCCCGGGGTGGTGGTGATCCAGGAATGGTGGGGCCTCAACGACCAGATCTGCGGCATCGTCGACCGCTTCGCCCGTGCCGGCTACAACGCCCTGGCGCCCGACCTGTTCCAGGGCCGCGTGACGCAACAGCCCGACGAGGCCAGCCACCTGATGAACGGCCTGGATTTTCCCGGCGCCACGCACCAGGATATCCGCGGCGCCGTCGACCATCTGCGTGGCATGGGTGGCAACGGCAGCGGCAAGGTCGCGGCGATGGGCTTCTGCATGGGCGGCGCGCTGACCATCGCCGCCGCCGTGCATGTGCCGAATCTCGCCGCCGGCGTGTGCTTCTACGGCATTCCGCCCAAGGAGTTCGCCGATCCGGCGCAGATCCGGATTCCCTTCCAGGCGCATTTCGCCAGCAAGGACGACTGGTGCACGCCGGCCGCCGCCGACGCGCTCGAAGCCGCCATGCGCGCCGCCGGCAATCCGCCGGAACTGTATCGCTACACGGCCGACCACGCCTTCTTCAACGAGCGCCGCGGCGAGGTCTATGACGCCGCCTGTGCCAACCAGGCCTGGGACCGCACGATAGCCTTCCTCGCCAGGCATCTTTCCTGATCCATGCCGACCCCCGAACTGACGCCCGCCGACTGGGTCAACATCAGCCTCACCGAGGCGCTGCTGGCGCGCGACGGCCCGCCGCTCTACGTTGCCGCCAGGCTCGGCTGCCTGGCCGCAGTGAAAGTGATGTGCGAGGCCGGCACCAACGTCGAGGTGTTCGGTCCGAAGAAGGAGCGCCCGCTGCACGCGGCGGCGGCCGGCGGCCATGAGAGCATTTGCGCGACGCTGGTCAGCGCCGGTTGCGACGTCGATGCACAGGACGAGGACGGCAACACGCCGCTGATCACGGCGGTGCTGAATGGCCATCCCGGCCCGGTCGAACTGCTGCTCGCGGTCGGCGCGGATATCGAGATCGCGCGCCTGGACGGCATGACGGCCATCCATATCGCGCAACTTCCGGGCACGCCGAAAGGCATCTATGAACTGATCATGCTCGGCCAGGAGGAGTTCTGAAGCGCAAGGCTGCGGCATGAAGCTCTACCTGGCGGGGCCGGACGTGTTCCGGCCTGACGCGATGGCCTGGGCCGGACAGGTGCGCGAACTGTGCCGCGCCGCCGGGCACGAGGCTCTGATCCCGCTCGATGAGGAGGTGCCGGCGACGGCCGCGGCAATCTATCGCAGCAATCTGCAGTGCATCGCCGAGTCCGATGCGGTGCTGGCTAACCTCAATCCGTTTCGCGGCGCCGAGCCGGATTCCGGAACCTGCGTTGAAATCGGTTACGCGCTGGCGCTGGGCAAGCCGGTGATCGGCTATGCAGACGACCTGCGGCCCTTGCGCGAACGCCTGCGCGCCAGCGGTCCCGGAGCCGACGGATGCTGGCGCGATGCCGCCGGCCATATCGTCGAGGATTTTGGCCTGCCATTCAATCTGATGCTGGCGGTGCCGCTGCCGCTGGTGCAGGGCGGTGTTGGCGCCGCGTTGCTGGCATTGCGCGAAGCGTAGGCCGGACTTCAGTCCGCCAACAACCCCTGGCCGACTGAAGTCGGCCCTACAACGCCAACAACCCCTGGCCGACTGAAGTCGGCCCTACAACGCCAACAACCCCTGGCCGACTGAAGTCGGCCCTACAGCGCCTTCCACCACGGTGGGACAGCCGTCAGCGTGCGCGCGGCGCCATCCGGGTTTCGGGCGCGATGTGCAGGCTTTCGCCGTCGGCGATCAGCCAGAATTCGCCTTCCTGCAGCGTGCATTGCAGTTGCAGGCCGCGCTCCGCCAGCGCGCCCAGCGCCTTCGAATCCTCCGCGGCGATGTTGAGCACGGTCAGCTTGTCCTGCCGCTGCAGTGCCGCCTGGTTCTGCTGCCACCACATGTCGGCGACGCGGCCGCCGTAGGTCAGCACCACCACCTGGTTGGCGCGGCCGCAGGCCCGGCGGACGCGCTTTTCGTCGGGCAGGCCGACCTCGATCCAGAGCTCGATGGCCCCGGTCAGGTCCTTGCGCCACAGATCGGGCTCGTCCTCCGACGACAGGCCCTTGCCGAAGCTCAATGCCTCGTCGGCGTACAGCGCGAAGGCCAGCACGCGGGCCATCATGCGCTCGTCGGTTTCCGACGGGTGGCGGGCCACGGTCAGCGCATGGTTCTGGAAATAGTTGCGGTCCAGATCGGCGATCTGGAGTTCCAGCTTGAAAATGGTCGACTTGAGGGCCATGGTGTGCGGGGAAAACGGCGCCACATTAGACTACAGATCGGTCGCGGCAGCAGGCGCGCGTCGCCGGGTAGTGCTCAGGAGAAATAATTGGTCGCTCGCAGAATTCGCGTCATCGGAGTCGCCGCAGGCTACGGGGCCGGAGATCCGGCTTGCCAGGACGGCGCCGAGGTGTTGCGCACGCTGCGTTTCCTCGACGATCTCGAAAGCGTCGACGACGGCCTGGCCTGGGATGAGCCGGTACGCCTGGCACCGCCCTTGCCCGCCGATCCGGTCGATGCCGTGCAGGGCATCGCCGGCCAGCTGGCGCAGCGAGTGGCCGGGCATCTGGCGCAGGGCGATTTTCCGCTGGTGATCGGCGGCGACCATTCCTGTGCCATCGGTACCTGGTCGGGGCTGAAGGGCGCTCTGGACCCTGGTCAACGTCTGGGACTGATCTGGATCGACGCTCATATGGACAGCCACACGCCGGCCAGCAGTCCCAGCCGCAATGTCCATGGCATGCCGCTGGCCTGCCTGCTCGGCCATGGCGATCCACGCCTGACCGGGGTCACCGGCGCCGCGCCGAAGCTGTTGGCCGAGGATGTCTGCCTGATCGGCGTGCGCAGTTTCGAATCGGCGGAGGCCGCGTTGCTAAACAAACTCGGCGTGCGGATTTTTTTCATGGACGAGGTGCAGCGTCGCGGCTTGCCCGCGGTTTTCGCCGATGCCCTGCGCCGGGTGACGCAGCACACGGCGGGTTATGGCATCAGCATCGACCTCGACGCGCTCGATCCCGCCGAGGGGCCGGGAGTCGGCACGCCGGTGGCCGGCGGCCTGTCGCGTGCCGACCTGACCGATGCATTGGCGCTGGCGCAGGGCGATGAACGCCTGCGTGCGCTGGAGATCGTCGAATACAACCCCTATCGCGACGAGCACTTCGTCACGGCCCGCGCGATCCATGACCTGTGCCGGTCGGTGATAGAAATTTGACTTTGGCGGTGACGAGGCATACAGTGAAATTGCGTTCGACTTGAGGGCAAACTCAGGAGGAACATAGCGCTGAAAAAACGTCCACGAAGTAGCGTTTCACCATAAACCCAGGAGTCTTTCGGGCTCCAGCCCCCCAGGGGCAGCGCCGATTTGAGTTTCAGCTTGCGGGCGCGACAAATTCAGCTAAAGCGGCAGCAAGAAGCCCGTTCCGGCGCATACCGAAGCGGGCTTTTTGCCATTCTGCGATCTTGAAATCCCTTGATCAGGAACTGCAGGACAGCGCCGAGCAGCCGGCCTTGTGGCGTGCCCACTCGGGACGGCGCGCGGCCAGGTCCTCGTGCTCCGGCTGTTCATCGTAGGGCCGTTCGAGCACCTTGAGCAGGCGTTCCAGCACCGAGGCATCGCCGGCCGTTAGCGCATCGATGGCGAGCTGAGCCAGATAGTTGCGCGGCACGTATTTCGGGTTGGTCCGGTTCATTCTGGTGCGACGCGCCGCAATACCCTGCGGGTCGCTGCGCAGGCGCTCGGCGTAGCGGCGCAGCCAGGGCAGCAGGTGATCACCGTCGCCGTCGTCGTAGAAAGCGGCGCGCAACGGGGCGATCAGCGCGGCATCGTCGGTCGCGTCGAGCGGCAGGTCGGCGAGCCGGCGAAAGAACAGCGTCATGTCGGTTTCGGCGCCATGCAGGGCCTCGATCAGTTCCTCCACCAGCGCATCGTCGCCGGCCGCGAATTCGCCCAGGCCGAGCTTTTCGCCCATGTTGCGCCGCGCGCATTCGCCATAGACGCGGACATAGGTGTCGATGCCGGCCTCGAGGTCGGCGCGCTCGGGGATCAGCGGCGACAGCGCGGCGGCCAGGCGCAGCAGGTTCCACTGCGCGATTTCGGGCTGGCGGCCGTAGCAGTAGCGGCGTCCCTGTGCGTCGGTGGTGTTCGGCGTCCAGCCCAGGTCGTAGCCTTCGAGCCAGCCATAGGGGCCGTAGTCGATGGTCAGGCCGAGGATGGACATGTTGTCGGTGTTCATCACGCCATGCACGAAGCCGACGCGCATCCAGTCGGCGACCATCACCGCGGTGCGGCGGCAGATTTCCTCGAACCAGCGCGCGTAGACCTCCGGCGACGGTGCGCCGAGTTCGGGATGGTGGGTGCGGATCACGTAGTCGGCGAGGCGTTTGAGCTCGTCGAGTTCTTCATGGGCGGCGAGGATCTCGAAATTGCCGAAGCGGACGAAGGAGGGCGCGACGCGGCAGACGACGGCGCCCGGTTCGTCCTGCGCGTTGCCGTCGTAGAACATGTCGCGCTCCACCGGCTCGCCGGTGGCGACCAGCGAGAGCGCGCGCGTGGTCGGCACGCCGAGGTAGTGCATGGCTTCGCTGCAGAGGAATTCGCGCAGCGAGGAGCGCAACACGGCACGGCCGTCGGCGCGGCGCGAGTAGGGTGTGCGGCCGGCGCCCTTGAGTTGCAGCTCGCGGCGCCGGCCGTCCGCTCCGATTACTTCGACCAGGGTCAGCGCGCGGCCGTCGCCGAGCTGGCCGGCCCAGTTGCCGAACTGGTGCCCGCCATAGCGCGCGGCATAGGGCTGCATGCCCGGCAATACGAGGTTGCCGGCCAGCACTTCGGCCGCTGCGCCGGTCGCCGAGTCGGGACGCGCGATGCCCAGCGTGGCGCCGACCGCGTCGGCCCAGGCCAGCAATTCGGGTGCCGCGACCGGTGTCGGCTTGACCCGGCTGTAGCAGGCATTGCGCACCGGGCGCGGGAAATCCTGCTGCAGCGGATCAGCCGGCAGCTCGCGGACGAAGCTGTTGTCGAAGCGGCCCGCCAGCAGCGGATCGCAGAGGTCGAGATGGAGCGGCGGGGCCAGCGGGTGGCGCGGGATGTCGTTCATGAGTGCCAGACAAAGGAAGGAAAGACCAGTTTAGGCCTAAACGGTTCCATGCTTGTGCGCAGCGGTATCGACGCGGACGGCGCCGGTGCCGTGGCGGGACGCCTCAGGTTCGCGCGATCAGTGCCGCGAAGCCAGGATAGTTGTCCGCCGTCAGGGCGAACTTGGCGACAAAGGCACTGGGTTTTTCGCCACGTTTAAGGGCGTCGACGAAACCGGCGCGGTCGATCACCCAGCTGCCGCCGAGCAGGGTCACGCCGCGGGCGAACAGCGCGTCGGGCAGGCAGCCGGCGCTGGGGCCGACCATGGCGAACCAGCGCGCGTTGCGGCAGTGGCCGAGCATGCGGTCCAGGGTGTCGTTGAGCAGCAGGGTGCTGGTCGATACCACTTTGCTGCAGGCGGCGAGTTCCGCGGCGTCAAGTGTGACCCGGTAGCCCTCGGCGTCGCCGGCCAGTTCGGCCTTCAGTTCCACCACCGTGAGCTGTGCGCCGCTTTGCAGGATGCGCCCCAGCAGCGGCCGGAACAGTCCGATCATGCCGATCTGCTCGCCCGCCTGCGGCTGCATCTGGCCGATCGAATCGGCACTGTCGTCGGGGCGGAAGCCGGCGCGGTCGAACAGGCAGCGGGTCAGCGCGTTGGCCGCAGCGAAGCCGAGGGTCCTGGCGCAAGAGTCGGCGCCGGCGTAACGGCGCGCCACGGCCAGCGCATCGGCGCCGGCGAGGCCGAGGCCGTCGGCACCAGCGCGCAGGCGCGCCAGCGTGTCGTCGAGCCGCACGTAGGAAAGGCCGAGCGAGCCGTCGTCGAGTTCCAGCGCACAGAACTCGCCCTTGTTGTCGCCGCCATCATGGTCCGCGTGCGCGGGCGGCAGGTGCAGTGCGCGCACGCGCGGCAGTGGGCTGCGGGCGGCGAAGGCGTCGAGTTGCGCCAGATAGTCGCTGGCGAAGCTCATGGTTCTTCCGCTTGGGGATGCCGTCCCTCGCGCAAGGCGGCCGACGCGGCTGTACCGGAAACCGTCGCCGCCTGATTCGCCGCATTGCGCAGAGCGCCCGGAAAATACAGCGCGGTCAGGCGATGGGAATGGATAGGCGAATCGACGTTCGATCCGCCATAGCGACGCCAGTCGCGCACCGGGTAGATGCTGTCGGCCACTTCGAGCAGGCCCACGGTTTCGCGGTCGGCGATCAGCACGCCCTGCACGCGCAGGCCCAGGTCGCGCTTGACGGCGGTCAGGCGCGCGGCCATGGCCGGCGTCGCGCCGAATTCGCCGTCGGTGGCGAGCAGCAGGTCGGCCAGTTGCCAGCGCTGCTCCTCCAGCTTGGCGATGACGCGTTCCAGCGGGCCGCAGATATCGGTGCCGCCGCGAAAACCCTGGCCGAGGAATTCCGCGACGCGCGTTATTCCGGCACGGTCCACGCCCAGTTCCATTTCGACCAGTTCTTCCGGCCCACCGAAGGCGAAGACATGGCAGGCGCGCTGCTGGGCGTGGGCGCTGCGCATGGCCTCCAGTACCACGGCCTTGGCCACGGCCTCGGCGCCGCCCTGCATCGAGCCCGAGGTATCGACGCAGACCAGAATCGGTCCCAGCTCGGGCCGCTTGGCCGGCAGCAGGCCTGGGCGTGGCTGCAGCACCGGCGCCTGGTGCAGGCGGATCTCGGTCATGCGGTCGTCGTCCTCGTAGCAGAGCAGCGTGCGCTCGGCGCGCCGCGCGTGCCACACCAGGCGCAGGCGCGGATGGCCGAGCAGCATGGCTTCGGCCGGCAGCATGCGCGCGATGCGGTCCGAGCGGTGGATGCCGCGTGTCTCGCCCGGCATGTCGGGCACGCGCACGGTGCGCGCCTCCGCACGCTGGGCGATGGCCTGCTCCATGATTTCGACGAGGGCCTGCGTGGTCGCGTCGTCGTCCTCGGATTGCCGCGCACGGCCGAGCCCGCGAATGACCTTCGCCAGTTCCGGCAGGCGTTCCAGCAGGCGGCGAATGCGCAGCACTTCCTGCCAGCCGGCGGATTGCAGCAGACCGCGCATCCGGTCCCAGAGCTCGTGTTTGCAGTCGTCCGGCACCATGCCGAAGACTTCCACCAGCTCGTCGATCTCGCCGCAATGCTGTTGCCATTCCTGCTCGAAAGCCTTGATCGCCATGCGCAGGGCTTCGTCCTCGTTGGCGCCGCGATCGCGGTAATCGACGATGAAATCGAGGTGGAACAGGATGCTCATCAGCACCGTGTCGGTCAGTTCCTGCCGGCCCGTGCAATAGCCCGCCAGGCCGAGGCGGGCGATGGCTTCGCTTAGGGCCTGCACGACAGTCGGCGCAGGCCAGGGCCAGGTTTCCGGCGCCGCCGTGACCCCGGCGAGGAGATCGCGGCGCAATTCGGCCAGCGCCGCCAGGCGCGGTTCGAGGCTGCCCTGGGAATTGGTCATGCCGCCCAGCCAGTTCGAACGCGCCAGCGCATCGAGCGCCGCCAGGCGGCGCTCGCCGCTTTCGAACAGCAGCGATGCCGGCAAGGGCTGGGGCGGGTTCATGCCGCGTCGAGGGATTCGTGGGCCACCGGCTCTGGCACCACGCCGTTGTCCCGCTCCAGTCGCGGCAGGTCGAGGAAGCCGCGGCGTGCCAGTTGCGTGCGTTCGGTGAGTTCTTCGATCGCCGCCGCGGTGGCCGCCAGGTTGACGCCGGCGCGGGCGGTCAGCCCGGCGTCGAGCCACAGGCTGCCTGCGGCGAAGGCGGCGAGATCGGCACGTCGCGCGGCGATCTCCGCCGCATAACCGGCGATGCGTGCGAGCAGCGCATCCACCTGGCGCACGCGGGCGCCGATGTGCAGCTCGCCGTAGCGCCGGCGCCGACTGTAGCTCATGCGCGGTGCCGCGGCGCCGCCCTTGGCGTCGCCTATCTCGTCGGCCAGTTCGGTGGCGGAGAACTTGAGACGGCCCGCTTCGTCGTAGTCGAGGTCGTTGGCCTTGAGTTCTGCGTCGAGCTGGCCCTCGAAGGCCGCCACCACCCGCGTCAGGCGCTCCGGCGAAAAGGCCTCACGCACGCCGAGGCGGGCCGCCAGCCAGTCGGCCACCGCAGCCTGGCGCGGTGCGTCGGGCGCGGTCAGCCAGGGCAGCAGCAGCAGGTCCCACAGCGTCACGGTGGATCGGCCTTCGCTGGCCGCCGCGACGCGCAGCAGCCAGACGATCTTGACCCAGCGCCGATCCGAGACATGGATGGCTTGTGTGGCGAAATGCCGGCGCAACTCGGCCAGCACGGCGACGAATTCGGCCGGCACGGCGACCGCTGCGGCTTCGCCGGCCAGTCGCGCAAGATCCCCTGCGTCCAGCCCGGACTGCGGCGCGGGAGGCGTCCAGTCGCGCACGCGGCCGGCCTCGAGCAGGGCGCTGAAGCCGTCGGCACTGACCGCCGCCACCGGCAGGCGCACCAGGAAACGGTCGAAGAAGGCCTCGCCGACTTCGTCTTCCGGCACCTCGTTGGTGGCGCCGACGGCGCTGATCAGCGGACAGGCCTGGCGGCCGGCGCCATTGTCGAATTCGCGCTCGTTGAGCAGGGTCAGCAAGGCGTTGAGGATCGCGCTATTGGCCTTGAACACCTCGTCGATGAAGGCGATCGAGGCATCGGGCAGGAAGCCGTCGGTATGCCGCTCGTAGCGATCCTCTTCCAGGGCTTTGATGGAGAGCGGGCCGAACAGTTCTTCGGGCACCGAGAAGCGCGTCAGCAGGCGCTCGAAGTAGCGCCCGTCGCGGAAGACCGTGTGCAACCGGCGCGCCAGTTCGCTCTTGGCGGTGCCCGGGGGGCCGATCAGCAGCGTGTGCTCGCCGGACAGGGCGGCCAGCAGGCACAGGCGCACGCACTGGCGGCGCTCGACCAGGCCTTGTTCCAGCGTGTCAATGATGGCCCGCAAACGGGCAGTGCGGTTGATCGTCATGGGCGGAGCTTCATCAGGGAGTGCATGATGTTAGCCGTCGGTAGGCGCCAAACGGGCATTGTGCAGCAAACCGGCGAAGGATACCGGCCTGGATTGACTGCGGCGGCGATGCTGCGGGATACTGCGAAAAGTCGCTGCAATTCCGGCCGTGGAATGTCAAAGCGGTCGAATCAGCGTGAGAGGAGGCCCGGCGCATGACGCAAATTCAATGGGGACTGGACTGCTATACCGGCTTGCCGGAGGTGGATCGGCAGCACCAGCAGTTGTTCGCCCTGATCAATCGCTTGAGCGATGTGAAACTGCGCGATCCCGAAATGCTCGAGCAGACCTTCGCTGAACTGCGTGACTACGTGCGCGACCATTTCGCCCTGGAAGAGCAACTGATGGCCGAGGCCAACGTCGACGCCACGCATTACGTCCAGCACCGCGCGGCCCACGCAGGCTTCGTCGCCCGGCTGAACCAGCTCTGGCAGAACTACAGCGACCGCAGCGAAGCTGCCGCCGACCAGTTGCTGGAATTTCTCACCAACTGGCTCCGGCACCACATACTCCACACCGACCAGAGCATGGCGCTGGAAATCCACACCCGGATGGGAAGCGAAGCGCCGCACAACATGTTCTCGCACTTCTGATTCGACTCGCCGCCGCCGGGCACGAATCAATGCAGCGTCGGACCCGACGCCGCCAGGCGCAGGCCGACATTGACCACGAGCACCTTCGCGCCGAGCATGACGACGCTGCCGCGGCGGCGATTGTCACCGGTCTCGCTGTAATCGAAGTTGTAGGCGCGTCGCAGCAGCAGGCGGCCGTCGTCGTCGCGGGCCAGCTTGAGGCTGGCGATCGCCACGGTATCGTCGAGCAACTGCAACCCGTCTGCCACGCACGCCGCCTTGGCCGCGCGGATGCTGATGTCGCGCACGTGGATGCTGTCGTACCAGAGCCACGCCAGCGCGCAGAGCAGGGTCAGGCTGATGATCTCGAAGGTCGGCATGGCTTAATGTTACCTGCTCCGGCGAGCGGGGCTGCAGCGCGGAATGACGGGACGTCCGGCGGCGTCGGTGCGATCTGCGTGGCGTTCATCGAGACGAGCCCGCGGCGCTCGCGCTCCATGGGCTTGTGAGGATCGTGGATCCGGATACCATGGGGCTTGGGGCTATGACCAACAACGGTGCACAGGACGATACGATGACTACGAGAAATTCATGGCCGGCAACCGCATTCGGGGTCTTTCTTTTGCTGGCTTCCGCGCCGGCGTTCGCCGAACAGATCGGGTGTGTCACCACGGCATGGAAGCTGATCGGCTCCAATCACAAGATTTGTGTCGAGGCCTTCAAGGATCCCAAGGTGCCCGGCGTGACCTGCCATGTCAGCCAGGCCAAGACGGGTGGCGTCGCCGGTACGTTTGGCCTGGCGCAGGACCCGTCCGAGTTTTCCCTGGCATGTCGCCAGACCGGGCCGATCGTCCTGCCGGCGCAATTGAGCAGGGACGAGACGGTGTTTTCCGAAGACACCTCGATATTGTTCAAGGAAACCCGAGTGGTCCGGCTGTGGGACGAGAAGAATCGCGTACTGGTCTATCTCGCCATCAGCCGGAAGCTGATCGAGGGCGCGCCGGCCAACAGCCTCTCGACGGTGCCCGTGATGCCGTGGGGCGGCCGTTAGATCGCGGGTAAATCTTATCCCGTAGCCAGCAGGCGTTCGGCATTCAGCCTGGCCTTGACGCGCGCCTGATGTTCCGACCGGTTGATGGTGGTGACGGTTTTGCCGAAAGCATCGCGCTGGCTGCTGCTCTTCTTGGTGGCTTCGATGGACTTGATGCAGCGCCATCGCTTGCCGCCCTTGGTTTCGATCTGCCGCATTTCATTGCGGGGATGATGGCGGGTGCAGTGATAGCAGTAAATGGTCTCGGTGGAGGACATGGCAGTGTCTTTTATAGGAAGGTTTGAAAAAGTGGCAAACTCCGGATCGGCTTGCAGCAACGTCGTGCCTAGCTCGGCGCCTTGCGCAGGATATCGACGCGGAGAGGATTGCGAAAATCGGCGCCCGTGGCGCTCAAATGCGTCTCGAATTTTTCGCGGACGGCAGCGAGCAGTTCCGGCGCGAGCCGGTGGTCGGTGTGGGTGACGCGGATGACGCGTTCTTCGAACTGTCCGAAGCTGTCGAAGTGGCCCGGGGTGGAAAAAAAGCGCTGGCGGACCAGCATGAAGCGGCCGTCGTCGACGGACCGGCGCACCGCGGCAAAGGCGGCTTCGCGCACCGCCTTCTCGTCGTGGAACAGGCGCAGTATCTCGTTGAATTCCCCGGCATAGACCGGCTCGGAAATCCAGGCCAGGCCGCCCGGCTTGAGCACTCGCCAAATCTCGCTCAGCGCGAGGTCCATCCTGTCCGTCGGCACATGATGCAGTGACTTGAACATCATGACGATGTCGAACGAAGCATCCGCCTCCGGGATCGCCTCCGCGGCACCGTGGCGAAAACTGACATTCGGCAGGTCGGCGATCTGCAGGTTCTGCGCGTGCTGGATGGCATCGACTTCGAGGGCGACGATGGCCGCAACCTTGCCCGCTTGTGCGATGGTGCGGGTTTTCTCGGCCTTGCCGCAACCGAGTTCAAGCACCTGCGCGTTCTCCAGCGGCAGTTCGGCGGCGATCAGGTCGTACTCGTCGCAAAGCACGTCATTGGCGGGATCGGAGATCTTCATGGTTCATCGTGTCCTGAAAAGTCGGAAAGGCCTGGACAGTCGGCGCTGGCGGCACGGCGGTCCTGCCAGGCGCAAGCTGCGGGCGCCTACACTTTCTTCACAAACTCGGATTTCAGCTGCATCGCGCCGATGCCGTCGATCTTGCAGTCGATATCGTGATCGCCTTCGACCAGGCGGATGTTCTTCACCTTGGTGCCGACCTTGACCACCGATGACGAGCCCTTGATTTTCAGGTCCTTGATCACGGTCACGGTATCGCCGTCCTGCAGTACGTTGCCGTTGGAGTCCTTGATGACGCGCTTTTCATCGGCGCTGTCTGCGGCCGCCCTGGACCATTCATGGCTGCATTCCGGGCAGACGTACATCTCGCCGTCTTCGTAAGTGAATTCGGAACTGCACTGCGGACACGTGGGCAGGGTGCTCATGGCTTGTTTCCTGGATTGATCAGTCGGCGCAGCGTTTTCTGGTGGAACATGCCGCTGTGCTGCCGCAGCAGCCTGCCTTCGGCATCGAACACCAGGACCAGAGGCAGGCGCTGCTCGTCGATGGCACCGAGATCGTCCTCGCCGCGTAAGGCGTAGGGGAAGCTCAGCTTGCGTTCTGCCATGAATGCCTGAAGCTTGTCCCGGTCGAGCGAGGTGCTGACTGCCAGCAGGAAAATCTCCTTGTTCTCCGTGGCGGCGGCAAAGCGCTGCAACTCGTGCATGCTCTTGCGCGAGGCCAGCGACTCCGGCGACCAGAAAACGACCAGCGCCGTCCGTCCGCTCCCATCTGCGAGGGATACAGGTCGTCCGTCGCTTCCGGACGCGACCAGCCGCGCCGGCTTCGCAGTGGCATCGGCGGCACCGGCCGGATTCATGCCGCAAATCAGGCCCAAGGCGATGGCCAGCACCGGAAACAAGCTCTTCTTGGATTTCCACATGGCGTTTTTCCTTCGCTGAGTCCGGTCTCGGTCGCCAGCAGCGTATCGAGAAGCTTGGAATGCAAAAAGCCCAACCGAAGCGGTTGGGCTAAGTGCAGGAAGCACAACGGAAATTTTTGGCTCCTCGACCTGGGCTCGAACCAGGGACCTACGGATTAACAGTCCGGCGCTCTACCAACTGAGCTATCGAGGAATATCAAGAGGCGCGGATTATAGCCGCACCCCCTGGTGCTCGCAATAGTCTTGTTACTTTTTCAGGACCGTGGCGATGGCCTTGGCGACGTAGTCGATGTTGCGCGTGTTGAGCGCGGCAACGCAGATGCGGCCGGTGCTGACGGCGTAGATGCCGAACTCGGCGCGCAGCTTTTCCACCTGTTCGGCGGTCAGGCCGGTGTAGCTGAACATGCCGCGCTGGACCTTGATGAAGTCGAAGCCCGTGGCGCCGGCGGCGGTGAGCTTGTCCACCAGGCTGTTGCGCATGGCGCGGATGCGGTCGCGCATGCCGGCCAGTTCGTCTTCCCACTGCTGGCGCAGTTCCGGGCTGGCAAGCACGGCAGCCACCACGGCGCCGCCGTGGGTGGGCGGATTCGAATAGTTGGTGCGGATCACGCGCTTCACCTGCGACAGTACGCGGGCCGATTCGTCCTTGCCGGCGGTGACGATGGTCAGCGCGCCGACGCGCTCGCCGTAAAGCGAAAAGGACTTGCTGAAGCTGCTGGAAACCACGAACTGCAGTCCGGAGGCGGCGAACAGGTCGAGGGCGATGGCGTCGGGCTTGATGCCGTCGGCGAAGCCCTGGTAGGCCATGTCGATGAAGGCGACGAGGTCGCGCGCTTTCACCGCGGCGACCACTTCGGCCCACTGCGCGGCGCTGAGATCGGCGCCGGTGGGGTTGTGGCAGCAGGCGTGGAGGACCACGACGGACTTGGCCGGCATCGCCGCCAGCGCGGCCTTCATGCCGGCGAAATCGACGCCACGCGTGGCCGCGTCGTAATAGGCATAATTTTCGACCGTGAAACCGGCCGATTCGAACAGGGCGCGGTGGTTTTCCCAGCTCGGGTCGCTGATGTAGACCTTGGCCTCTGGCAGCAGGCGCTTCAGGTAGTCGGCGCCGACCTTGAGCGCACCGGTGCCGCCCAGGCATTCGCAGGTGATGGCGCGGCCGGCGGCGAGCAGTGCGGAATCCTTGCCGAAGAGCAGGCCCTGCACCGCGTTGTTGTAGGCGGGAATGCCTTCGATCGGCTGGTAGCCGCGCGCCGGCTGGGTTTCCAGGCGGGCCTTCTCGGCGGTCTTGACGGCGGCCAGCAGCGGGATCTTGCCGTCGTCGCCAAAATAGACGCCGACGCCGAGGTTCACCTTATTCGGATTGGTGTCGGCATTGAAGGCTTCGTTGAGGCCCAGGATGGGGTCGCGGGGCGCCATTTCGACGGCGGCGAAGAGTGAGGACATGAATGCTCCGGGTACGGTAAGGGTTAAGAGTCGGCGCTGGCACCACGGCGAATTTCTGCTGCAGTGCGAAGCGCGCAATAATACCGTATCGGCCGACCCGATTCGATCAGGAATTTGTCGGCTTTCCATAAGTAAATAAACAGGTTAGCCAGTGGCCGAGATTCATGAACTGAAGGGCAGGGTGGTCGAGTTTCCGGGAAGTCCCTGGCGTTTGCACCAGCCGTTTCCGCCGGCCGGTGACCAGCCCGAGGCGATCCGCCTGCTGACGGAAGGCATCAACGACGGGCTGTCGTTCCAGACTCTGCTCGGCGTGACGGGTTCGGGAAAGACCTACACCATGGCCAATGTCATCGCCCGCCTGGGGCGGCCGGCGCTGGTGTTGGCGCCGAACAAGACGCTGGCGGCGCAGTTGTACTCGGAATTCCGCGAGTTCTTTCCCGAGAACGCGGTCGAGTACTTCGTTTCCTACTACGACTACTACCAGCCCGAGGCCTACGTGCCTTCGCGCGACCTGTTCATCGAGAAGGATTCGTCGATCAACGAGCACATCGAGCAGATGCGCCTGTCGGCGACCAAGAGCCTGCTCGAACGGCGCGACGTGGTCATCGTGTGCACGGTGTCGGCGATCTACGGCATCGGCGATCCGGTTGATTACCACAGCATGATCCTGCACCTGCGCACCGGTGAGAAGATCGGCCAGCGCGAGATCATCCGCCGCCTGAGCGAGATGCAGTACGAGCGCAACGAGATGGACTTCAAGCGCGGCGTGTATCGCGTGCGCGGCGACGTGATCGATGTCTTTCCGGCGGAGAACGCCGAGAGCGCGGTGCGCATCACGCTGTTCGACGACGAAGTGGAAACCCTGACGATTTTCGATCCGCTGACCGGCCACACGCGGCAAAAGCTGGGCCGCTTTACGGTGTTTCCGTCCAGCCATTACGTGACGCCGCGCGCCACGGTGCTCAAGGCGGTCGAGGCGATCAAGGAGGAACTGCGCCAGCGCATCGAGTTCTTCCAGGCCAACCAGAAGCTGGTCGAGTGCCAGCGCATCGAGCAGCGCACCCGTTTCGACCTCGAAATGCTGGATCAATTGGGCTTCTGCAAGGGCATCGAGAACTACTCGCGGCACCTCTCGGGGCGCCAGCCCGGCGAGCCGCCGCCGACGCTCTACGACTACCTGCCCAATGACGCGATCATGTTCGTCGACGAGTCGCACGTGACCATCCCGCAGGTCGGCGGCATGTACAAGGGCGACCGTTCGCGCAAGGAAAACCTGGTCGATTACGGCTTCCGCCTGCCTTCGGCGCTGGACAATCGGCCGCTGAAGTTCGAGGAGTTCGAGATGCTGATGCCGCAAACGGTGTTCGTTTCGGCGACGCCTTCAGAGTACGAGGAAAAGCACCAGGGCCAGGTGGTCGAGCAACTGGTGCGGCCGACCGGGCTGGTCGATCCGGTGGTGGACGTGCGCCCGGCCAGCACCCAGGTCGACGATCTGCTCAGCGAATGCAAGAAGCGCATCGCGCTGGGCGAGCGGGTGCTGGTGACGACGCTGACCAAGCGCCTGGCGGAACAGCTCACCGAGTATATGGGCGACAACGGGATCAAGGTGCGCTACCTGCACTCCGACATCGACACCGTCGAGCGCGTCGAAATCATCCGCGACCTGCGCTTGGGCGAGTTCGACGTGCTGGTCGGCATCAACCTGCTGCGCGAGGGCCTGGACATTCCCGAGGTGTCGCTGGTGGCCATCCTCGATGCCGACAAGGAGGGCTTCCTGCGTTCGACGCGCTCGCTGATCCAGACCATGGGCCGCGCCGCGCGGCATCTGAATGGCACGGCGATACTTTATGCCGACCGGATCACCGATTCGATGCAGCGCGCGATGGGCGAAACCGCTCGGCGGCGGGCCAAGCAGCTGGCGCACAACGAGGCCGAAGGCATCACGCCGATCGGCGTCAGGAAGCGCATCAAGGACATGATCGACGGGGTTTATGATGCCGAAACGGCAGTGCGCGATCTCAAGGCGGCGCAGGAAGCGGCGCGCTACGTGGTGATGAGCGAGAAGGATCTGGCGCGCGAGATCCGCAGACTGGAGAAGTCCATGCAGGAACACGCGAAAAACCTCGAGTTCGAGGAAGCCGCGGCGGCGCGCGACGAACTGTTTCGCATCCAGCGCCTGGCTTTCGGCGGCGAGGCGCACGACGCTCCCGGGGATGCCGCCTGATGCCGCGGCGAATCCTTTTTGTTTGCACCGGCAACATCTGCCGTTCGCCGACGGCCGAAGGCGTGGCGCGCGGTGTGGCGGAGAAGCTGGGGCTCGACGAGGCCTTCGAGTTCGATTCGGCCGGTACCCACGGCTACCACGTCGGCGATCCGCCCGATCCGCGCACCATCGCGGCGGCGCGGCGGCGCGGCTATGAGCTGGCACACCTGCGCGCACGACGCGTGACGGAGTTCGATTTCATCCGCTTCGACCACGTGATTGCCATGGGCCGCGACCACTTCGAATGGCTGCAGCGTGCCTGCCCGCCGCTGTACCACGACAAGCTAGCACTGCTTCTTGAATTCAGCCAGCGCTTCGAGGAAGACGAGGTGCCCGATCCCTATTACGGCGGCATGGACGGCTTCGAGCAGGTGCTGGACCTGGTCGAGGATGCGGCGCGGGAAATGCTTCAAAAACTCGCCACCAAATAGACAACGGGCGCCCGAAGGCGCCCGTTGTCTATTTGCCGTCATTCCCGCGTACGCGGGAATCCAGCACCTTACTCGTGCTTGGTTTCCACCATTTGCAGCGGCTCGTTGGCAATCACCGGTGCTGGCTTAGGCTTGCGGCCAAGCGGTTGCGCCGGCGCGAATGTGTCGGCGACGGGTGCAGCGTGGCTGGTCTCGATCATCACCAGGCCCACCTGCTGCAATGACTCCTTGACATCGATCGGTGCCGGCTGCGGGGCCGGCGGCACGATGATCGGATCGGCGACGGGAATCGCCACCGGCTGAGGCGCGGCCGCGGCCTGCGGTGCGGGCACGGCGACAGGCTGTGGCGCGGGTTCTGCCACCACAGGTGCCGGGGCGACGACCTCCGCCACAGGCTCGGCAACGAAGGCCGCCGGGGCGGGCGCTGCGACCACCGGTGCCGCGGGTTCGACCGCGACCACTGGGGCCGGGCTTGCCATGGCTTCCTGTGCCACGCTCGGTGCCGGTGCGGCGGCCTCGACCGAGGTCGTTACCGGTTCGACGAAGGACACGGGCATCGCGGCGGCAATGTTCGCTTCATCGCCGACAGACGCAGTGTCGGCGTCCTGAACGGCGACGAATCCGGCTGCGGCTGCTTCCGTCGTGCTGCCTTCCTCGCTGCGACCACGACCGCGGCCGCGGCCGCGACTGCGGCGCCCGCTGCGGGCTTCGCCGTCCTGGCCGCCTTCGTTGCCGGGAGTTATGCCTCTGGCGCTGCCGGAGGCGGTATCCCCTGCGGACGGCGCTGGCGACACGCCGTTTTGCGCGGCATTTGCGTCGGCACGCGGCGGCCGCGGCTCTCTGGGCTCCCGCGGCGGACGCGGTTCACGGACTTCCCGCGGCTCACGCGCTTCCTTGGGTTCCCGCGGCTCGCGGGCTTCTCTTGGTTCCCTCGGTTCGCGCGGCTCGTTGCGATTCTCGCGCGGCTTGCGGTTGCCGCCTTCGCCTTGTGCCTCGTCGCGCTTGGCTTGCGGGCGCGGAGCCTGCTCGCCGCGTTCCTTGCGCTCGCCGCCTTCGCGGTTGTCGCGACCGTCGCGACGACCATTGCGATCGCGGCCGCCACGGCCACCCTCGCGATTACCGTCGCGGTTGCGGTCGCGCGAGCCTTCGCGGCGCGGCGGGCGTTCGGTCTTGGCCTCGGCAGGAGCGGGCGCCGCGGGTGTTGCGCCGCCGGTGAAGAAGGACACCAGCTTGCTGAAAAAGCCGGCTTCGCGGGCCGCGACGGGCTGGGCGACCGGTGCGACGGGCCTCGGCTCGACGATCGGGGCCGGCTGATCGGGCGTGATGCCCTTGACGGCGGCTTCGGTGCGCACCGGCTTTACCTCGTTTTGCGCGGAGGGCGGCTGGTAGGCTTCTTCGATAGGCTTTTCGGCCATCTGGTAGCTGGCCAGCACGATGCCTTCGGCATTGAGCTGGTCGTGGCGCAGGCGCACGATTTCATGTGCCGGCGTTTCCAGGTGGCGATTCGGCACGATCACCAGATTGACGCGGTGGCGCATCTCGATGCGCGAGATGTCGACACGCTTTTCGTTGAGCAGGAAGGTGGCGACATCGACCGGGACCTGGCAGTGCAGGGCGCCGGTGTTTTCCTTCATCGATTCCTCTTCGAGGATGCGCAGGATGTGCAGCGCGGCGGACTCGGTGCTGCGGATGTGGCCGGTGCCGGTGCAGCGCGGGCAGGTGATGTAGCTGGTTTCGGCGAGCGCCGGACGCAGGCGCTGGCGCGACAGTTCAAGCAGGCCGAAGCGGCTGATCTTGCCGGTCTGGACGCGGGCGCGGTCGAAGTGCAGCGCATCGCGCAGGCGGTTCTCGACTTCGCGCTGGTTCTTGGTCGATTCCATGTCGATGAAGTCGATCACGATCAGCCCGCCGAGGTCGCGCAGGCGCAGCTGGCGTGCGATCTCGTCGGCGGCTTCGCAGTTGGTGCGCAGCGCCGTTTCCTCGATGTCGCTGCCCTTGGTGGCGCGGCCCGAGTTGACGTCGACCGAGACCAGGGCCTCGGTGTGGTCGATGACGATGGCACCGCCGGAAGGCAGGGTGACCTGACGCGAGTAGGCCGATTCGATCTGGTGCTCGATCTGGAAGCGCGAGAACAGCGGCACGTCGTCGTGATAGCGCTTGACGCGATTGACCGTGCCCGGCATCACGTGCGCCATGAACTGCTGTGCCTGTTCGAAGATGTCGTCGGTATCGATCAGGATTTCGCCGATCTCGGCGTGGAAATAGTCGCGGATGGCGCGGATGACCAGGCTGGACTCCTGATAGATCAGGAAGGCGCCGGTCTGGGCCTTGGCTGCGCCGTCAATGGCGGTCCACAGCTGTTGCAGGTAGTTGAGGTCCCACTGCAGTTCTTCGAGCGTGCGGCCGATGCCGGCGGTGCGGGCGATCAGGCTGGTGCCGTTGGGAACCACCAGCTGGTCCATGACTTCGCGCAGTTCCTGGCGGTCATCCCCCTCGACGCGGCGCGATACGCCGCCGCCGCGCGGGTTGTTGGGCATCAATACCAGGTAGCGGCCGGCCAGCGAGACATAGGTGGTCAGCGCCGCGCCCTTGTTGCCGCGTTCGTCCTTCTCGACCTGGACGATGAGTTCCTGGCCGTTGCTGAGAACGTCCTGGATGCGCGCCTTGCCGGCGTCGACGCCGGGCTTGAAGTAGTTGCGGGAGATTTCCTTGAACGGCAGGAAACCGTGGCGCTCGGCACCATAGTCCACGAAGGCGGCTTCGAGGCTGGGCTCGATGCGCGTGATGACGGCCTTGTAGATGTTGCTCTTGCGCTGTTCCTTGTTGGCTGATTCGATGTCGAGGTCAATCAGTTTCTGACCATCGACGATCGCGACGCGGAGTTCCTCAGCCTGCGTCGCATTGAAAAGCATGCGTTTCATGTGTGCTCCCGCGCGCATTCAAGCCAGGCGGGCACGACAAGTCGCACACTGCGGGCGTCAGGACGCGGGCGGTGTGCCTCGGGTTTGCGGTTGGTTCGGCGTATTCATGGTGCCTGTGGTTTAACGTGGCAAACGGGGTTGATGACTTGTCTTCGGTAAGGCGGTCGCTGACTGATGGTCAGCGCCCGGCAATCTGTGCCCAAATCTGTGCGTGTGTTGCGCGCAATCAAGTAGTATCGCTCTTTCGGGCGAGCGAAACACCCTGTGGTCGGCTGGTCGCGCTACCGGTCGGTTTGTGAAGTCCACCGGCTGTTTTCTGTTGCTCGCGCGCCCTTGTTGCCTCCGTGCACCTGTTCGCTGCAAAGCAACAGGCAGTGGTGGCGACAACACCCCGGGAACCGTGCCACCGACGCCACTTCGGGCCGCCGGGCACACCGTCACGGGACGGCTAACCAAGCGAGCAGTATATTGCAGATGAAGGACTTAAGCAAAGATTCGGTTACATGGCTTGAGGTCGGCGACGAGGCCGAGGGCCAGCGCCTCGACAACTTCCTGCTGCGCATCGCCAAGGGCGTGCCGAAAAGCCATATCTATCGCATCGTGCGCAGCGGCGAGGTGCGGGTGAACAAGGGCCGGGTTCCGGCCGAGTATCGACTCCAGGTCGGCGACAAATTGCGCGTGCCGCCCATGCGCACCGCCGAACGGCCATCGCAAGCCGCTGTTCCGGCACGTGATTTTCAGATCGCCTACGAGGATGAGGCGCTCATCGTGATCGACAAGCCGGCCGGTGTTGCCGTCCATGGCGGCAGCGGGGTGTCCTTCGGCGTGATCGAGCAGTTGCGCCGGGCACGGCCGCAGGCGAAATTGCTTGAACTGGCCCACCGACTTGACCGCGACACCTCGGGTCTGCTGATTGTGGCCAAGAAGCGCGTGGCGCTGACCAAGTTGCACGACATGTTTCGCGACGGTGCCATCGCCAAGCGCTATCTGGCGCTGGTCAAGGGCCGCTGGCGCAACGAACTGCAGCATGTGCGCCTGCCGCTGCACAAATACCTGACGGCGGAGGGCGAACGGCGGGTCAGCGTGCAGCCCGAGGGCAAGGCCTCGCATTCGATCGTGCGCCTGGTGGCACGCTGGGAGAACTTCAGCCTGGTCGAGGTGGAACTCAAGACCGGGCGCACCCACCAGATTCGCGTGCATCTGTCGCATTTGGGCTTTCCGATTGCCGGTGACGACAAATATGGCGATTTTCCCCTGAACAAGACCTTGCAGAAGACCGGGCTCGGCCGCATGTTCCTCCATGCCGCGAAGCTGGTGCTGCCGCATCCGCTTTCCGGCACGCCGATCGAACTCGAATCGCCGCTGCCAGCCGAACTGCGCAGCTTTACCGACAAACTTGATAAAAATGAAAGCAGAAGTTTCAGTGCAGGCTAACGCCGGCCTTACCGACGTTAAGCGAAGCGGCCGAAACTAAAAAGGGGACTATGGCCAAACGTTTTGAACTGATCGTCTTCGACTGGGACGGGACCCTGATGGACTCGACCGGCGCCATCGTCGCCAGCATCCAGGCCGCGGCGACCGACCTCGGCATCGAACCGCCTACCGACGAGCGCGCCAGCCACATCATCGGCCTGGGTCTGATTGATGCGCTGCGCCATGCCCTGCCTGACCTGCCAAGCGAGCGCTATCAGGACGTCGCGCTGCGTTACCGGCAGCACTACATGGCGCGCGACCACGATCTGTTGCTGTTCGACGGGGCGGCGGCGCTGATCGAGGAACTGACCGCGGCCGGGCATATCCTTGCGGTGGCCACCGGCAAGACGCGCAAGGGCCTGGACCGCGCCTTCGAGGTCAGCGGCCTGGGCCCGCGCTTCCAGTCCTCGCGCTGTGCCGACGAATGCCATTCCAAGCCGCATCCGCAGATGCTCGAAGAACTGATGGACGAGTTCGGCGTCGAGCCGGAGCTGACGCTGATGATCGGCGATACCACCCACGACCTGCTGATGGCCAGGAATGCCGGCGTGGCGGCGCTGGGCGTGGCCTACGGCGCCCATCCGCGCGAGGCTTTGGAGGCCGAAGCCCCGCTTTACTGTGCGGCCAATGTCGCCGAACTGGCAGCGTGGCTGCGGCAGCAGGCTTGAAGCAGCGCCGGATCTGCGCCAGCGCCGAGGTGGTCGAGGGCGGGCCGGGGGTTCGCTTTTCGCTGGAACGGGGCGGCGTCAGCGAGCCGGCTTTCGTCGTGCGCTACCGCGGAAAGGTTCATGCCTATCTGAACCGCTGCGGCCATGTCCCGGTCGAACTGGACTGGCAGCAGGGGGAGTTCTTCGATCATTCAGGCTTATACTTGATTTGCGCGACGCATGGCGCCCTCTATGCCCCCGAATCCGGGCGCTGCCTGGGCGGACGCTGCAACGGAAAAGGCCTGGTGGCGGTGGCTGTGGCCGAGAATGATGGTTGGATCGTAATGACTGAGGAAGGTGAGCACGGTGCCGGACAGCAATGAAGTGAACTGGGAACGCAAGGTTCTGGAAAAGCTCGCGCTCGAAGCGCTGGCCGAGCAGCGGCGCGGTCGGCGCTGGGGTATATTCTTCAAACTGCTGGGCTTCGGCTATCTGGTCGTGATACTGATTCTGGCGCTGGGTCTGGGCCAGGGAGATCATGTCGCCGACGACGCCAAGTTCACGGCGCTGGTGGACCTGAATGGCGTGATCAAGGCCAAGGGTGATGCCAACGCCGAGAACGTGATCAGCGGCCTGCAGGCGGCCTTCGAGGACAAGCACACGGCGGGGGTGATCCTGCGCATCAACAGCCCCGGCGGCAGCCCGGTCCAGTCCGGGATCATCAACGACGAAATGCGGCGCCTGCGCGCCAAGTATCCGGCGATTCCGCTGCACGTCGTGGTGGAGGACGTCTGCGCGTCGGGCGGCTACTACGTCGCGGCGGCGGCAGACAAGATTTTCGTGGACAAGGCCAGCATCGTCGGCTCGATCGGCGTGCTGATGGATGGCTTCGGCTTTACCGGCACCATGGACAAGCTGGGTGTCGAGCGCCGCCTGCTGACGGCTGGCGAGAGCAAGGGTTTTCTCGATCCCTTCTCGCCGCAGAACGAGCATCACAAGGACCACGCCAGGCAGATGCTGGGCGAGATCCATGATCAGTTCATCGACGTGGTGAGAAAAGGCCGCGGCAAGCGGCTGAAGGAATCGCCCGAAATGTTCTCCGGCCTCATGTGGAGCGGCGCCAAGAGCATCGAACTGGGCCTGGCCGATGGTTTCGGCACGGTCGATAGCGTTGCCCGCGATGTGATCAAGGCCGCCGACGTGCGCGATTTCAGCGTCAAGCAGAACTTCGCCGAGAAGTTCGCCAAGCAGTTCGGCGCCGACATGGCCGAAGGCATGACGAACGTCCTGACCCGCGTTACGTTGCGCTGACGATACTGACGCCGAGGTCGGCCAGCAGCAATTCCTGGGCGCTGATGCGCGAGCGCCGCGTGGACTTGATGCGGTACTCGCCGTTGCCGTTCATTTCCCAGGCCTGGCAGTTGTCCGCCAGGTAGGGCTTTAGCCCTTCCTTGAGCACCCGCTGCTTGAGCTTGGGTTCCAGCACCGGGAAGCAGACTTCGATGCGGCGGAAGAAATTGCGCTCCATCCAGTCGGCGCTCGACAGGTAGATGTTCTGCTTGCCGTGGGCGTGGAAATAGAAAATCCGGTGATGCTCGAGGAAGCGGCCGATCACCGAGCGCACCCGGATGTTCTCGGACAGGCCCTTGACGCCGGGGCGCAATGAGCAGACGCCGCGCACGATCAGGTCGACGGTGACGCCGGCGGCAGAGGCTTCATACAGCGCGGAAATGATTTCCGGTTCCAGCAGCGAGTTCATCTTGGCGATGATGCGCGCCGGCTTGCCGGCCAGCGCCGCCTCGGTTTCGCCGCGGATCGCCGCGAGCATCTTCGAATGCAGGAAGAACGGCGCCTGCCACAGGTGTTTCAGCGCGCTGGCCTTGCCCAGGCCGGTCAGCTGCTTGAAGACTTCATTGACGTCGTCGCCGATTTCCGGGTTCGCGGTCAACAGGCCGAAGTCGGTGTAGAAGCGCGTGGTGCGCGGGTGGTAGTTGCCGGTACCGAGGTGGATGTAGCGCCGGTAGCCATGATCCTCGCGCCGCAATACCATGAGCATCTTGGCGTGGGTCTTGTAGCCGACCACGCCATAGACCACATGGGCGCCGACTTCTTCCAGGCGTGCGGCGATCGACAGGTTGGCCTCCTCGTCGAAGCGCGCCATCAGTTCGACGACGACGGTGACTTCCTTGCCTTTTTCGGCGGCGCGCAACAGATGTTCCATCAGCACCGAGTCGGTGCCGGTGCGATACACGGTCATCTTGATCGCCACCACCTGTGGATCGTCTGCCGCCTGCTGCAGCAGCTGGACGACAGGCGAGAAGGACTGGAACGGATGGTGCATCAGGATGTCGTGTTTGCGGATGCTGGCGAAGATGTCGTAGCGCTTGGTCAGCACTTTGGGCAGGCCGGGCTGGAAGGGTGCATACATGAGGTCGGGGCGATCCACCTGGTCGGGCACCGACATCAGGCGCACCAGGTTCACGATGCCCGGCACGCGATACAGGTCGCTGCGGTCGAGGCCGAACTGCTGCAGCAGGAAATCGGTCATGGCCGGCGAGCAGTTGTCGGCGACTTCGAGCCGTACCGCGTCGCCGAAGTGGCGCTGCGGCAGTTCGCCCTGCAACGCGATGCGCAGGTTCTTGACTTCCTCGTCGTCGACGAACAGATCCGAATTGCGCGTGACGCGGAACTGGTAGCAGCCGAGCACGTTCATGCCGGCAAACAGTTCGCTGACATATTCGTGAAGAATCGACGAGAGAAAGACGAATCCATAATCGACGCCGCAGAGTTCCTTCGGCAGCTGGATTACGCGCGGCAGGGCGCGCGGCGCCTGGACGATGGCGGCGCCCGAACTGCGGCCGAAGGCATCGGTGCCCTCGAGTTCGATCGCGAAATTGAGACTCTTGTTCAATACGCGGGGAAACGGGTGGGACGGGTCGAGTCCGATCGGGGTCAGCACCGGCATGACTTCCCTGCGGAAGAAGTCGAGGATCCAGGCGCGCTGCTCGGCGCTCCACAGGCTGCGGCGGAAGAACGCGATGCCCTGCTTTTCCAGCGCCGGGAGTATCTCGTCATTGAGCAATGCGTACTGTTCGGCGATCAGTTCGTGCGCCTGGTCCGTGACGCGGCGAAACACGTCGTGCGGCAGCATGCCGTCGGCGCCGGTGGCATGGCTGCCCAGCTTGATCTGCTCCTTGAGGCCGGCGACGCGGATTTCAAAGAATTCATCGAGATTCGATGAAACGATGCACAGAAATCGCAGGCGTTCCAGCAGGGGGACGCGGGCGTCGGCCGCCTGGGCGAGAACCCGGCGGTTGAAGCCCAGCAGGGACAGTTCGCGATTCAGGAAATGCTCGTTGGGAAAGCGGCGGGAAGTCTGCATGAGTGCGGCCGGATGATTCGAAGGGCATGATTATGTGTCATTTTTGTTGCCACCGTGTGACACGGAGCAAAGCCGGACCACGCGGTAGAATCGGCGCATGGCCTATGAACTGATCGCCGCGGTTGATCTCGGCTCCAATAGCTTCCGCCTGCAGGTGGGACGGATCGTGGCCACCCAGGTCTATCCGCTCGACGGACTCAAGGAGTCGGTCCGGCTCGCGGCCGGCCTGACGGCAGACAAGCGTCTGGATGCCGCCGCTCAGCAACGCGGAATTGACGCGTTGTCGCGCTTTGCCGAGCGCCTGCGCGGCTTCGACCCGGGTGCGGTGCGCGCGGTGGCGACCAATACCCTGCGCGTGGCGAAGAACGCCGAAGCTTTCCTGGAAAAGGCCGAGGCCGCGCTGGGTTTCCCGATCGAGGTGATCGCCGGGCGCGAAGAGGCCCGCCTGATCTATCTCGGCGTGGCCCACACGCTGGCCAAACCGCAATCGCGCCAGTTCGTGGTCGATATCGGCGGCGGCTCGACCGAGTTCATCATCGGCCAGAACATCGATCCGATCCGGCTCGAATCCCTCTACATGGGCTGCGTCAGCTTCAGCCTGCGCTTTTTTCCCGACGGGCAGGTCGACAAGCGATCCTTCAAGGAGGCCGAGCTGGCGGCACGGCGCGAGCTGCAAACCATCGTCCATGCCTTCCGCGAAGCGGGCTGGGACGAAGCGATCGGCTCCTCGGGAACGGCGAAGGCGATCGTGGACCTGTTGGAAATGAACGGCTGGTCGGACCACGGGCTGACCCGCGAAGGACTGGAGAAACTGCGCAACGAGCTGATCCGCGTCGGCAACATCGCGCGCCTGAAGCTCGAAGGCCTGCGTGCCGACCGGATTCCGGTGCTGCCCGGCGGACTGGCGATCATGTCGGCCATCTTCAAGGAGTTCGGGCTGGAGCGCATGGCCTTCTCGGAAGGTGCGCTGCGTCTCGGCGTGCTTTACGACCAGCTGGGCCGCTATCATCATGACGATCTGCGCGACGCCACGGTGAATCGTTTCATGCAGCGCTACGACGTGGATCGCCGGCAGGCAGCGCGGGTCGCGCATACCGCGCTCGGCCTGCTCAACCAGCTGGTTCCGGCAAGCTGCGAAGCGGGTCACCCGGATGCGCAGTTCCTGATCTGGGCCGCGCGCCTGCATGAAGTCGGGATTTCCGTGGCGCATTCGAGCTATCACAAGCACAGCGCCTACATCCTCGGCAATGCCGACATGCCCGGCTTTTCGCGGCGCGACCAGGCCAGGCTCTCGCGCCTGGTGCTGGCGCATCGCGGCAAGCTCGAACGCGCCCAGCCGCTGCGCGGCGAAGCGCCGGAATGGACGTTGATCTTCTGCCTGCGCATCGCCGTTTTGCTGCGCCGTTCACGCGACGACCAGCCCCTGCCGCAGCGGGCCGCCGGTTTCACGCGCAACGGCTTCGAGCTCAGCCTCGGCGCGGAGGGCCTGAACCTGCTGCCGCTCACTACCGCGGCACTGGAAGACGAGGCGCAGCAGTGGGCCGGCATCGGCGGCGAGCTGCGAATCCTGCGCAGCGCCTGAGATTCCGGCCGATGTTGCGTGGCTATAATCGAATCCCTCCCTGGCTTCCAGCGCCCATGCCCGCCTGATGTCCGCAGCGCATATTGAATCGATCGTACGCGACGGCGAACGCGTGGTCAGACTTGCCGGACGCTGGACGCTGGCAACCACCTCCGAGGATGCGGCGCGCCTGACGGCCGAACTGAGCCGCGCTGCCGAGCCGGCCGGCAGCTGGGACTGCCTGGAGGTCGAGGCACTCGACAGCGCCGGCGCCATCCTGCTGTGGCGTGCCTGGGGCCGGGCCCTGCCGGAATTGCTGCTGATCCGGCCGGAACACCGGCGCATCTTCGAGCGGATCGATACCGCGGATCAGGTACCGCGGGCCGTGGTCGCCCCCGTTTCACCCCTGCAGGGCGCGATCGTGATCGGCAGCGCGGTGATAAACATCGGCCGCCACGTGGTCGATTTCGTCGCCCTGATCGGCCAGTTCGGATTGAATCTGGCGCATGTCGCGCGCTTCCCGGCCGATCTGCCGCGGCGCGAGATTTCAGCCAATCTGTATAAGAGCGGAGTCCGTGCGATGCCGGTCACCGCCCTGGTCGGCTTTCTCATCGGGGTGGTGTTGTCCTACCTGTCGGCCCTGCAGCTCAAGCAGTTCGGCGCCGACATATTCATCATCAATATCATCGGCCTCGGTTTGGTGCGCGAACTGGGGCCGGTGCTGGTCGCGGTGCTGGTTGCCGGGCGCTCGGGCTCGGCGATGACGGCACAGTTGGGCGTGATGCGCGTCACCGAAGAAATCGACGCCTTGTCGACCATGGGCGTGCAGCGCGGACTGCGCCTGATATTTCCCAAGGTGGTGGCGCTGACCATCGCCATGCCGCTGCTGGTGCTGTGGAGCACGGCGATCGCGCTGATCGGCGGCATGGTCTCGGCCCAGGTGCAGCTCGACATTTCCTACGGCTTTTTCTTCCAGACCCTGCCGCGCGTGGTGCCGGAGGCCAATCTCTGGATCGGCTTGGCCAAGGGCGCAGTCTTCGGCATGTTCGTCGCCCTGGTGGCCTGCCACTTCGGCCTGCGCGTGCGGCCCAACACCGAAAGCCTGTCGGCCAACACCACCGCGTCGGTGGTGACGGCGATAACCCTGGTCATCATCATCGACGCGATTTTTGCCGTCGCCACGCGCGGCATCGGCCTGCCCGGAGGAATGTGACGCCATGACGACGCCGGTGATCCGCATCCGCGACCTGTCGATCCGCTTCGGCGAGGTCTGGGTCCACCAGGGCCTGAACCTCGACATCGAACGTGGCGAACTGGTTTCGCTGGTGGGCGGTTCCGGCAGCGGCAAGACCACCTTGCTGCGCATGGTGGTCGGCCTGCTGACGCCGACCGGGGGCACGATCGAGATCTTCGGCGAACCGCTGTTCGGCGGCGGCATCGCGCGCGAGCGCGCGCTGCGGCAGCGATTCGGCGTGCTGTTCCAGCATGGGGCGCTGTTTTCCGCCTTCAACGTGTTCGACAACATCGCCTTTCCGCTGCGCGAGCTGAAGCGCTACGACGAGGGCGCGATCCACGATTTGGTGATGCTCAAGCTGTCGATGGTGGAATTGCTGCCGCGCCACGGCAAGCTGATGCCGGCCGAGCTTTCCGGCGGCATGATCAAGCGCGTGGCCCTGGCGCGGGCCCTGGCGCTGGAACCGGAACTGCTGCTGCTCGACGAGCCGACCGCCGGCCTCGACCCCGACCGTTCGGACAGCTTCGTGCGCCTGATCCGCATGCTCGGCGACGAGCTCGGCCTCACCGTGCTGCTGGTGACGCACGACCTCGATACCCTGGCCGCATTGTCCACGCGGGTCGCCGTGCTCGCCGAACATCGCATCCTGGCCTATGGCACGACCGACGAAATCATGCACATCGACCATCCCTTCATCCGCAACTTCTTCCTTTCCGAGCGCAGCGTGCGCGCCCTGCAGAATTCAGGGCATGATCCGCTGCAGCCCCGACAGTAAAGGCCCTCGACCATGGAAAACCGATCCCACGCACTGGCTGCCGGCATATTTACGCTCCTGCTCGGGATTGCCGCGGCGATTGCCCTCTGGTGGCTGGGGCAGAGCGACGAATCGACGGCGACCTACATACTCGAAACGCGGCGCAATGTGACCGGACTCAACGTCCAGGCGCAGGTGCGCTATCGCGGCATTCGCGCCGGCAAGGTGGCCGCCATCGACCAGGATCAAGCCGATCCGCGCCTGATCCTGGTGCGCATCAAGCTCGACAGCCGCTTCAAGCTGACCCGCGGCACCACCGCCCAGCTCGGATATCAGGGAGTGACCGGGCTGGCCTATGTGCAGATCGAGGATGACGGATCGTCGCCGGAGCCTTTGCCCATGAAGGCAGGCGATCCGCCGCGGATTCCCTTGCGGCCGACCCTGTTCGATACGCTGGGCGAACGGGCCAACGACATCGTCGGCCAGATCAGTGCGGTCTCGATTCGCTTGGCCACACTGCTGGACGACAAGAACCTGCAGAACCTCTCGCGCACGCTGGACAACCTGGCCACCGCGTCGGATGGCTTGCGCGAAATGCCGGCGATTCTGGCCGCGGCGCGCGAGGCGCTTTCGGAGCAAAACCTGCGCAGCTTGCGGCAGATTCTCGCGCATGTCGAAAAGACCGCGGGCGAGAGCGCTCCGCTGGCTGCCGAGATGCGCGAGCTGGTAAAGTCGATGGGCATCCTGTCGCGCCGCTTCGAGCAGATCGCCGGCAGCGCCGGCGAGGAGCTGACCGGCAGCACCCTGCCGCGTGCCAACCAGCTGATGCAGGAGCTGGCAACCAGTTCGCGTCAGCTGTCGCGGGTGCTGGAGAGCCTGGAAAACAATCCGCAAATGCTGCTGTTCGGCCGCGGCGGGGCAAGCCCCGGCCCCGGCGAGACCGGCTTTGCGGCACCGGCAAAAACGGGAGGAGGGCGATGATGAAGCGGCTGCTGGCGATGCTTGCGGTGCTGCTGCTGGCGGCATGCGGCGGCAATGTGCGGACGGCCGATCCGGTTCGCTACGATTTTGGCAGCCTCGACGGCAGCGCCGCGGCGGCGCGCCTGCCGCTGGCCGCCGTGAATGTCCAGGCCGCATCGTGGCTGGCCGGTCCGGCCATGTATTTCCGTCTTGCCTACGCCGAGCCCTTGCAGCGGCGCAGTTATGTCGAGAGCCGCTGGGCCGCGCCGCCGGCCGAACTGCTGGCGGCCCTGCTCAAGCGCCGCCTGGTGTTTGCCGAGGCGGAACCCGCTGCTGGCGGCTGCCGTTTGCAACTGGTGGTGGACGAGCTGGAGCAGCGCTTCGATGATCCGCAGCAAAGCTTCGCGGTGCTCGACGTGCGCGCACAATTGATGCCGCGGCGCGGTGCGGAGGTACTCGCGCGCCGTACCTTGCATATCCAGAAGCCGGCGCCGACGCCGGATGCGCGCGGCGGTGCCGCCGCCACGCGCGACGCGGCGCAGGCGCTGGCCGTCGATCTGGCCGGCTGGCTGGCCGACGTCACGCGCGAAAAGCCTGCTATCGTTGAACGCTGCAAAACCTAGAAAGGTAACCCCGATGAGCAATCCCTACGCCACCGGGCTGGACAAGAATCCGGCCAACTATGTACCACTGACGCCGCTTTCCTTCATCGAGCGCTCGGCCTACATCTATCCCGAGCGCGTGGCGTCGATCCACGGCAGTCGCCGCTACACCTGGGGGCAGGAATACGCGCGCAGCCGGCGCCTGGCCTCGGCGCTGGCGGCACAAGGAGTCGGCGCCGGCGACACGGTGGCGGTGATGCTCAACAACACGCCCGAGATGTTCGAGTGCCATTTCGGCGTGCCGATGTGCGGCGCGGTGCTGAATACCCTGAACACGCGCCTCGATCCGGAGTCGATCGCCTTCATGCTCAACCACGGCGAAGCCAAGGTGCTGATCACCGACCGCGAGTATTCTCCGATGGTCGAGAAGGCCCTGGCAGGCCTGGGACGCGAAATATTCGTCGTCGATGTCGACGATCCCGAGTACAGCGGTCCCGGCGAACGCGTCGGCAGCATCGACTTCGAGAGCTTCCTCGCCAGCGGCAATCCCGACTACGCTTGGAAGACCCCGGCTGACGAGTGGGAGTCGATCTCGCTCAACTACACCTCGGGCACCACCGGCAACCCCAAGGGCGTCGTCTATCACCATCGCGGCGCCTACCTCAACGCGCTGTCCAACATCGTCTCCTGGGGCATGCCGCCGCAGTCGATCTACCTGTGGACCCTGCCGATGTTCCACTGCAACGGCTGGTGCTTCCCGTGGACCGTGGCGGCCAATTCCGGCACCAACGTCTGCCTGCGCCGGGTCGACCCCAAGCTGATCCTCGACGCGATCCGCGAGCACAAGGTCAGCCACTACTGCGGCGCACCGATCGTGCATTCGATGCTGGTCAGCGCCCCGGCCGCGTGGCGCGAAGGCATCAACCACAAGGTCTCGGCGCTGGTCGCCGCCGCGCCGCCGCCCGCTGCGGTGATCGAGGGCATGAACAATATCGGCTTCAACATCACCCACGTCTACGGCCTGACCGAAACCTACGGTCCCGCCGCGGTCTGCGCCAAGCACGACGAATGGCTGGAACTGCCGCTCGATGAGCAGGTACGCCTCAACGGCCGCCAGGGCGTGCGCTACCACTGCCAGGAAGGCATCACGGTGATGGACCCGGAGACCATGCAGCCGGTGCCGTGGGACGACCAGACCATGGGCGAGATCATGTTTCGCGGCAACATCGTCATGAAGGGCTACCTGAAGAACCCCAGGGCCACCGAAGAGGCCTTCCGCGGCGGCTGGTACCACACCGGCGACCTTGCCGTGATGCAGCCCGACGGCTACGTCAAGATCAAGGACCGCAGCAAGGACGTGATCATCTCGGGTGGCGAGAACATTTCGTCGATCGAGGTCGAGGACACGCTGTATCGCCATCCGGCGGTGATGGGCGCCGCGGTGGTCGCCACCCCAGACGAGAAGTGGGGCGAGGTGCCCTGCGCCTTCATCGAACTGCGCGAAGGCGCGACCGTCACCGCGGAAGAGCTGACCGAGTTCTGCCGCGAACGCATGGCGCGTTTCAAGGTGCCGAAGAAGTTCATCTTCGAGGCGCTGCCGAAGACTTCGACCGGCAAGATCCAGAAATACGTGCTGCGCGAGAAGGCCAAGTCCACCTCCGCCATCGAATGACGGAGCGCCGCAGATGATCTGGCTGCCGCGCTTCGGCGCCTTGCTGCTGGCGCTGTTCGTCACCGCCGTGGCGGTTGCCGTGATCTGGTGGCAGCGCGTGGTGCCGGTCAGCGAGGGGCGGCTGGAGGTCGCCGGGCTGGCTGGGGAAATCAGCATTGAGCGCGACGCCAACGGCATTCCGACGCTGCGTGGTGCCAGCCGCGATGCCGTGCTGTTCGGGCTCGGCTTCGTCCATGCCCAGGATCGCCTGTGGCAGCTGGAAACCCATAAACGCATCGGCGCCGGCCGGCTGTCTGAAGCCTTCGGTCCGGGCGCGCTGGACAACGACAAGTTCCTGCGCGCCCTCGGCGTGCGCCGTGCGGCCGCTGCGCAATGGGCCGCGCTGGGCGCCGACGCGCGCGGCGCGGTGCTGGCCTACACCGCCGGCATCAACGCCTTTCTCGCCGACCACCTGCGGGCGCGGCCGCCCGAGTTCCTGATCCTCGGCCTGCAGCCGGAACCCTGGACACCGGAAGACACCCTGGCCTGGGGCATCATGATGGCCTGGGACCTCGGCGGCAACTGGAGCAACGAGCTGCTGCGCATGCGTCTGGCGCTGAGCCTGCCGGTGGCGCGCATCGACCAGCTGCTGCCGCCTTATCCCGGTGAAAAGCCCTTGCCGGCGCGCGATTACGCCGCGCTGTATCGCGCGCTGAACATCAGCGGCGAACTGGGCCAGCGTGCGCTGCTCGACGCGCCGGAATCCGGCGTCGAAGGCGTCGGTTCGAACAACTGGGTGCTGGCCGGATCGCGCACCGCATCGGGCAAGCCGCTGCTGGCCAACGACCCGCACCTGAAGCTGACGGCGCCGGCGCTGTGGTATTTCGCGCGCCTCGAATATCCCGGGCACAAGGTGGCCGGCGCCACGATGCCGGGCCTGCCGCTCTTGGTGATGGGCCAGAACGAACGCATCGCCTGGGGCCTGACCAACACCAATCCCGACGTGCAGGACGTCTATCTGGAACAGCTCAAGGCCGACGACCCGGCGCGCTACCGCACACCGACGGGCTGGGCCGCGTTCGAGAGTTTCAGCGAGACCATCCGCGTCAAGGGCCAGGCCGACGTGACCCTGCAAGTGCGCGCGACTCGACACGGCCCGGTGATTTCCGATGCCGGCACCGCCGTGGTCGCCGGCCTGAGGGGAAAGCCCGGCGGCCCGGCCTACGCCCTCGCCCTGCGCTGGACGGCGCTCGATGCCGACGCCGCGAGCATCGATGGCGGGCTGGCGATCAGCGCCGCCGGCTCGGTGGCCGAGTTCGTCAAGGCGGCGGAAAAGTACGTCGCGCCGATGCAGAACATGGTGGTGGCCGATGTCGCCGGCAGCATCGGCTTCATCGCCGCCGGGCGGGTGCCCTTGCGCCACGCCGCCAACGATCTGCACGGCCTGGCGCCGGCCCCGGGCTGGGAGGCGCGCTACGACTGGAGCGGCTTCCTCGATCCGGGCAGGACGCCGCGCGAGATCGACCCGCCGCGCGGCTGGATCGCCACGGCCAATCACCGTATCACCAGCGCCGACTATCCGCATTACCTCACCAGCGAATGGGCCTTGCCCTACCGCCAGCAGCGCATCGAGACGCTGCTCGGCGCGCAGCCGAAGCACGACAAGGAAAGCCTGCGCCGCATCCAGGCCGATGTCTTTTCGCCGGCGGCGCAGCGCCTGCTGCCCTGGCTGCAAAAGGCGCAGCCGACGCACGCGCTGGGCGCGGCCGCCATGCAGCGCCTGGCCGGCTTCGGCGGCGAAATGCGCGCACTCGACGTCGCCCCGACGATTTTCGCGGCCTGGGCGCGCGAACTGACGCGCGCCGTATTCGCCGACGAAATGGGCGGCGACGAAATGTATCTGCGCCAGGTCGGGCGCAGCGATTTTCGCGCGGCACTCGAAGGCGTGCTGGAACGCGACGATGCCTGGTGGTGCGAAGACAAGGCGACGCCGGCCGCGGAGACCTGCGCCGCGCTGGTCAGCCGCTCGCTCGATCGCGCCCTCGACGAATTGCAGCAACGCCTGGGCCCGGACATGGCGCGCTGGCACTGGGGTGCGGTGCATCTGGCGCGCGCCGAGCACCGGCCGTTTTCCAAGGTCAAGGCGCTGGCGCCGTGGTTCGAGCTGCGCGTCGCCACCGGCGGCGACAATTACACGGTGAATGTCGGCCGCTACCATCTGAAGGGCGACGAACCCTATCTCAACGAACACGCCGCGAGCCTGCGCGCCATCTACGACCTCGGCAATCCGGCGCACTCCGGCATGATGCATTCGAGCGGCCAGTCCGGCCTGGTGCTGGCGCCCGACTTCCGGCGCTTCGTCGAGCCTTGGCAGGCGGTGCGCGACCTGCCGCTGCGGGCCGGCGGCGAGCGCAAACTGGTATTGCAGGGCCGCTCTGCGGCAAAATGATCGCTTTGGCGAAGAACACTGAGGAGGCCGCACCATGAATGCACCCGGAAGCACCCCATCGGAAACGACATTGCCCATCCTGCTGCGCAGCGACAGCGAAGGTGTTGCCACCCTGACGCTGAACCGGCCGGCGCAGTTCAATTCGCTGTCCGAGGAACTGCTGGCCGAGTTGCAGGCCGCGCTCGATGCGATTGCCGCCGACAAGTCGGTGCGCGCCGTGGTCATCGCCGGCGCCGGCAAGGCCTTCTGCTCCGGCCACGACCTCAAGCAGATGCGCGCCAACCACAGCAAGGCCTACATGCAGAAGCTGTTCAGGCAATGCGGCAAGGTGATGACCACCATCGTCGACATGCCGCAGCCGGTAATCGCGCGCATCCACGGCATCGCCACCGCGGCCGGCTGCCAGCTGGTTGCCATGTGCGACCTGGCGGTCGCCGTCGAGGGCGCGCGGTTCGCCGTGTCCGGCATCAACGTCGGCCTGTTCTGTGCCACGCCCTCGGTCGCGCTGGGGCGCGCCATGGGCCGCAAGCAGGCCATGGAAATGCTGCTCACCGGCGACTTCATCGACGCCGCCGAAGCCCAGCGGCGCGGCCTGATCAACCGCGTGGTGCCGCCCGAGCAACTCGATGCCGAAGTCAAGAAGCTGACCGATTCGATCTGCGCCAAGTCGGCGGTGGCCATCGGCATGGGCAAGCAGATGTTCTACAAGCAGCTAGAGATGGGCCTCGACGGCGCCTATCAGCTGGCCTCGGAAACCATGGCCTGCAACATGATGGCCGAGGATGCCGCGGAAGGCATCGATGCCTTCATGCAGAAGCGCAAGCCGGAATGGAAGGATCGCTGAAGAGTCGGCGTTGGCGGGACGGCGCTGTGTGAAGCATCGGAGCTATGCGATGAAAGCCACATACAACGTCGAAGCGCGGAAACGCCCAGTAACTCTGACTCTGAATGAAGACCTGGTGGTTCAAGTCCGTGGCTTGACCGATAACCTCTCCGGAGTGGTCGAGTCGCTACTTGCCGACTACGTCGAGCACGAACGTCAGCAGCGCATTGTCAAGGCCAGGACGCTTGAAGTCACCATTGCCATGTGGAATGACTTCAACACCAGGCAGGGTTCATTCGCGGATCAGTATTCGCCTCTTTGACCTCAGCTCTGGCTCGATTCGATGTTCATGTCTCGCGCCGCGCCGTGTCGCCAGCGCCGACTTTCGGCCGGCAACAGACTGGCTCGCCTGGTGAGCCTTGCCGCGAGTACACTGGTGATGCCATATGGAAATCGCACCGCCGCGTGTGAAAGGAGCCGAAAGGATGAAAAGCCGAGTTATCTCCGTCAAGGGAACCGATGTCACCATCGCTACCCGGCATGAGCAGGACTACATTTCCCTGACCGACATGGTCAGGAACTTCGACGGCGGCAGCGCCCTGATCGAGCAATGGCTTAAGAACAAGGACACCGTGCTGTTCTTGGGCGTATGGGAACAGCTTAACAATCCGGGTTTTAATTCCCTCGAATTCGAGGGAATTAAAAACGAAGCCGGGCGCAACAGCTTCTTCCTGTCGGCCAAGAAGTGGATAGAGGCCACCGGCGCAACCGGCCTGCACGCCAAAGCCGGGCGTTACGGCGGCACCTACGCCCACCGCGACATCGCCTTTGAATTCGGTTCGTGGCTCAGCCCCGAGTTCAGGCTCTATCTCATCAAGGAATTCCAGCGGCTCAAGGACGAAGAATCCCGTGCCACCTCGCTGGAATGGAATCACTTTGCCGGCGCCGGCAAACCGATCGTTGGTGGCAAAGGGGCGGTTCAAGTGGTTAAGGATTACCACCTCTCTCGCTATGCCTGCTACTCTCGGGACACGAGTTGCTTGGCCAACATTGGGGAACATGGGTAAGAGAATGACTAGTTCAGTCGCCGGAGTTCAATCTTCCGTTTTACGGTGGGCGCGAGAATCTCAGGGCTATTCCTTGGAGGATGTCGCGATCCATCTCAAGCGCGATATCGCCGATATCGTTGCGTGGGAATCCGGTGATGCCGCTCCTACGTATGCCCAGCTCGAGACTCTCGCCTACGGTCTCTACAAGAGGCCGTTGGCCGTCTTCTTTCTGCCCGCTCCCCCAACAGAAATGAAGGTCAAGCAGGAGTTCCGCACCTTGCCCGACTTCGAACTCGACCAACTAGCCGCCGACACCCGCTATCAACTCCGTCTAGCCCATGCACACCAGATTTCGTTGCGGGAGCTGAACGACGGCGTGAATCCAGCAACGCACAAGATATTCAGGGACGTTCAGCTATCAGGGAAAGACAGCGTTCAAGAGGCGGCTGCCAGTGTTCGTAATTACCTCGGAATTTCGGTGGCCGCACAAGCGGCCTGGAGCACAAGTGATGAAGCCCTGAAGGTTTGGCGCAATGTTGTGGAGAGCGTCGGAATTTTCGTCTTCAAACATTCCTTCAAGCAAAAATCCATCTCTGGTTTCTGCCTGGCCGACGAAGAGTTCCCGGTCATCTATCTGAACAACAGCACCGCCAAGACCCGGCAAATATTCAGTCTGTTCCACGAATTGGCTCATCTGTTGCTCAAGGTCAATGCGATATCGAAGTTCGACGATTCGTACATCCAGTACTTGCCACAAAAAGAGAAGCTGATCGAACAGTTTTGCAATGCGTTGGCTGCCGAATTTCTGATGCCGTCGGCGGATTTCTCGATCCAACTTGAATCGCTAAGCGAAATCAACGATCCATCCGTTCAGGCGTTGGCGCGGCGTTATCACGTCAGCCGCGAGGCTGTGCTGCGCCGGATTCTTGATCGCGGCCTGGTGCAACAGGCGTACTACGAAGCCAAAGTCAAACAGTGGGCGGACGAAACCGAAAGCGGAGGATCGGGAGGTGATTACTACGCCACCCAATCCACGTATCTTGGCGAGCGTTACCTGCAACTAGTTTTCAGCAAACACTACCAGGGCAGGTTGACCCTTGAGCAGGTGGCAGACTATCTGGGCGTCAGAACCAAGAGTGTGGCCGGCATTGAAGCGATGCTGCTGCGGAAGACGGTGTCGGTATGAAATACGTGTTCGATACCGGCGCCTTCATCGTCCTGAAAAACTATTACCCCGCCACCTTCACCACTCTTTGGGGGCGTATAGACGCGCTGGCCGGAAACGGCACCATCGTTTCCGTCAGGGAAGTTTTTAACGAGCTTCACAACTACAACGACGTCGATTTCATTCAGGACTGGGCAAAGCAGCACAAGGCCATCTTTGCCAAGCCGTCCAATGATGAGCTGCTGGTTGTGCAACAGATTCTCGCCATTCCTCATTTCCAGACATTGATCGGAAATAAGGCCATTCTGAAAGGAACGCCGGTAGCCGACCCGTTTGTCGTTGCGGCGGGCAAGTCCATGGACGCCACTGTGGTTACGCAGGAAGGACTCAAGCCCAACGCAGCCAAGATACCAAACGTCTGCAAGCATTTTGGCGTCCCTTGCATTGATCTCGAAACTTTCATGGCACAGCAGGGCTGGGCGTTTTAGTCATGACTAGGAGACAGAAAGTCGAGCTCACCTGGATCGGTAAGGAGAATCGACCGAAGTTGGAGCCGCGCATCCTGCCGGAAGACACGGGTAAGAGTTATCACGCCAAACGCTGTGTCACCAGCTCCTACTTATTCGACAACCGACTGATTTGCGGCGGCAAGCCTTCGCGTTACGTGCTGATCCCGCACGATGAGATCGCGGAGAACATCACGCTTGAGGGGCTTACGGCGCGGTTTGATTGTTGACATGAAAGTCGGCGCTGGCAAGACGGCGATTAAGAGTGCGACCGAGCCGGTGCCGGCGCCCGATAGAGCGGCGCAACTGCTCGCCATCGTCGATCGGCTGGTAGCCGAGGTGCGCTCCGGCGGGCGCGCGGCGGCAACGCTGGATAGCAAGCTCGACAAGGACCTCGGACTCGACAGCCTGGCGCGGGTGGAACTGCTGGCGCGCATCGAGCAGGACTTTGCCCTGCGCTTGCCGGACGATTTGCTGGGATCCGCGGAAACCGTGCGCGACCTGCTGACTGCGGGGGCGGCCGGATCTTCCGGGGCGGCGGGCGACGCCGCGCACGGCCGCTGGACGGCGCCGGCAGCGGCGGAGGAGGGCCGGCCGGACAGCGCCGCGACGCTGGTCGAGGTTCTGCAGTGGCATGCGCGGCGACACCCGGAGCGGCCGCATGTGCTGTTCCAGCGCAGCGCGACGGACACCGAGACGCTGAGCTACGGCCAGCTGCTGGCGGCGGCGCGGGAAGTCGCCGGCGGCCTGCGCGGCATGGGCGTGGTGCCCGGCCAATGCGTCGCGCTGATGCTGCCGACCGGGCTGGAGTTCTTCCACAGCTTCTACGGCATCCTGCTCGCCGGCGCGGTGCCGGTGCCGATTTATCCGCCAACGCGGCCGGGGCAGGTCGAGGATCACCTGCGGCGCCAGGCCGGCATCCTGCAGAACTGCGAAGCCGTAGCGCTGATCAGCTTCGATGCGGCGCGGCTGGTGGCGCGAATACTTTCCGGTCTGGTGCCGAGCCTGCATGGTGTGACGACGCCCGCGGAACTGCGCCAGGCCGGCGCCAGTGCCGCGACCGTCGAGGATCATCGCGGCGCTACCGGCGACATCGCGCTGCTGCAATACACCTCGGGCTCGACCGGCAATCCCAAGGGCGTGACGCTCGATCACGGCAACCTGCTGGCCAACATCCGCGCCTGGGGTCAGGCGGTGGCGCTGACGCCGGCCGACGTGGTCGTCAGCTGGCTGCCGCTGTATCACGACATGGGCCTGATCGGCGCCTGGCTGGGCAGCCTCTACCACGCCTGCCCGCTGGTGCTGATGTCGCCGCTGGATTTCCTGGCGCGTCCGGAACGCTGGCTGTGGGCCATCCATGAGCATCGCGGCACGGTTACCGCGGCGCCCAACTTCGCTTTCGAGCTGTGCCTGAGGCATTTCGATGCGGCGCGGCTGCAGGGCCTCGACCTGAGTTCCTGGCGCTATGCCGCCAACGGCGCCGAGCCCGTGGCGGCCGAGACCCTGGCGCGCTTTGCCGCCGCGCTGGCGCCCTTCGGCCTGCGTGCCGCGACGCTGGCGCCGGTGTATGGCCTCGCCGAGTGCACCGTCGGCCTTGCCGTGTCGCCGCCGGGGCGCGGGCCGCTGATCGACCGTGTGCAGCGCGAGGCGCTGGCGGCAGGCGAGGCCGTGCCGGCGGCGGCCGACGATGTGCACGCGCTGAGCATGGTCGCCTGCGGCGTGCCGCTGCCGGCCCATGAGATCCGCATCGTCGATGAGGCCGGTGGCGAATTGCCGCCGCGCCGTGTCGGCCGCCTCGAATTTCGCGGGCCGTCGGCGACGCGCGGCTACTACCGCAACCCCGAGGCCAGCGCGCGGCTGATGCGCGACGGCTGGCTCGATTCCGGCGACCTGGCCTATCTGGCCGAGGGCGACGTATTCATCACCGGCCGCCTCAAGGACATGATCATCCGCGGCGGACGCAACCTCTATCCCTACGAACTGGAAGAGGCGGTCGGCGCGATTCCCGGCGTGCGTCGCGGCTGCGTCGCGGTGTTCGGCGTGGCGGTGGCCGGGCAGGGCACCGAAAAGCTGGTGGTGGTGGCCGAAAGCCGCGAGACGGACGAGGCGGCCCGCCAGCAACTGATCCTGCGCATCAACGCGCTGGGTGTGGAACTGCTCGGTGCGCCGCCCGACGATGTGGTGCTGGCGCCGCCGCATGCGGTGCTGAAAACCTCCAGCGGCAAGATCCGCCGCGCGGCGACGCGTGAGTTGTATTGCGGCGCAGGTTTCGGCGCGGGCGGCAAGGCCCCGTGGCGCCAGCTGGCGCGCCTCGGCCTCGCGGGATTCGGGCAGGGCTTGCGCGGCGCGCTGCGGCGCGGCGTGGAGCTGCTTTACGGCGCTTACGCCTGGTGCGTCTTTGGTCTGCTGATGATTCCGGCCGTGACGGGCATCCTGCTGCTGCCGGGTATCGGCTTGCGCTGGCGTCTGGTGGGCGCGATCGCGCGGGCCTGCGTGCGGCTGTGTGGCATCCGGCTGCGCGTGAGCGGGCTGGAACACCTCACGCACATTGATCACCCCGCGCGACAGCCGACGGTGCTGGTCGCCAACCATGCCAGTTATGTCGACGGCATCGCGCTGGCGGCGGCGCTGCCGCTGCCGGTGGCCTTTGTCGCCAAGCAGGAGCTGGCCGGCCATGCGCTGGCCGGGCCGCTGTTGCGGCGCCTGGGGGCCGTGTTCGTCGAACGTTTCGATGCCCGCCAGGGCGTGGATGACGTGCGCCGGCTGGGCGCCGTCGATGCCGCACGGCCGCTGCTGTTCTTTGCCGAAGGCACGTTCACCCGGCACCGGGGATTGCGCGCCTTCCGCCTCGGCGCCTTCCAGATCGCCGTGCAGAATCGGCTGGCAGTGACGCCGCTGGCCCTGGCCGGCACCCGCGAGCTGTTGCCCGACGAATCATGGCTGCCGCGGCGTGCCGCACTGCGCGTCAGCATCGGCGCGCCGATTGCGCCGAGCGGCGAGGGTTGGCAGGCCGCGCTGCAACTGCGCGACGCAACGCGGGCGGCGATCCTCGCCGAATGCGGCGAGGCCGATCTGGAAGGGGGTGCACCATGAGCCGAAGTGCGCTGGCCGACGGCGTCAAGCCGCGCGAGGTCTGGGCCTGGGCCATGTACGACTTCGCCAATTCGGCCTACACCACGACGGTGGTGACGGCGATTTTCAATGCCTACTTCGTCGCCGTGGTGGCGGGCGGCGCGACCTGGGCCACGCTGGCGTGGACCACGACGCAGGCCGTCGCCAGCATCGCCATCATGCTCACGGCGGCCAGCGTCGGCGCCTATGCTGACCGCCACGGGGCGAAGAAGAAGCTGCTGGCGCTGACCACCGTCGGCTGCGTCGCCGGCACTGCCGCGCTGTTCTGGGTCGGACCCGGCGACGTGCTGCTGGCCATGGGCCTGGTGGCGATTGCCAGTTTCTTTTTCGGCAGCGGCGAAAACATCGTTGCCGCCTTTCTGCCGGAACTCGCCGGCGACGACGATCTGGGCAAGGTGTCCGGCTGGGGCTGGAGCTGGGGTTATCTGGGCGGCATGGCCTGCCTCGGCCTTTGCCTGGCCTGGATCGTCGCCGCCAAGGGGCGCGGCGAGGGAGCCGAGAGCTTCGTGCCGGCGGCCATGCTGATCACCGCGGCCTTCTTCGCCGTGGCGTCAGCGCCGACTTTCATGCTGCTGCGCGAGCGGGTGCAGGCCAGCCCGGTGGCCAGGGCCGCCACCGAGTTTTCCGCATTGGCACAACGGCTGCGGACCACCCTGCACGAGGCGAGCCGCTTTCCGGACATGGCGCGCTTCATGGTCTGCCTGCTGTGCTACCAGTCCGGCGTGTTCGCCGCGATCGCGCTGGCCGCGATCTATGCGCAGGAGGCGATCGGCTTCACGGCCGAAGACAACATCAAGCTGTTCTTCGTGGTCAATGGCACGGCGGCGATCGGCGCCTTCGCCTTCGGTTACCTGCAGGACCGTCTCGGCCATGTGCGCACCATCGCGCTGACCCTGGTCGGCTGGCTGCTGATGACCGCGATCGCACTGGGTTCCGAGGGGCGCGCGCAGTTCTGGGTGGCGGCCAACATCGCCGGGCTGTGCCTGGGCTCCAGCCAGTCGGCCTCGCGGGCGATGGTCGGCCTGTTCGCGCCGGTGGCGCGGCGCGCGGAATTCTTCGGCCTGTGGGGGCTGGCGATGAAAATGGCGGCGATTGCCGGGCCGATGACCTACGGCCTGACCACCTGGCTTTCGGGCGGCAACCATCGCCTGGCGCTGGGGGTTACCGGCATCTGGTTCGTCGCCGGACTGGTATTGCTGATCGGCATCGACGCACAGCGCGGGCGCGAGGCCGCAAGACGCGGCTAAGTGGCGTCTAAGCGGCGTCCAAGTGGCGTCCAAGCGGCGGCTAAAGCGCCAGCGTCTCAGCGGCAGGCGGCCGCAACCCGCCGCAGTTTTTCGAGAATGGTGTGCGCCTCTTCCGTGCTGTTGACCGGAATCTTTACGTCATGGCCGGCACCGAAGGCGCCACCACCGTAGGAGATTCGCACTTCGCTGCGGGTGGCCTCGACATACTGCACGATGCCGAGGTTGATCCAGCGCCGCTTGCCGGCTTCGTCCACCGGCACTTCATACAGGCAGAAGGCGGTGGAACCGGGTATCACGGGCTGGGCGCAGACCAAAGCGCTGGCGGTCAGCGCGAGCGCGGCGATAACAGGGCGGATGCGGCGGGCCGACATCGACGGCTTACCGGGGAAGCGTTGCCTGGAGGGAGCATCTGCTGGCGCTGGTCATGGCAATCTCCGTGGAATCGAGTTCAAGTCTAGCGCATGGGATGGTCGCGGGAAACCGCGCCGGAAAGCTGCGCCGATTTCATCTGGTTTCGCTGCCGGAGATCAGGCTGCGCAGTCCTGCAATCAGTTCGTCGCGCCGGCGATGCAGGTCTTCGAGTCGCGCCTGCGCTTCGGCATGTCGTCCGTGACTGAAAAGACCGACCAGTTCGCGGCCGAGCGAATGGACGCGTTCATGCATCGCGACCACCGGCGCGAGACCCGGATGGTTGCCATAACGCGCCTGGCCGCCGGTATCCAGCCAGCGGCCGAAGCGGCACTCATGCGGGTCGAGGGACGCCGGTTCATCGCGTTCCCGCGCCAGAAACATTTCCATGGTGCGCACCCAGTGCCGGTGTTCCACCTCGGCAAATACCACTGCCAGATCATCGCGGCTCACGCTGCCGCCGGATCTGGCCGTCCATGCCGGATCCGGACGCCAGGCGGCGATCCACCCGGACAGCTCGGCTGCCGGCATCGGGCGTGCGATGCCGTAGCCCTGGCCCAGTTCGCAGCCCAGCATCAGCAGCAGTTCGCCGTGTGCGACCGTTTCCACGCCCTCGGCGATGATCTGCCGGCGAAACGCCGCGGCCAGCCCGATGACGCCCTCGACGATGGCCAGGTCATCCGGGTCGTCGCGCATGGTACGCACGAAGCTCTGGTCGATCTTGAGCAGATCCGCCGGCAGGCGCTTGAGGTAGGTCAGGGACGAATAGCCGGTACCGAAGTCGTCCAGCGCAAAGCGCACGCCGATCGCGCGACAGGCGTGCATGATTGCGGAGACCTGCACCACGTCGTCCAGCGCATTGGTTTCCAGCACTTCGAGTTCCAGGTGGCCGGGCGGAATATCGGGATGTGCGGCAAGCAGCGCGGACAGTCGCGACACGAAATCGGCCTGCTGCAATTGGCGGGCGCCGACATTTACGCTGACCGGAATATCCAGTCCTTCGGCGCGCCAGCGGGACATCTGCGCCAGCGCCGTGTCGATCACCCACTCGCCGATGTCGACGCTGACAGGGTCGTTCTCCGTGATCGGCAGAAAGGTGGCCGGCGACAGCAGGCCGCGCTCGGGGTGCTGCCAGCGGATCAGGGCTTCGGCGCCGATCACCACGCCGCTGCACATATTCACCTTGGGCTGGTAATGGAGCACGAACTGGCGCTGCTCGAGGGCGTGGCGGATGTGCTCGAGGCTCTCGCGCTGACTTCTTACCGCGGCGTCCTGCACCAGGTCGAACAGGTGGTAGCGGTTCTTGCCGGCCTGCTTGGCCTGGTACATGGCCAGATCGGCATGGCGCAGCAACTGGTCGGCATCGGATTTGTCCTGCGGATACAGCGTCACGCCGACGCTGGCGGAGACGCGCAGCACCAGCTTGCCGATCGTCGCCGGTGCCGCTGCCGCGAGCAGCAGGCGGGCCAGCACCGGCTCGCAGTCTTGCGCCTGCTCCAGATCCACCAGCACGGCGACGAACTCGTCGCCGCCCAGCCGGCCCAGCGTATCGCCTTCGCGCAGCACGGCTTTCATGCGCTGCGAAACGAGTATCAGCAATTCGTCGCCGACTTCATGGCCGTGCACGTCGTTGACCGGCTTGAATCCGTCCAGGTCGAGATAGACCACGGCCAGCGACTGGTTGCGCCGCAGGCTCTGGGCCATGGCAAGCTGCAGGCGGTCGGCCAGCAGCACGCGATTGGGCAGGCCGGTCAGCGAATCGTAATGGGCGATGTGTTCGAGCTGCTGCTGGTGTTCCTTGATGGCCGTGATATCGGTGAACAAGGCGACATAGTTCTGCGTCTTCCCGCCGGCGTCGCGCACGGCGCTGATGGTCAGCATTTCGGGATAGATCTCGCCGTTGCTGCGGCGGTTCCAGATCTCGCCGTACCATTGGCCGCCGGCGGCCAGCTCGTGCCACATCGCGGCATAGAACTCCGGGCCGTGGCGTCCGGACTTGAGCATCCGCATGTTGCGGCCGACGGCCTCCTCGCGGCGGTAGCCGGTGATGTCGGTAAATGTGGCATTGATCTCGATCACGACGCCGGCATCGTCGGTGATGGCGATGCCCTCGCGGGCATGGGTGAACACGCTCGCCGCGAGCTGCAGCTTCTCCGCCGCCTGCCTGCGCCCGGTGATGTCCATGACGAAAGCCAGGATGCACTGTTCGCCGTTCATGTCGACGGTTTCAGCCGAGATGCTGACCCAGCGGGGTTCGCCATTCCTGTGGCGCCAGGTGGTTTCCCAGTTGACCACCCTTCCGTCGCGCAGAAGCGTGGCGGCCCATGGCCGGCGGGTTTCCTCGTCGGGCCAGAGTCTGACGTCAAGCGAAGTGCGGCCGATCAGTTCCTCGCGCTTCCAGCCAAAGTCCCGTTCGTAGTTCCGGTTGACATCGATGAAGCGGCCGTCGCTGGCGCGGGCGATCGAGACCATCAGCGGGCTTGAATGAAATGCCTTGGAGAAGCGCTCTTCCGAGCGCAGCAGGGTGGCCTCGGCCTGCTTGCGCTCGGTGATGTCCTGGATCACGCCGAACACCACCCGATTTTCCCTGTCGTAGCGGGCCATGGAATGGATATCCCTGATTGCTCCGGTATCCGCGGTCTTGATCCTGAATTCCACGTCATAGGCGCGATCGTCATCGACCAGATTCTTCAGCGCCGTGTCTAGCATCGGGCGGTACTCCGGCAGCGGAATCGATCGGATGGCCGCCATGTCGAACTGGACATTTTCGATGCCATACAACTTCGCCGCACCATCGGATGCGATCACGACCTGGGAATCCAGGTGGAATTCCCAGTTACCCGATCCGGAGGCGAGTTCCGCGCGCTTCAAGCGGGCTTCGCTGACGCGGATGGCCTGCTCGGCCAGTTCCTGCTCGGTGATGTCGGTGTAGGTGGTGACGAAGCCGCCGCCGGGCAGGGGATTGCCGACCACCTCGACGATGCGGCCGTTTGGCCGCGTGCGCTTGAAGCGGTGCGCTTGCGCGTTCCTGGCGCGCTCGATCATTTCCGCGACCTTGGCATCGACATCGCAGGGGCCATACTCGCCGCGTTCGGCGTTGTAGCGGATGAAGCTCTCGAAAGTCGCGCCTTCGTGCCCCATCTCCGGCGGAAAATCCAGGATCTCGCAGAATCTCCGGTTGAGCGCGATCATCTGCAGATCGCCATCGACTACGCTGATGCCTTGCGACATGTTGTCGAGCGTCGCCTGCAGCACCCGGGTTTTGCGCGCCATTTCGACCTCGGCCCGCTTGCGCACCGTGACGTCGTGCGCGGTGCCGTGATAGCCGAGGAACATGCCGTCAGCGTCGTAGCGCGGCGCACCCCATACCTTGAGCCAGCGTTCCTCGCCATCCGCGTCGAGCATCGGGTACTCCAGCTCGTAGGCTTCGCGCGCCATGAGCTGGCGGCGATGCGCCGCCCATTGCTCGGGCGTCAGCGCCTGCGGGAACATTTCCCAGCGGGTCTTGCCTCTGATCCGGTCGAGCGGCAGCGGCATCTTGCTGCCGCTGTCGGACCCCGCGCCGACGATGCTGGTGAAACGTCCCTCGCTGTCCTGTTCCCAGAACCAGTCCGTGGACATCTCGGCCATGGTGCGAAAGCGTTGTTCGCTTTGACGCAGATTGCGGGTCATTTGCGCTGCCAGTTGCTCGGCGCTGCTGCGCGAGCGCGCCAGGGCAAGGTAAAGCGCGGCCAGCAGCAGGCTGATGACGATCCCGGCAGCCAGAATCAGGGTTGGGGTTTGGCGGCCCTGCTGGCGGGCGAGCCAATCCTGTCTGGCGCTGACGTGAATCTGCCAGAGACGGCCGCCGGCCGGGATGATGGTGGCGCTGGTCAGTCCGGCGCCCCGGTTTGTGACCAGTTGCTCACCGGTACAGTTCTCGGCGAGCAATCGCAGTACCGGGGCAGGATTCGGGCCGACTGCGCTGGAATCGAGATCATGGATTGCGACGCAATGCCCGGCGAGAAAAGGCTCGACGAAGATGTCGTTGAATATTTCTCCGGCGTCGATCGTGATCCCGACCAGGCCGATAAAGGCGTCGCGGCGTCCGTCGATCGAGGTGAGTTGCGCACCGTAGCGATACACCGGCGCGCGCATGACCAGACCGCGCTCTCCCAATGACGACTGGATCAACTGAAATGGCGGCGTGAAGCGGATCCTGCCCGTATCGCGAGCCGCAATGAACGACTCCAGATTGACCGGCTGGCTGCCGGCATCGAGGCCGAAGGCGCGCCGGTTGGCGGCGAAGGGTTCGATGTATTCGATGACGAAGTGCTCGGCGCGGTTTGTCTCGGGGTGGATCGCGAAGTCGGGAAATCCGCTTGCGTCGAGGCTTCGGTCATTGCGCACGGCGGCCATGAACGCCGCCTTGTCCGTCGCGGGCACCCGGCGGGTGAAATGCAGCGCCCTGATGCCGGGCACGCGCAATTGCCCGCGAAGGTTCTGCTCATAACGCTGGAATTCGCGACGATCGATGTGCTCGGAGGCGATGAACAGGCCCTGCATGCCAAGCAGCACCGCCTGAAATTCGTCGATGCGGCGCTGGACGCCGGCCAGTGCCAGGCTGGAACCGGCTTCGAAGCGCGCCTGCGTCTCGCTGGTGAAGTTGCTTTCCGCTTGACGCGATAGCGCGTAGCTGAGCAGCAGCCCGATCACCAGCACCGTGCCGGCGATCAGCAACGGCGGTGCGCCGCTTGCCTGCCGCTGCATTCGGCCTGCGCCGGATGCCTGCGGCTGGTTCTTCTCGGTAGTGTCATCCGGCTGCATGCTTGCAGCCTAATGGCAGGATGTTAACTATGCAACTGCTCGTGCAAGTGGTTATTCCGCTGTCACTGATTCCCTGCTTGCTTGCACAAACCGGAGGCTCACAGCATAATCAGCCGCAACAGAGACGGCGGTGTCGATGGTCGATGCCCTGCCAACAAAGAAAAGAGCTTGATGGCCGAAGATTGCATTCTCGAGACCAGCGGTCTCGTCAAGGAATTCCGTGGCTTCGTTGCGGTGAATGGCGTGGACCTGAAAGTCAGGCGCGGTCATATCCATGCGCTGATCGGGCCTAATGGGGCGGGCAAGACCACCTGCTTCAATCTGCTGACCAAGTTTCTCGAACCGACACGCGGCGAAATCCGCTTCAACGGTGTGGACATTACCCGTGAGGCACCCGAGCGGATCGCCCGGCGCGGAATCGTGCGCTCCTTCCAGATCTCGGCGGTATTTCCCCATCTGACCGTGATGGAAAACGTGCGCATTGCGCTGCAGCGCAAGCTGGGCACCAGCTTCCATTTCTGGAAGTCGGACCGCAGCCTCAATCTGCTCAACGACCGTGCCATGGAACTGCTGACCTCGGTCGGCCTCGAAACCTACGCCGACATGGTGACCGTGGAAATGCCCTACGGGCGCAAGCGTGCACTGGAAATCGCCACCACCCTGGCGCTCGATCCGGAGTTGATGCTGCTCGACGAGCCGACCCAGGGCATGGGCCACGAAGACGTCGATCGGGTCATGCAACTGATCAAGCAGGTGTCGGCCAACCGCACCATCCTCATGGTCGAACACAACATGAAAGTGGTGGCCGGCATTTCCGACACGCTGACGGTGCTTGCCCGCGGCTCGGTGCTGGCCGAAGGGCCGTATGCCGAAGTGGCGGCCAACCCGCTGGTGATCGAAGCCTACATGGGTACCGAGGTCGCCGAACTGGCTTCGCCGGCGGGACACTGAAATGAGCGCGACGGAATTTCTCCGCGTTTCCGACCTCCATGCTTTCTACGGCGAATCGCATGTGCTGCATGGCATGGATTTCACGGTGCGGCGCGGCGAGTGCATTTCCCTGCTGGGGCGCAACGGCGCGGGGCGCACCACGACCTTGCGCGCGATTCTCGGCCTGACCGGGCGTCGCACCGGGTCGATCATGCTCAACGGTCGCGAAGTCATCGACATGCCTTCGCACCGTATCGCCCAGCTGGGTGTCGGCTACTGCCCGGAGGAGCGCGGCATCTACGCCAGCCTCAGCTGCGAGGAAAACCTGCTGCTGCCGCCGCAGGTGGGCAGCGGCGGCATGAGTCTGGACGAGTTGTACGACATCTTCCCGAACCTCAAGGAACGCCGCAACAGCCAGGGCACGCGGCTCTCGGGTGGCGAACAGCAGATGCTGGCCATGGCGCGTATCCTGCGCACCGGGGCCAAGCTGCTGCTGCTCGACGAGGTGTCCGAGGGTCTGGCCCCGGTGATCGTGCAAAAGCTGGGCGAGGTGATCAGGATGCTCAAGCAGCGCGATTACACCATCATTCTGGTGGAGCAGAACTTCCGCTTCGCCGCACCATTGGCCGACCGCATGTTCATCGTCGAACATGGGCAGGTAATGGAGGAAATTGCGCAGCACGAAATCAGCGAAAAGCAGCATTTGCTGCAGGAGTACCTCGGGGTCTGAAGCTTCCGACCCCGTCAATTTTTACCAAGGAGGAGACACCATGATGAAACGCAAACTGTTGGCCCTGGCCCTTTCCACGATGCTCATGCCGGTGGCCGGAACCGCGCTGGCCCAGGCGGGCAAGATCTCCGGCGATGTGGTCAAGATCGCCGTGCTGACCGACATGTCCGGCGTGTATTCCGCCCTCGGCGGCAAGGGCTCGGTGATCGGCGCCGAGATGGCGATCGAGGATTTCAAGGCGCAGTTCAAGCCCAAGTTCAAGATCGAGCTGGTCTCCGCCGATCACCAGAACAAGGCCGACGTGGGCTCCAACAAGGTGCGCGAGTGGTACGACACGCAAGGCGTGGACATGGTCACCGACGTGCTGAATTCCGGTGTGGCCATCGCCGTGGCCAAGGTGACGACGGAAAAGAACAAGATCATGCTCAACACCGGCGCCGCGTCAACGCGCCTGACCAACGAGGATTGCGCGCCGAACAACGTCGTGCATTACGTCTATGACACCTACGCGCTGGCCAACGGTCCGGGCAAGGCCGTGACCAAGCAGGGCAAGGACAGCTGGTTCTTCCTGACCGCCGACTATGCCTTTGGCCATTCGCTGGAAAAGGACACCATGGAGGCGGTGAAGGCCAACGGCGGCAAGGTGCTCGGCGCCGTGCGCCATCCGCTGAATGCGTCGGACTTCTCGTCCTTCCTGCTCCAGGCGCAGGCGTCTAAGGCCAAGGTGATCGGTCTGGCCAACGCCGGCGGCGACACCATCAATTCGATCAAGGCGGCCAACGAGTTCGGCATCACCAAGGGCCAGACTCTGGTCGGCCTGCTTACTACGGTGGTCGACATTCACGCCCTGGGTTTGCAGACTACGCAAGGCATGATGTTTACCGAGGGTTTCTACTGGAACCTGAACAAGGAAACGCGCGAATTCAGTCGCCGTTTCTTCAGCAAGCACAAAGCCATGCCGAACATGCTGCCGGCCGGCACCTATTCAGCGGTGCTGCATTACCTGAAGGCGGTACAGGCTGCCGGAACGGATGACACGGCGGCGGTGATGAAGCAGATGAAGGCCACGCCGATCAATGACGCCTTCGCCAAGGGCGGCAAGATTCGCGAGGACGGCCGCATGGTCCATGACATGTACCTGGTCGAAGTCAAGAAGCCGGGCGAATCGACAGAGCCGTGGGACTACTACCATGTGAAACAGGTGATCCCTGGTAACGAGGCCTTTCAGCCGATGTCGGCTTCGCGCTGCGCTGCTGTAGCCAAGAAGTAAGTAGCGCTGTTCCTGCAGGAGATGTTCGCATGACGGAGATTTTCGGCGTACCGGTTCAGGCCCTGATGGGCCAGCTCATGCTGGGGCTGGTCAATGGGTCCTTCTACGCCGTTCTGAGCCTGGGGCTTGCCGTGATCTTCGGCATGCTGAACATCATCAACTTCGCCCATGGCGCCCTTTATATGACGGGCGCCATGCTGACCTGGATCGGCCTCGAGTATCTTGGCATCGGCTATTGGTGGGCGCTGGTGCTGGCGCCGATCAGCGTCGGCATCATCGGCATCGCCATCGAACGCCTGATGCTGCAATGGCTCTACAAGCTCGACCACCTCTACGGCCTGCTGCTGACCTTCGGCCTGGCGCTGATGATCGAGGGCCTGTTTCGCGACCTGTACGGCGTCGCCGGCCAACCGTATTCGATTCCGGAGGAGCTTTCGGGCGCCTTCAACCTCGGCTTCATGTTCCTGCCCAAGTACCGCGCCTGGATCATTGTCGCCTCATTGTCGGTGTGCCTCGCCACCTGGTACGTGATCGAGAAGACGCGGCTGGGTGCCTATCTGCGCGCGGCCACCGAGAACCCGAAACTGACCCAGGCCTTCGGCATCAACGTGCCGCTGATGGTGATGCTGACCTACGGTTTCGGCGTCGGCCTGGCCGGCTTTGCCGGTGTGCTCGCCGCCCCGGCGTCCCAGGTCGGTCCGCTGATGGGCTCCAACCTGATCATCATCGTGTTCGCCGTCGTCGTGATCGGTGGCATGGGCTCGATCCTCGGTTCGGTGGTGACGGGCCTCGGGCTCGGCATCATCGAAGGCATGACAAAAGTGTTCTGGCCCGAGGCCAGTGCCACGGTGGTGTTCATGATCATGGCGGTGGTGCTGATGATCCGGCCGGCCGGCCTGTTCGGGAGAGAGAAATGAGCCGCCGCGTCACTGTCGCCTACCTGATCGGCCTCGGCCTGCTGCTGCTGGCGCCGATGTTCATCTACCCGATCCTGGTCATGAAGGTGCTGTGCTTTGCGCTGTTCGCCTGCGCCTTCAACCTGCTGCTGGGCTACACCGGCCTCTTGTCCTTCGGCCATGCGGTGTTCCTCGGCAGCGCGGCCTATGTGACCGGCCACGCACTGAAGGTATGGGAACTGCCGACGCTGCTCGGCCTGCTCGCCGGCACCGGCGCGGCGACGCTGCTGGGCTGGGTCATCGGCAGCCTTGCCATCCGCCGCCAGGGCATCTACTTCGCCATGGTGACGCTGGCGCTGGCGCAGATGGTATTTTTCTTCTTCCTCCAGGCGCCGTTCACCGGCGGCGAGGACGGCCTGCAGGGCGTCCCGCGCGGCACCCTGTTCGGCCTTGACCTGGCCAATGACATCAACCTCTACTATCTCGTGCTGGCGATCTTCGTCGGCTCCTTCTGGCTGATCCAGCGCACCATCCATTCGCCTTTCGGGCAGATCCTCAAGGCCATCCGCGAGAACGAGCCGCGGGCGATCTCGCTGGGCTACGACGTGGCCAAGTACAAGTTGCTGGCCTTCGTGCTCTCGGCCGGACTCGCCGGCCTGGCCGGTGCGACCAAGACCCTGGTGTTCAAGTTCGCCACGCTGACCGACGCCCACTGGCACACCTCGGGCGAGGTGGTGCTGATGACGCTGCTGGGCGGCATGGGCACGGTGTTCGGCCCGGTGGTCGGCGCTACGGTGATCATCACCCTGCAGAACGAACTGGCCGACAAGGTCGGCTCGCTGGTGACCGTGATCATGGGCGCGATTTTCGTGATCTGCGTGCTGGCCTTCCGCCGCGGCATCGTCGGCGAATCGCTGGCGCTCTACCAGCGAATGATCGGGCAGAAGCCGGGCTGAGAGCTCCGCATCGTCATGCAACTGGCTGCGATTGCCCTGGCCTGGCTGGTCTATTTCGTGTTGCATTCGATGCTGGCCGCATCGAGCTTCAAGGCCTGGATTGCCGGTCGCTGGCCGCAAGCCATGCCCGGCTACCGCCTGGCCTTCAATTCACTTGCGACGGTGACGCTGCTGCCGGTACTCTGGCTGGTCTATGCCGCCGAGAGCGACTGGCTCTGGCAGTGGCGCGGCGCCTGGGGCTGGCTGGCCAACGGCTTTGCGCTGGCGGCCGTTCTGGGTTTTCTCGCCACCGGTCGCAGTTACGACATGGGCGAGTTCCTCGGCCTGCGCCAGTTGCGGACACAAGGCAACGAAGACCCGGAGAGCTTCAAAGTGTCATTCATCCATCGCTTTGTCCGCCATCCCTGGTACTGCATCGGGCTGGTGCTGATCTGGAGCCGCGACATGAACGGGCCGCTGCTGGTTTCGGCGCTGATGATCACGGCATACCTGATGGTCGGCTCGAAGCTGGAGGAGGGCAAGCTCATTGCCGGCTATGGCGAGACCTATCGCAGGTACATGGCGAAGGTGCCCGGGCTGATTCCGCTGCCCTGGAAGTTTCTGACGGCGACGGAAGCTGCGGCCCTGATGAGCGACCGCGAACAGCACTAGACAGCTTTGGCGCAGTACGCCTTCGACTATCGCGCGCTGCGTTCCGCAGGGCGCAGGATCACCGACAGCATCGCGATGGTCATCGAGCTGAAGGCGATCAGCGACCATTCGGCGATCGACAGGCCGAGAAACTTCCAGCCGGCCTCGGAGCACAGGCCGGAGGCTTCGAACATCAGCGGCCAGACGCTGCCGGCCCAATTCACGAGGTGCTCCCACCACGGCTGATCCGCGGTACAGCTGACGCCCCTGGCGAAGCGCTGCAACCAGGTCTGGTAGGCCGCGATGCCGGCACCGGTCAGCGTCGTGGCAGCCATCACCGCGGCGCCGAGGCGCCGCGCCCGAGGCGATCCGGCCAGGGTCAGGATCGTCGCCGCTTCGAGCGTCAGCAACAGGTAGAGCATGCGCTGCAGAATGCACAACGGGCAGGCGGCGAGATTCAGGGTATGCGCCAGGATCAGGCCGCCCCCGACCAGACCGGCAGCGGCAAGGCCGGTGGCGGCAATCAGCCCGCGCGGTGCCATGAGCGGGCGCAACAGCGACATGGCTTATTTACCCTTGCGATCCTGGCGGGCCTTGACGATGACGGTGTCGGTGATCTGCAGCAGGTGCTCGTAGTTGTTGGCGACTTCGTTGTTGATCAGGAACTTGCCGTCGACGGCCAGCGCAGGTACGCCGCCGATGCGCGCGGCGGTGGCGTCCGCATCGGCACGCTGCACCTTGCTCTGCATCGAAAAGGCGCCGAGCGCATCGCCGAATTTCTTGGCATCGACGCCCTTGCCTGCGGCCCAGGCGACCACGGCTTCATCGGTCTTGAACGAAACGCGCTGCTCATGCAGGGCGAGGAACACGGCGGTATCCAGCTTGGCCAGGTCGCCGGTGGCTTCCAGTGCGTAGTACAGGCGTGACAGGCGGGCCCACTCGGCACGGCTGAAACTCACCGGAATGCGGCGGAAGCTCACGTCCTTGGGCAGGCTGGCGGCCCATTTGCTGATCACGGGATGAAAATCGCTGCAATGCGGACAGCCATAGGAAAAGAATTCGATGACTTCGATCTTGTCCTTCGGCCCCGCCAGCGGCGGGCTGATGACTTTGTATTCACGGCCAGCCTGGGGTTCGGCGGCAAGGCTCGGGCCGGACATGGCCAGCGCGGACAGGAGGGTGGCAAACAGCAGGGCAAATACTCGCTTCATGAAAATCTCCGTGGAAAGGCGATTGGAGTGGAATTGTAAGACAGCGTTCCCCATACAATGATCGAAGAACGATATTTTTCACCGAGGAGGTCACTCATGGATCGATTGGCGGCGATGCAGACCTTCGTGCGGGTGGCCGAGGCGGGCAGTTTTACCGCCGTGGCGGACCAGCTGAACGTCGCGCGCTCGGCGGTGACACGCCAGATCGCCGCGCTGGAAGCGCATCTCGGAGTGAAGCTGATGGCCCGCAGCACGCGCCGGCTGTCGCTGACCTCGGCCGGCGCGACCTATCTCGAACAGTGCCGCGACATCCTCGATCGCATCGCGGAGGCCGAGGGCGGGCTGGCGGGCGAGCGGCAGACCCTGCGCGGCGCGATTCGCGCCACGGTACCGCTGACCTTCGGCCTGCTGCACCTGACGCCGCTGATCATGGAGTTTTCCAAAACGCACCCCGACATCCATATCGACCTCGATTTCAACGATCGGCGGGTAAACCTGATCGAGGAGGGCATGGACCTCGGACTGCGAATTACCCGGCGCCTGCCCGAGACTACCGTGGCGCGGCGTCTGACCACCTGCCGCTCGGTGGTTCTGGCGTCGCCGGACTACCTGAAGCTGCATGGCGAGCCCAAGCATCCGGACGAGCTGGCGCAACGGGCGTGCCTTGCCTATTCCCTGACGTCGCGCAGCAGTTGGACCTTCCTGGTCGACGGCATTCCGCATGCGGTGGAGATCAGCGGGCCGATCACCGCCAATAACGGGAATGCACTGCAGGAAGCCGCAATCCAGGGCATGGGCATCGTCTTCCAGCCGACCTTCATCGCCGCCGAGGCTATCCGCGAGGGAAAGCTGGTGCCGATCCTGAGGAAGTTTCCGATCCCGGTACTCGACATGTTCGCCGTGTTTCCGGGCACCCGCTTCGTACCGCAGCGGGTGCGCGCCTTCGTCGATTTTCTGGCTGCGCGCCTGGGTCCCGAGCCTTACTGGGACCAGGGCTTGCCATTGGAGTAACACCCTCATGGACATGCCGAAAAACATCTTCAAGCAAAAGCTGCGGCAGGGGCAGTGGCAGGTCGGCCTGTTCGTCGGCCTGGCCAGCTCCTACAGCATGGAGATTCTCGCCGGCGCCGGCTTCGACTGGCTGGTGATCGATGCCGAGCATTCGCCCAACAATCCCGCCAGCGTGCTGGCGCAGCTGCAGGCCGCGGCGCCTTACCCGGTGCAGCTGCTGGTGCGGCCGATGAGCCACGATCCGGCGCTGATCAAGCAGTATCTCGACGCCGGCGCGCAGACCCTGCTGCTGCCGCTGGTCGACGACGCCGAACAGGCTCGGCAACTGGTACGCGCGGTGCGCTACCCGCCCGAGGGCATCCGCGGCGTCGCGGCCTCGCTGGCCCGCGCCGCGCAGTGGACCGGCATCAAGGATTACGTAAAGCATGCCAACGCGGAGGTCTGCCTGGTGGTTCAGGTCGAAACCCGCCAGGGGCTGGAAAATCTCGACGCCATACTGGCCGTGGACGGTGTCGATGCGGTATTCATCGGTCCGGCCGATCTCGCCGCTTCGCTCGGGCACCTCGGCGATGCCGGGCATCCCGAGGTGAGGGCGGCGATCGAGGCTGCCCTGGCGCGCATCGCGGCAAGCGGCAAGGCGGCCGGTGTTTTCGTCACCGAACCGGGGCTGGCCCGGCATTACCGCAACTGCGGCGCCAGCTTCATCGCCGTCGGCGGCGATACCACGCTGTTGCGCAGCGCCGCGGTCAAGCTGGCCGGGTCTTTTCGCGACGGCAAGGCCGAACCCGACGCAGCGAACTGACAGGAGTCGGCGCTGGCGACACGGCGGGTGCTGGCATGGGATCGGCCCCCGCCTTTCGGCGCAGTCCGGCTAAACTTTAACTTTGATATCGAAAGCACCCCATGAAGAATCCTGAACTCCTGCGCAATGCCTGCCTGATCGATGGTGAATGGTTGACTGCCACCGGCGCCAGCCTCGAAGTCCGCAACCCGGCCACGGGCGAACTGGTGGGCTCGGTGCCGAGTTTCGGCGCCGCCGAAACCCGTCGCGCGATCGATGCCGCGCAGGCCGCCTTTCATCCGTGGCGGGCGAAGACGGCGGCGGAGCGGGCCAAGATACTCAAGCGCTGGTTCGAACTGATGATGGAAAACCAGGAAGACCTGGCACGGCTGATGACTCTGGAGCAGGGCAAGCCGCTGGCCGAGGCGCGCGGCGAGATCGCCTACGCGGCCTCTTTCATCGAGTGGTTCGCCGAGGAGGCGCGCCGTGTGTATGGCGAAGTCATTCCTTCGCCGCTGCCGGATCGCCGCCTGATCGTGCTGAAGCAGCCGGTCGGCGTCTGCGCGGCGATCACGCCGTGGAATTTCCCGGCGGCGATGATCACGCGCAAGGTGGCGCCGGCCCTGGCCGCCGGCTGCACCATGGTGGTCAAGCCGGCCGAGCAGACGCCGCTTTCCGCGCTGGCGCTGGCCTGGCTCGGGGCGCAGGCGGGCATTCCGCCCGGCGTGCTCAACATCGTGACCGGCGAACCGGTGCCGATCGGCGGCGAACTGACCTCGAATCCGAAAGTGCTGAAGCTGTCCTTCACCGGCTCGACCGAGGTCGGGCGGCTCTTGATGGCGCAGTGCGCGCCGACGATCAAGAAAATGTCGCTGGAACTCGGCGGCAATGCACCCTTCATCGTCTTCGACGACGCCGACCTCGACGCCGCGGTGGCCGGGGCGATGGCCTCGAAATACCGCAACACGGGGCAGACCTGCGTTTGCACCAATCGCTTCCTGGTGCAGGAAGGCGTGCGCGATGCGTTTGCGCAGAAACTGGCGGCCGCGGTGGCCGGGCTCAAGGTCGGCAGCGGACTGGAGGAGGGCGTCACGCAAGGCCCGCTGATCGATGGCGCCGGGCTGGCCAAGGTCGAGGAATTGCTGGCGGATGCGGTGGCGCAGGGTGCGAAAGTGCTCTGCGGCGGCCAGCGCCATGCGCGCGGCGGCACCTTCTTCGAGCCGACGGTGCTGACCGGCGCGACACCGGCGATGCGCCTGGCGCGCGAGGAGATCTTCGGCCCGGTGGCGCCGATCTTCAGCTTCAAGGATGAAGCCGAGGCGGTGCGCCTGGCCAACGATACCGAGTTCGGCCTTGCCGCGTATTTCTACAGCCGCGACATCGCGCGCGCCTGGCGCGTCGGCGAGGCGCTGGATTACGGCATGGTCGGCATCAATGCCGGCGTGATTTCCAATGAGGTCGCACCCTTCGGCGGCGTCAAGCAGTCGGGCCTGGGCCGCGAAGGTTCGCGTCACGGCATCGAGGAATACCTGGAGATCAAGTACCTGGCCATGGCCGGCCTGTGATCACGCTTTGACCGCGTCGTGAAACTCCCGGCGTCGATGCGGGCGCTGGCGCATCGCCCGTTCCGGCTTTACTTTTTCGGTCAGGCGGTTTCGATCCTCGGCTCCTGGATCCAGCAGGTGGCGCTGGCCTGGCTGGTGTATCGGCTGACCGGTTCGGCCGCACTGCTGGGTCTCGCGGCCTTCGCCGCACTGGCGCCTATCCTGGTGGTGGGACCGCTGGCCGGCGCCTGGATCGATCGCCATGACCGGCGCCGGCTGCTGATGCAGGTGCAGGTCCTGCTGTTTATCCAGGCCGGCGTGCTGGCGGCCCTGACCTGGTTCGAACTGATCGGACCGGGCCTGATCATCCTGATGTCCCTGTCGCTCGGTGTGCTCAATGCCTTCGACACGCCGCTGCGCCAGTCGCTGATTCCGGTCATGGTCGGCGGTCGCGACGATTTGCCGAACGCGCTGGCGCTGAATGCGATGCTGTTCAACCTCGGCCGCTTCATCGGCCCGCCGATTGCCGGCCTGATGCTGGGTTTCATGTCTGAGGCGGCCTGTTTTGTGCTCAATGCGTTTTCCTACCTGGCGCTGCTGTGGGGCGTAGCGGCCATGCGCCTGACGGCGAACGTCCGGGCCGGCGGCAGCGTTGGCCATGTGTTCAAGGAGGGCGTGCGCTATGCCTTGGATACCTGGCCGATACGTACCCTGCTGATCGTGCTGGCCCTGCTCAACCTGACCGCCTCGGCCTACGCCGTGCTGCTGCCGGTATTCGCCAGCGAGGTATTCCACGGCGATGCGCGCACCCTGGGCCTGCTGTGGGGCGCCGCCGGCTGTGGTGCCTTCGCCGCGACGCTGGCGCTGGCGACACGGCAATCGGTGCGCGGCAGCCTTAATCTGGCGATCTTCTGCGTGGTCCTGGCGGCACTTGCGCTGCTGGCATTTCCGCTCAGCGCGGATCTGGCGATCGCCCTGCCGGCACTGGCGGCGCTGGGCTTCGGCATCTCGGGGGCCAACGTCGGCATCAATACGGTAATGCAGACGATTGCGCCCGACCGCCTGCGCGGCCGGGTCGTTTCCTTCTTCTCCAGCATCCGTTTCGGCCTCGATGCCATCGGTGGCCTGATTGCCGGCGGCATTGCCGCGCTGGCCGGCGCCCCTGCCACCTTGCTCGGCGAATCTGCGATACTCGGCGCGGCCGTTGTCTGGCTGCTGCTGCGCGCCGGACGCCTGCGCCAATCCATAAGGAATCCCTGAATGATCTCTCTCGAAGTCCTGCTCGCATTTCTTGCGGCGTCTGCGCTGATCACCATCGCGCCGGGGCCGGACAACCTGATGGTGCTGTCCGTCGGGATCAGCCGCGGCCGTTCGGCCGGAATCGGCTTTGGCCTGGGCTGCGCCCTGGGCTGCTTCACGCATACGCTGTGGGCAACGCTGGGCATCGGTGCCGTGGTGCTGGCCTCGGAGGCCACTTTCACCACGCTGAAGATGGCGGGCGCCGCCTACCTGGTCTATATCGGCGTCCAGGCTTGGCGCGATGCGGGAAAGATGGCATTGATCAAACTCGATGACGGCAGCGCCGAACCGCTTGCCGCGCATGTGCGCCGGGGCTTCATCGCCAACGTGATCAATCCCAAGGTGGCGCTGTTCTTCATCGCCTTCCTGCCGCAGTTCGTCGATCCGGCGCGCGGTGCCGTCTGGGGTCAGATGCTGCTGCTGGGTGCCCTGTTCGCGGCGCAGACGGTGCTGATCTTCGGCAGCCTCGGCTGGTTTGCCGGCAGCGTCGGCGCGCGCCTGCAGCAGCAGCCACGGCTTGCGGTGTGGCTCGATCGCTGCGCCGCGATGATTTTCTTTGGTCTCGCCTTGCACCTCGCTACCACGGGTCGCTAGCGACCTTTTCGGCGCGATTTTTGCTTGAAAAGGCTTTATGCGAACCTTGGTATTAAACTTGAAAAGCTGATCCCGGAATGCCGGGAAGGGGAGAACAGGCGATGGCTGGACCGGGATGGTATCGTGCAATGGCGGGCTTGCTTGGCCTTGCGGTCGTTTGCGGCTCCGCTACGGTGAGCGCAGGAGAACAGGCAGAGCGGGCGCTGGCAGCGGTAAAACAGATGGTTGCCTCGGGTGAGGTCCGCCGCGACGCTACCATCAAGGTCGCGTTCAAATCGGGAAATATTGCAGCGCTGCTGGGTCCCGAGCTCGAACTGCAAAAAGAGTGGGAGCAACGCAGCGGCATCGTGATTGCCGCACGCGTGATTCCACAACAGGCTGCTCTCACCAATCTCAAGGCGCATCCGGATACCGATCTGACGGTGGCGCGTACCCATGAATTTCCCGATCTGCTGGAGCAGGGATTGGTCGAGGATCTGGCGCCGCTGCTCAAGGAATACGGCTTCCGCATCGAAAGCGTGCCGCCGCAGGGCTTCGTGCGCCCGCGCCTGCAGGGGTTTTTCGGCGACAAGGTAGTGGCAATTCCAGCCGATGGCGATGTGACGATCTATTATCTGCGGCGCGATCTGCTTGAGGATCCGGCGGAAAGGGCCGCCTTTCGCAAGGCCTACGGCCGTGATTTGGCGATACCCAGGACCTGGCAGGATTACGATCAGCTGATCAAGTTCTTTCATCGGCCGGAAAAGGGGCTTTACGGTACCGCCGAGGAACGCGATCCGTCCGGCGGCTGGATGTACTGGCTGCCGCGCTATTTCGCGCAGAGCGAACCGCACCGCAATCTGTTCGACGACAACCTGAAGCCGCTGATTGATTCCCCTGCGGGAGTTGCGGCGACCGAGAGCTATGTGCGCACGGTGCGTTATTCACCCCCGGAAATTCTGGCCGACGGCAAGGATTACAGCTACACCTTTCCCCTTTTCATGCAGGGCAAGGTGTTTGCGATCGGCGGCACCATATCCGCCGCCAAGCTGTTCAATGCCCCGACGTCGGCGGTGCGCGGAAAATTCATTGCGATTCCGATCCCGGGCAATCGGCTCGGCAGCGGCATCGTGCGCCACAACATGCCCATCTATGGCAACAACCTGGTGGTGTCCAGTCGCGGCAAGCAACGCAAGCTCGCATTCCTGTTCACCATGTGGCTGACCGATCCGGACAACTCGGTGCGCACGGTCGGCGTTACCGGTGGCTTTACCGATCCGTATCGCTGGCACCACCTGGTGGATTCCCGCATCAAGGAGCTCTACACGCCGCAGGCGCTCGAGGTATTCCGTTCCGAATGGCTGATGGCCCTGCCGCCCGGAACAGGTTTGCCAGGCGACGGCGAATATCTCGACGCGCTCGATAACAATCTTTCGCTGGCAGCCCGCAGCAAGATTTCCGCCAGGGAAGCGATGCGGCGTACGGCGCAGGACTGGGAGAAAATTACCCAGCAACGGGGCCGCGAGCGACAGTTGCCGTGGCTCAGGACTTTCCATGCCGGATTTGGCGGCGGAGAGCCGGGCGAGTCGGCGTCGCGATAGATGGCATTGATCAAACTGCCCACCCGCTTCGGGCTTCTGCCGCAGTTGCTGCTCGGCTTTGCCGGTGCCGGCCTGCTGATGGCTGTCCTGCTGTTTGCCGGCAATCAGATGCTGGAAAAGTCCTCGGAGCGTCTGGTCAATGCGCTGGAGCGCCATGTCCGGCCATTGGCGCGTTTGCACACGCTGCAGGCGCGGGTCGGCAACCTGCGCAATCTCGAACTGGAACTCGGGCATCTGGAGGACGTCTTCGCCCTGCAATCGCAGATTACCCGGCTTAGAGGCGAAATTGCCATTCTCGACCGTGACATTGGCAAGTTCTCATTGACGCTTGGCACAGCATCCCCGAGCGAGGCGCAGCGCCTGTCGGGCCACTGGCGCGACTATCGTGCCCGCCTGAACGAGCAGGCACGGCTGGCAAGCGAGATGAATCTTGCGGCGGTGCGGGGAATAACGTCCTCCGGATCCCACATTCCCTACCTGTCGATCCAGGTGCTGCTCGCCGAGGTCGCCGAGCAGACCGAGGCTGCCGCAGATGCAGCCTATCAGCTCGCCATGGAGGAACAACTGAAGCAGCGGCGCGACTTCCTCTGGCTGGTCCTGGCCGGCGGTCTGGTGATTTTCCTTGGGCTGGCCTATTCCGGGCAGACGGTGGTACGCCGTATCGGGATCCTGCACAACCATGCGCGAAAGTTGGCGACAGGAGAGGAAAGCGGCCACATCGCGATCGCCCGATTCGACGAAATCGGCGATCTGGCCGAAGCCTTCGGCACCATGCGACAGCAGGTATTGTCGCGGGAGACGGCCCTGCGTGCCGCGCAGCTCGAACTCGAGCACCGCGTCAACGAGCGTACTGCCGATCTGAAGAGCGCCAATCGTCGTCTGGTGCGCTTCTCGCAGGTAGTCGAGCAGAATCCGGTAGGCATCCTGATCGCGCGTATCGGCGGCCTGGTGGAGTTCGTCAATCCGGCCTATTGCCGGATTACCGGCCGGTCGCCGGACGAGACGATCGAACAGCCGCTGATCGAGGTGATGCATACGGCGGATCCGCTCGATGCCGACAATGCCTTGCGGGTGGCAACCAGCGGCGCCATCTGGGAACTCGAGCAGCCCAGCCGGCGCGGCGACGGCGCCTACTGGGAGCGCCTGCGGCTTGGCGCCGTGCATGACGAGAGCGGACGCGCGACCCACCTGCTGCTGTCGCGCGAGGACATCACCGAACAGCGGCAGCAGATGGAAAAAATCACCTACCAGGCGCACTACGATCTGCTGACCGGCCTGCCCAATCGGGTGCTGGCCAACGATCGCCTGGTGCAGGCAGTCAGCCGCGCCCGGCGCGACGGCGGCAAGGTCGGCGCGATGTTTCTCGATCTCGACAACTTCAAGGAAGTCAATGACACACTGGGCCATGCCGTCGGCGATACCCTGCTGCGCCAGGTGGCGCAGCGACTGGTAGGCTCGGTGCGCGGCGATGACATCGTGGCACGTCTGGGTGGCGACGAGTTCCTGATTGTCGCCGGCGGACTCGATCACGGCGACGAAGCCGCCGCCATCGCGGAAAAGATCATCGCGACGTTCGCCGAGGCGTTCAACGTGGATGAACGCGAAATCACCACCTCGCCCAGCATCGGCATCGCGGTCTATCCGGACGACGGTACCGAGCCCATGGTGCTGCTGCGCAATGCCGATCTGGCGATGTACGAAGCCAAGGACTCGGGCCGCAACATGTACCGCTTCTACAACCGTTCGATCCACGACCTGTCATTGCAGCGACTGGAGATCGGACGCTGCCTGCGCGGTGCGCTGGAGCGCCAGGAACTGCACGTGGTCTACCACCCGCTGGTGCGTGCCGACAGCGGCTGCATCATCGGCGCCGAAGCGTTGTTGCGCTGGAACAGCCCGGAGCTCGGCGAAGTGCAGCCGGCCACGTTCATCCCGGTCGCCGAGCAGAACGGGCTGATTGTCGATCTCGGGCGCTGGGTGCTGCGCGAAGCCTGTGCCACGCTCGCGCGCTGGCGGGAGCGGCAGCCGGGTTTCGTCATGGCGGTGAATGTATCGCCGCGCCAGTTCAAGACCAGCGGTTTCGTCGCCATGGTCAAGCAGTGCCTTGCCGAATTCCAGGTGCCGCCGCAGCAACTCGAGATCGAAATTACCGAAGGCTTGCTGTTGCGCAATCAGGGCGAGGTCAGGGTGATCCTCGAGGAACTTCACGCGCTTGGCGTGCGGCTGTCGATGGACGACTTCGGTACCGGCTATTCGTCGCTGAGTTATCTGCGCGAGTTTCCTTTCCATACCGTGAAAATCGACCGCAGCTTCATCCACGACGTTTCCGGGGATCGCAGCGACCGCGCCCTGGTCATCGCCGCGGTGCGCATGGCCCAGGCGCTGGGATTGCAGATCATCGCCGAGGGAGTCGAGACCGACGAGCAATGGTCCTTCCTGATGGCGCAGGATTGCGACATCCTGCAGGGCTTCCGTTTCGGCAAGCCGGTCACCGAGAGCAATTTCGGCACGACCTGGGTGAACGCCCAGGTTATCCGGCCGGAAGGCGAAAGCCAGCCGAAGAGCACGTCCTTCATCCCCATTTGATGCCCGACGGCGGAGGCGCAGCCGCGGCTGATCCTCCCGTCCCGGCTGACTGCGCTGGCGGAACTGCGGAATTGCCGTAGCGCCGGCGCCGACTCCTGCTTTGCAGGCGCCGGAGCGGATCGCCGGGGGCGGGACGTACTGCCCACAGAGGCCGGAACCGGAGGCTTGGGCGATCCGGGAGCGAGACTTTGCAGCTGACGGCGGGTGATTGCGGGTAAAGTGGTGGCGGCAAGTTTGCCACGTAGGTGTTAGTCGAACAGGTTGACATCGAACAAACCTCGCCTACAATCCGTTCGACGCTTCGGGTAACCAGAGGCGGGCGCACACCATATCAAAAAACAGGAGGAGACATGAACGTGAAGACACTTGCATTGGCATCAGCGCTGGCGCTGGCTCTGGCAGCAGGTTCGGCCTGGGCCGACATCACCATCGGCGTCAGCGTTTCGGCCACCGGTCCGGCGGCCTCGCTGGGCATCCCCGAGAAGAACACCTTTGCCCTGCTGCCGCAGACGGTCGGCGGCCAGAAGGTCAAGTACATCGTGCTCGACGATGCCACCGATCCCAGCACGGCGGTAAAGAACGCGCGCAAGCTCACCGGCGAAGACAAGGTCGATGCGCTGATCGCCTCGACCGCAACGCCGACCTCGATGGCGATCCTCGAAGTCGCGTTCGAGACCAAGACGCCGCAGATCGCCATGGCGCCGCTGCCGCCTGCCGGCGACAAGGCGCCCTGGGTGTTCACCACGCCGCAGAACTTCACCCAGATGGCCATCGCGATTGCCGACCACATGGCCGCCAACAAGGTCAAGACCATCGGTTTCATCGGTTACGCCGATCCCTACGGCCAGCTCTGGCTGAAGGCGATGCAGGGAGCCGCCGACGCCAAGGGCATCAAGATCAGCGTCTCGGAGGCCTATCAGCGCAATGACACCAGCGTCACCGGACAGGCGCTCAAGCTGATCGCGGCCAATCCGGATGCGATCCTGATCGCCGGGTCCGGCACGCCGGCGGTGCTGCCGCAGGCAACCCTGATCGAACGCGGCTACAAGGGCAAGTTCTACCAGACGCACGGCATCGCCAATCGCGATTTCCTGCGCGTCGGCGGCAAGAACGTCGAAGGCACGCTGTTCCCGGTCGGCCCGATGCTGCTGGCCGAGCAACTGCCCGACAGCCATCCGTCGAAGAAGGCGGCGCTCGAGTACATCAAGATCTATGAAGCTGCGCACGGTGCCAACAGCCGGTCCACTTTCGGCGGCCACGGCTGGGATGCCTACCTGCTGCTCAACCGCGCCGTGCCCGAGGCGCTGAAGAAGGCCAAGCCCGGTACCGCCGAGTTCCGCGTCGCCCTGCGCGATGCACTGGAAAACGTCAAGGAACTGCCCGGCGTGCACGGCGTGTTCAACATGTCGCCCAAGGACCACAACGGTTTCGACGGTCGTGCCGCGATCATGGCCACGGTCGAAAACGGCGACTGGAAGATCCTCAAGTAAGACAGGGCTGAAGCGCGGCGGATAGCTTGCCGCTTTCACCCACATTCGACCCTGCCGCATGAAGCGGCGGGGTCGAATGCTTGGTGCGGCGCCTTATGCCGTTTTCAAGCTATAAAACCCGGTTGAACCACAGTGACACAGGGAACACCGAGGAAAGCCAAAAGCGTTACTCGGACGCGGAAAATCACTCGCTGGGTGATGACCGGTTGCTAAAGAGTGATGCGCTCGCCCAGCTGAGGCAGGTGCGGCTTGGGCCAGCCCAGCGTGTCCTGGATTGCCTGGGCGAAAATTGCCGAAGCACCGGCCTCGCCATGCACGATGAATACATGCTTTGGCGGCGCCCGGAAACCGCGCAGCCAGTCGAGCAAGCCGGTTTGATCGGCATGCGCGGACAGGCCGCCCACGGTATGGATTCTGGCCCTGACCGCCACGGGTTTGCCGAAGATATGCACCAGGCGCGCGCCGTCGACCAGCCGGCGACCGAGCGTTCCGGCTGCCTGGAACCCGGTGATCAGGATGCTGCATTCGCTGCGCGGCAGGTTTTCGCGCAGGTGGTACTTGATGCGGCCGGCTTCGCACATGCCGCTGGCCGAGATGATGATGGCGCCGCTGCGAACTTCATTCAGCGCGCGTGAGCGTTCGACATCCGCGACGAACTCCAGCTTGAATTTCCGCGGATGCTGCTGCATCCAGTCGATCAAATCGCGGGTGTGGCTGTCGACCAGGTCGGGATGCTTCAGCGTGATGTGCGTGGCGGCCGTGGCCATCGGCGAATCGACGTAGATCCTGAGCGGCGCAAGCCGTTCGCGGCGCACCAGGTCGGCCAGCATATAGACGACCTCCTGGGTCCGGCCGACGGCGAAGGCGGGGATGATCAGGTTGCCTCCGGTATGCAGCGTCCGCTCGATGGCGGCGACCAGTTCGTCCTCGGTTTCCGCAAGCGGACGGTGCAGGCGGTCGCCATAGGTCGATTCGATAAGCAGCACGTCGGCGGCGGGAACCGGCGGTTCGGGGTCATGCAGTACCGGCCGGTCGCACATGCCGAGGTCGCCGGAAAACACCAGTCGGCGCGGTCGGCCCTCGTCGGTGACCGATACCTCCAGCCACGATGAACCGAGAATGTGGCCGGCGTCATGGAAGGACGCCGCTATGGCTTCGGCCGGGCGGATCGGCTGCCGATAGGGCACCGGACGCAGCAGTTTGAGCGCGGCTTCGGCTTGCGCCACCGTATACAGCGGCGGCTGGATGCTGCTGCCCTGGCCGCGGCGCCGCTGATGGCGCAGTTGCCATTCCGATTCCTTCTCCTGGATGTGCGCGCTGTCGCGCAACAGCACCTGCAGCAGATCGATCGTCGCCGGCGTGGCGTACACCGGGCCGCGATAGCCGAGGACCGACAGCAGCGGCAGCAGACCGGAGTGGTCGATGTGCGCGTGCGTCAGCAAAACGAAATCGATGGAGCGCACGTCGCAGCCGAACTTCAGGGCATTGAGGTTCTTGGACCGCGCCTCGCGTCCGCCCTGGAACATGCCGCAGTCGACCAGAAAACGGCACGCTCCGGTTTCGACCAGCGTGCATGAGCCGGTCACTTCTCCCGCTGCTCCGAAAAAGCCGATCCGCATTGCTTGCTCCTCCCGTCAGGGCCTGAGCCGTGCCGGCCTCAGCCGCGCGTGTTCGACTGCGCCGGGAACTCGGCCAGTTCGATCCTGGCAACGGGTTTCCAGCCCTTCTTGCGGTGTTCGGCGACGACATTGGTGAACACGCCGCCACGCACGTAAAAGCGCGCCGTGAGGCGCATGAAGCGCGGCTTGGTGGCCTTGACCAGATCGTCGAGGATGCGATTGGTGACGTCCTCGTGGAAATGCCCTTCGTCGCGGAAACTCCAGATGTAGAGCTTGAGGCTCTTGAGCTCGACGCAAACCCGGTCGGGAATGTAATCCAGCGTCAGCACCGCGAAGTCAGGCTGCCCGGTTTTGGGGCAGAGACAGGTGAATTCGGGGATTTCCATGTGGATCTGGTAATCCCGGTGCGGCGCGGGGTTGGCGAAGGTCTCGAGGGCCTTGGTGCGGTTCGGGGGGGCTGGGCGTGGCATGCGTGGTGGCCGCAGTAAGAGGGGCGGGACAGATTATAATGGCGCGCCTGCCAAGTGGCATTTTTGCGATCATTTTTCCGGTTTAATCCCACGTGCGTTTAAACAAGCTGAAACTTTCGGGCTTCAAGTCCTTTGTCGAGCCCACCACCGTGCTTTTCCCCGGCCAGCTGGCGGGCGTGGTCGGTCCCAATGGTTGCGGCAAATCCAACATCATCGACGCCGTGCGCTGGGTGCTCGGCGAGTCGAAAGCCTCGGAACTGCGCGGCGAATCGATCCAGGACGTGATCTTCAAGGGCTCCGGCAACCGCAAGGAAGTCAGCCGTGCCAGCGTCGAGCTGTATTTCGACAACGCCCAGGGCCGCGCCGCCGGGCAGTGGAGCCAGTACGCCGAAATCACGGTCAAGCGCCTGCTCGACCGCGAAGGCAATTCCAGCTACTACATCAACAACCTGCACGTGCGCCGGCGCGACGTGATCGACCTGTTCCTCGGCACCGGCCTCGGGCCGCGCGCCTACGCCATCATCGGCCAGGGCATGATCTCGCGCATCGTCGAGGCCAAGCCGGAAGAGCTGCGCTTCTACCTGGAAGAAGCCGCCGGCGTCACCAAGTACAAGGAACGGCGCAAGGAAACCGAGCACCGCCTCGAGGATGCGCGCGAGAACATCGCCCGCGTCGATGACATCCGCAACGAACTGGAAACCCAGGTCACGCACCTGCAGGCACAGGCCACCGTGGCCCAGCAGTATCGCGGCCTGCACGAGCAGGTCTCGCGCAAGCAGACCCTGCTCTGGCTGAAGAAGCGCAACGATGCGCGCAACGACGCCCAGCGCCTGACGCGCCAGGTGGACGAAGCGATCAACCGGGTCGAAGGCGAAACCGCGCAGTTGCGCGAAATCGAGGCGCGCGTCGAGCATGCGCGCGAGAGCCATTTTTCGGCGTCGGATGCGCTGCATGCGACGCAGGCCGAGATGTATGCGGCCACCACCGAAGTCAATCGCCTCGAATCCGAAATCGGCCACATGCGCGATTCGCGCTCGCGGCTCGAAGCGCGCCTCGCCCAGCTCGGCGCCGAGGACAGCCATTGGCGCGGACAACAGGACCAGCTGGCGGAGGACGCCGCGCGCTGGAACGTGCTGCTGGAGAACTCGCGTACCCGCGCCGCAACCGCCGCCGCGCGCCACGAAGAAGCCGCGGCGCGGCTGCCCGATGCCGAAGATGCAGTGCAGTCCGCCGGCGGCGAAGTCACCGAAGCACGCCGCAGCCTGAGCGAGGCCGAGCAGGCCTTGCGCCTGGCCGAGGCCGACCGCGGCCATGCCCAGCGCGCGCTGGAAAACCTGGCGCAGCATCGCAGCCGCCTGGAGCAGGACCGCCAGGCACTCGGCGCGCCCGATCCGGCCTTGCTGGCGGCATCCGAAGAAGCCGAACAGCGCGCCGAAGCGGCGCTGGCCGTGGCGCAGGAAAGGCTGGCGACGCTGCAGGCCGCCGTGCCGACTGCCGAAGCGCAATTGCGCAGCGCACGCGAAGCCCTGCAGTCCGCCCATCGCGGCCTGACCGAAACCCGCGCCCGCCACGATGCGCTGGCACACCTGCAGGCCAAGGTCGCGCAGAGCGGTGAGATCGGCGACTGGCTCAAGGCGCATGGCCTGGCCGATGCCAAACCGTTGTGGCAGTCGATCCAGGTCGAGGCCGGCTGGGAAACCGCGGTCGAAGCCGTGCTGCGCGAACGCTTCTCGGCGCTGGCCGCCGACGCGGAAACCCTGCGTGCGGCTGTCGCGGCGCCGCCGCCGGCGATCATTTCGCTTGCGCTCAAAGATCGCCATGTAAACGACCTTCCCCCCAGCCCCCTTCCCGCGGAAGGGGGTGACGGCGGCTCGCTGCGCTCGAATATACCGGCGGCCGACAGCCTGCGCAGCAAGGTGCGCTGCGACGATGCGCGCTGGTCGGGCGTGCTCGACGAATGGCTGGCCGGCGTTGCCATCGCCGACGATCTCGCCGCGCAATTGCCGCTGAACGCCGGCCAGCGCGTGTCGCGCGCCGGCCATCTGCTGACGCCTGCCGGCCTCACGCTGTACGTGCCGGACGCGAAGACCCACGGCGTCATCGAACGCCAGCGCGAGATCGACGAACTGGCCGCCCTGCTGACCACCCGTGCCGCGGCCGAAGAGGCGGCGCGCGAGGTCCAGCGCAGCGCCGAGCAGCAACTGGCCGATTGCCAGGCCCAGCTCGGCACCGGCCGCCGCGCCATGCAGGAGGCGCAGCAGGCCTTCCACACGGCGCAGGTCGAGGCGCTCAAGCTGTCGCAGGCGCAGACCCGCTTCGAGGAACGCTCGGCGCAGATCGACCGCGACCTGGCCGAACTGCAGCGTCAGGACGAAATGGAGCAGGCGCGACGCGAGCGTGCCGAGAACGAAGGCGAGCTGCAGCGCGAGCGCCTCGGCGAAGTGCGCCAGCGTCTCGAACAAACACTGGAAGTCCATCGCCAGAAGGATGCGGCGCTGCGCGAGGCGCGTGCGCTGGAAATCCAGCTCGGACGCGAGGCGCAGGAAGCCGGCTTCTCCGAGCGCGAATGCCTGTCGAAGCTGGAAGACAATGCGCGCGCCGCGACTACCGCGAGCAGCCAGCTGCAACGCATCGAAGCCGAAACCGCGGCGGCGGGTACGGAAATCGCCGGCATCAGCGATGCGGTGCTGCTGGAACAGCTGCATGCGGCACTGGATGCGAAACAGGGCAAGGAGTCGGCGCTGGCGGAACGGCGCAACGTGCTGGAAACGGCGGCCGGCGAGCTGCGCAGCCTCGATGAACAACGCCTGAAGCTGGAGCAGGGCCTGGTCCCGCTGCGCGACCGCATCAACGATCTGCGGCTCAAGGCGCAGGCCGCCCAGCTCAACGAGGAGCAGTTCCGCGAACGCCTGGCCGAGGTGCATGTGCTGACCGAGGAAGACGAAGCGCCCTTCGCCGACGAGCTCGCCGCCGGCAAGCTCAGGGACAACGTGCTGCAGGCCGAGATTGCCAGCCTGACGGCCGAAGTCGAAGCGCTGGGCCCGGTGAATCTCGCGGCGCTGGAAGAACTCGCTACGGCATCCGAGCGCAAGGGCTTCCTCGATGCGCAGTCACTCGACCTCAACGAGGCCATCGGCACGCTGGAGGATGCCATTCGCCGCATCGACCGCGAAACGCGCGAGCAGCTGCAGGAAACCTACAACACCGTCAACATGCATTTCGGCACGCTGTTCCCGCAGCTGTTCGGTGGCGGCGAGGCGCGGCTGATCCTCACCGGCGACGAGATCCTCGATTCCGGCATCCAGATCATGGCGCAGCCGCCGGGCAAGAAGAACACCACGATCCACCTTCTGTCGGGTGGTGAAAAGGCGTTGACGGCGATCGCGCTGGTGTTCGCGATCTTCAACCTGAATCCGGCCCCGTTCTGCATGCTCGACGAGGTCGATGCGCCGCTCGACGATTCGAACACCGTGCGCTTCTGCGAAATGGTCAAGCGCATGTCGGTGCATACCCAGTTCGTCTTCATTTCGCACAACAAGATCGCGATGGAAATGGCGCAGCAGCTGATCGGCGTGACCATGCAGGAGCAGGGCGTGTCGCGCGTGGTGGAAGTCGATATCGAAGAGGCGCTGCGTCTCGCCGTCGAGCAGAACGCAGCGTAGCGAAGTTTCAGTGGCGGCCGGCGCCGGTGGCATCGACGGCAGGTGCGGCGGCCATAACCAAGAGGTGGCTTGAACATGGCAATCAGCGAACTGCAAATCGCCTTGATCGGCGCGGGTGCGATAGGTGTGGCCATCGTCTGGGGCTACAACGTCTGGCAGGACCGCCAGCACCGCAAGACCGCCGACCGGATATTCAATGGCGAGCAGGGCGATGCGCTGCTGGGAACCGAGGCGGACGTGGCGGCGGCGCCGGAGGAGGGCGGCGAACGGCGCGAACCGCGTTTTGCGGACGCTGCCGAGCCGGTCGATGTCGATCACGACGCCAATTCGTCAGCGGCTGCTGCGGATCAGGCGAGCCCAGCCGCGATACCTGTTGCCGACGCAGCAACGCTGACGCCGGACGCCGCGCCCGCGGCGGCATTGCCGGCCGAGTGGGCCGACGACGTGGCGGATTGCGTGATCTATCTGACGGCGACGGAAGCGGTCCCGGCCCCCGCGCTGTGGGCCATGCAGAACGTCTGGTCCGGTGATCTGGACAAGGCCATGCACTGGCTGGTCCGCAACGATACCGACGGCAGCTGGCGCCGCAGCGACGCCAATGACAGCGGGCGTTACCGCGAATGGGTGGCGGCGCTGCAACTGGTCGATCGCCGCGGACCCGTTTCCGACAGCGAACTGGGACGCTTCTACGACGGCGTGCAGCAGATCGCGCAGCAGACGGGGGCGACGCTGGAGATGCCGACGCGCGGCGATACCGTGATGCGCGCGGGAGCGCTCGATGAATTCTGTGCAGCGGTGGACATCCAGTTCGTGCTGCATGTGGTCGAGGCCACGGGCGGCGTCTTCGCCGGCACCAAGCTGCGCGGTGTGGCCGAAGCGGCGGGCCTGGCGCTGGAAGCCGATGGCGTGTTCCGCGCCCGCGATGCGGTCGGCGGCGAGCTGTTTTCGGTGGCCAACCTCGGCAGCGAAAAGCTCGATGCCGAAACCATCAAGTCGCTGGCCACCCATGGCCTGACCTTGAGCCTCGATGTGCCGCGCGTCAGCAATGGCGTGCAGGCCTTCGACCGCATGTTGGCCACGGCGCGCCAGCTGGCCGGGGCGCTCGGCGGCGTGCTGGTCGATGCCCAGCGCGCGCCGCTGGCCGACGCGATGATCGCGGCGATTCGCGCCAAGGCGGCCGAACTGCAACAGCGCATGCACGATGCCGACATCGTGCCGGGCAGCACGCGGGCGTTGCGGTTGTTTTCCTGATGGACTTGCAGCAGGCAGCGGCGCGGGCCGAGGCCCTGCGCCGCGAGATCGAAGGGCACAATCATGCGTATTACGTGCTCGACGCGCCGACGGTTCCCGATGCCGAGTACGACAAACTGTTCCGCGAGCTGCAGACGCTGGAGGCGGAATACCCCGAACTGCGCACTGCCGATTCGCCGACGCAGCGCGTCGGCGGCAAGCCCCTGCCGCAATTCGCCCCGGTGCGCCATGTGGTGCCGATGCTGTCGATCCGCACCGAGACCGATACCGAACCGACCGGCGCGCGCGCCTTCGACGCCCGCGTGCGCCGCGAGCTGGGCCTGGTGGAAACCGAAGCCGCCGTCGAGTATGCCGCGGAGCTGAAATTCGACGGCCTCGCGATCAACCTGCGCTATGAAGACGGCGTGCTGGTGCAGGCGGCGACGCGCGGCGACGGCGAAACCGGCGAGGACGTGACGCAGAACATCCGCACCGTGCGGCGCATACCGCTGCGCCTCATCGGCGCGCCGCCGCCGGTGCTGGAAGTGCGCGGCGAAGTGTTCATCAGCCGCCCCGACTTCGAACGCTACAACGACAAGCAGCGTGCGCTCGACCGGCCGACCCTGGTCAATCCGCGCAACGGCGCCGCCGGCAGCATTCGCCAGCTCGACCCGGCGATGGCTGCCGAGCGACCGTTGTCCTTCTATGCCTATGGATTGGGCGAGACGCGCGGCTGGGAACTGCCGCAAACACATGGCGGCGTGCTCGACGCGCTGGCCGTGTTTGGCCTGCCGGTGTGCGAGCACCGCGCCGTGGTGCAGGGCGCCGAGGGCCTGATCGCTTTCCATGCGCGCATGCGCGAGATGCGCGACGCGCTGCCCTTCGACATCGACGGCGTGGTGTACAAGGTGAATTCGCAGGCGCTGCAGCAGCGGCTCGGCTTCGTCACGCGTGAGCCACGCTGGGCCGTGGCGCACAAGTATCCGGCCGAGGAGGCGCTGACCACGGTCGAGGCGATCGAGCTGCAGGTCGGCCGTACCGGCGCCATCACGCCGGTGGCGCGCCTGGCGCCGGTGTTCGTCGGCGGCGTGACGGTGACCAATGCCACGCTGCACAACGAGGGCGAGGCGCGGCGCAAGGACGTGCGCATCGGCGACACCGTGATTGTGCGGCGCGCCGGCGACGTGATTCCCGAGGTGGTGTCGGTGCTGATGGAGCGGCGTCCGGCGGGCGCGAACGGCGAGCCGCTGCACCCACCCTTCGAACTGCCGAAGACCTGCCCGGTGTGCAGTTCGGCCGTGGAAAAGCCGGAGGACGAGGCGATCGCCCGCTGCAGCGGCGGCCTGTTTTGTCCGGCGCAGCGCAAGCAGGCCTTGCTGCATTTCGCCGGACGGCGCGCGATGGACATCGAGGGCCTTGGCGACAAGCTGGTCGAACAGCTGGTGGACCACGCCATCGTCAGGACGCCGGCCGACCTCTACAAGCTCGGCCTGGTAAAGATGATCAACCTCGAACGCATGGCCGAGAAATCCGCGCTGAACATTCTGGCGGCTGTCGAGAAAAGCAAGCACACCACGCTGGCGCGCTTCATTTTCGCGCTGGGCATCCGCAATGTCGGCGAGGCGACGGCGAAGGATCTGGCGCGCCACTTCGGCAAGCTCGATGCGCTGCTCGCCGCCGACGTCGACAGCCTGCAGCAGGTGCCGGACGTCGGCCCGGTGGTGGCGGCATCGATCATGCGCTTTTTCGCCGAGCCGCATAATGTCGAAGTCATCGAGCAGTTGCGCGCGGCCGGCGTGAAATGGACCGAGGGTGAGTCGGCGGCGGTGGTGAATTCGCCGATCGCCGGCAAGACTTTTGTGCTGACCGGCGCGCTGCCGACGCTGACGCGCGACGAGGCGAAAGACATGATCGAGGCGCTGGGCGGCAAGGTGGCCGGCTCGGTGTCGAAGAAGACCGATTACGTGGTGGCCGGCGCGGAAGCCGGTTCCAAGCTCGACAAGGCGCAGGCCTTGGGCGTCAGCATTTTGGACGAGACACAATTCAGGGAGTTGATAAAAACATGAAAAAAGTTACCAAGGCGGTTTTGGCTACGGCCGCCAATCAAAAGGCGATTGGCTTAACCCCCGCTGTGCGGGCGTTAGCCTTCACCGAAGACCGCCTTGAAAAGGAATGGAAATGAAAAAAGTTACCAAGGCGGTCTTTCCCGTCGCCGGCCTCGGCACGCGCTTCCTGCCGGCGACCAAGGCCAGCCCCAAGGAAATGATGCCGATCGTGGACAAACCGCTGATCCAGTATGCGGTGGAGGAGGCGGTGGCTGCCGGCATCACCGACATGATCTTCGTCACCGGCCGTTCCAAGCGCGCCATCGAGGACCATTTCGACAAGGCCTATGAACTCGAAAGCGAGCTCGAGCAGCGCGGCAAGACCGAGCTGCTGGACTTCGTGCGCAACATGATTCCGAAGAACATCAACTGCATCTATATCCGCCAGCCCGAGGCGCTGGGTCTCGGCCACGCGGTGCTCTGCGCCTATCCGGCGGTGGGCGACGAGCCCTTCGCCGTGCTGCTGGCCGACGACCTGCTGGATGGCGAGCCGCCGGTGATGAGGCAGATGGTGGACGTCTATGACTACTATCGCACCTCGGTGATCGGCGTGCAGCAGGTGGCGCGCGAAGACACCCGCAGCTACGGCATCGTGGACAGCAAGCCGATGAGCGAATCGCTGGAGCAGATCCTGCGCATCGTCGAAAAGCCCAAGCCCGAGGATGCGCCGTCGACGCTGGCCGTGGTCGGCCGCTACGTGCTGACGCCGCGCATCTTTCATCACCTGGCCAACATCGGCAAGGGTTCCGGCGGCGAGATCCAGCTCACCGACGGCATTGCCGCGCTGCTGGCAGAGGAGCAGGTGCTGGCCTATCGCTATAAGGGCACCCGCTACGACTGCGGCTCCAAGCTGGGCTACCTCGAAGCGACCGTGGCCTTCGGCCTGCGCCATCCCGAAGTCGGCCGGGACTTTGCCGCCAGCCTGAAACGCATGACATGAGCGCCCCCTGTCTTGGGCAGGTGGCTGGGAGGAGGGTAGTCCAATGAGTCCGCAGGAAGCCAGAAAGATTTTTGAGCAGGCCGATCTGCTGTGTTCGGCCGAAGAGTCGGCGCTGGCGGTACGGCGCGTTGCCGGCGAGATCACGGCGCGCCTGGCCGACGCCAATCCGCTGGTGCTGGCGGTGATGGGCGGTGCCGTGGTATTCACCGGCCAGCTGCTGCCGCAACTGGTCTTCCCGCTGGATTTCGATTACCTGCATGTCACGCGCTACGGCGACGTCACCACCGGCGGCCAGCTGGAGTGGATCGTCAAGCCGCGGTCTGACGTCGCGGGGCGTGTGGTTCTAGTGGTGGACGACATCCTCGACGAAGGCGTGACCATGGCCGAGGTGGTCCGCCGCCTGCGCCAGCAAGGCGCCAGCGAGGTGCTGAGCGCCGTGTTTGCCGACAAGAACCTTGGCCGCGCCAAGCCGGTCGCGGCCGACTTCGTCGGCATTCATTTGCCGAACCGCTATGTCTTTGGTTATGGCATGGACGTCAAGGGCGCATGGCGCAACCTGCCGGCGGTCTACGCGGTCAAGGGTTTGTAGCTGGCGTTTGGGCAGTGACGCCTGATCGGCAGCCGCGTCGGCCGATGGTTTTTCGCTACAGATATTTCGTCGAAGTCGCTTGCGGGGCTTGCAAGCAGCGCGAAATTAGTGGAACAATGCGGCTTTCCAAACCAAAGGGGTAATCGATGAACAAGAGCGAACTGATCGAAGCAGTGGCCGAGCGTGCCGAGCTTTCCAAGGCAGCCGTCAACAAGGCCATCGACGCGATGACCGAAATCATCACTTCAGTAATATCCAAAGGCAACCCAGTGGCCCTGATCGGATTCGGTACCTTCAAGTCGGTTAACCGCGCCGCACGCACCGGCAAGAACCCGAAGACCGGCGCGCCGCTGAAGATCGCCGCCAAGGCCGTACCGAAGTTTTCCGCTGGCGCTGGCCTGAAGGCCGCCGTTGCCGGCAAGAAGCCCGTAGCGAAGAAGCCTGCCGCGGCGAAGAAGCCCGCTGCTGCAAAGAAGCCGGCTGCCGCGAAGAAGCCCGCCGCCAAGAAGAAGTAAGCCGGCGCGCTGCAAAGTCCCCTCGGGGAAAAACAAAGGGCAACCCGCGGGTTGCCCTTTGTTTTGTCCGTTCCCCTTGGGCGGGCGTCGTTCAATCCAGTACGTGCGATACCAGGCCGTCGGCCAGCTTGGGCTCGAACCATGTCGATTTCGGCGGCATGACGTCGTTGCTGTCGGCCACGGCCATCAATTGATTCATGCTGGTCGGATGCAGGGCGAAGGCGATCGCCATTTCGCCCGAGTCGACGCGCCTCTCCAGTTCGGCCAGGCCGCGGATGCCGCCGACGAAATCGATGCGCTTGTCGCGGCGCAGGTCGGCGATGCCCAGCAAGGGGCCCAGCAGGTGATTCGAAAGCAGCGATACGTCGAGGCTTTCCACCGGATCGTCGGGAATCATTTCCGGCTTGATGTGCAGCCTGCGCCAGCGCCCGGCGAGATACATGCCGAACTCGCCGGGGCGGGCCGGCTGCGCGCGCCCGGCGCTGTCTTCGACCGTGAAGGCGGTGGCGAGGCGTGCCACCAGCGCCGACTCCTCGAGGCCGTTGAGATCCTTGACGACGCGGTTGTAGTCGAGGATTTTCATCTGGTGATCGGGGAAGATCACCGACAGGAAGCAGTCGGCCGAGATTTCGCGGCCCTGCTGGTGGCGGGCGGCGGCCACGCGCGAGGCGGCGGCCGAACGGTGGTGGCCGTCGGCGATGTACAGCGCCTTCATGGCGTCGAAGGTCCTGGTGATCGCCTCGATCTGCGCGGCGTCGGTCAGGACCCAGATCTGATGGCGAATGCCATCGTCGGCGGTGACGTCGGCGGCCGGAATGCCTTGCGCGATGGCGGCGATCTGCGCATCGGCGGTGGCTGACGAAGGATAGGCGAGCAGCACCGGGCCGGTCTGCGCGTTGAGCGCCTCGATCTGGCGCACGCGGTCGTCTTCCTTGTCGGGCCGGGTGAACTCGTGCTTGCGGATGCGGTTGCTGTCGTAGTCGGCCACGTTCGCGGCGGCCACCAGTCCGGTCTGCACATGGTCTCCGCCTTCGCCGGGCATGGTCAGGCGATAGGCGTAGTAGCAGGGCGCGTCGTCGCGCAGCAGGACGCCCGCGGCGAGCATCTTCTGCAGGTTTTCGGCGGCCTTGGCATACACCTCGGGGGCATAGGGATCGATCTCGCGTGGCAGGTCGATTTCCGGCTTCGAGATATGCAGGAAGGACCAGGGCTTGCCTGCCGCACGCTGGCGCGCTTCTTCGCTGGACAGGACATCGTAGGGCGGCGCGGCGATGGCGCCGGCCTGGCCGGGGGCCGGGCGCAGGCCGCGGAAGGCTCGAATCAGGCTCATGTGCACTCTCAGGCAGGGAAGGCGGGCAGGCCGCGCAGCGCGGCATCGGCGTCGCGGATCATTTTCTCGGTGGTCGGCCAATCGACGCAGGCGTCGGTGACCGAGCAGCCATATTTCAACTGTGACAGGTCGTCGGGAATCGGCTGATTGCCGGCCTCGATGAAGCTCTCGATCATCAGGCCGACGATGGAACGATGGCCGGCCTTGCGCTGGGCGCAGATCTGGTTGATGCAATCCTGCATCACCAGAGGTTGCAACTCGGGTTTCTTGTAGCTGTTGGCGTGCGAGCAGTCGACCACGATGTTGTGCGGCAGCTTGGCCTTGGCCAGCGCCGCCTCGGCCAGCGCGACGCTGACCGTGTCGTAGTTCGGCCGCCCGCCGCCGCCGCGCAGCACCAGGTGGCCGTAGCGGTTGCCGGCGGTGCGCACCACGCTGGAGCGGCCCTGCATGTTGATGCCGAGAAAGCTGTGCGGGCTGGACGCGGAAATGATGGCGTTGATCGCGGCGTCGAGCGAGCCGTCGGTGCCGTTCTTGAAGCCGACCGGGGCCGAGAGGCCCGAGGACATCTCGCGATGGGTTTGCGACTCCGAGGTGCGCGCGCCGATTGCGGCCCAGCCGATCAGGTCGCCGAGGTATTGCGGGGCGATCGGGTCCAACGCCTCGGTGCCGGCCGGCAGGCCGATTTCATTCACGGCGAGCAGGAATTCGCGCGCCTTCTGCATGCCTTCCTCGATGTGGAAGGAGTCGTCCATGCGCGGATCGTTGATGTAGCCCTTCCATCCCGTCGCCGTGCGCGGCTTCTCGAAATACACCCGCATCACCAGCAGCATGGTGCCGGCGACTTCGTCCGCCAGCTTTTTCAGGCGTCGCGCGTAATCGAGTCCGGCCACCGGATCGTGGATGGAGCAGGGGCCGACCACGACGAAAATGCGCGGGTCCTTGCCGTCGAGGATGCGCTCCAGCGTGCGCCGTCCCGCCAGCACCGACTCTGCGGCGGCATCCGACAGCGGCACGCGGGAATGGATCTCCTCCGGCGTCGGCATCGGTTCGAAGGCTTCGATATTCAGGTTTTCAGTGATCTGCATCAGGGTTTCAACTTGTTGAAGAGTTCTTTTACCGCGCCAACGCGTTCCTTCAGGTTCGCCGTGGGCCTTTGCCAGAGCAGCCTGTCCTGGCCGGCCAGCTTGAAGCTGCGGTCGCTCTGGAGCAGCCGGATGATTTTCGCGGGGTCGATCGGAGGGTTCGGCACAAATTGCAATTGTATCGCGGCCGGGCCGGCATCCAGCTTGGCCAGGCCCAGCGCGCGGCCGGCCAGGCGCAGGCGGTGGGTTTCCATCAGAGCCTGGGTCTGCGCCGGCATTTCGCCGTAGCGGTCGATCAGTTCCTCCTGCATGTCGCGCAGATCGTTTTCACTATCGCAATTGGCCAGGCGCTTGTAGAGCGTCAGGCGTTCATGCACGTCGGGGCAATAGTCGTTGGTCAGCAGCGCCGGCACGCGCAGGTTGATTTCCGAGGTGATCGACAGCGGCTGGGTCAGGTCGGGCACCTTCTCGCCGGCCTTCAGCGCGCGCACGGCGGCGTTGAGCATGTTGGTGTACATGGCGAAGCCGATTTCGTGGATCTCGCCGCTTTGCGATTCGCCCAGCACTTCGCCGGCGCCGCGGATCTCCAGGTCGTGCATGGCGAGGAAGAAGCCGGAGCCGAGTTCTTCCATGGCCTGGATGGCTTCGAGGCGGCGCTTGGCCTGGGCCGTTGGCTTGGCGTCCTCGTGAGTCAGCAGGTAGGCATAGGCCTGGTGGTGCGAGCGCCCGACGCGGCCGCGCAACTGGTGCAGCTGCGCCAGGCCGAACTTGTCGGCGCGGTTGATGACGATGGTGTTGGCGTGCGGGTTGTCGATGCCGGTCTCGATGATGGTCGAGCACAGCAGCAGGTTGTGCTTTTGCTGGGTGAATTCGCGCATCACGCGTTCCAGTTCGCGCTCCGGCAACTGGCCGTGGCCGACCACGATGCGCGCCTCGGGCAGCAGGGTGTGCAGGCGTTCCTGCATGTTCTCTATGGTGTCGACCTCGTTGTGCAGGAAGTACACCTGGCCGCCACGCTTGAATTCGCGCAAACAGGCTTCGCGCACCTGGCCGTTGGACCACTTGGTAACGAAGGTCTTGATCGCCAGGCGCTTCTGCGGCGGCGTGGCGATCACCGAAAAATCGCGCAGGCCTTCGAGCGACAGGCCCAGGGTGCGCGGGATCGGCGTCGCGGTCAGGGTCAGCACGTCGACCTGTGCGCGCAGCGCCTTCAGTGCTTCCTTCTGGCGCACGCCGAAGCGGTGTTCTTCGTCGATGATGATCAGGCCGAGGCGCTCGAACCTGACGTCCTTCTGCAGCAAGCGATGGGTGCCGATCAGGATGTCGATCTTGCCCTGCGCCAGCAGTGCCACGGCTTCGTCCTGCTCTTTCGCCGACTTGAAGCGCGAGATCTCGGCGATCCTGATCGGCCAGTTGGCGAAGCGGTCGCTGAAGTTCTGGTAGTGCTGCTCGGCCAGCAGCGTGGTCGGACACAGGATCGCGACCTGCTTGCCGTCGGCCACGGCGACGAAGGCGGCGCGCATCGCGACTTCGGTCTTGCCGAAGCCGACGTCGCCGCAGACCAGCCGGTCCATCGGCTTGCCGGATTTCATGTCCTCGATCACGGCATTGATCGCGGTCTGCTGGTCCGGGGTTTCCTCGAAGCCGAAGCCGTCGGCGAAGGCTTCCAGGTCATGCTGCTTGAACACGAAGGGATGGCCTTCGCGCAGGGCGCGCCGCGCATACAGGTCGAGCAGTTCGGCAGCGGTGTCATGCACCTGCTCTGCAGCTTTCTTCTTGGCCTTCTCCCACTGGCCGGAGCCCAGCGTATGCAGCTGGATGGCTTCCGGGTCGGCGCCGCTGTAGCGCGAGATGACCTGCAGTTGCGCCACCGGCACGTAGAGCTTGGCGCCATTGGCATATTCGAGATGGAGGAATTCCGTGTCGCCCTCGCCGAAATCCATGTGCAGCAGGCCGAGGTAGCGGCCGATGCCGTGGCTCTCATGCACCACCGGGTCGCCGACCTTGAGCTCGGACAGGTCGCGCAGCCAGCCTTCGAGGTTGGCGCGGCGGGCATCGGTGCGCCGTCCGCGCGGGCGGGCCGTGGCGGCGTAGAGCTCGTTTTCGGTGACGACCGCGATGCCCACCCCATCCCCACCCCGGCCCTCCCCTTGAAGGGGAGGGAGAAGGAGGAAGCCGCCCGAGAGCGGGCCGACGCCGAGCATGAAGGCCTCGGCGCTGGCGAGAAACTCGGCGAAGTCGGCGCAGGACGCGGGTACGAGGCCGTATTCGGCGAGGTAGTCGGCCAGGGTCTGGCGTCGGCCCGGCGATTCGGCCAGCAGCAGCACGCGGCCGCCATGCAGGCCGAGGAAGCCGCGCAGCGCGGCGAGCGGGTCGTCGGCCTTGCGGTTGACCGCCAGGATCGGCAGCGCCGCCGTACCGCCAGCGCCGACTGTCGGTTTGAGTCCGAGTTGTCCCAGCGGCTTGGCGGCGACGAAGAATTCCTCGTCGCGCAGGAACAGCTCGCCCGGCGGCAGCACCGGCCGCGAGCGGTCGCCGCCGAGCATCTTGTAGCGGCCCTGCAGGTCGGTCCAGAACTCGGCAATCGCGGCGGGCACGTCGCCGTGCAGCAGCAGCGTGGCGTGTTCGGGCAGGTAGTCGAACAGCGTCGCCGTGCTCTCGAAGAACAGCGGCAGGTAGTACTCGATGCCGGCGGGGAGTATTCCGTTCGAGACGTCCTTGTAGAGACTGACGCGCGAGGCATCGCCTTCGAAGGCTTCGCGGAAGCGCTGGCGGAAAGTGGTGCGGCCGGCCTCGCCGGCAGGGAATTCGCGCGCCGGCAAAAGGCGGATTTCCGGCACCGGGTAGAGCGTGCGCTGCGAATCGACGTCGAAGCTGCGGATGGTTTCCACTTCGTCGTCGAACAGTTCGATGCGGTAGGGTAGTTGCGTGCCCATCGGGAACAGGTCCACCAGGCCGCCGCGCACGCTGTATTCGCCAGCGGCGACCACCTGGGTGACATGCTGGTAGCCGGCGACGGTCAACTGCGCGCGCAGCTTGCCCATGTCCAGCCGCTCGCCCTTCTTCATGAAGAAGGTGTGGCCGGCGAGGAAGGCCGGCGGCGCCAGGCGCGTGACGGCGGTCGAGGCGGCCGCGATCAGCACTTCGCATTCGTTGCGCGAAACGGCATAGAGCGTCGCCAGCCGCTCCGAGATCAGGTCCTGGTGCGGCGAGAAGCTGTCGTAGGGCAGGGTTTCCCAGTCCGGCAACAGATGCACACGCAGATCGGGCTGAAACCAGACGATTTCCTCGGCCAGGCGCTGGGCTTCGAGCGGGCTCGCCGTCACCACCGCCAGCAGCATGCCGGGTCGGGCGAGCTGCGCCAGCGCCAGCGCGTCGGCGGAGGCCGCCAGCGGCGGCAGATCGAGGCGTTGACCGGGTTTCGGTAGTACGGGCAGGGACAGCAGGGACTTCATGGAATGCACGTTGCCGCGGTTTGCGGAAAGGCCGCGAATTATACGCAGCGCCGTGGCACCGGCGCCGACTCTTGGCTAAGTCGGCCCGAACGCCCGCTGACGCGGATGGCGCGGATCGTGGCTGCCGGCAACAGGCCGCATCGCGTACAAGGCGACGGCGTTGTCCGTGTGCCGCAGCAGGTCTTCGCTGGCGGTGAACACCTGGACGGCGGCGGCGGTAAAGTTCGCCCCATCGTCGATGGCCAGCACCGAGCGCAAGGCATCCCAGTACTTCGCCACCCGTTCCAGTTCGGCCACGATCGCCGGCTCGTCCCCGGTTACCGCTGAAAGCTGGCTGAGGTTCTTCGAGAAATCACGGTTGCCCTTGTCCATTTCCAGCCGGCATTTCGACAACTCCATGCCCATTTGGCGGAACATGTAGAGCTTGGCCATGCGCTGCGAAAGCATGCGCTCGCGCCCGGCCAGGTTGACCAGTTTTCCCTGATGCGTGCCATCGATCCTTTCGAACCTCAGGGTCAGCTTGTCCGCCGCGGCCAGCACTTCTTCGCTGATGCCGAACAGCTCGCGGGCGGTCCGGCGCGTGGGCTCGGCTTCCAGCAGGCGCTGGTAGGGGCGCCATAGCTCGGCCAGTTCGGCCTGCACCGAACCGATCCCGGCGTTGCTCGCCAGCCCGTCCAGTTCCTTCAGGTTGCTGTCGAACAGCGCCATGGACTGGCGCAGGATCACGCGTGAGCGTCGCGGCAGGACGCCGCGTTGCAGCATCAGCCAGGACTTCGCCATGCGTTGCGACAACATGCGTTGTCGTCCGGCCTGGTTGATCAATTCGCACAGCGAGCGGGGTTCGCCGCTCGCCAGGCCGCTGCGTGTCGCTGCTGCCATGGCGTAGCCGGGGGGGGCGAATGCCTGGGCGGTGGCGTTGTCGGCGAGATAGCGATCGATCGCGATGTTCATCAGCCGGATCCGGCGACCATCGACAGCGATCAGGCCGGCTTCGATCAGCGCCCGCAGGGTCCGCGACAGCGATTCCGGTTGCATGCTGCAGCGGGCAGCCAGCAGTTGCTTGCTGATGCCGAGCGTCACCAGGCTTTCCCCCTGCGGATCGCGGTAGGGTCCCGCCAGTCTGAGGAAATAATCCAGCAAGCGGTGGCTGCTGGAAAACGAGTGCCGTGCAGCGAGTTCGGTCTCCAGTTCGATTTGCCGCTGCGCCAGCAGCTTCATGACGCCCAGCGCAACGCTCGGATCCAGGGCCATTACCTGATACAGCGTTTCCCGGGCAATGCTCAGCACCTGCGATGGTTTGGTCGCGATCGCATTCGCCAGGTAGGGGTCGCTGCCAAACAGTTCGGCTTCGCCGAATGAGCGCCCGGCCTCCACCAGATCGATGATCAGTTCGGTGCCGCGAGTGCACGACAACGCGAGCTTCACCTGGCCCGACACCAGAATGTGCATTTCGCTGACCGGATCGCCGACCCGGTAGATGGCCTGTTCCCGGTGAAACGTGCTGGTCCGCGCCGTCCGTGTCAGCTCGGCGAGGCTTTCCTCGGCGAGTTGGGAGAACAGGGGAAATTCCTTCAGGATCGTCTTCATGCGGGTATGGCTTTCCGATTGCTTGCGACCTTCCTCAGACTGGGTACTCCGGCCACTCGTTCGAATCGGGGCCGGCGCGACATTGTGCCTTCCACCGGCCCTATTGCGTAGACTTCATGCGATTCAGCCGGTTGCGGACGATTTCAGAAAAGTCCGCGCAGTCATCCGTGTGGCCGAACTTATGGATATTGACGCAAGCATCAAAGTGCAGCGCCGCGAAGCTGTTGATCAGGCTTCTACCAAAAGGTCGTCGCAGGGACATGGCAAAGCAATCCATCCGCCGAAAAAACGGACTTTACCAAAGTATCCTGGCCTGATCGGTAGCGTCATGAATCAAATGATCTCGCCATCCCAGATCCGGAGTCGGCGCTGGCGACACGGCAACTGCGAGTCAGAACACCTGCCGATGTGGCGATGATCCGATAATTGTGAAGGCCAGCTTGGCGCCCATACCGGGCATCACGCCCTCTCTAAGTCTGACGTTTGTTCAAGCCGGGATTCCCGTTACTCCTGACCGAAGAACCAAAGCCACTCTTAGGATCACGGCAAGGGAACTCACACTGCCGTCAGCCTCGCCTTTCTCGAAATCTTGCTCGATGCGCCCCATCTGATTCGTGACATGCGCAAAACATACGACTGATCTACCCCGCGCGCTGGCGAACGCATAGAGAGCAGCAGCTTCCATCTCCACCGCCAGCAAACCCATCGCCCGCATCGCGTTAATGGCATCATCGGTCTCTCGAAACGGAGCGTCCGTTGTCCAAGTCGCGCCGCGCTCGACATGGACTCCGATGTTCTCGAATTCCCCATCAAGACGCGACAAAAGCGCCGGATCAGCCGCGCTGAATTCGGAGGCCGGCATGTAGTGGTAGCTGGTGCCTTCATCACGCAACGCCTTCTCGATCAGGACAAAGTAAGGTGGATCGCGCAATTCGACGAGCCGTCCTGCTGACGTGATGCTTATGAGCAATTGGCAACCGGATGCGAACAGCTCCTCTGCAACCAGGACGGCGTAAGAAGCTCCAACGGCGCACCCAAGCAGCCCAAACTCAAGTCCATTGAAGGACACACGATAGAGATCGGTGTGATAGCAGGCCCACGAATGATCGATGCGCGCTCGCCCGTCATTCCTTAGCTGGCGCACTAAATCTCCATCGGGATCAAGCACGCACACCTCCGGAACGGCTGCGACAGGAAGGCGCTTTTGCCGGCGCGCTTCTCGAAGCAAGGATTCCGGCGTAAATGCACTGGGTTCAGCGTACTTCTTGTGCTGCAACAGTGGAACTGGCATACCGGGCTCCCTACATGGTCGAGCGATGATTTTATTCCGCTCAGGTCCATCATTTGTACGGCAGTGTGCCTTGACCTGCCTCTCATAGTTCAAATGTAATGACGATAATCCGGTCATGGCGGAGTCGGGGCGGTGTAGATGCCAACTTGGCTGCCGAAACTTGACGTTCAACCCAGCCAGAGGACATTCTGGCTATCGAAATTGGACGGCTACCTCGAACGGCCGGAAGTGGCGCCATACAGACGGTATACCCTGTGCCGGCTGCGCCAATGGGAGTCGGCGCTGGCAGTACGGCGATTTGGATTATGCGCCGGCGTGCAGCCTGACCGGAATCCTTTGCGGCCCGAAGGGCTTGCCGAAGTGGCCGTAGCGCCCGGCAATCGCCGTGCCGCAATGCCGGCAATGCCCGCTGTCGTCGAGCGCGTAGCCGAGGATACGATACCAGTCGCGCTGGATCACGGCCTTGCCGCAGCCGGGGCAGAGCGTTTCGTCGCCGGCTTTGTCATGCACGTTGCCGGTATAGACGTAATGCAGGCCGGCGTCCATCGCGATGCGGCGGGCGCGGACCAGGGTGGCCGGCGGCGTGGCTGGGATGTCGCTCATTTTCCAGTCGGGATGGAAGGCGCTGAAATGAACCGGGACGTCCGGCCCGAGTTCCTGCGCCACCCAGGCCGCCAGTGCCTTGAGTTCCGCATCGCTGTCGTTCTTGCCGGGAATCAGCAGGGTGGTGATTTCCAGCCAGCAATCGGTTTCGTGATGGATCATGGCCAGGATGTCGAGCACGGGTTGCAGCTTCGCGCCGCAGAGCTTGACGTAGAAGTCGTCGGTAAAGGCCTTGAGGTCGACGTTGGCGGCGTCCATCTTCGAATAGAACTCGCGCGCCGGTTCATGGTGCATGTAGCCGGCGGTCACCGCCACGGTCTTGATGCCGAGTGCATGGCAGGCGTCGGCGGTGTCCATCGCGTATTCGGCGAAGATCACCGGGTCGTTGTAGGTGAAGGCCACGCTCTGCGAGCCGTTCTTCTGCGCGGCGCGGGCGATCGCCTGCGGCGTGGCGTCGTCCATCAGGCGGTCCATGTCACGCGACTTGGAAATGTCCCAGTTCTGGCAGAACTTGCAGGTCAGGTTGCAGCCGGCGGTGCCGAAGGACAGCACGCTGGAGCCGGGGAAAAAGTTGTTGAGCGGCTTCTTCTCGATCGGGTCGATGCAGAAGCCGGAACTGCGGCCATAGGTGGTCAGCAGCATTTCGCCATCCTTCATGGCACGGACGAAGCAGGCGGCGCGCTGGCCTTCGTGCAATTTGCAGTCGCGCGGGCAGAGGTCGCACTGGATGCGGCCGTCGTCCAGCTTGTGCCACCAGCGGGCGGGCACGCCGCTTATGGGATCGGCGCTTCTTTCCATTTCTGCACCTCGTAGCGTTGCAGCTGCACTTCGGATGACCAGTAGTCGGCCGGCAGGCCGGCCTTCTGTTTTAGATGGGCCATGAAGACGCGCGGTTCCGGCAACTGTTCCCAGACTTGCGGCAGGAAGGTGCTTCTTTTCTGTCCTGCGATGAAGATGATGCCGTCGATGTTGGGCCGCAACTGGCGCAGGGCGTCGGCCTCGTCGGTGAAGCTCATCGGTTGCGGCGCGGTCAGCAGCGAGACTTCGACGCGGGTGCGCGGCAGTTCCTCGGCTTTGAGCGGCGCAAAGCGCGGATCGCGGAAGGCGGCGGCGACGGCATTGGCGCGCACGTCCTGGTCGAGCGGACGATGCGCTTCGAGCGAGCCGATGCAGCCGCGCAATGCGCCGTTCTGGGTCAGCGTGACGAAACAAGCGCCGGGCTGGTTCAGTGCGGGATGCGCCGGCTCGGCACGCGTCGCCTGTTTGAGCTGGGCGGCGATGGCATTGCGCGCGCGCACCAGCAGGGCCGGGCCGAGATCCGCGCCGACCGATTCATAAAGCGCGAAGGAGGCATAGCCGACCACGCGCGATTTGTCGCCGGCGGTGTCGCCCGAGTTGCATTGCGCGATGCGTTCGATGCGCAAGCCGCGCTGGCGCGCTACGGTGATCAGGCCGTTGATCGGCAGCGCGCCGCAGGCCTGCTCGAAGCTGGTGAGCTGTTCCAGCGCCAGGATGTGGTCGGCCGTGGCGTGGTCGATCTGCTGCGCTTCGCGGTAAGTATGGAAATGCGAGAGGTCGGAGCTGATCACGATCAGCGTTTCCGGCCCGCCCCAGAGCCGGGCGATGACCTGAGCCACCTCGGCGGCGCCGGTCTGGCCGACCGCCAGCGGTACCAGCGTGAATTCGCCGAGCACGGTCTGCAGGAAGGGCAGTTGCACTTCCAGCGAATGTTCCTGGGCGTGGGCGGCATCGGAGGCGACGATCTGCGGCAGGTCGGCCAGCGCATCGAGCGCGGTGCGATCGAGCGGGATGCTGCCCAGCGGCGTGGCGAAAGCCTGTACCGTGGGCGCCGCCAGTCCGCGCACGGCGACGCGATGGCAGGGGCCGAGCAGCACCACGCGGCGGATGCGTGCGGCCAGCGGCGCGAGCATGGCGTAGGCCTTGCCGGCGGTGCCGCCGGAATAGACGTAGCCGGCGTGGGGCACGATGATCGCCTTGAGCAGGCCGGCAGCTTCGGCGTCAGGAGTCGGCGCTGGCTGGCTCTGCATGCCTGGGACGCCGCTTCGCGGGACGGCAACGGCGAGGCAGGTCGCGAGCTCGTCCTGCAGGCTGGCGACGTCGCCGGGATAGAACATGCCGGCAACGGCCGGCGGACGGGTGGCGGTGGCGGCAATCATGATCATCTCATCAGCAGTAGGCCGCCGACGAGGCCTGCGGCAATGGCGGCAAATCCCGGCAGCGTGCGGCGCGCCAGCGCCGCCCCGCCGATCACCACCACCAGCCCGGTCTTGAAGGCGAGGTTGGAAAGTGTGGCAAGGGTTATCGCGGTGATGGTTTGTGCGGCCGTCAGCTTCTCCATGCTGAACATGCGCAGCGAGGACAGCGTGATCGCATCGACGTCGGTCAGTCCCGAGGCCAGCGCCAGCAGGTAGAGGCCGCGGTTGCCGGCCACGTCCTGCAGCCAGGCCGACAGCACCAGCACCAGCGCGTAGAGGGCGCCGAAGGTCAGCGCGGTCCTGATTTCGGTCGGATTGCTGATCTGTGGCATGGGCACGGCCGCACCGTTCTCGAGCTGGCGCCAGCCCCAGAATGCCACGGCCAGGCCCAGCACCAGGCCGAAGCCCAGCACGCCGGCCAGCGGGACAAAAATCGTCGGCGCCACGACGAAGGTGACCACGCCCAAGCGGATGAGGACGACGACATTGGCGAGCAGGACCACCAGCATCGCGGTACGCACCAGATTGACGTCGGCCCGCGCATGGCGCGAGAAGATCATGGTGGTTGCAGTGGATGAAACCAGGCCGCCGAACAGGCCGATCAGCGCCGCGCCGTGCCGTGCGCCGGTCACGCGTAGCGCCGCGTAGCCGGCCAGCGAAACGCCGGAGATCAGCACCACCATCCACCAGATGTTTTGCGGATTCAATGCCTGGTAGGGACCGAAATTCCTGTCGGGCAGGATCGGCAGGATCACCAGAGACAGCACGCCGAACTGCAGGATCGACAGCAGGTCGACATGGGTCAGGCTTTTCGAAATGCCGTGCAATTCGGTCTTGAAGTAGAGCAGCACCGTGGTGGCGATGGCGAGCATGACGGCGGTCGAACTGTAGCCGTACCAGACCATGGCACCCAGCGCATAGCAGACCATCAGCGCCACCACCGAGGTGGTGCCCGGATCGCCGGTATCCAGCGGGTCGGAGACGTGGGCCGCGATCATCATCGCGGCGATGGCCAGCAGGCCGGCGGCGAGGATCCAGCCGCTATCGGTGATCTGCGCCAGCAGGGCGCTGATGCAGCCCAGCAGCCCGACCAGGGCGAAGGTGCGCAAACCGGCCTTGAGGTCCGACTGGCGTTCGCGCTCGAGGCCGATCAGCAGCCCGATGCCGATGCTGGTGGCAAAGGCCTGCAAGGCTTCATATCCGGCTTCTGCAGCGAACATATGATCTCTCGCATGAATTCCCGTAAGGCGATTGTATAGAATTGGCACATGACTTATCACGCACTGGTTCCCGCCGCGGGCTCGGGTTCGCGCATGGGCGCGCTTACGGGGCGCGCCGTACCCAAGCAATACCTGCCGCTGGCCGGCCAGCCGATGATCCGGCATGCCCTGGCGACATTGTGCGCCACTCCGGCGATAGCGCATGTGTTCGTGGTGCTGGCGCCGGACGATACGCTGTGGCCGGCAACCGCGATGGCCACGCTTGGCCCGAAACTGCATGTCTTGCGCTGCGGCGGCGATACGCGTGCGCACAGCGTCGCCAACGGCCTGCGCGCCATGGCCGGCGAACTCGGCGGCCAGTCCGACATCGGCAACGACTGGGTGCTGGTACATGACGCGGCGCGGCCCTGCCTGACCGTTGCGATGGTCGAAAACCTGATCGCCGAGGTCGGCGAGGACGATGCCGGCGGCCTGCTGGCGGTGCCGGTGGCCGACACCCTGAAGCGCGCCGACGAAAACGGCCGCGTGCGCCAGACGGTTTCGCGCGACGGCCTGTGGCAGGCGCAAACGCCGCAGATGTTCCGCCATCGCCTGCTGCTCGATGCCCTCGATTTCGCGCCGCAGGTCACCGACGAGGCCAGCGCGATCGAGACGCTGCGGCTGGCGCCGCGCCTGGTGGCGGCCGATGCCAGCAATCTCAAGGTCACCTGGCCGCTGGATCTGCAGCTCGCCGAGTGGATACTGGAAAACCGCGATAAGGGAAGCCGTCGATGAAAGGCGTTCTGGCCCTGATCCTGCTGCTGCTCGGCGTCGCGCTGCCTTCGCGGGCCAATACCCCGGGCGAAGTCGAGATCGGCGGCAGCTTGCGCGAGGCGACCATGCAGGGCTTGTCGGGGCCTTCGCGCAAGCTGTCGGAATACCGCGGCAAGCCGCTGATCATCAATGTGTGGGCCAGCTGGTGCGCGCCCTGCCGGTCCGAAATGGGTTCGCTGGAAGCGCTCTTCTGGCGCTACGAAGGCAAGCAGTTCGCGATGATCGGCATTTCCACTGACGACTATCCCGAAAAGGCCAAGGCCTTCCTGCAAAAATCGCCGACGAGTTTCGCCCACTTCATCGACAGCAAGCTGATGCTCGAAAACATGCTGGGCGCCAACCGGCTGCCGTTGACCGTGCTGGTCGATGCGCAGGGACGCGTGGTCGGCAAGTACTACGGCGCCAAGGACTGGGACAGCGCCGAGGCGCGGGCGGTGATCGGCAAGGCCTTCGGCATCCGGCTGCCCGCCAGGTAGGGCCATGCAGACGCAGCCGATGAATGGCGTTACGGAACCATCGCGCGAGGAAATCGACGCCCTTGCCGAACCCACCGTGCTTGAATTCGGTGCCGCCCATTGCGGACACTGTCACGCGGCCCAGCCGCTGATTGCGCAAGCGCTCGCATGCCATCCGGCTGCGCGCCACGTCAAGGTCGAAGATGGTCCCGGGCGCCGGCTGGGGCGCTCCTTCCGCGTCAAGCTCTGGCCGACGCTGGTGTTCCTGCGTCAGGGGCGGGAAGTCGCGCGCCTGGTGCGCCCCGCCGATGCCGCGCTGATCGAACAGGCGCTGGCACAGATCGATTCGGTGTGAGCGTTCATCCAGTCTGCACCAGGCGCTCGTCGGCGAGCGCCAGGCGGTCCACCAGCGAGTGCATCAACGCCAGTGAAAACTGGTAGCGACATCTCAGGCTGACATTGTCCATGCCTTCCTGCTCGAACTCGGCTACCAGAACGTCGGTCATGGATTCCACGGTGGCCTGGCGGGTGATGCCGCCCTCCTTGACGTAAGACATCTCGCCCACGGATTCGCCGGCGTCGAGCAGGTTCAGCAGGCGGCCGTGCTTGGTCACCTTGACCTTGCCGCTGCCGAGGAAGTACAGGCTGCGGCCGCTGTCGCCCTCGCGCACGATCACCGTGCGCGCCGGCACCCGCGTCCATTTGCCGATATGCACCAGTTCCCACAACTCGGCATCGTCGAGGCGGCCGAGCAGTTTCACCGCTTTCAGGGCGACGAACTTGTCGCTGTCCGGGATCGCGCTCTGATAGACGCTGAGACGCCCGATCCTGGCGATGTCGAGTGCCAGTTCGGCCCAGGACGGGTAACGTTCCCGCCGTGTCTTCGCCATCATCTGCAGGATGATGCGGTCGATGCTGCTGCCGATCTCCGGCCGATAGGAACTCGGTGCGAGCGGCGTCTCGCCGATGATCTTGGCGAACAGCGCCTCGATGGTCGCCGCTTCGAATGGCCGATGCCCCGAGAACAGCTGATAGAGCACCACGCCGAGCGAGAACATGTCGCTGTGGTGGTCGAGCGTTTCGCCGCGTGCCTGCTCGGGCGACATGTAGTAGGGCGAGCCGATCTCGGCGATCTGCTTTTCCGGCGTCTTGCACAGGTAGGCGGCGCCGAAGTCGGCGACCTTGATGTTGGTGCCGCTCACCACCAGGATGTTCGCCGGCTTGATGTCGCGATGCACGATGCCCTGGCGAAATGCGTAATCGAGTGCGCCGCAGCACTTGAACGCGACCTGGATCGCATTGTCCGGCGAAAGCAGGCAGCCGGGCTTGGTGTACTGCGAAAGATCGCCGCCGGGAACGTATTCGAGTGCGATGTGGCCCTCGTTTTCCGTGACCGCCGCTTCCAGGATCGAGGCGATATGCGGATGATTCAGCTTGCCCGCGAGCGAGGCCTCGTTCATGAACTGGGCGGCATCGGTGCGACTGAAATCGGGGCTGTTCACCACCGCGGAATCGAGTACCTTCAGCGCCACGTCCTTCCCGGAGAACGTATCCAGCGCGAGGTAGACCGTCGCCGACGCCCCTTTGCCGAGGACCCGGCGCAGTTGAAACTTGCCTATCTGATGTATCACGCAAACACTCCCTGCCACCGCGCCGTCGCCGGCGCGGCGAAACATTTTCTATCCGATTGGGTGCCGTCGCCCGGCCGGCTTGGCCTGCCATGGCCCTGACGATCGCTGATGGGGGCCCAAGTGTACACGCATTGCCGGCCGAATCGAATGGCGGCAACGTCCTTTGGCCCGGCTGTCCCGTGCTCCGAGGCTAGATGCCTTGCCAATGGACGCTAAACTGATACCTTTCAGTCTTCGTCGCTGTCGTGAAAAGGCCTTTTGCAATGAACATTCCATTTCGTGTCGGTCAGGGCTATGACGTGCATGCGCTGACCCCGGGGCGCAAGCTGATTCTGGGCGGGGTGGAGATTTCCCACGCCCGGGGCCTGCTCGGGCATTCGGATGCGGACGTACTGCTGCACGCCATCACCGATGCGATTCTGGGCGCGGCCGGGCTGGGCGACATCGGCCGCATGTTTCCCGACAGCGACCCGCAATGGGCCGGGGCCGACAGTCGGCGCCTGCTGCGCGGCGCGATGGCGGCAGTGCGCGAGTCCGGCTGGCAGGTGGGCAACATCGACGCCACGATCATCGCCCAGGCGCCGCGCGTCTCGCCGCATGTCGCGGCGATGTGCGCCAACATCGCCGCCGATCTCGGGATCGCCGCCGATGCCGTCAATATCAAGGGCAAGACCACCGAGCGCCTGGGCTTCACCGGGCGTGGCGAAGGCATTGCGTCGATGGCCGTCGCGCTGCTGATCCACGCGGCGGCATGACCGAGGCGCGCTCGCACCGCGTGTTCTTCGCGTTGTGGCCGGACCAGGAAGCCGCAGGCCACCTGGCGGCGCTGGCGCACAGCCTGGCGGGCAACGGCGGCGGACGGCTGATGCGCCCGGCCACGCTGCATCTGACGCTGGCCTTCATCGGTTCGGTAACGCCGACCCGGCTTGCCGAACTCGAGCGGATTGCCGCCGCGATACGCGCCCCCGCCTTCGATCTGAGCCTCGACCGCCTCGGCTTCTGGCCGCAACGCGGCATCCTGTGGGCCGGTTGCAGCACGCTGCCGCCCGCCTTGCGCGCACTGTCCGAGCGGCTGGCCGCCGCGCTGCGCGAGGCCGGCTTCGCCATCGACCATCGCACCGGGGCGGCGCAGGTGGCACACGTCACCCTGGCGCGCCGCATCCGCTGCGCATCGCTGCCGCGGCTGGAGACGCCGGTGCGCTGGCGCGTTGACGAGTTCGCCCTGGTCGAGACTCACCTGCATCCGTCCGCGGCGAGCTACAAGACCCTGGCCGGCTTTTCGCTCGTCGAAGCGGACGCTGATTGAATTAGAATCCCGTCATTGCTGGCGGGCGCGCCCGACCTGAACGAGACTTTGCCGCATCCTGTTGTTGGAGCCGATACCGTGGTCAATCTGTTTCGCCCGAAAAAAACCAGCCCGCGCCTGGAACGCCTGCATGGCCTCAGCCTGTTCGTGCATCTCACGCCGGCCGAGTTGCAGATCGTCGATGGCCTGCTGCATGAACGCAGCTATCTCGAAGGCGAGGTGATTTTCGACGAGGGCGAGGAAGGGCAGGCCATCTACATCGTCGCTGCCGGCCAAGTGCTGATTTCCCGCCAGGAACAGGCGGATCCCGGTCGGGCGGCGCAAGCCGGCGCGAATGAGCAAACCGGTTTCCATCCGCGGCGACGGCAGGGGGATACCGGTCTCGTGGCGCAGCTTGGTCCGGGCACCTTCTTCGGCGAACTGGCGCTGCTGGACAATTCGCCGCGCTCGGCGCAGGCCCGCGCCGCCGCACCGTGCCAGCTGATCGTGTTTTTCCGCGACGACTTCGTCGGCCTGCTCGATACGCACGCCCGCATCGCCTCGAAGATCTCGCGGCAGCTGGCCTGCCACCTCGGCGCGCGCATGCGCAACATGGCGCTGTCAATCAGCGCCCATCAGCATCTGGTGTAGCGGCGAGCCGTGAGCGCACCATCGATCGAGGCAGCGCTGCCGCGCCCTGCGCACAATGGCTCCGGACCCGTGGTTTGGGCCGCAATCATTGCCACCACCTGCCTGCTGCTGCTGGTATTCCAGAAAATGCTGTGGCTGGTGGTGCCGTTTCTGCTGGCCCTGATTCTGTATTACTTCCTGTATCCGCTGGTCAGGGCGCTGATCTATCGCGGCATGAGCCGCGATGCCGCGGCGAGTCTGGTCATCGTGGTATTTCTCGTCCTGCTGTGCGTGGTCGGGATCGGCATGACGCCGTGGGTGGCGCGGCAACTGGCGGATTGGCAGGACACCGTGACGCGCTATGCGCAGGGCGGCATGCAACTGCTCGATTCGTCCCTGCGTGCGCTCGAAGCCAGCTGGTCCACGCTGGCCCGCGCCCGGCTCGCCGACACGGTCGCGGCGCGGCTGGCGCAGGGCGCCGGCAGTGTCACCGACCACCTGGAGCCGATCGCGATCGGCGTCATGGCCTGGACGCCTTCGCTCTTGCTGGCGCCGTTCCTGGCTTTCTTCTTCCTGCGCGACGGGCATCGTTTCGAGCGTTTTCTGAGCGCGGCGGTACCCAATGCGTTTTTCGAGAAGACGCTGTTCCTGCTGCACGAGATCGACCGCACTTCGCGCGCCTATTTCCAGGGCCTGATCAACCTCACCTTGCTGGATACGCTGACCCTGGCGGCCGGCCTCTGGCTGCTGGGCATTCCCGGGCCGCTGGCGCTGGGCCTGATCTGCGCAGTGCTGGCCTGGGTGCCCTATGTCGGCTCGATCCTCGGCGGCCTGCTGGTGGTGCTGGTGGCCGCCACCGACTTTCCGGATGCGCCGTCCATGGCCTACTGGGCCATCGGCCTGTTCGTCATGGTGCGCCTGCTCGACGATTTCCTCTACATGCCGCTGACCATCGGCAAGAGCCTGGAACTTCACCCGCTGGTGACGGTGCTGATGATTTTCGTCGGCGGCGCGGTGGCCGGCATCCCCGGACTGATGCTGGTGTTGCCGGTACTGGGCGTGGTCATGGTGATCGGCGAAACCATCGGCCTGATCGTCACCGATCCGCGCCTGATGGCACGCCATCGGCATGCCCGATTTCTGCGCCGGCAACAGGCGAGCAGCGACCTCTAGGGCGGCCGCGTCAGGCCGCAGGCGGATCGTTGCGGTTGCGCATGTGGTAGGCCAGATCGTTGAGCGACTTGTCCAGCGCAGCGCGCAGCGCGGCGTCTTCGATCGTCTCTGCCATGGCGGTGCGCATGCAGAGCATCCACTGTTCGGCTTCGTCGCTGGCGATCGGAAACGGCAGGTGGCGCGCGCGCAGTTTGGGGTGGCCGAATTTCTCGACATACAGTTGCGGGCCGCCGAGCCAGCCGCAGAGGTACATGAACAGTTTTTCCTCGGCGCCGGACAGATCCGGCTGATGCAGCTTGCGGATGCCGTAGGCCTCGGGCAGGGTATCCATGAGTTCGTAGAAACGCTTGACGAGGCGGCGCACGGCTGGCTCGCCGCCGATCCGGGAAAACGGGCTGGCACTAATAGTCTGGTTCATGGTGCGGTGGCGGGTTGTGGAATCAGTGGGCGCAATGCCAGGCGGGCGACCAGGCCGCCGCCGTCGCGCGGCAGCAGTTCCAGACGGCCGTTGTGGGAACGCGCGATACGCTCGACGATGGCCAGTCCCAGTCCGGCGCCGGCGGTATTGCTGCGCGCGGCCTCGAGCCGGGCGAAGGGACGCTTGATGCGCTCCACGTCCTGCGGCGGAATGCCGGGGCCGCGATCCGCTACCTCGATCACGATCTCGCCGGCGGCAGCGCTCAGGCCGAGCTCGACCGGGTTGTCGCGGCCGGCATGGCGCAGCGCGTTGTCGATCAGGTTGCTGACGGCGCGGCGCAGGGCCTGTGGCCGCAGGTCAAAAGTCGGCGCTGGCGCGGCGCCGGCGACGGGCGCGGCCAGCGCTACCGTGAAGCCGCGGCGCCGGTACTGGCTGGCGAGATCGTCCAGCAGGGCGGCGAGATCCACCGCCTGCGGCGTTTCGCCTCCTTCGGAGCGGGCGAAGTCGAGGAACTGGCCGATGGTCTTGTCCATTTCCTCGATGTCGGCCGTCATGCCTTCGCGCAGGCTTTCGTCAGCGGACATCTCGATGCCCATGCGCAGGCGGGTCAGCGGCGTGCGCAGGTCGTGCGACACGCCGGCCAGGATCAGCGCGCGGTCCTGATCGATCTGCGCCAGATCGGAACTCATCTGGTTGAAGGCGCGGGCGACGGTCGCCAGTTCGGTCGGGCCGGATTCGTCGAGCCGCGCCGGCGTCTCGCCCGCGCCGACTTTGCGTGCCGCCTGCTGCAGGGCCTTGAGCGGGCGGGTGATGCGAAACACGATGAGCCAGGCGCCGAGCAGCGAGAGCAGCAGTGCGGCTACGCCCCAGCCCAGCCAGCCCAGCGGAAACACGCGCTCGATGCGTTCGCGCGGCAGGGCCAGCCAGTAGCTGTCGTCATCGTTGTCGTCGATGCGAAAATTGACGAACAGGGCACGTTCGCCTTCTCGCTCCAGACTCAGGCGGGTGGTCGGCCCCAGTTGCTCCCGGACCTGTTCTTCCACCAGGTGCAAAAAGGCGCGGTCGGGCAGCGGCGCGATGCGGTCCTTCGCATCCGCCGGATAGATGCGAATGCCTTCGCGATCGGACAATTCGCGTAACAGTGCGCGACGCGCCTCGGGCCGCGCGGAAATCAGCGCGGCGCGTGTCAAGTTGGCGACGCTGACCAGGGTCTGCGCCAGTTGGCGGGCGCGCGGTTCGCGCTCGTAAGCCCTGAAAATGGCGAACCAGGCGGCTACCGAGAGCAGCATCAGCAGGGCCACGAACAGAAAGGTGCGCCACAGCAGCGAGCGCGGCAGCAGCTTCATTCGTGTTTTTTTCCGTCAGGAACGAAGACGTAGCCAAAACCCCAGACGGTCTGGATGTAGCGCGGCTTGCCGGGATCTTCCTCGACGAGTTTGCGCAGCCGCGAGATCTGCACGTCGATGGCGCGGTCGAATACTTCATACTCGCGGCCGCGCGCCAGTTCCATCAGCTTGTCGCGGCTCATCGGCTGGCGCGGATGCTCGAGCAGCACCCGCAGCAGGCCGAACTCGCCCGAGGTCAGCAGCGTGGTCTCCTGGTCGCGCTCGAGTTCCCGCGTCGCCAGGTTGATCCGCACTCTGCCGAAGCTCACCGTCTCTTCGGTGATCGCCGGGGCGCCGGGCGGCGGCGGTGCGGCGCGGCGGCGCAGCACGGCGTGGATGCGTGCCACCAGTTCGCGCGGATTGAAGGGCTTGGGCAGGTAGTCGTCGGCGCCGATCTCGAGCCCGACGATGCGATCCACCTCGTCGCCCTTGGCCGTCAGCATGATGATGCTGACGGGATTGGCGCTGCCGCGCAGGCGGCGGCAGATGGCGAGGCCATCCTCGCCGGGCAGCATCAGGTCGAGCACGATCAGGTCGTAGAGCTCGCGTTCCAGCGCGCGGTCCATGCCCGGCGCATCGGGCACGGCCTTGACCGTAAAGCCCTGCTCGGAGAGATAGCGCTCGAGCAACTGGCGCAGGCGCAGATCGTCGTCGACGACCAGGATCTTGGCTTTGGTTTCGTTCATGGGCTAGGAGTCTATCTCAGTAGGAATCGTGCCCCGCGCCGTCGGGCGTTGGGATGCGATGCGAGGCGGAGGAAGTGCCGCATGGTCCCTCCATGCAAACGACCGACAACGTGGCAGCGCGCCCAACGCCCGGCGGCCCTTCGGGTTGAGACCAGGATCGGCGTCTGCGGCGTTGCAGCGCTTGCCAATGGAACAACCATTGGCCGCGCACTGCGCCTTGCATCCATCCGATCCTGGTCTCAACGCGGGGCATGATTCCTACTGGAATAGGCTCTTGGGCTCTTTATGTAAAAACGGCCGGATGCGCAACACGCATCCGGCCGGTTTCAGCAAGGTGGATTATTCGCCCTTGGCCTTCACAACCTTTTTGCCGCGATACACGCCGGACGGCGAAATATGGTGGCGCAGGTGCACCTCGCCCGTGGTCGGCTCTACGGCCAGCGGCGGGTTGGTCAGAAAATCATGCGCACGATGCATGCCGCGCTTGGACGGGGACTTCTTGTTCTGTTGTACAGCCATTTCGCTACTCCTTGCGTTTCAATGCTTCTTCAAAGCGGCCAACGCCGCGAACGGCGATGATCCATGTTCAATTACGGTCGCCGAGGGCGATTCGCACTGCTCGTGTCGCGGCGCGATAGGCAGCGCCAGCAACACTTCTTCCTCAACCAGTGACAGCACGGCCAGCGCTTTATCGGCTGCGATGGCATCTGCGCTGTCATCGACCAGATCGTCGTCCGGCCACTCCTCCCCCGGCCCAATCAACTGCAACCGGCTCCTTATACCCAGCGGAAACTTCACGCCCTGCAGGCAACGCTGACAACACAGCTCCGGCTCGCCGCTTACTTCCAGCTGCAACCAGGACTTGCCTTGGTCGTCGCGCCTTCCTTCGACCCGGACCGTCAATACCCCGGTCTTGGTCACCAGCAGGTCTGCCAGACGCGGCAATTCATCCAGGCCAACGCTACGCTCCAGCACACCACCACTACGCGCGAACTCAAGACAGTCGATAACTGTTCCGGCAATCGAATCAGACAAGGACAGGTGCTCGCGACACAAACGTTGAATGTTATCATGCCCAGCCCCCCTTTTTCAAGCCCGAATCATGGCTCGCCGCCTCGTTCTTGCCTCGACCTCGCCTTTCCGCCGCGAACTTCTGGCGCGCCTGCAGATCCCCTTCGACACTGCCGCGCCGGAAACCGACGAATCCGCCCTGCCCGGGGAAAGTCCCGCTGCTACCGCCGAGCGCCTCGCCGAAGCCAAGGCTCTGGCCGTGGCCCAACGCTATCCGGGCGCCCTGATCATCGGCTCCGATCAGGTTGCGGCCAACGGCAGCGAACGTTTCGGCAAACCGGGGAGGCGCGAGAATGCCATCGCCCAGCTGCGCCTGATGCGAGGAAAAGAGGTGGTCTTCCACACCGGACTCTGCCTCCTCAACACTGCCACCGGCAGGGCTCAGGTCTGCTGCATCGACACCCATGTCGGATTTCGCGACCTCAGCGATGCCGAAATCGATTCTTACCTGGACAAGGAAGACGCGCTCAACTGCGCCGGCAGCGCCAAGTCGGAAGGTCTCGGGATATCCCTGCTCAGCTACCTGCGCGGCAACGACCCCAATGCGCTGGTCGGCCTGCCGCTGATTGCCCTGTGCGACATGCTGCGCGCCGAAGGCGTGGCCCTGCCGTGAACTGAGAACTTGTGAATAAATCTACTGCGCGTGCCGGATCGGGGCTTGGGCGGTGCTCGCTATCCTCACATATAACGACATATGTTCCGGTAGCTGCGCTCCGGCCGCACCCCGCTGCGGCCCGCTCGCTACGATTTCTTCACAAGTTCTGAGAACCCATGTCCTGCACGCTCTGGCTGTTGCCCGTCGCCCTCGGCGACACCCCCTGGGAAAGCTGTTTGCCGGCCGCCACGCGCGAGGCCGCCTGCCGCCTCACGCATTTTGTCGCCGAAAACGCCAAAACGGCGCGCGCCGAACTCAAGCGCATCGGCCATCCATTGCCCCTGCGCGAACTGGCGATCGAACAACTGCCTGAGGCACCGACACCGGCCGACATCGAACGCCTGCTCGCCCCGCTGGCGGCAGGTCACGATCTCGGCCTGATGTCCGAGGCCGGTTGTCCGGCCGTAGCCGACCCCGGCGCCCTGCTGGTACGCCGCGCCCACGAACTGGGGCTCGCGGTCAGGCCGCTGGTGGGACCGTCCTCGCTGCTGCTGGCGCTGATGGCTTCCGGCCTCGACGTCCAGCGCTTTGCCTTCCACGGCTACCTGCCGGCGCGCGAACCCGAACGCAGCCGCCGCATCGCGGAGCTGGAAGGCGAATCCGCCCGCCAGCGCCAGACCCAGATCTTCATCGAGACGCCCTACCGCAACCACGCCCTGTTTGCGGCACTGCTGCAGGCCTGCCGGCCGAAAACCCGCTTGTGCCTGGCGACCGACCTGACCCTGTCCAGCGAAACGATAGCCACGCGACGCGTCGCAGACTGGAAGGCCGCTGCGGCACCGGATCTGGACAAGCGTCCCACCGTTTTCCTGCTGCTGGCCGACTGAGATGACGCCCGAGGTCAGGCTGCTTCAACTGTTCGACTGGGATTCGCCGCGGCAGAAGGCCGAATTGCGTGCCGAACTGGCGGCCGGCCTGTTGCAGCCGCAGGCCGGCATCGCGCCCAAGTTCTTCTACGATCGGCTCGGCTCACGGCTGTTCGAAGCCATAACCGAACTGCCCGAGTACTACCCGACCCGCACCGAGGCAGCGATCTTCCGCGAGCACATGCCGGCCATCCGCGCGGCGCTGGGCACCGATTTCACGCTGATCGACCTGGGCTGCGGCAGCTGCGAGAAGGCCGGCCGGCTGTTCCATGCCGGCGCCCTGCCCGCCCGCTACCTGGCCGTCGATATCTCGGTCGAGTTCCTGCGCGAATCGCTGCAGCATCTGCAGCGCGAGCTGCCGGCGATCGACATGACCGGAATCGGACTCGATTTCACCGACGAAGTGCGCCTGCCCGACGACCTGCCGCTGCAGCGGCGCGTATTCTTCTATCCCGGTTCCAGCATCGGCAACTTCAGCCCGGCCGTCGCGTGCCGCTTCCTAAGCCAACTGGCCGCGCAGATGGATGCCTCCGGCGGCCTGCTGATCGGGGTCGATCTGGTCAAGGAAAAATCGCTGCTCGATGCGGCCTACGACGACGCCCTCGGCGTCACCGCCGCCTTCAACCGCAACCTGCTGCGCCACATCAATGCCCGGCTCGATGCCGATTTCGACATCGGCGACTGGCGGCATGTGGCCTTCTTCAACGCAGCCGAGTCGCGCATCGAAATGCATCTCGAAGCACTCCGCGCTGTCGATGCCGGCTGGCCGGAGGGCGCCGGCCGCCGCGTCCGGCACTTCGCCGCCGGCGAGCGGATCCACACCGAGAATTCCTACAAGTATTCGCCGGAGGGGTTCAAGGCACTCCTGATCTCGGCCGGATTTGGCGAAATCCGGATGTGGACCGACTCCCGCGGCTGGTTCGCGCTGTTCTTTGCCCGTCAGGCCGAGACGCGCACCCGAGCCGGCCCGGATTCCAGTCGGCCGACCACCGCTGCTGCGGCAAAGCCTTCGCTGCGGAACACCTTCAGCACTTCATCGACGGCCGACGGCTCACAGGCCACCAGCAGCCCCCCGCTGGTCTGCGGATCGGTGAGAAGCGCGCGCTGCATGTCGCTGATCGCGGCGTCCAGCGCAACGTCGTCGCCGTAGGCCATCCAGTTGCGCGCCGAGGCGCCGGTGATGTAGCCGGCCGTGGCCAGGCGTGCCACGTCGGCCAACAGGGGCACCGATCCCATCTCGAGCACGCCCGTCAGCTTGGCCCCACGGCAAACCTCCAGCAGGTGGCCGAGCAGGCCGAAGCCGGTAATGTCGGTCAGCGCATGCACGCCATCGAGATGCGCCAGATGCCGGCCCGGCGTGTTGAGCTGGGTGGTGCTGGCGATCATCGCCGCATAGCCGGCGGCATCGAGCGCGCCCTTCTTCAGCGCGGCCGACATCACGCCGACGCCGAGCGGCTTGCCGAGGATCAGCACGTCGCCGGCGCGGGCGCCGGCATTGGTCTTGACCTTGTCCGGATGCACCAGGCCCATCACCACCAGGCCATAGATCGGCTCCACCGAATCGATGGTGTGGCCGCCGGCAATCGGAATCCCGGCCGCGGCGCAAACGCTTTCGCCGCCTTCGAGGATCTTGCCGATCACCTCCAGCGGCAGCTTGTCGATCGGCATGCCGACCAGCGCCAGCGCCATGATCGGCGTGCCGCCCATGGCATACACGTCGCTGATCGCGTTGGTCGCGGCGATGCGGCCGAAGTCGTAGGGGTCGTCGACGATGGGCATGAAGAAGTCCGTCGTGGCGATCAGCGCCTGTTCGTCGTTGAGGCGGTACACCGCGGCGTCGTCGGCGGTTTCGATGCCGACCAGCAGTTCCTTGGGTACCGGAAAGTTGCGCACGCCGCGCAGGATTTCGGAGAGCAGGCCGGGGGCTACCTTGCAGCCGCAGCCGCCACCATGACTGAATGAGGTCAAGCGGACCGGAGCAACGGGGGTGTTGGGGGAATTCATGGTTGTCTTGTCAATTCAAGAAGACTGCAAACGGCGGCGCATTCCTGCGCCGGGGAGAACAAGGATACCCGCTCCGCGCAACGGCGGGACAGGCTCGCGTAGTAATCAGGATCGCTCGCGGCGCGGCGGATCAGTCCGGCCAGGCCTTCTGCGTCGCCCGCCGCAAACCAGCCGGGATAGTCCGCGCCGAGCATGCCGCGATTTCCGGCAATGTCGCTGCCCAGCACCGGAACGCCGCTGGTCACCGCCTCGATCAGCACGTTGGCGCCGCCCTCCATCAGCGAAGGCAGCAGCAGCAGGTGGCAGCGCTTCAGGCGCTGGCGCGTTTCCGCCTGCGACAGCGGCCCCAGCCAGCAATAGCGCGAGTCGGCCGCGCCCAGGGCGCGCACCTCGGCGGCCAGTGCCGGATCGAGCTCGCCGCCGATATGGAACAGCCGCACCGGCAGATCGGCCGGCAACAGGCGCAGCGCGCGCAATGCGGTCAGCGGATCCTTCTCGGGGCGCATGTGGCCGATCAGCGCCAGGTCGAAATGGCGCCGGCTGTGCCGCCCCGGCAGCAGGGGGCGCGCCGACTGGTAGATCACCGTGGTCTTCGCCGCATACCCGGACGGCAAGGCCCGCAGGCCTTCCGCCTGCAGCACCACCAGCCGGCTGGCCAGCGCCAGCGATCGCTGCGCCGCGGCATCGGTGGCGATGTCGCGATAGAGATCGGTCCCGGTCAGCACCACCACCAGCGGACGATCGGGATGGCGCTCGGCGAAGGCCGCGATCGACGGCGCCGAGCGGCGGGCATGCAGCGCAATCAGAAAGTCGGCGCTGGCGCCACGCCACTCCTGTTCGATCCGCACCTGCACCCGCGACGCCAGGCAATGCGCCCAGCGCCGCGCGGTATGCCAGTTGCCGTTATTGGCACTGGCCAATGCCGGGCTGATAATGGCGACGGAGGGAGGAGATGGAATGGACATGCCTGATCTGAGGACTGCCGGGAAAAGCCCGCTCGCCGGGGCGCTGCAGGATGCACGCGATTATACGATCAGCCTGCTCGACGACTGGGCCGCCTGGCCGGCTGGCGCCGCACCCGACCCGCGGCATGTGCCCTGCCTCGACATCATCAACCCGCCGCTGTGGGAACTTGGCCATGTCGCCTGGTTCACGGAGTACTGGTGTCAGCGCTATCGGGGAGCGACATCGGCGCCGTTGCCCTCCCGCCTCGCCGACGCCGACCGCTGGTACGACTCGCGCCAGGTGCCGCATGGCAGCCGCTGGCGGCTCGACCTGCCGGACTGGGCCGGCACCCGGCGCTACCTGGATGACACGCTCGCGGCCGCGCTGGAAGCCCTGCGCACGCTGCCGGACACCGATGCCGCGCTCTACTTTCACCGCCTCGCGCTGTTCCACGAGGACATGCACGCCGAAGCCTTTCGCTACACGCGACAGACCCTGGGCTGGCCGGCGCGCGACGGACTGGCCGGGTTGCCTGCCGCCGCAGACGTCGCGCTCGACGGCGGCGAGTTCCTCATGGGCAGCTCGCCGGCGGGCAAGGGCTTTGTCTTCGACAACGAGAAGTGGGCCCATCGGCAACGCGTCGCCGAATTCGCGATTGCCGCCACACCGACCCGGAATTCGGACTACCTCGCCTTCGTCGAGGCGGATGGCTACCACCAGGCGCACTGGTGGTCGCCCGACGGACTGGCTTGGCTGGCACGCACCGGGCAAACCATGCCGCGCTACTGGCGCCGCGAAGCGGGCCGCTGGCAGCAACGACGCTTTGCCGACTGGGTCGATCTGGCACCCGACCAGGCCGCGATCCACCTCACGGCGCATGAAGCCGAAGCCTGGTGCCGCTGGGCCGGCCGCCGCCTGCCGAGCGAAGCGGAGTGGGAATATGCGGCGCTTCATGGCAAGGGTTTCGACTGGGGCAGCCAGGTCTGGGAATGGACGGCCAGCGCCTTCGCGCCCTACCCGGGCTTCAGTCCCGATCCCTATGCCGAGTACGCCGCACCGTTTTTCCACAGCCACCGCAGCGTGCGCGGCGGCTCCTTCGCCACCCACGCGCGCATGCGCAATCCGCGTTACCGCAACTACTACGAGCCGCAGCGCGACGACATCTTCGTCGGCTTTCGCAGCTGCGCGCCGGGCTAAACGCTCAGACCTGCTGCAACAGGAACAGCGCCAGAAACCCGCAGGCGATAGTCAGCAGCGTATTGCGCCAGACCGCCGCAACGACGATGGCCACCACTCCGGCCCACAGCCGCGGATTGCCGCTGCCGAAGATGAGCTCGCCGTGCACCAGCAGCAGTTCCGGCGCCGTCAGCGCCGTCAGTGCGGCGACCGGCACGAAAGGCAGCAGGCGGCGAAACCAGGCGGGCGGCTGGTAATGCCCTTCGGCCGCAATGAAGGAATAGCGGAGGCCGAAAGTCAGCAGGCCGCTGACCACCATCAGACCCCAAATGCTCATTGCATCCTCCGGCTGAGTAAGGCGCCGGCGGCCAGGCCGGCCAGTGCGGCGACGAACAGGCCGAGCTTGTAGGGCAAAGCGGCCAGCGCCACCGCCACCGCGCCCGCCGTCAGCGCCGCCAGCAGCAGGGCACGACTGGCTATCATCGGCACCACGATGGCAATGAAGGTCAGCGGCAGCGCGAAATCGAGGCCGATGCCGGCCGGCAGTTGCGCGCCGATCAGCACCCCCGCCAGTGTCGCCAGCTGCCAGCCGGCCCACAGGCCGAAACCCGAGCCGAACAGGATCCAGTGCGCCTGTGCGGACTGCGCCGAATCCGGCCTGGCTGCCATGAGATGGGGAATCGCTGCGGCATAGGCTTCATCGGTCAGCAGATAAGCCAGCAGGACTTTCCAGCGCCGCGGCAGGTGCGCCAGCATGGGCGCGACCGAGGCGCTGTACAACGCGTGGCGCAGGTTGACCAGACCCACCGCGCCCGCCGTCAGCAGCAGCGGCGCGCCGGCGCCGACCAGTTGCGCCAGGAGGAACTGGGCCGACCCGGCGAATACGATCGATGACATGGCCATCGCCGCCAGCACCGGAATCCCGCTTTGCAACGCCACCACGCCATACAGCACGCCGAACGGTGCGACCCCCAGCAGTATCGGCATGACCGAACGCAGGCCGAGGCCGAAGCTGTCGCGGCGACTCATTTGCGCGCCGGCAGATTGACCAGGACGATGCCGCCCACCACCATCGCGGCGGCAGCAAAGAAATGCAGGCTCGGCTGATCGTGCATCAGCACCATGCCGAACCAGACGCCGAACAGCGGTGTCAGGAAGGAAAACACCAGCAGGCGCCCGGCCAGGTAACGCGTCAGCAACCAGAACCACGCCAGGTAGCTGATGAAGGCCACGATCACGATCTGATAGGCCATGGCCCACAGAGTCGGCGCTGACAGCACGCCGATGCCGCGCTCGCCGACCAGCCAGGACAAAGGAAACATCACCGCGGCGGAGACCACCAGCTGGTAGAGCAGGACCTTGGTCGCCGTGACCTTGGCCAGGGCCGTGGCGCGGATCAGCACCGTCGTTGCCGCCCAGAACAGTGCCGCCAGCACGCCGAAAGCATCGCCCAGCAGACTGCCGCCGGAGGCCTTGTCGATGAAGGCCAGCACCAACCCGGCGAAGGCCAGCAGCACGCCGGCACCCTGGCGCCAGCCCATGCGCTCGCCCGCCACGAAGAAATGCAGGCCGAGCACGGTAAAGCACGGCGCCGTGTAGAGAAACACCACAAGGCGCGACACCGTGGTGTGGGCTACGCCGACGAAGATGAAGGCGAACTCCAGCCCGAACAGCAGGCCGGCGAGCAGGCCGGGACGCAAGGACCGGTCCTGTGCGAACAGCGCAATGCCCTGCCAGCGCGCCCAGGCAAAGACCAGCACGGCACCGAAGCCGGAGCGCAGCCCGGCCTGCAGGATCGGGCTGATCTCGGCCGTGGCAATTTTCATCGCCACCTGCTGGAAGCCCCAGATGGCGCACAGCAGCACCATCAGGCCGAAGGCGGCAGGGCCGGGAGCGACGCGCGTGTTCATGGACCTTCCCCCCATCCCCCTTCCCGGGGAAGGGGGCGATTACGGTTCATCCCGCAGTAAGCAGCGGGATTCCAGGCAGCTGGCTGTGGCCGCCTTGGGACGGCCCGGCGACGGCCGTTCACGCGGCGACCGTACCCAGCGGCGGCAGCTGATGTCGTCGCCTGGCTTCGTTGCAGGCCTCGTCGCCGCGGCCGACGGCGGCCAGCGGTGCAAAGTCGCGACAGGCGCCGGGACGAAACTCGTAGATGGCGCAGGCAACCGCCGTGCCGACCTGCCCGCGCAAGGCCACGCAGCGCCTGGGCGCGACAGCCGTACCAAACATGCAGACGCGTTGTGCGCCGACCGGCTCGGTCAGTCCGGCCGGCACCCGGCCGCCCGGCATGTCATCGACTTCCGATTCGTGAAATGACACCGCGAAGCTGGCGCAGCAGGCGCCACAGGCCTGGCAGGGGCTCACGGCGCACTACAGGATGAACCGGCCCAGCCACCAGGCCGCGGCCGCAATCAGCGCGCTGGCCGGAATCGTCAGCACCCAGGCCCAGACGATGCTGCCGGCCACGCCCCAGCGCACATTGCTGGGCCCCTTGGAGGTGCCGACGCCGACGATCGCGCCGGTGATCGTATGCGTGGTAGACACCGGGATGCCGAGCATGGTCGCCCCGAACAAGGTAATCGCGCCGCCGGTCTCGGCGCAGAAACCGCCCACCGGACGCAACTTGGTAATGCGCTGACCCATGGTCTTGACGATGCGCCAGCCGCCGAACATGGTGCCCAGACCCATCGCCGTGTAGCAGGAGATCACCACCCACATCGGCACCATTTCGCCGGTCTTCAACGTCCCGGCGGCGATCAGCAGCATCCAGATGATGCCGATGGTCTTTTGTGCATCGTTGCCGCCGTGGCCGAGGCTGTAGGCCGCCGCCGAGACCAGTTGCAGGCGGCGGAAACTCTTGTCCACCTTGCGCGGCGTACTTCGGTTGCACACCCAGGACACCACCACCATCAAGGTGCCGCCGAGGATGAAGCCGAGCAGCGGCGCGATCAGGATGAAAGCCACCACCTTGCCGATGCCGGCCCAGACCAGGGAGCCGGTGCCGGCCTTGGCCATCGCCGCGCCGGCCAGCCCGCCGATCAGGGCGTGGGAGGAACTCGACGGAATGCCGTAGTACCAGGTGATGATGTTCCAGGCGATGGCGCCGATCAGGGCGCCGAACACCACATAGTGGTCGACGATGGCCGGATCGATGGTGCCCTTGCCGATGGTGCTGGCCACCTTGAGCTGGAACACCGCGATGGCCAGCACGTTGAAGAAGGCCGCCCAGGCCACGGCGTGCTGCGGCTTGAGGACGCCGGTGGAAACGATGGTGGCGATGGAATTCGCCGCATCGTGGAAGCCGTTCATGAAGTCGAAGGCGAGCGCCAGCAGCACCAGCACCACGATCACCGTCAGACTCATTTCGACCGCTTGCATGACGGCCGCTCAGGAGTTCTCGAGGATGATGCCCTCGATTATGTTGGCGACGTCCTCGGCGCGATCGGTCACCGACTCCAGCAGCTCGTAGATGCCCTTCATCTTGATCAGGTGGCGCACATCGGCCTCTTCGCGGAACAGCTTGGTGATGCCGGTGCGCATGGCGCGGTCGGCATCGGACTCGAGCTGGTCGATCTCGCGGCACAGCTTGAGCATGGCCGGTGCGTTGTCCATCTTGTGCAGCAGGATCACGGCGGATTTCACCCGCTCGCAACTCGAGGCGACGATGTCCGAGAGCTGCCTGGCTTCCGGCGTCAGCTGGCGGATGTCGTAGAGATACATGGCCTCGGCGAAATCCTGGATCAGATCGAGGATGTCGTCCATGCGCATGATCAGCTGATGGATTTCGTCGCGATCGAGCGGAGTGTTGAACGAGGTGTGCAGCAGCGCAATGGTTTCGTGGGTGATCTTGTCGGCCGCGGTCTCGATCTCGTCGATGGCCTGCACATGTTGCGCCAGCACTTCCGGGCCCTTGCCCAGATCATCCACCAGGGCCACCAGCTGCCGTCCGCCCTTGACGATCAAGTCCGCATGGGCATTGAACAAATCGAAGAACTTGGCCTCTTTGGGCATCAATTTGGAGAACATCGGGCACCACCGCTGGCAAAAAAACGTCCGAATTTTATCAGCTTATGCCGGCGCGCCGGGCTTCCCGGCAACTGGTAAAATCTGCGCCCGCCGCTTTCGCCGGACTTCTCCTTTCGGCCCGTCATCGCCATGAAACGCAACCGCCTTCCGCGCCGCGCCCGCCAGACGCCGGACTCCGAGCTTCTGACGCGCCTGGCGACCCGCCTCAGCCAGTCGTCCAACCGGATCGAGGATGCCTGGTGGGAAGCCCGCCTGGCAGCACACATCGACCGCCTGCTGGCCGACAACCAGGAAGAAACCCTGATTGCCGTGCTCGACCAGCTCTACAACGGCGGCGCGCGCGCCTATGACGAACTGGCCGACATGATCGAATCCTGCGCCGAATCCCGCCGCACCGAAAGCGCCGGCGGGCTGGAGGTGGTGATGATCGCCGTGCCGTTGCTGGCCTGGTCGCGCTTCCAGATCCCCTCGGGCAGCATCAACGCGACTCAGCTCGAGGCCCTGCGCGTACATCTGCAGGCACATGTGCTGGCGGCGGATGCCAAGCTGGGCCTCTCCGACATCCTCTACAGCCCCGACCAGTTGCCGCAGAATTATGTCGAAACGGCACAAATGGCCGAGAAACTGGCCAAGGCGGCAATCCATGGCCGCAACCTGAAAATCGATCCGGCGCAGTTGCCGGAAACCATGAGCTTCCTGTCCGATACCCGCTACGTGCTGGGCGCCGTCGCCGCACCGCGCGGCGCGCCGCTGTTCCGCTGGCAGGAAGACGACGGCGACCCGGCCGAGTCCTTCCGCCAGTGGGCGCAGCAGGGCGGCGATGCGCTGCGCCCGCTGCTGCCGGCCTGTGCCCTCGAATTCCTGCCGGTGCTGGCCTACCATGCTGCCGTGCGCGATGCCGACCGCGCCTCGCGGCCCTGGTCGCTGCGCGCCGCGGTGGCCTACCTGCAGACCGTGCTGAACCAGCCGGCCGCAGAACTGCGCGCGGTGGTCGCACCGTTCCACGATCGCCAGCTTGAGGAATTCCGCATCGGCTTCGCCCTGCGCGGCAGCAGCGACGTCGTGCATGGCGTGGTCTGGCCGCTGCTCGAACACGAAGACGAAAACCACGACACGCCGAGCCAGATCGAAACCGCGCTGCGCGAAGCCGGAGTTGGCAGCGTCATCATGCTCGACCAGCGCTTTCCGCTGGAATTCTGCGACGATTGCGGCGCCCCGCTGTATCCCAATCCCGAAGGCGAGCCGGTGCACGCCGAAATGCCCGAAGAGCAGACCGAGGCGGCACCCCGCCACCTGCATTAGCGCTTGCGAAACAGATGACGGTTTCATCGCAGGGCGGACGTAGGGCGAACTTCAGTCCGCCATCCACCGTTGGCCGACTGAAGTCGGCCCTACAAGTCGGCCCTACGAGTCGGCACCGGTGGCACGCCGATGTTCAGAACCGATAGGGCTTCGCCGCCAACCCCGGATCGCGGCCGGCAACCAGGTCGGCCAGCAGGCGCGCCGAGCCGCAGGACAAGGTCCAGCCCAACGTACCGTGGCCGGTATTGAGCCACAGGCCGGCCAGCCCGGCAGCGGCCATGTCGCCAATCAGCGGCACATTGCCCGGAGTCGCCGGCCGCAGCCCCGCCCAGTACTCGACCTCGTTGACGCCCGCCAGGGACGGGAAAATATCGCCGATGCGCCGCAGCAGTGCCGTACAGCGCGCCGGGTTGAGCGAGGTATCGTAGCCATTGAACTCGGCCGTGCCGGCCACGCGCAGGAACTGCCCGAGACGCGAGATGACGATCTTGTGCCCGTCGTCCGTCAGGCTCACGGTCGGCGCCACTGCCCCGTCCGGCAAAGCCAGCGTCACCGAATAGCCCTTGGCCGGATAGACCGGCAAGCGTATCCCCAACGGTCGCAACAGCAGCGGCGAATAGCTGCCGAGCGCCAGCACCGTCATATCGGCGCCCACGGTTTCCCCCGAAACCAGACGCACTCCGCTCAGCCGACCGCCATCGCGTGCCAGAGCCGCCACGGTTTCGCCATAACGGAAGCGCACGCCGCGCGCCGCGGCATGCTGCGCCAGTGCCTCGGTGAAGCGTCGCGCGTCACCGGATTCATCGCCGGAAGTGTAAGTGCCGCCGACCACCGGCACCCGCGAGCCGGCCAGCGCCGGTTCGATGGCCAGGCATTGCGCCGCGGTTTGCGGCACCCGTTCGCAGCCGAACTCGCGCATCAGTGCGGCCTGCGGCAAGGCATGCTCGAATTCGCGCGGATCGGTATAGAAATGCAGGATGCCGCGTTCGAGATGGTCGTAGTCGAGCGCCAGTTCGCAGCGCAGCGCCTGCAGGGCGGCGCGACTGGCCAAGCCGAGCGAGACGATGGCCGCAACATTGGCGCGCGCCCGTGCCGCCGTGCATTCGCGCAGAAAACGCAGGCCCCAGCCCCATTGCGCCGGGTCGGCGCGCAGGCGCCAGAGCAAGGGTGCGTCTTCGCGCCCCAGCCATTGCAGCGCCTTCCATGGCGCCCGGGGATTGGCCCAGGGCTCGGCATGGCTGACCGAAATCTGGCCGCCGTTGGCGAAGCTGGTTTCCTGCGCCGGAGAGTGCTGACGATCGATCACCGTCACCTCGTGACCATCTGCCGCCAGGTACCAGGCAGTGGTGACGCCGACCACGCCGGCGCCGAGCACGGTCACGCGCATCGAATCATTCCGATCCCGCCGGGATTCCGTCCCCGCCGCACGCTCTGGGGACATAACAATTTTTGTATATGCTGCTTGATCTGAAAAATCATGGCCCCAATTATAGTCAGCGCCCCGGAGGGGACTCATGAGCAATAAACCGAAGATCACCAAGACCGAAGCCGAGTGGCGCGCGCAACTTACGCCCATGCAGTACCACGTCGCTCGCGAGAAAGGCACCGAACGTGCCTTCAGCGGCGACTACTGGGACTGCAAGGAGCCCGGCGTGTATCGCTGCATCGGGTGCAGCGAGCCGCTGTTCGCCTCGGAAGCCAAGTTCGATTCGGGCTGCGGCTGGCCCAGCTTCACCGCCCCGCTCGCCGCCGGCGGCATTGCCGAAAACCAGGACAACAGCCATTCCATGCGCCGCACCGAGGTGGTCTGCAGCAATTGCGGCGCCCATCTGGGCCACGTCTTCCCCGACGGCCCCGCCCCGACCGGACTGCGCTACTGCATAAATTCAGCTTCGCTCGACCTCGAGCCGAAGAAGTAACCGTTAAAATTCACTACATGAAATTCCTATTCGACCTGTTTCCGATCATCCTGTTTTTTGCGGCCTTCAAGGTTTTCGACATCTATATCGCCACCATCGTGGTGATCGCCGCCACGGCGGCGCAGATCGGCTGGGTCTGGCATCGCCACGGCAAGGTGGACACCATGCTCTGGGTCAGCCTGGGGCTGGTGGTGGTGTTCGGCGGTGCGACGCTGGTCCTGCGCGACGAGACCTTCATCAAGTGGAAGCCGACGGTACTCTACTGGCTGTTTGCGACCACGCTGTTCGGCTCGGCGCAATTCTTCGGCAAGAACCTGATCCGCGCCATGATGGAAAAGCAGGTGGAACTGCCGGAAGCGCTCTGGGGCCAGCTCAATTACGCCTGGATAGGCTTCTTCGCGGTCATGGGCGTGCTCAACCTGTACGTGGCCTTCAACTTCAGCACCGACACCTGGGTCAGCTTCAAGCTCTTCGGCGGCATGGGACTGATGATCGTCTTCATCGTCCTGCAAGGCTTGGTCCTGGCCAAGTACCTGCCCGACGACAAGGAAGAGCCCGTCCCGCAACCCAAAGCCCCCTCGGAGAAACCCTGATGCTATATGCCATCGTCGGCGAGGATGTGCCGCACAGTCTCGATCGGCGGCTTGCCAGTCGCCCGGCCCATCTGGCGCGCCTCAACGAACTGAACGCCGCCGGTCGCCTCGTCCTGGGCGGCCCCTTCCCCGCGATCGACAGCCCCGATCCGGGACCCGCCGGCTTTGCCGGCAGCCTGATCGTTGCCGAGTTCGATTCGCTGGCCGCAGCCCAAGCCTGGGCCGACGCCGATCCCTATGTCGCCGCCGGCGTCTATGCCCGCGTCACGGTACGCCCGTTCAGGCAGGTCTTTCCGAAATCATGAGCGTCATCGATGCCATGCGCGCCAGCCTCGCCGCACTCGATCCGGTCTCCATCGAGATCCAGGACGACTCGGCCAAGCATGCCGGACACGCCGGCGCCAAGGCCGGTGGCGGCCATTTCCGGCTGCAAATCGTCTCGCCGCGCTTCGCCGGTTGCAGGACAATGGAAAGACATCGCTTGGTGTATGATGCGCTCGGCCCGCTGATGAAGCGGGAAATTCACGCACTCAGCATTACCGCAAAAACCCCCGACGAACACTGACAACCTCCGCCCAATCAGGAACCACGATGAACCGTACCCTCCGTCACGCCCTCCTGCTCGCCTTTGCCGTTTCGGTCGGCGCAGCGCCCGCCATGGCCCAGAAAAAGGCCGACTCCGCGACCTTCGCCACGGTCAATGGCAAGGCCATCCCCAAGGTCCGCGCCGACGCGCTGATCGCCGGCCAGGCCGCACAGGGTCAGCCGGATTCCGCGGAACTGCGCAAGGCCGTGACCGAAGAACTGGTACGCCGCGAAATCCTGACGCAGGAATCGATCAAGAAGGGCTTCGACAAGAAGCCCGAGGTGCAAGGCCAGATCGACCTGGCGCGCCAGGGCGTGCTGATCGGCGCCTACCTCAATGACTACGTCCGCACCCACCCCGTCACCGACGACCAGATCAAGAAGGAATATGACGAGATCAAGGCCAAGCTCGGCAGCAAGGAGTACAAGGCCCGTCACGTTCTGGTGGAAAAGGAAGACGATGCCAAGGCGATCATCGCCCGCCTGAAGAAGGGCGAAAAGATCGAGGATCTGGCCAAGGAATCCAAGGATCCGGGCTCCAAGGAACGCGGCGGCGATCTCGGCTGGGCCAACCCCGCCTCCTTCGTCCCGCCCTTCTCGGCAGCCATGACCAAGCTGGAAAAAGGCAAGTTCACCGAAACCCCGGTCAAGAGCGATTTCGGCTGGCACGTAATCCTGCTCGAGGACACGCGCGAACTCAAGCTGCCGGGCATCGACGAAGCCAAGGGCCAGATCGCCCAGCAGTTGCAGCAGCGCCAGGTGCAGAAGCACATCGACGACCTGCGCGCCAAGGCCAAGGTCGAGTAGGCGGTCTCGGCCCAAACAAAAACGGGAGCCGCGGCTCCCGTTTTTTATGTCCCCGCGGAGGCGGGGACGGTATCCCCTGGTGGGATATGTCTACGGCGCCGTATCGCCGGCGCCGACTTTCCGTCAACTCAGCCAACGTCTCGCACTACGGAACATCTCCAGCCACGGCCCGTCTTCGCCGAGTCCGGGCGGCTGCCAGGACATCTGCAGGCTGCGGAAGGTGCGCTCCGGGTGCGGCATCATGATCGTGAAGCGGCCGTCGGCCGTCGTCACGCCGGCCAGTCCATCGGGCGAACCGTTGGGATTGAAGGGGTAGCCGGTCGCCACGGCGCCGCGGTTGTCGATATAGCGCATGGTCACCAGCGGCTTGGCATTCTGGCCAACGACGAATTCGGCGCGGCCTTCGCCGTGGCTGACCACCACGGGCAGTTTCGAGCCGGCCATACCGGCGAGAAAGATCGATGCGGAGGACGGAATTTCGACCATCACCACGCGGGCCTCGAACTGCTCGCTAAGGTTGCGCTGGAAAGTCGGCCAAGACTCGGCGCCGGGGATGATCGGCGCCAGGTGAGCCATCATCTGGCAGCCGTTGCAGACGCCCAGCGCGAAGCTGTCGGCGCGAGAAAAGAAGGCGGTGAATTCGTCGCGCAGGCGCTCGTTGAACAACACCGACTTGGCCCAGCCCTGGCCGGCGCCGAGCACGTCGCCGTAGGAAAAGCCACCGCAGGCCGCGAAGCCCGAGAATGAGGCCAGATGCATGCGGCCGCTCTGCAGGTCGGACATATGCACGTCGTAGGGCGCGAAGCCGGCGCGCTCGAAAGCAGCGGCCATCTCCACGTGTCCATTGACGCCCTGCTCGCGCAATATCGCAATCTTCGGCCGCGCGCCGGTGGCGACAAAGGGCGCCGCTGGCGCGGACTTGATTGAAACCGACAGCCCGGGATTGTCGGCGTCGAGCAGCGCATCGAATTCTTCCTGGGCGCAGACCGGATCGTCGCGCAGGCGGGCGATCTGAAAGCTGGTTTCGCTCCAGGTGCGCTGCAATTCATTGCGGTGAGCGGCGAATACCGCCTTGGCATTGCGCCAGATGCGTATCGCATCGGCCGTGTTGGTGGTGCCGATGGCATGGCTGCAGGTGCCGAGGCCGGCTTCGCGCAGGACCTGCATCACGGCCGCGCGATCGGCAAGGCGAATCTGCAGCACGGCGCCGAGTTCCTCGGTGAACAGCGCGGCGATGATGCGATCGCGCAGGCGGCCGGCGATCTGCGGAAAGCGCTCGCTGCCGTCGACATCGTTCATCAGCGGGTCATAGCAGAGCCCGTCGAGATTCAGCGAAACGCCGACATGCGAGGCGAAACTCATTTCGCAAACCGTGGCGAACAGACCTCCGTCCGAGCGGTCGTGATAGGCGAGGATTTTTCCGGCACGGTTCAGCGCCTGGATCGCGCCGAAAAAGCTTTTCAGCAACGCGGCATCGACATCGGGTGCGGTATCTCCGCAGACGCCATACACCTGCGCCAGGGCCGAACCGCCTAGCCGGTTGCGGCCCTGGCCGAGGTCGATCAGCAGCAACTCGGTTTCGCCCACCTCGGCGTCGGGCCGCAGTTGCGGCGTCAACGTGCGGCGCACATCGTCCACCGCGGCAAAGGCCGTGACGATCAGCGACAAGGGCGCCGTGACCTGCTTCGCCTGGCCAGCGTCCTCCCACTTGGTGCGCATCGACAGCGAATCCTTGCCGACCGGAATCGCGACCCCGAGCGCCGGGCAGAAGTCGATGCCGACCGCCTTCACCGTATCGAACAGCGCGGCGTCTTCAAAGCCATGGCCGGCCGCCGCCATCCAGTTGGCGGAGAGCTTGATGCGACCGATGGCGCCGACATCGGCGGCAGCGAGGTTGGTCAGCGCCTCGCCCACCGCCATGCGGCCCGAGGCCGCGGCATCGAGCAGGGCCAGCGGCGTGCGCTCGCCCATGGCGAAAGCCTCGCCGAGGAAGGTGTCATAGCCCATCGCGGTCACCGCGACGTCGGCCACCGGCACCTGCCAGGGGCCGACCATCTGGTCGCGCGCGGTGAAGCCGCCGACGCTGCGGTCGCCGATGGTGACCAGGAAGTTCTTCGAGGCCACGGCCGGCAGGCGCAGCACGCGCAGCGCGGCCTCCTTGAGGTCGATGGCGGCGACATCGAGCGGCGGCATCGTCACGCGCTGGCGCCGCGCATCGCGGTGCAGCTTGGGCGCCTTGCCGAGCAGCACTTCCATCGGCATGTCCACCGGCTTGTTGCCGAAACGATCGTCCTTGACCGTCAGTTGGCTGTCGTCGGTGGCGACGCCGAGCACGGCGAAGGGGCAACGCTCGCGCTCGCACAAGGCGCGAAACTCGTCCAGGCGTGCCGGCGCGATGGCCAGCACGTAGCGCTCCTGCGCCTCGTTGCTCCAGATCTCGCGCGGGCTCATGCCCGGCTCCTCGCTGGGGATCGCGCGCAGGTCGAAGGCCGCGCCGCAGCCGGCGTCATGCGCGAGCTCGGGCATGGCGTTGGAAATGCCGCCGGCACCGACATCGTGGATGGCGAGTATCGGGTTGGCATCGCCCTGCTGCCAGCAGCGGTCGATGACCTCCTGGGCGCGGCGCTGGATTTCCGGGTTACCGCGCTGCACCGAGGCGAAATCGAGATCAGCCGTGTTTGAGCCGGTCGCCATCGAGGACGCGGCACCGCCGCCGAGGCCGATCAGCATGCCGGGGCCGCCGAGCTGGATCAGCAGGCTGCCGGCCGGGAAGCGGATCTTGAAAGCGTGGTCGGCGGAGATGTTGCCCAAGCCCCCGGCGATCATGATCGGCTTGTGGTAGCCGCGCATCTCGCCATTGAATTCCTGCTCGAAGCTGCGGAAGTAGCCGGCCAGGTTGGGCCGGCCGAATTCGTTGTTGAAGGCCGCGGCGCCGATCGGGCCTTCGATCATGATGTCGAGCGCCGAGGCGATGCGCTCCGGCTTGCCGTAGTTCGATTCCCAAGGCTGCACATAACCCGGAATTTTCAGGTCGGACACCGAGAAGCCGCAGAGACCGGCCTTGGGCTTGGAGCCGCGCCCCGTCGCGCCTTCGTCGCGAATCTCGCCGCCGGAGCCGGTCGCCGCGCCGGGGAAGGGCGAGATCGCGGTCGGATGATTGTGCGTTTCGACCTTGGCCAGGATATGCGTGAGTTCGTCGCCGTATTCGTAGCCGCGATCGGCGCGCGGGTAGAAGCGCCGGATGCTCGCGCCTTCGATCACCGCGGCATTGTCCGAATAAGCCACCACCGTGCCTTGCGGATGCGCCTTGTGCGTTTCGCGGATCATGCCGAACAGCGACAGCGGCTGCGGCAGGCCATCCACGGTCCACGATGCGTTGAAGATCTTGTGCCGGCAATGTTCGGAATTGGCCTGGGCGAACATCATGAGTTCGACGTCGGTCGGGTTGCGTCCGAGCTTGCCGAAGTTTTCCACCAGGTAATCGATCTCGTCGTCGGACAGCGCCAGGCCCAGCTCGGCGTTGGCCGCGACCAGCGCGGCGCGCCCGCCGGACTGGAGATCGATTGTGGTCAGCGGTTGTGGTGCGACATGATGGAACAAGGCTCGGGCAGCATCGATCGAATCCAGCACCGACTCGGTCATGCGGTCGTGGAGGCGTGTCGCCAGCGCCGACTTTTCCTTTGCGCCCTGCGCATGGTAGGCCGCATGGTAAGCAATGGCGCGCTCGACGCGCTTGACCGCGGCAAAGCCGCAATTCTTCGCAATGTCGGTGGCTTTCGAGCTCCAGGGCGAGATCGTGCCCAGGCGCGGTGTGACCAGCAGCAGTTCGCCGGCGGGCGGCGCCGGCAAGGTCGCCGGGACGCCCAGCAAGTCCTTCAGCCGGGCCGTTTCATCGGCATCCAGCGCCGTCTCGAGCTCGATGAAATACCAGTGCTCCGCCGTCAGCCGGAGTCCGGCCGCAATCTCGACTACGGTCTTTTGCAGGCGCGCCAGGCGGGACGCCGAAAACGCAGCAGAGCCCCGCAGGGCAAGGAATTCAGCCATGATGGACGGACCGGGGCGGGTAGAAGGCAGGGTGATAACGCAAGGCGCGGAATTATACCCTCAGCGGCGAGCCGGCCTCACGGGCAGCGCACGGTGCGACATGCGGCGCCGGGAATTGCATTCCGCCAGCAAGCCTGAGAAACTGGATCCAGCCCCCACATTCCCGGACACCGCGACACATGAATCCCTTTTCGTTCGATGTCGGCAGCGCCGACTTTCAGGAAAAAGTCATCGCCGCCTCGCACCGCACCCTGGTGCTGGTCGACTTCTGGGCGGAGTGGTGCGCGCCCTGCCGCGTGCTCAAGCCGATCCTGGAAAAGCTCGCCGCCGAGTATGGCGGGCGCTTCGTTCTGGCCAAGCTCAATTCGGATCGTGATCAGGAAATCGCCGGACGCTACGGCGTGCGCAGCATTCCCAACGTCAAGGCCTTCGTCAATGGCGAAATGGTCGATGAATTCACCGGCGCGCTGCCCGAGATCCAGATCCGCGCCTTCATCGACGGCCTGCTGCCCTCGCCCGCGGAACCGCTGCGCATTGCCGCGCAAGAAGCTCGGGCGCGCGGCGATAGCGACGTCGCCTGCTCGTTGCTGGCTGATGCGCGCGAACTCGATCCGGCCAACGAAGCCGTACAGCTCGACCTTGCCGAAATCCATCTGGACCAGCACGGGACAGAGGCCGCGCGGGCGATCCTCGACGCGCTGGAGCACCGCGCCAGGGACGCCGCCCGGCACGGCGCCCTGCAGGCCAGGCTGAAGCTGCTCGTCGCGGGCGGCGGCGCCGATCCGGCGGCGCTCGCGGCGCGCATCGCCGCCAATGCCGGCGACCTCGATGCCCGCCTGCAACTGGCGCATGCACTGGCACTGGCCCACGACTACCGGCCGGCGCTGGAACAGCTGCTGGAATGCGTGCGCCGCGACCGCAAGTGGCAGGACGAAGCCGCGCGCAAATCCATGCTCGATTTGTTCACGCTGCTCGGCGGCAACGCGCAATACGATGATCTGGTACGCGAATTTCGCATCCAGCTGGCGCGCACCTTGAACTAGGCGGCTGTCAAGACTTGCCTTCGGCTGCGCCAGCCAGTAAGGTGCGCGCCCTGCCCCGTCGCTTTCAGGAAACCCATGCAGTCATCCATCGCTTCGCGCATCGCGCAACGCATTGCCGAAGAACTCGGCGTTCGCCCGCAACAGGTCGCCGCCACCGTGCAACTGCTCGACGAGGGCGCCACCGTGCCCTTCATCGCGCGCTATCGCAAGGAAGTCACCGACAATCTCGATGACACCCAGTTGCGCAATCTGGAGGAACGCCTCAACTATCTGCGCGAACTCGAAGACCGCCGTGCTGCGATCCTTTTCTCGATCGAGGAACAGGGCAAGCTGACACCGGAGTTGGCGGCGGCGATCACCAGCGCCGACACCAAGCAGCGCCTCGAAGACCTTTACCTGCCCTACAAGCAGAAGCGCCGCACCAAGGCGCAGATCGCCCGCGAGGCAGGTCTCGAACCGCTGGCTGATGCGCTGTTCGCCGATCCGACGCTGACGCCGGAAACCGAGGCGGCGAAGTACCTCAGTCCGCAGCAGGAACCGGCCGAGCTGCACGTGCCCGACATCAAGGCCGCGCTCGACGGCGCGCGCCAGATCCTGATGGAGCGTTTCAGCGAGGATGCGGCGCTGCTGGCGAAACTGCGCAGCTATCTCAATGATTACGCCCTGCTCGCCTCCAATGTCGTCGCCGGCAAGGAAACCGAAGGCGCGAAGTTCCGCGACTGGTTCGACTTCCGCGAGTCCATCAAAACCATACCCTCGCACCGTGCGCTGGCGCTGCTGCGCGGGCGCAAGGAGGACATCCTGCGCCTGGCCCTGAAGACCGAACAGGAACTGCGCGAGCCGCCCGAGACCTCGCCTTGCGTCGGCATGGTTGCCGGTCACTTTGATATCCGCGACCAGGGCCGCGCGGCGGACAAATGGCTGCTGGAAACTGCGCGCTGGGCCTGGCTGGTCAAGCTCTCGCTGCACCTCGAATCCGAGCTGATGAACCAGTTGCGCGAGCGCGCCGAAGAGGAGGCCATCCGCGTTTTCGCGCGCAATCTGCACGACCTGCTGCTGGCCGCGCCGGCCGGCCAGCACACCGTCATCGGGCTCGATCCCGGCATCCGCACCGGGGTCAAGGTGGCGGTGGTCGATGCCACCGGCAAGGTGGTGGACACCGCGACCATCTACCCGCACGAACCGCGCCGCGACTGGGAAGGCTCGCTCGCCGTGCTGCGCCAGCTGGCGCATAAGCATGGCGCCGGCCTGATCAGCATCGGCAACGGCACCGCCAGCCGCGAAACCGACAAGCTGGCCGCCGAACTGATGAGCCGCCACCCGGAACTCAAGCTGACCCGGATCGTCGTCTCCGAAGCCGGCGCCTCGGTGTATTCCGCCTCCGAACTCGCGGCGCAGGAATTTCCCGATCTCGACGTGTCCTTGCGCGGTGCGGTGTCGATCGCCCGCCGCCTGCAGGACCCGCTGGCGGAACTGGTCAAGATCGAGCCGAAGGCGATCGGCGTCGGCCAGTACCAGCACGATCTCAACCAGTCGCGACTGGCGCGCTCGCTCGACGCCGTGGTGGAGGATTGCGTGAACTCGGTCGGCGTCGATGTGAATACCGCGAGCGCGGCGCTGCTCAAGCGCATTTCCGGGCTCAACTCGACGCTGGCCGGCAACATCGTCAGCTACCGCGACACTCATGGCGCGTTCAAATCGCGCGCCGAACTGAAGCAGGTGCCGCGCCTCGGCGACAAGGCCTTCGAGCAGGCCGCCGGCTTCCTGCGCATCAGCGGCAGCGACAATCCGCTGGACGCTTCGGCGGTGCACCCCGAGGCCTATCCGGTGGTCGAGCGCATCCTCGCCGACATCAGGGCCGGCGTGCGCGAACTGGTCGGCGATACGCGCCGGCTGCGTGCGCTCGATGCGACGAAATACACCGACCAGCGCTTCGGCCTGCCGACCGTGCAGGACATCCTCAAGGAACTCGAAAAGCCCGGGCGCGATCCGCGTCCCGAGTTCAAGACGGCGTCATTCCGCGACGGTGTCGAAGACCTCAAGGATCTTCAGCCCGGGATGCTGCTCGAAGGCGTGATTACCAACGTCACCAACTTCGGCGCCTTTGTCGATATCGGCGTCCATCAGGACGGCCTGGTGCATGTTTCGGCACTCGCCAACCGCTTCGTCAAGGATCCGCACGAGGTGGTCAAGGCCGGCGACGTGGTCAAGGTCAAGGTGCTCGAAGTCGATCTGCCGCGCAAGCGCATCGCGCTGACCATGCGCCTGGCCGACGAACTGCCTGCAGCGGGAACGCAAGCCGGCACAAGAGTTATGCGTAGCGGTATCCACTCGGACGGCGCTGGCTCGCCTTGCGTGCCTGGAACGCCGCTTCGCGGGCAGGCAACGGCGAATCGCGGCAGCGTGGCCGGCAAAGCGGCGACCGGCAAGCGCGAGGCGGAAACCGCCGGCGCCATGGCGGCGGCCTTTGCCAAGCTCAGGCGTTAGTGCCAGCTACCCCATCCGGGCAGATGCGGAAGGCATTGCGCGTCGATTCCTTGACGGCGTAGAGCGCGGCGTCGGCGTTGTGCTGCAGCGCTTCGGCATCGGCACCATGAATGGGGAACAGGGCAATCCCGATGCTGCAGGAAATGCTGACGCTGCCGGCCTGCAGTTCGAAGGGCCGCGCCAGATCGGCGACGATGCGCGCGGCGACCTCTTCCACTTCCGCTCGTGAGCCGGCTTCGGTCAGGATCGCGGCAAACTCGTCGCCGCCCAGGCGTGCAATCGTATCCGCCGCACGTACTCCGAGACGCAGGCGGCGGGCGGTTTCCACCAGCAGTTCATCGCCGGCGGCATGGCCGAACCTGTCATTCACCGGCTTGAAACTGTCGAGGTCGATGAAGCACAGGGCGAAGGTACGGTCATGCCGCTGCGCCTGGGAAATGGCGACGCGCAGGCGGTCCGCGAACAGTGAGCGGTTGGGCAGGTCGGTGAGCGGATCGTGATAGGCGCGGTGGCGCAATTCCTGTTCCAGTTGCTTGCTGCGCGTAATGTCGGTCAGCGTCGCCACGAAGCGCGCCGGCTGGCCGGGGCGGGCCACGCGCCCGATCGAGAGCCAGACCACGAATAGCTCGCCGTTCTTGCGCCGGTTCCAGACTTCACCCTGCCAGCCGTTTTCCCGATTCACGCTCTGCCACATGCCCGAATAAAACTCCGGCGGATGGCGGCCGGACTTGAGCAGTGCCGCCGGCTGGCCCAGCACCTCGGCGGCGGCGTAGCCCGTCATCCTGGAAAACGCCGGATTGACCTGGACGAAATTACCCTTCTCGTCGGTGACGATGATGGCCTCGGCCGCATTCTGGAACACGGCCGCCGCCAGCTCACGATCCGCCAGTTGGAGTTCCAGCGCGGTATTGGCTCGCGACAAGGCCTGGGTGCGGTCGACGATCACCTGCTCCTGCTCGTCGGTGAGTCGTTCCAGCGCCCCGAGGTGGCTGCGCGCACGGCTTGCCAGCAACTGCAACAGGGCGGCAACCACGGCGAAGCTCAGCAGGTGCACCGCCCCCGAGCGAATCCGTCCGGCATCGCGCATTTCCAGCAAATGCGCGGCCGGCATGGTCACGGAAATCCCGCCCCGGATCTGCCCCAATGCATAGCCCTGTTTCTCGTGGCACTGCAGGCAGGCGGCCTTTACCCGGAGCGGGGCCATGTAGCGATGCACCGGAACCTCGCCCGGAATCAGCTCGGTGATTTCGGCCAACCCCGTCTCGAAGCGACGCAGCGCCTCGGCTTCCCATGGGTCCGGGGCATTGGCCGGCCGCAGCGGGTTCAGGCTGGTGATATGCAGCTGGATGCCGTCGGCCCGCTGCGCGATCTCGGCGATCTGACGGGTCATGTAGGCCGGGTTTATCATGGTCAGCGCCAGGCCTTTGCGCGTCACCAGATCGCGTTGCGGATGTTCGAGGTAAGGATTGGGCCGGGTGGCTTCGGTCACCGGCACATACACGCCGCCATGGCTGGCATTCCAGTCGCGCGCCAGCTCCACCAAGCGGAACAGGGCAGCGCCGCGTTCGCGCGCGACGGATCCCATATTGTTTTCGGCTTGTCGCCAGTCCAGCGCATAGGAAATCATGACGCCGAACAGAACAATGAACAACATCACTGCCGGGCGAGCCCACACGCTTGACAGGCCGCCATGCATTGAAGAGCGGTTCAATGGCGCATGCATGGCCCATTATGCATCAGGCCCCGGCGCACCGGCGCATTGCGACGGCCGCGGGCAGATGCCGCGCCGCCGCCTGAAACTCAGCCCTTGATGCGCGCTACCAGAGCCTTGGCGTACTGATCCGTGGTGGCGGTACCGCCGAGATCGCCGGTACGCACATTGTCCTTGTTCAGCACGTCGTCGATCGCTTGGCGCAGCCGGTCGCCGAGATCCTTGCGCTTGACGTGATCGAGCATCATGCCGGCCGCCATCAGCAGCGCGGTGGGATTGGCGATGCCCTTGCCCGCGATGTCAGGCGCCGAGCCATGCACGGCTTCGAAGATCGCCGCGTCCTCACCGATGTTGGCGCCCGGCGTCATGCCGAGGCCGCCGACCAGGCCGGCCATCTGGTCGGAGAGGATGTCGCCGAACAGGTTGGTGGTGACCAGCACGTCGAACTGCCAGGGATTCATCACCAGCTTCATGGCGCAGGCGTCGACGATGATCTCGTCCATGACGATCTTGTCCTTGTACTCGGCGGCGTAAATCTCGCGCGCGGTTTCGAGGAAGATGCCGGTCAGCGCCTTCATGATGTTGGCCTTATGCACCACGGTCACCTTCTTGCGACCCTGCTTGACCGCGTAGTCGAAGGCAAAGCGGACGATCTTGCGGCAGCCCTGGCGGGTGTTGATGCCGGTGGACATGCCCACCGCGTGGGGGTCGCCGTCGATCGGAATGTAGTGCTCGTAGCCCATGTAGAGGCCTTCGTTGTTCTCGCGCACCATCACCAGGTTGATGTCTTCGAAACGACCGCCGGGAACGATGGTCTTGGCCGGACGCAGGTTGGCGTAGAGCTTGAACTCCTCGCGCAAGCGCACGTTCGAGGAACGATAGCCTCCGCCCGACGGCGTTTCCAGCGGCCCCTTGAGCGCCAGGCGATTCTTGCGGATGCTGTCGATGCAGGCTTGCGGCAGTGGATCGCCGCAGGCCGTGACACCGGCCAGGCCGGCAACCTGGGTTTCCCAGACGAAAGGCGCGCCGAGCGCTTCGAGAACTTCGACGGTGGCCGCGGTAATCTCGGGGCCGATGCCATCGCCAGGGATCAGGGTGGCTGGAATAGGGGTCTGGGTTGCACTCATTTCGGTCTCCGCAAGTCGGCAAAAAGGGACGGGATGCTTTTGTCTGCGCCGCATTGCCACGCCAGGGACGGGGTCGCTGCGCCGACCATCAAGCATGCCACGGCGGGCTGACCGGCCGCTTACTGCCGGCGTGCCGCCCGGTGGCGAAGGCGCGCATTATACGCAGTCCTTATCCGCCCATACGCGGCCCGTATCGCGATTCGCGATCCCTCCGGCTACCGGGCAGCGGGCGCGGGATACCGGTCCAGCGCTGCTATGATCGCGCCACGGCCCCTGCGGGCGCCCGCGCAGCGGGCCGCATGGGCAGCGGGGGGGGGGCGATGGGCCAGACGGTTGCGATGCCACTGTGGGCGTTCCTGATTCTCGCCGGGCTGGCCGCCTGGGCGGCGCTGGTGATGCTGCTGGTGCCGGGCATGCGCTGGTTCTTCCGGCGCCGCATCAAGCTGGTCATCCGCCAGATCGGCAGCCGCCTGCAGATCGAACTGCCGTCCTTCAAGCTGACCCGGCGCCAGGTGCTGATCGATCGCCTGTTCCACGACCACAAGGTGCAGGCCGCCGCCGCGGCACATGCCACGGCCAGCAACGAGACCCTGGGCGACGTCTGGCGGCGCGTCGACCGTTACGCCCGCGAGATCGTGCCCTCCTTCAATGCCTACGTCTATTACCGCATCGGCTATGCGCTGGCCCGCGCCGCGGCGCGCGCGCTGTACCGGGTGCGCATCGGCTTCGTCGACGAGCAGGGGCTGGCGCGCATCGATCCAAAATCGACCATCGTCTTCGTCATCAATCATCGCAGCAACATGGACTACATCCTGGTCGCCTTCCTCGCCGCCGAGCGCGCCACGCTCTCCTTCGCGGTCGGCGAGTGGGCGCGCATCTGGCCGCTGCAGCAACTGATCCGCGCCATGGGTGCCTATTTCGTGCGGCGCAATTCGGGCGATTTGCTCTATCGCACCGTGCTCTCGCGCTACGTGCAGATGGCCTCCGAGGCCGGCGTCACCCAGGCCGTGTTTCCCGAAGGCGGCCTGACCATCGACGGCCGCCTGCGTCCGCCGAAGTTCGGCCTGCTCGACTACATGCTGAAGACCTTCGACGAGCGCCCCGAGGACGGCCGCCGCGACCTGGTATTCATCCCCGTCGGCATCAACTACGACCGCGTGCTGGAAGACCGCAGCCAGTTGCTCAAGCTGCATCCGCAGACGGCGCGGCCGGGCGGCCTGCGCGCGCTGGCGATCACCGCCGGCTTCGCCCTGCGCAATGCCGCGCAAATGTTGGGCGGCAGCTGGCACCGCTTCGGCTATGCCTGCGTCAATTTCGGCGCGCCACTCTCGATGCGTATCTGGGCCCGCGAGCACAATCTGCATTTTCCGACGCTGGACGATGCGGCGCGGCGCGACGCTGTCGGCGAGGTCGCCGCGCGCCTGATGGATGCCATCGGCGGCGTGATTCCGGTGCTGCCGGTGCCGCTGGTCGCCAGCATCCTGATGCGCGAGCCGGAGCGTGCGCTGAGCGAACTGGAACTGAAGGCCGCCGCCCATGCGCGCATGGGCGAGCTGGAAGCGCGCGGCGCCCATCTCTACATCCCGCGCCACGACCACGACTATGCCTTCGGCGTCGGCCTGCGCATGCTGACCCTGCGCCGCATCGTGCTGGAAGAGGACGGACTGTTCCGCGCCGCGCCGGATCAATTGCACATGCTGAATTACTACGCGGGCTCGATCGCCCACCTCGATCCCGCGCCGGATTGAAAGCCTACTGCGCCGCCCGCAGTGCCGGCAGCGCCGACTGGCGCAACATCGATGAAGCGCCGAGCCATCCGGCGACGACGACCAGCACGACGCCCGCCAGCAGCCCGATCAGCCACAACTGCGGCTGCGGCAGGTAATCGAGGCGGAAGGCGAAGCGTGCCAGGCCCCAGCCGATCAGGCTGGCAGCGATGCCGGCGAGCAGCCCGGCCAGCGCACCGAGCGCGGCGAACTCGGCGAGCAGCGCGGAGGATAGCTGCCGGCTGCGTGCACCCAGCGCGCGCAGCACCGCCAGTTCGTGGCGGCGTTCGTCGCTGCTGGCCTGCAGTGCGGCGTAGAGCACCGCCAGCCCGGCCAACACGGCGAAGCCGAATACCAGTTGCACGGCACGCGCCACCTGATCGATCGTCGCATGCAACTGCCTGACCAGGGCGGCGACGTCGATCACCGTAATGTTGGGAAAGGCCCGCACCAGTTCAGGGATCGCGCCGGCCTTGTCGGCCGGCAGGTGGAAGCTGGTGATGAAGCTGGCGGGATAGTCCCGCAGCACGGCCGGCGGCGACATGACGAAGAAATTGACGCGCATCGAATCCCAGTCGAGTTTGCGCAGGCTGGTGATCACCGCTTCGACCCGATTGCCGGCGATGTCGTAGGTCAGGCGATCGCCGAGCTTGAGTTTCAGCGTCTCGGCCAGGCCCTGTTCCACGGAGAACTCGGCGACGCTGGTCGCGCCATGCCAGCGTCCGCCGCTGACCGTGTTGCCCGGCGGAATCCGTTCCGACCAGGACAGGTTGAACTCGCGATCCACCAGACGCTGGGCGCGATCGTCGGCATAGCTCTCCGGCCCGACGGCCTGCGCATTGACCTGCACCAGACGGCCGCGCACCATCGGCTCGAGTTCCGGCGCCGGCAGACCGCGCGCCTTGAAGAAGTCGGCGATGGCGACACGCTGATCGGGCTGGATGTTGATCGCGAAACGGTTCGGCGCGTCGGCCGGCACGCGCGCCAGCCAGCTGTCGAGCAGATCGCCGCGCGCCACGGTGAGCAGCAGCAGCGCCGTCAATCCCAGCGCCAGCGCCACGGCCTGCACCAGCGTCGCCGCCAGCCGCCGGCGCAGGTTGGCCAGGCCGTGACGCCAGCCATAACCGCGGCCGGCCGGACGCAGGCGGCCCAACGCGGCGAGCAGCACACGCGCCATCAGGGCGAAGAAACCCAGCGCGAACACAAAGCCGGCCAGCACGATCAGGCCCAGGCGCAGGTCGCCCGCCATCCACAGCATCAGCGCCGCCAGCACCATGGCGCCGAGCAGGTAGGCGCCGACCGAGGCCGGCTCCGAACCGCTCCACTCGCGGCGCAGCACGCGGATCGTCGGCACCCGCTTCAGGCGCAGCAGCGGCGGCAGGGCAAAGCCGATGATCAGCGTCAGTCCGACCAGCAGGCCATGCAGCCAGGGCAACAGCGAGGGCGCCGGCAGTCTGGTCACCATCAGGCCCGCCAGCAGTTGCTGCAAGGCGCCCTGTACGGCAAAGCCGACGCCGCAGCCGGCCAGGGTGGCGGCGAGACCGAAAATCAGAAATTCGCCGCCGTGGATCAGCAGCAATTGCGCTCCCGACGCGCCCATGCAGCGCATCACCGCGCAACCGTCGAGGTGGCGACGCATGTAGCGCTCGGCTGCCAGAGCCACGGCCACCGCGGCGAGGATCACCGCCAGCAATGCGGCGAGGCGCAGGAAACGCTGCGCGCGCTCGGTGACGTTGCGTATCTCGGGCCGCGCGTTATCGAGGCTTTCGATCTTCTCGCCGCGTCCGAGCTGTTCCGTCGCCCAAGCCTCGTAGGCCTTGACGATGGCGGTTTCTCCGGCCAGGTGCAGGCGGTAGCTGGCCCGGCTGCCGGGCTGGATCAGGCCGGTGGCCGGCAGGTCGGCGAGATTGATCATCAGCCGCGGTGCCAGCGCGAACACGTTCATGCCGCGATCGGGTTCCAGGGTCAGGATCGGACCGCTGCGCACCGCAATGTTTCCCAGCGCCAATTCGGTGCCGGGAGCGAGGCGCAGCGTGGTCGCCAGACGTTCGTCGGGCCAGGCCTCACCCGCTTGCGGCACGCGCGCCGTGTCGGCATCGGCGGTATTCAACACCGGCGTGGTGCGCAAGCTGCCGCGCAGGGGATAGCCCGCCGACACGGCCTTGATTTCGGCCAGCAGCGAGGCATCGCCGAGGCTGACCATGCTCGGGAAAGTGGCGCTCTCGGCCTGGCGCAGGCCGCGCGCCGCCGCCTCCTGGCGGAAGCGCCCGGGCAACGGATGATCGGCGGTCAGCAGCAAATCGCCGCCGAGCAGTTGGTGGGATTGCAGGCGCAGCGCCTGCTCGACGCGATCGGTGAGGAAGCCGACGCTGGTCAAGGCCGCCACTGCCAGCATCAGCGCGATGCCGAGTACGGTGAGTTCGCCGGCGCGCCAGTCGCGCGCGAGCATGCGCAGCGCAAGGCGCAGTGAAGACAGGAGAATTACCATGCGCGCATCTGCTCGATGGCCTGCTCGACACGGTCGAGGGCAATGACCTCGATGCCCTTGATCGCCGCACGCGGCGCATTGGCCTTGGGCACAATGGCGTGGCTGAAGCCGAGCTTGGCAGCTTCCTTGAGGCGCTCCTGGCCGCGCGGCGCGGGGCGGATTTCGCCGGCCAGGCCGACTTCGCCGAACACCACCAGCTTGCCCGGCAAGGGCTTGTTGCGCAGCGAGGAAACGATGGCCAACAGCACCGCGAGGTCGGCCGCCGGCTCGGCGATCTTGACGCCGCCGACGGCATTGACGAACACGTCCTGGTCGCCGCAGACGATGCCGGCATGACGGTGCAAAATCGCCAGCAGCATCGCCAGGCGATTCTGTTCGAGACCGACCGCCAGCCGGCGCGGGCTCGGCGCCTGCGAGCCATCGACCAGCGCCTGGATTTCCACCAGCAGCGGCCGCGTGCCTTCCTGGGTACACAATACGCAGGAACCGGCGACCTCCAGCGAGTGCTGCGAAAGGAACAGCGCCGAGGGATTGGCGACGCCGCGCAGGCCCTTCTCGGTCATGGCGAAGACGCCGAGTTCATTGACCGCGCCGAAGCGGTTCTTCACCGCGCGCACCAGGCGAAAACTCGAATGCGTGTCGCCCTCGAAATACAGCACCGTATCGACCATGTGCTCCAGCACGCGCGGCCCTGCAAGGCTGCCTTCCTTGGTGACATGGCCGACCAGGATCACGCAGGTACCGCTCTGCTTGGCGAAGCGCGTCAGCTGCGCCGCGCATTCGCGCACCTGCGCCACCGAGCCCGGCGCCGACTGCATGGCATCCGACCAGACGGTCTGGATCGAGTCGATCACCGCCACGGCCGGGCGCAGCTTGACCAGGGTGGCGAGGATTTTCTCGAGGTTGATCTCGGCCAGCAGCTGCATGCGGCCGACATCGAGCTGCAGGCGCCGTGCGCGCAGCGCGACCTGCTCGCCCGATTCCTCGCCCGAGACGTAGAGCACGTTTTCGCTGGCCTGGGCCAGACGTGCCAGGGCCTGCAAGAGCAGCGTCGATTTGCCGATGCCGGGATCGCCGCCGATCAGCACCACGCCGCCGGCGACCAGTCCGCCGCCCAGCACGCGATCGAATTCCTCGACGCCGGTGGGCTGGCGCGGTTCCTCGCGCGGCCGTATTTCTGCCAGCATCTGCAGACCGCTGGCGCCGCCCAGCGCGGCGAAGTTGCGCCCCGCCGGCTGCGCGGTTTCGATCACCGCCTCGACCAGGGTGTTCCATTGGCCGCAGCCGGGGCACTGACCCTGCCATTTGGGCGAACTGGCGCCGCACTCGGTGCAGCTGTACTGCGTTTTCGCCTTGGCCATCGGATCAATCGACTTCGTCGATGGACACACGCGCGGCAAGCGCGCAGAACATTTCGTAAGACACCGTGCCGGCCGCCGTGGCGACGTCATCGGCCGCCAGGTACATGTTTCCCGCACCGCCCCACAGCGTCACCGTGTCGCCAACGCCGACTGTTGACGGCAAGTCGCCGAGGTCGACGCAGATCTTGTCCATCGAGACGCGGCCCAGGGTCCGCGTGCGCTGTCCCGCGACCTGCACCGGGGTGCCGGTCGGCGCGTGGCGCGGATAGCCGTCGCCATAACCGCAGGCCACCACGCCGATGCGCATCGGGCGCTCGGCGGTGAAACTGCTGCCGTAGCCCACCGTATCGCCGGGGATGAGTTCGCGCACTGCGATCAGTTCGCTCTCCAGCGTCATCACCGGCTGCAATCCGAGTGCGGCCGCCGTTTGCATCGCAGGGAACGGCGAAGAACCGTAGAGCATGATGCCGGGGCGCACCCAGTCGCCGATGGCTTCGGGAAACCGCAGCAAGGCCGCCGAGTTGGCCAGCGAGGTCGGCAGCGCGCGGCCTCCCGCCATGGCGTGAAAACGCTGCAGTTGCTGCTCGACGCCGCGCGCCTCGTCGGCATCGGAAAAATGTGTCATCAGCGTCACGGCATCGATGCAATCGGCGACCGCCAGCCGATCCAGGGCGGAATGAAATTCGCCGGCATCGAAGCCGAGGCGGTTCATCCCGGTATTGAGCTTGAGATAGACCGGCAGGCGCAGCGGCAGGCCGGCATTGATCAGTGCCTCGACCTGCCACATCGTGTGCAGCACGGGCGTCAGCTCGAGCTCGGCAAACAGGGGCAGGTCGTCGGCCTGGTAAGGGCCTTCCAGCATCAGGATCGGTTGGGAAAATCCGGCGTCGCGCAAGGCCATGGCGCCTTCGAGCTCCACCAGCGCAAAGCCGTCGGTGACCTCGCGCAAGGCCTGCGCTGCCGACATCAGGCCATGACCATAGGCGTCGGCCTTGAGCACGCTCCAGACCCGGGCCGCGCCGGCATGCCGCTTAACTATGCTGTGGTTGTGGCGCAGCGCCGCCCAGTCCAGGCGTGCGCGTATCGGTCGCGACATATCCGCTACGCGGTCTTCTTCGAGATCAGGGCCCTGAGCCGGTTGGAAGCGAATTCGACAAACGTGGCCACCAGCCGCGAGCGGAACTTTTCCTTCGGGTACACCATCGACAGCGTGCGAATCAGGCGCGGCTTGAGCGGTATCGCCACGATGTCGCCCAGCCGCTGCTCCTTGCTCACCGAAGCACGCGACGCGATGGCGAAACCCAGTCCGGTCTCCACCACGCCGTTAAGCGCAATCGGGCTGCCAAGTTCCATCACCACATTCAGCTGATCGAGGGCGACCCCCGCATGGCGCAGGTAGTTTTCGGTGAATTCGCGCGTGCCGGAACCGGGCTCGCGGGAAATGAAGGCATGCTCCAGGAGTTTCTGCGGCGTCAGTTCCTTGTGCCGCGCCAGCGGAAAACGCGGATGGCAGATCACCACCAGTTCGTCGTCGCAGCACACCTCGCATTCCAGGTTCGGCTCATGCGACAGGGACTCGATGAAGCCGATGTCGATGGTGTGCTCGATGACGCGATTCTCGATCGACTCGGAATTGCCGACCATCAGACGCGAGCGCACGCTCGGGTAGGTCGATTTGAATTCGCCGAGGATGCCGGGCAGCATGAATTCGGCGATCGTGGTCGAGGCGCCGACCATCAGGGAGCCGCTGATTTCGCCCGTCAGTTCGGACAGGCGCACGTCCATTTCCGAGGAAAGTCCGAGAATTCGTTCCGCATAGCCGAGCACGACTTCACCGGCAGGCGTCAGCGCAATGCGTCCATGACCGCGATCGAACAGCCGCGTATTGAAATGCTCTTCCAGCTGCTTGATCTGAAACGTCACAGCCGGTTGCGTCATGAACAGCACTTCGGCTGCCTTGGTGAACGACAACTGCTTGGCAACCGCGTGAAAAACCTGAAGCCGGCGATCGGCCATACCCGCTACCTCCAAATTGAAGAATTGCTGTTTGGGCGGTATTCAATCACAAATCATCCCTCATGAGCGCAATTTATGTCCCCGAAACCCTGTGGAGGGGACGGTATCCCTTGGTGGAATAGGTCCCCGCAACCCCCAATATCCCCTGACGGAATCCACCCGCTGTGCCGGCAATGCAGATCTATGCCTTTCGTATATCGCCCCTGCTGCACCGCAACATCGCAAATCCGTCATCCCTTTCGTGCTATAAACCCGCAGACCAAAACGCGACCGGACCACCGGTCCCAAAGCCCTTTACGGCCAAAATATTCTCCCGCGTCGCGATTCAATGAGTCCTGGTTTTTACATCATCATGGCAGCGCAATTTTTTTCCGCGCTGGCCGACAATGCCCTGCTGATCGCCGCCATCGCCATCCTGCGCGACATGCACGCCCCCGCGGAATACGAACCACTGCTGAAAACCTTTTTCACCGTTTCCTATGTCGCGCTGGCGGCCTTCGTCGGCGCCTTTGCCGACTCCATGCCGAAATGGCGGGTCATGTTCATCAGCAATGGCATCAAGGTGTTCGGCTGCAGCCTGATGTTCTTCGACATGCATCCGCTGCTGGCCTATGCCGTGGTCGGACTCGGCGCCGCCGCCTATTCGCCGGCCAAGTACGGCATCCTTACCGAATACCTGCCGCACCGCCTGCTGGTGGTCGCCAATGGCTGGATCGAAGGCCTCACGGTCGGCGCGATCATTCTCGGCGTGGTGCTGGGCGGCGCGCTGATCAAGCCGGAAATCGCTCACGGGTTGCTCGCGCTGGACTTTCCGGTCATAGAGACCGGGGTCGATACCGTCGCCGAGATGACACTGATCATCGTCGGCACGCTCTACCTGATCGCCGCCTTGTTCAATCTTTACATTCCGGATACCGGCGTCGACCACAAGCCGCTGAAAAAGAATCCCGTGTATCTGTTCCATGAATTCAACCACTGCCTGAAGCTGCTCTGGCGCGACAAGCTGGGACAGATCTCGCTGGCCGTCACCACCCTGTTCTGGGGCGCCGGAGCGACGCTGCAGTTCATCGTGCTCGAGTGGGCCAAGGTGGCCTTGAATCTCGACCTGTCCAAGGCCAGCATGCTGCAGGGCGTGGTGGCGGTCGGCGTGGCGATCGGCGCCATCCTCGCGGCGCGCATGATCACCCTGAAGAAGTCGGTGCGCGTGATCCCGCTCGGCATCGCCATGGGCGTCGGCGTCATCATCATGATCGGTGTGCGCGACATGTGGCTGGCGGCGCCGCTGCTGGTGCTGATCGGCATCTTCTCGGGCTTTTTCGTGGTGCCGATGAACGCGCTGTTGCAGCATCGCGGCCACATCCTGATGGGCGCAGGGCACTCCATCGCGGTGCAGAACTTCAACGAGAATCTTTCAATCCTGATCATGACCAGCACCTATTCGGTGCTGCTGACGGCCAAGCTGTCGATCTACTGGATCATCGTCCTCTTCGGCCTGTTCGTCGCCGGCACCATGTGGCTGGTCAAACGCCAGCACGAGATCAACCAGCGCGAGCGCGACGACGTCGCCCATCTGGAAGACGTGTCACATCACTGATTCGCATGGCAGCCCTGCATGCCGTCTTGCATCAGGTCTTCGCATATGGCATGGATCGCGGGCCACGAGGTATGGCACCAGTCCGGCGCGATCAGCGTCGGTTCCCGGGCGGTAGCCGTGACCCGGTGAAACACGATCTCCGGCGGCGTCCGCCGGATCAGTTCGGCCGCCATGCCGGCATAGTCTCCGATCAGCGGCGCCTGCAGTTCACCGCGTGAATGCTGGGCAGCCATGACACTGCCCTTGACGATCATCAGCGGATGCAGCTTGAGGCCGCCGACACCGAGTTCCAGAACGCGGCGGTGCGTCTCGCGGCACATGACCGCCGATTCCCCGGGCAGGCCGAGAATCAGGTGGGTGCACACCGGGACCCCGTGGCGATGGGCGCGTGACACCGCATCCGCGTAGGCCGCGAAGCCGTGGCCGCGATTGATCCGGCGCAGGGTTTCCTCATGCGCGCTTTGCAGGCCCAGTTCCAGCCACACCTCGTAGCCGCGCTGGCGATAGTCGGCCAGGATTTCCAGCACCGAATCGGGCACGCAATCGGGGCGGGTGCCGACGCAGAGGCCGACGATGTCGGTCTCGCGGGTGGCCTCGGCATACAGGCGGCGCAATTCCTCGACCTCGGCGTAGGTGCTGGTATAGGCCTGGAAATAGGCGATATAGCGACTGGCGCGCTTCAGTTCCGCGCGGCGCGCCGCGAGTTGCTCAGCGACGGAGATTTCCGCATCGCTGGCGCTGAAGGAGCGCACGCTGCAAAACGTGCAGCCGCCGCGGCCCAGCGTACCGTCGCGATTGGGGCAGGTGAAACCGGCATGCAGCGCCAGCTTCCGCACGCGTTCGCCGAAGCGGGCCTTCAAATGGCGCCCGAGGGTATTGACGTAGCGATCCAGATGCACGAAGAAAAGTCGCCGTTCTTAGCGGACGTCCGGCTCGAAGAACACCCACTGCGCACTTGGAAAGCGCTCCTGCATGCGCGCCTCGACGGCATTGATGGCCTCGACCATCTGCAATCCGGTCTGGGTTTCCATGCCGCGCATGCGCGCCTTGACCGCGATCACCACCTTGTCGCCCCAGGCCAGGGTGATGACGTTCAGCACCTGCTCGACTTCCGGCTGGGCCGCGACAAAGACTTCGATCTCGGCGCGCAGTTGCGGCGCCGCCGATTCGCCGACGATCAGGCCCTTGACCTCGATCATCACCGCGATCGCGATCACCATCAGCACGATGCCGATCGCCAGCGTGCCCAGCGCATCCCATAGCGGATTGCCGGTGACGACACTGGCCGCGACCGCGACGAAGGCCAGCGCCAGGCCGAGCAGCGCGGCAATATCCTCGCCGGCCACCACCATCAGTTCGGACTGCCGCGTCTCGCGGAACCAGGCGAGGAAAGGCTGGCGGCCGGCGATCTTGCGAATTTCCCTCAACGCGCCCCACAGCGAGAATGCCTCCAGCACCACGGCACTGCCCAGCACCGCCAGGGCGATCAGTCCATTCTGCAGCGGCTGCGGATGCAGCAGGCGCTCGACGCCTTCGTAGACGGAAAACGCGCCGCCCATGAAGAACAGCATCAGCGCCACGATCATCGACCAGAAGTAGGTGACGCGATGATGGCCCAGCGGAAAGTCGGCGCTGGCGGGACGCCGCGCCTGCTTCAGACCCAGCAGCAACAGCAGCTGGTTGGCGCAATCGGCCGTGGAGTGGATCGCCTCGGCCAGCATCGAGCCGGAACCGGTCCAGAAGGCGGCGAAGTACTTCGCCACGGCGATGCCGAAGTTGGCACCCAGCGCGTAGAAAATGGCCCGCACCGAGCCTTCGTTGCCATGCGACATCAGGTGTCCTTTCGTGTCTGCATGGTGCGCCGCATGAAGCAGAGGTCTTCCCAGGCCTTGGCCTTGTCGAGCAGGGTGCGCAGCAGATAGGCGGGGTGGTAGCTGACGATCAGCGGAATGCCGCGGTAGTCGTGGATTTTGCCGCGCGCGGCGGCGATCTTGACGTCGCTTTGCAGCAGGGTCTGCGCCGCCGGCCGGCCCAGCGCGACGATCAGTCTGGGTTGCAGCAACTCGATCTGCCGCGCGAGATAAGGCCGGCAGGTCGCGGTCTCCTCCGTCGTCGGCGTGCGATTTTCCGGCGGGCGGCACTTCACGGCATTGGCGATATACACGTCCTGGCCGCGCTTGAGGCCGATTGCCGCCAGCATGTTGTCGAGCAGCTTGCCGGCCTGGCCGACGAAGGGTTCGCCACGCTGGTCTTCCTCGGCGCCGGGGCCCTCGCCGACGAACAGCCAGTCGGCATTGCGGTCGCCGACACCGAGCACCGCCTGCTTGCGCGCCGCGCACAGCGGGCACAGGCGGCACGCCGCGACAGTGGCGGCGAGTTCGTCCCAGGACATGGTGGCGACCGGCGCAGCGGTCGCCGTGACCGCCGCCAGCTCCGGCGCCGGGACTGCAACTGCGACCGGAGTCGCCACCGCAGCGTCTTCCGGCGGCATGGCCGCAGCAGGCTTGGCGCGCAGTTTCCAGACCGGACCCAGTCCCATCTCGTGCAGCAGTCGTTCGCCCTCTCGACTCATAGCTCACGCGCCATCACGATGGCATCCTCACGGCCCTGATGTGCCGGATAATAATCGCGGCGCCGCCCGATTTCGACGAAGCCGTGCCGCTTGTACAAGGCCTGTCCGGAAATGTTTCCGGGCCGCACTTCGAGCAGCATGCGGATCGCCAGGCGCATGCGCGCCAGCCCGAACAGGTGCTGCAGCAACGCCGAACCGCGCCCCTTGCGCTGCAGTTCTGGCAACACCGTAATGTTCAGCAGATGTGCTTCGTCCAGCACCTGCATCATCACGGCATAGCCGATCATTTGCCCGCGCTCCAGCGCCAGCCAGGCGCCATGACTCGCCGCCAGCGAGTCGGCAAAATTGCCGCGGGTCCAGGGAAAAGGATAGACCCGCCGCTCCGTCTCGGCCACCGCATCGAGATCGTCGACCGTCATGACCCGGTAGTGCAGCACTATCTGAGCCCACCGCGCGCCAGTCGTTCGCGGGTGGTCATGGCCACCTTGTCGCGCACATAGATCGGCTGCGCCGCGGCGGCGGCAAGCGTGCGGCCTTGCGCAAACGCCGGCGCGGCCAGGCGCAGCACGGCGGCGGCCGTGGGAAATACGTCGGCATGCAGCCCCGCCAGGTCGGGCTTGCGCACGGCGAGCACGGAACCATAGGTCGCAAAGCCGTCGCCGACGCCCCAGCCGCCGGCAAAAGTCGGCGCCGGCGCCACGGCGGGCGGCAGGCAAACCGGCGCCATGAGCTGCTCCACACTGTCGCCCGCGACCCGATACGCCGCGCAGTACACCTCGTTCATGCGTGCATCGAGGCAGGTCCAGACTTCGCGTTCGCCGCAGGCCAGCGCCAGCGCTTCGAGGGTCGACACCGGCAGCACCGGCCGATCAAGGCCGAAGGCCAGGCCCTGCGCCACGCCACAGGCCAGGCGCAGCCCGGTGAAGCCGCCGGGGCCGGCGCCGAAGGCGATGCCATCGATTTGCGCCAGCGTCAGGCCGGCTTCCGCGAGCAGCTCCCGTACCCAGGGCAAGAGCAGTTCGGAGCCGCCGTTGGCCAGCTCCGCGCTGCGCTCGAGCAACTCGCCGTCCTGCCACAGGGCCACCGACAGGCGCCGCGTCGCGGTCTCGAAAGCCAGCAGGCGCATGATGACGGCGGCTTAGCGAGATACCGCGAGATCAGTCGCTGGTGATATCGAGCGCAGCGAGCTGATCGGGAACCCCGCGCGCGCGGGGCGAAGCGGGGCGGGCCGAGTTGGCTCGCCCATGGCCAGGCAAGGATGCGGGCGTTTCATGATTTGCGGGTGGTTGTCGGAGCCATGGGCGTCAGGCTTACTTGCGACTGCCGAGGATGCCGCGCAGCGTTTCCTGGATGTCGGCCGGGATCAATACCGTCTTGGCATTGTCCGACTTGGCCAGATTGCCAATGGCATGAATGTATTTTTCGCCCAGCATGTAGCGCATCGGCGCATCCTCGGTGCCGATCGCCGCGGCGACGCGTTTGATCGCCTCGGCCGAGGCCTCTGCCAGCGTCACCTGCGCCTCGGCGGAAAGCCGCGCCGCCTGCAACTGCGCCTCGGCGTTGAGGATGGTCGCCTGCTTGGTACCTTCCGCCTTGGTGACCATCGCCTTGCGCTCGCGCTCGGCCGAGGCCTGCGCCTCCATGGCCTTTTGCATGGATTCGGACGGGTTGATGTCCTGGATCTCGACCGATTTCACGGTCAGGCCCCAGTCGATCGCCTCGTCGGCCACGCCTTCACGCAGCCGCGCCTTTATCTTGTCGCGGTTGGAGAGCGCCTCGTCGAGCGTCATCTCGCCGATGATCGAACGCAAGGTGGTCATGATCATGTTGCGGATCGCCTCGGAGAAATCCGTCACGCCGTAAACGGCCTTGATCGGATCGGTGACCTTGATGAAGGCAATCGCGTTGGTCAGGATCACCGCGTTGTCCTTGGTGATGACCTCCTGCTCCTGCACATCGAGAATGATGTCCTTGGTGGTCAGCTTGTAACGCACCTGATCGAAGTAGGGAACGATGATGTTGAGGCCGGGGCGCAGCGTGGAGTGGTACTTGCCCAGTCGCTCGACGATCCATTCCTCGCCCTGTGGCACGATGCGCACGCCCTTGGCGATGGTGACCGCGACAAAGACAAAAACGGCAATGACAAAAAATGCGAACTCGCCCATGACCCGACCTTTCAGTATTTGCCAACTTTGAGTATCTGCCCGTCGACCGCCAGTACCCTGACCCGCTCGCCGGCCGCAATCGCTTCATCGGCGAGGCAGGGCCAGACATCGGAACCCATCACCGGCTTCTGGAAACGCACCTCGCCGCGCGCCGACTCCACTCCCAGCGGCTCGACGGCCCGCACCAGGATGCCGATTTCGCCCAGCGCCTCGTTCGCCTGACCCGACCGCGTCTTGCTGTCATCGTGACGGAAGACCCGAAACCAGAGCACGGTCATCAGTACGGAAGCCAGGGTCCACAACAGGATCTGCGCGCTGAACGCCATCCCCGGTGCCACCAGCATGGCGACCCCGACCAGCAGGGCCCCGAGCCCGAACCAGATGATGAAGAAGCTGGGAACGACGAGTTCGACCAGGCCCAGACCAAGGCCGAGCACCATCCAGTGCCACCAGGCTAGTTCCATCTGCTTCGCTTCCTTTCGTTGCCTACGCCAAACGTTCGCGGCGTCACCCGCCAGGATCAGGCGATCCTCCGCCGGTAACCTGATGCCATTTTATCGTCTTTGGCTGGCACAGCCTTTGCAGTGCGGCAGATTATTCGAACGGCGAGCGCCCTTCCCCCCGGTCGGCCGCCTGCCGGGCCTGCACACATAATTAAAAAACCTTGACCCCGGCAAAGAATTGTTTGGCACACTGCGTTACCATTCGCATAGAATTCAACCCGTCACTACCACCACCACTCCCACGAGGTCACACATGAACAAGTCTGAACTGATCGAAATCACCGCCAAGGAAGCCGATATCAGCAAGGCCGCTGCCGAGAAGGCGCTCTCCGCCGTCATGGCCGCCATCGTCAAGGCCGTCTCCAAGGGTGACACCGTCACTCTCGTCGGCTTCGGCAGCTTCAAGTCCTCCAAGCGTGCTGCACGTATCGGCCGCAACCCGCAAACGGGCAAGGAACTCAAGATCGCCGCAACCACCGTGCCGCGCTTCACCGCCGGTGCTACCTTCAAGGCCAGCGTTGCCGGCAAGAAGGCTGCGAAGAAAAAATAAGACTCAGGGTATCGAGTTTTCCATCAGGCCCGCCACGAGCGGGCCTGATTGTTTTATGTCTCCGACAGAGTCCGGAGACGGTATCCCCTGGCGGGATTATGTCTCCGGAATCCCCTGACGGGATTACGCGCCCGGGGCCCGCTGGCGCCGCGCCTCGAACAGGCAGATCGCCGTCGCGGCCGCCACGTTCAGCGATTCGGTGCCGCCGGTCAGCGGAATCGTGATGCGCACGTCGGCCGCCGCAACGAGATCTGCCGACAGGCCGGCGCCTTCGTTGCCCACCAGCCAGATCAGCGGCCGCCTGAGGTCGACGTCATAGAGACTGGTGCCGCCATGCGCGACGGTTGCAATCGACGTCGCGGAACGGGTCGCCAGTGCCGCAACCAGATCCATTTGTTCCCGAATCGCCAGCGAGAAATGCGCGCCCTGTCCGGCACGCAATACGCGCGCGGTCCAGGCACCGGCACAGCCGGCTCCCAGCAAGACCTCGGATATGCCCGCCGCCGCCGCCGTGCGCAGGATGGCACCGACATTGCCCGCATCCTGCACCGCATCGAGCAGCACCGCATCGCCGTCCGGCGCGCCGGACGGTGCGAGCGGAATATCGATCACGGCGGCAATCCCGGTCGGCGTGCTGACACCGGACAGTTCGCGGAACAGGCTGTCGCTCAGCATCAGTTGCTCCATGCCATCCGCGACCTGCAATAGACCGAGTATTTCGGTGTTCTGCTGCGCGCTATCGCTCACCAGCAACTGCCTGATGCTAACGCCGCTGGCGAGGCAGGTCCTGACCAGATGAACGCCATCCACCAGGGCACGGCCATGACGGCGGGGATCATCGAGCAGCGCACGCAAGGCCTTGAACTTCGGATTTGCGCGCGAACTGATGTAGCGCGGATCGCTCACTTGCGTCCTTCAAGCAGCGCGCGGATCGGTGCAAATGTCCTGCGATGAAAACTGGCCGGGCCATGCTGCAGCAGCGCGGCACGATGCGCCGCCGTATCGTAGCCCTTGTGCCGATCGAGGCCGTACTGGGGAAATGCCTCGTGAATGCGCCGCATGTCGGCGTCGCGCGCCGTCTTGGCCAGAATCGATGCCGCGGAAATCGCCGGCTCCGTGGCGTCGCCGCCAATAATGGCTCGCGCCGGCATGGTCAGCGACGGACAGCGGTTGCCGTCGATCAGCGCCTCGGCCGGCTGCAGCGGCAGCGCAGCAACGGCGCGGCACATGGCCAGCATGGTGGCCTGCAGAATGTTGATGCGGTCGATCTCCTCCACCGATGCCGAGGCGATGCCGAAGGCCAGCGCCTTGTCGCGGATCTCGATGGCCAACCGTTCACGCTTGCGCTCGGAGAGTTTCTTCGAATCGGCCAGGCCAATGATCGGCCGCAACGGATCGAGGATTACGGCGGCGGCATAGACCGGCCCGGCGAGCGGACCGCGGCCGGCTTCATCGACACCGCATACCAAGTGGATCATGCCCGTTGCAGGTAAGGCAGTACCGCGTCGGCCGCCTTCTGCGCAGTGTCCTGGCGCAGCAGGCGATGGATGCCGGCGAAGACACGCGCAATCGCAGCGCCGGCCTGGCGATCGACCAGCAGATTGCCCAGTGCCTGTGCCAAATTCTCCGGGTTCGCCTCGTCCTGCAGGAACTCCGGCACGACATAGCGGCCGGCGAGGATATTCGGCAACCCGATCCAGGGCAGGTAACGCATGCCGCGCATCAGGCGCCAGGACCACGGCGACATCTTGTAGGCGATCACCATCGGCCGGCCGACCAGCGCGGTTTCCAGCGTCGCAGTGCCGCTCGCCACCAGCGCGAGATCGCTGGCGGCGACGGCATCGGCGGCATGACCGAACATCAGGGTGAACGGCAGTTCGTCGGCCTTGAGTTTCCATAACGCCGTTTCGAACTGCAGCCGCGTCTCGCGCGATACAAGCGGCACCAGGAACTGCAATTTCGGATGGCGCGCCAGCAGCAGCTTGGCGGTCTCGATGAAGGTTTCGGCCATGAAATGCAGCTCGGCCTGGCGACTGCCCGGCAGCAGTGCAATCACCGGTCGATCGGCGGCCACGCCGAGACGTTCGCGTATTGCGCGCTGGTCTATCTGCAGCGGAATCACATCGGCCAGCGGATGCCCGACATAGCTGCACTTGACCGGAGTACCCCGATACAACTCGGGTTCGAATGGATACAGGGCGAGAATGTGGCTGACCGATTCGACGATCCGGCTCATCCGCTTGCGGCGCCAGGCCCAGATCGAGGGACTGACGAAATGGATGGTGGGAATGCCGCTGGCCTTGAGGCGTTTTTCCAGCCAAAGGTTGAAGTCCGAGCCGTCGACACCGATGAAGACATCCGGCTTGTCCTGCAACAGGCGGCGCAGGAGTTGTCGGCGCATGCGGGTGATGGCCCGGTAATGGCGCAGGACTTCGGCATAGCCGCGCACCGCCAGCATCTCCGCCGGCCACAGCGAATCGAAGCCTTCGCGCTGCATCTTCGGCCCGCCGATGCCATAGAACTGCGCCTGCGGCAAATGCTGCTTGAGGGCGGTGATCAGGTGGGCGGCAAGCTGGTCGCTGGAGGCTTCGCCGGCCACCATGGCAATCCGTACCATCAGCGAATGATCCCGCGTCCGGGAGCCGCGAGGAAATCGACCAGCAAGGCCAGTTCCGGTACCGCGGCCGACTCTGTGGCGACGGCGGCGCGCGCATCGTCGAGCGACATGCCGCTCTTGTACAGTGTCTTGTAGGCGCGCTTGACCGCGACCACAGCATCGGCCGAGAAACCGCGACGCTTGAGGCCCTCGGCATTGATGGTGCGTGGTTCGGCAGGATTGCCGGCGGCCATGACGAAGGGCGGCAGGTCCTGCAGCAGGATGGTGCCCATCGCCGTGATGCTGTGCGCGCCGATGCGCACGAACTGATGCACCGCCGTGAAGGCGCCGAGGATGGCCCAGTCCGCGACATGGACGTGGCCGGCGATCTGCGCGTTGTTGGCGAAGATGGTCTGGTTGCCGACCTGGCAATCGTGCGCCAGGTGTACGTAAGCCATGATCCAGTTGTCATTGCCAAGCCGCGTCACGCCGGCATCCTGCGCGGTGCCGCAGTTGAAGGTGCAGAACTCGCGGATGGTGTTGCGGTCGCCGATTTCGAGGCGTGTCGGTTCACCTGCATATTTCTTGTCCTGCGGCTGCTCGCCGATGGAACAGTACTGGAAAATCCGGTTGTCGCTGCCGATCCTGGTGTGTCCGGTGACAACGACATGGGGGCCGATCACCGTATGCTCGCCGATCTCGACATGCTCGCCGACGATCGAATAGGGGCCGACCACCACGCCGCGGCCGAGCTTCGCCGCCGGATGGACGATGGCGGTGGAATGGATGCTCATATGAATACCCTCCCCCAGCCCCGCCCCAAGGGAGGCGTGACGGTGGTTCGCCGCGACGCGGCTCCATGCTTTGGCTGGCGCCCCTGCGGGCGGCCGGGCGGGGCGCTCATCAGGGCGTGGGACGCACGGCGCAGATCAGGTCGGCTTCCGCCGCCACCTGCCCGTCGACCTTCGCCGTCGCCGAGAATTTCCAGATGCCGCGTTTGTTGGCGGAAAGCGCAACGTCGATCACCAGCTGGTCGCCGGGACCGACCGGTTTCTTGAAGCGGGCATTGTCGATGCCGACGAAGTAGTAGACCGACTTGTCGTCGGGCTTGCTGTCCATGGTCTTGAAGGACAGGATCGCCGCCGTCTGTGCCATCGCCTCGACCACCAGCACGCCGGGCATCACCGGATGATGCGGATAGTGGCCGGGAAAGAACGGCTCATTCATGCTGACGTTCTTCAAGGCAGTGATGCGCTCGCCGGGAATCACTTCGAGCACGCGATCGACCAGCAGGAAGGGATAGCGATGCGGAAGGTAATCGAGGATTTCGTGAATGTCCATGCGGGAATCGCTTGCCGCGGCGGCAGTGGAATTGCTCATGATTTGTTCTCCAGTGCGGCGAGCCGCTGTTCGAGGGCACGGATTTTATCGGCCATCGCGTCAAGATGGCGCAACCGCGAAAAATTCTTGAGCCAATCGCCATGGGCGAGGAAAGGCACTGCACCGCTGTAGGTCCCGGCCTTGCCGATCGACTTCGCCACCAGCGTTCCGGCCGCCACATTGACGTCATCGGCGATCTCCAGATGTCCCAGGATCACCGCGCCGCCACCCACCGTGCAGCGTGCGCCGATCACGGCGCTGCCGGCGATGCCGACGCAGCCCGCCATCGCGGTATGGACGCCGATGTGCACGTTGTGCCCGACCTGGATCTGGTTGTCGAGCTTGACCCCGTCGGCGATCACCGTGTCACCGAGAGCGCCGCGGTCGATCGTGGTACCGGCGCCGATCTCGACATCGTCGCCGATCAGCACGCGGCCGACTTGCGGGATCTTGACCCAGGCGCCCTCCGCCTCACGCGCAAAACCGAAGCCGTCGGCACCGATCACCGCCCCCGCATGGACCAGGCAGCGCGCCCCAAGATGGCAGTCCGCATAGATCGCCACATTGGTGGCCAGGCGGCTGCCGGGGCCGATCGTCACGCCCTCAGCGATGCTGCAGTTGGCGCCGATGATGGCGCCATCACCAATTACCGCACCGGGCCCGATCCAGACATTGGGCCCGATGCTGGCGCTGGCGGCTACAGCGCCTTCGACCACGGCAGTTGAATGGATGCCGGCCAGAGCGGCGGGCGGCGGATTCAGCCACTGCGCGACGCGGGCGTAGTAGAGATAGGGCTGCGGGGTCAGGATCGCTGCCGCCAAACCTGCGACGGCGGGCGGCGCCATGATCACCGCGCCGGCGCGGGTGGTCGCCAGCTGGTGGCGGTATTTCGGATTGGCGAGGAAGGCCAGCTCGCCGGGGCCGGCCTGTTGCAGGGTGCCGATGCCGGAAATCGCCGTATCGCCGGCGCCGACTATTTCCCCGCCGAAGCGTGCGACGATCTCGTCGAGCCGCAGTTCCACCGCCGACGTCCTATTCGAGTGAAATACGCTTAACGCGACGGACGAAGCACCCCGTCACCATCGAGCGAAGCGAGCAGATTGGTAGCCTCCCCCGCGAGGGGGAGGACGGGAGGGGGCGGGCGTTCTTGCCGCCTTTGCTTTTTCATTTGGTGCCGTCGCCCAGCGCCTTGATCACCTTGTCGGTGATGTCGATGCGCGGGTTGGCGTAGACCGCCTCCTGGAAAATTACGTCGTACTTCTCGGCTTCGGCGATCTGCTTGATGATCTTGTTAACGCGCTCGAAAATCGCGGCCATTTCCTCGTTCTGCCTCTGGCTCAGGTCCTCGCGGAACTCGCGCTGCTTGCGCTGGAAGTCGCGATTGAGGTCGCCGAATTCGCGTTCCTTGGTACGCCGTTCGCTCTCGCCCATGGTCACCGCGTTCTTGTCGAGATTCTCCTGCATGCCCTGCAACTGCTTGGCGATGCGCTGCAAATCCTGGTCGCGCTTCTCGAAATCCTTTTCGATCTTCTTCTTGGCCCGCGCCGCCTGCGGCGCGTCGTTGAGGATCTTCTGGCTATTGACGAAGCCGATCTTGCTTTCCGCCAGAACCGCGGCAGAAAAGCTCAAGAGGACGACACCGGCACAAATGTATTTCTTCAGCATGACTTTCTCGCTAAAAGGAGGGGGTCAAAAGACCGAGCCCATCTGGAACTGCAGACGCTGTACCTTGTCTTCGGCTTTCTTGTTGAACGGATTGGCATAGGAGAACTTGAGCGGGCCCATCGGCGAATTCCACGAAAGCGCAATCCCGCCACTGTAACGCAGGCTCTCCAGACTGAACTTGGTGTCATAGCCCCAGACATTGCCGGCATCGAGGAAGCCGGAGAGACGCATCGAATTGTCGCGCCCCATGCCGGGGACGGGGAACAGGAGTTCGACGTTGCCGATCAGCCGCTTGCTGCCGCCCACGGCTTCGCCGGTGGCAAGATCGCGCGGCCCGAGCGAACCGGACTCGAAGCCGCGCACCGAACCGATGCCGCCGGCGTAGAAATTCTTGAAGAAGGGCAGTTCCTTGTCGCCATATTTCTGGGCCAGGCCGACCTCGCCATTCAGTGCCAGCGTCAGCTTGCGATCCAGCGGAAAGAAATGCTGGTGCTGGTAAGTGGCGCGGACATAAGTCGCCGTGCTGCCCGGCAATGACACCTCGACGGTGGCCCGCTGCAGGGTACCCTTGGTAGTCACCAGCAGGCTGTCGCGCGCATCCTTCTGCCAGCCTACGTTGGCCAGCAGGGTATTGCTCTTGTCGCCGAAGCGGGCGACATAGTCCTGATAGCGCAGCGGACTGTTGGCATCGGTCTTGAGTTTGGTGCGATCGACCGACAAGCCGAGGTTGAGATAGTCCTCTTCGCCGATCGGCAGGCCCCAGCGCAGGCCCGCACCCATCGAATCGGAACCGAAGCTGCCGACCGAAAGGGAGCTGGTATCGGTGTTGCGAAGATAGAGGTCAAAACCCAGGCTGACGCCATCGACCGTGAAATACGGATCGGTATGCGACAGTGAATAGACCTTGTTCGACTTGCTGGTGCTGACCTGGACGCCGACATGCTTGCCGCTGCCGAACAGGTTCTGCTGCTGCACCGAACCCGACAGCGTGAACTTCTCGGCACTGGAAAAACCCGCGCCGAGCATGATGTTGCCGGTGGGCTTTTCCTTGACCTTGACCTCGACGTCGACCTGGTCGGTGGTGCCGGCGACCGGCGGCGTTTCCACGCTCACTTCGTCGAAATAGCCCAGGCGATCGACGCGCGTGCGCGACTTGTTGATCTTCTCGCCGTCGTACCAGCTGGACTCGGCCTGGCGCAATTCGCGGCGCACCACTTCATCGCGCGTCCGCGTATTGCCGGTCACATTGATGCGCCGCACGTAGACCCGGCGGCCCGGATCGATGAACACGGTGAACGCCACTTCGCGCTTTTCCTTGTTCAGCTCGGGGGCCGCATTGACGTTGGCAAAGGCATAACCCTCGTTGCCCAGGCGTTCGCTGATGGCCTTGGTAGTGTCGGCCATTTTTTCGCGCGAGAACACTTCGCCGGGCCTGACCTGAACCAGCTTGGTCAGCTCCTCCTCGGGCAACAGCAACTGGCCGGCCAGCTTGACCGAGGAGACGGTATATTTCTCGCCCTCGGTGATGTTGATGGTGATGTAAATGTCCTGCTTGTCGGGCGAAATCGAAACCTGGGTCGACTCGATGTTGAATTCGAGGTAGCCGCGATCAAGGTAATACGAACGCACGACCTCGAGATCGCCGGCGAGCTTCTGCTTGGAATACTGGTCGTTCTTGGTGTACCAGGTCAGCCAGCCCGGCGTACGCAGCACCATCAGGTCGAGCAGGTCGGATTCCGCCACGGCATTGGCGCCGATGATGTTGATCTGCTTGATCTTGGCGATGTCGCCTTCATTGACCGCAAAGTTCACGCCGACCCGGTTGCGCTCCAGCGGCGTGATCGTGGTCGTCACCTGAACGGCATAATGCCCCTGCGCCAGATACTGGCGCTTCAGTTCCTGTTCCGCGCGCTCGACCATGGCGCGGTCGAAAATCCGCGACTCGGCGAGACCGACGTCGCGCAGCGACTTCTTCAGGTCCTCCGGCTTGAACGCCTTGAGGCCGCTGAATTCGAGCGAGGCAATCGCCGGGCGTTCTTCCAGCACCACCACCAGAACCTGTCCGTCGATCTCCAGCCGCACGTCCTTGAAGAAGCCGGTGGCGAACAAGGCCTTGATCGCGGCCGCCGCCTTTTCGTCGTTCATGGTGTCGCCGACCTTGACCGGCAGGTAGGAGAACACCGTTCCGGCCTCGGTGCGCTGGATCCCCTCGACGCGAATATCCTTGATCTGGAACGGATCGAAGGCCAAAGCGGAACGCGCCAGCAGCGCAAAAACCAGACCGGCAAGCAGTTTCTTGTTCATGTGTTTTGGACGAAAATTAGCCGGAGACAAGACGGTTGATATCGTTGTAGAAGGCAAAAGCCATAAGTAGCGCCAATAAGGCGAAACCGATCTGCTGGCCGATTTCCAGAGCCCGTTCTGACACCGGCCCCCCCTTCAGAAACTCGACGAGATAATACATCAAATGCCCTCCGTCCAGCACAGGCACCGGCAGCAGATTGAGCACGCCGAGACTGATGCTGATCAGTGCCAGAAAGCGCAGGTAATAAGTGGGGCCCAGCCGCGCCGACTGCCCGGCGTAATCCGCAATCGTCACCGGACCGGAGAGGTTTTTCCAGGAAAGTTCGCCGGTCAGCATGCGCCCCATCATGCGCAGGCTCAGGATCGATGTATCCCAGGTCTGCTGCAGCGCCCGACCGATCGATACCAGCGGCCCGTAACTCACCACGGTGGTCATTTCGAATATCTCGCCATGGCCTTCCCTGGCCATCAGGCCCAGTCGTCCCAGCTTCTGCCCGCCCTCCTCCGCCAGGCGCGGAATGGCGGTCAATTCCACTTGCCTGCCCTCGCGCTCGACGGCAATACGCAAGGGTCGTCCGGCGGCTGCGCGCGCGGCGGCGGCCAGTTCCGCCCAGACCGCAATCGCCTTGCCGTCGACCGCCAGCACCCGGTCGCCTTCGCGAAAACCCGCCTCGGCGGCAGCCGAACCCGACTGCACACTACCTACCACGGCCGGTAGCGGCGGCCGGTACAAGACCAGGCCCAGCAGACGCAGAGGATCCTTCTCCAGTTCTTCCAGATCGAAGCGATCGCTGGCGAGGCGGTATATGCCAATGTCCCGCTGCAGGCTGGCGACTTCGAGTTGCAGGGGTTCCTTGTCCAGCGCCCGCCGCATGACTTCCCAGCGCAATTCCTGCCAGGTCTGGATCGGAGTGCCATTCACCGCGCGCACCGTGCCGCCCTCGCCTATGCCGGCCATCGCCGCCGGCGTCCCGACCGGTGGCGTGCCGAGGCGCGGCTTGAGCTCGGTGACGCCATACATGAACAGCAGCCAGTAGAGCAGGATCGCCAGCAGAAAATTTGCCGCAGGGCCCGCCGCCACGATGAACGCGCGCCGACCCACGGATTGCCGGTTGAAGGCGCGGTCGAGTTCGCCCGCCGCAACCGCTCCTTCCCGCTCGTCGAGCATCTTGACGTAGCCGCCCAGCGGGAACGCCGAGATCGCCCACTCGGTGCCATCGCGACCATGGCGGCGCATCCAGATCACCTTGCCGAAGCCGAAGGCGAAGCGCAGCACCTTGACGTTGCATGCCCGCGCCGCCAGGTAATGACCCATTTCATGCACCACCACCAGCACCGCCAGCGCCACCAGGAAGGCGCCCACGTACCAGGCCAGCATTTGCGGATTCACGCTGACCTGGCACCCAGGCGCGCGAGAATTTCCGTTGCCATCGTGCGCCCCTGCCGGTCCGCCTCGAGCACGGCAGCCAGATCGGGCAGCGCCGCTTGCGGCACCGCATCCAGCGTGGCGGCAATCAGTTCGGCGATGCCGAGAAAGGACAAACGGCGTTCGAGGAAAGCCGCCACGGCGACCTCATTGGCGGCATTCAGCACCGCCGCGGCGTTGCCTTCCGCGCGCAGGGCCCGATAGGCAAGGTCGAGACACGGGAAGCGCGCCAGGTCCGGACGTTCGAAATTGAGCTGCGCCACGGCGAACAGATCAAGCGGCGCGACCCCGGAATCGATCCGCTGCGGCCAGGCCAGGGCATGGGCGATCGGCGTGCGCATGTCCGGGTTACCCAGTTGCGCCAGCACCGAACCGTCCTCGTAATCGACCAGGGAGTGGATCACGCTCTGCGGATGGATCACCACCTGGATGCGGTCGGCCGGCGCGTTGAACAGCCAGTGCGCCTCGATCACCTCGAGCCCCTTGTTCATCATGGTCGCCGAATCGACCGAGATCTTGCGCCCCATCACCCAGTTGGGATGCGCCACCGCCTGCTCGGGCGTCACCTGCGTCAACACCTGGTGCGAGGCGGTACGAAACGGTCCGCCGGAAGCCGTCAGCAGGATGCGCCGGACACCGCCGCGCGCCATGTCGCCGGCGTAGGCGTATGGCATCGACTGGAATACGGCGTTGTGCTCGCTGTCGATCGGCAGCAGGACCGCGCCGGCATGCTTCACCTCGGCCATGAACACGGCGCCGGCCATCACCAGCGCCTCCTTGTTGGCCAGCAGTACGCGCTTGCCGGCACGTGCCGCAGCGAGGGTCGGCGGCAGCCCCGCGGCGCCGACGATGGCAGCCATCACGGCATCGACCTCGGGCAGGCTGGCGACCTGGCTCAAGGCCGCGGCCCCGTGCAGCACTTCGGTGCGCGAGCCGGCGTTCTTCAGCAGCAGTTCAAGGCGCTGCGCATCGCTTGCGGCGCCGACCACGGCAAAGGCCGGACGGAACTGCAGGCACTGGGCGGCAAGCACGTCCACCCGGCTGTGCCCGGTGAGCGCCACCACTTCGAAGCGATCGGGATGGCGCGCCACCACGTCGAGCGTGCTGACACCGATGGAACCCGTGGCGCCAAGAACAGTCAGTTTCATGTGCGGACGAAATACAAAATCAGCGCCGCCAGCGGCAAGGCCGAAGTCAGCGCATCGATGCGGTCGAGCACGCCGCCATGCCCGGGCAGCAGATTGCTGCTGTCCTTGACGCCGGCCTGGCGCTTCAGCAGCGACTCGAACAAGTCGCCCATCACGCTCACTGCCGTGAGCAGGATCAGCAGCAGTACCAGCAGCGGCACCGGCAGCGGCACCTGCCCGGCGAGCGGCGACCAGCTCAACACGACGCCGCCATAGATCATGACGCCGACCACGGCGCCCGCCACGCCCTCCCAGGTCTTGCCGGGGCTGATGGTCGGCGCCAGCTTGTGCTTGCCGAAGGCCCGACCGGCGAAATAGGCGGAAATGTCCGCAACCCAGACCAGCGCCATGGCCGCCAGCAGCAGCCAGGTACTCACCGCGTGCAGGGCCACCATGGCAGCCCAGGTCGGCAGGATCACCAGGGCGCCGAGCAGGTAGCCGAAGAAATCGTTGCCGGCCAGCGTCCATTTGAAGCGGAACCACAGCGGCACGACCAGGATCCAGAATGCCGCCGACACGCCCAGCAATACCGGGACCAGTTGCGGCGCACCCACCGTCAGTTGCCAGCAGAACAGCAGCAGCACAAACGCATACATGAAGCGCGCCGGCTGGTCCTGGCGCATCAGTCCGCCCCACTCCCATGCCGCCAGCGCGGCGATGGCGGCAAAGCCCAGCACCGCCGCCAGCGGCGGCAGGGCAAACAGGATCAGCGCGAGACCGGCGACCAGCAGCAGCGCGGTGGTGACCCGCGTTTTAAGCATCGGTGCCTGCGGACGGAGACGCAAGAGTCGGCGCTGGCGCGACGGCGGCCGCCGGTCCCACCAGTTGCTCGCTGGTGCGCCCGAAGCGGCGCTCGCGCCGGCGGTAGGAACTGATTGCGGCATCCAGCGCCGCATCGTCGAAATCCGGCCACAGGGTATCGGTGAAATGCAGTTCGCTGTAGGCCAGTTGCCAGAGCAGGAAGTTGCTGATGCGCTGCTCGCCGCCGGTGCGGATGAACAGATCCGGCTCCGGCGCATAGGCCATCATCAAATGCGGCGCCAGGTCGGCCTCACCGAAGCAGCCGACTTTTTCAGGATGCGCCAGCGCCAGCTGGTTCATGGCCTGCAGGATGTCCCAGCGCCCGCCATAGTTGGCGGCGATGGTCAGCGTCAGGCGAAAGTTGTTGGCGGTCTTGGCCTCGCCTTCGCGGATCAGCGCCACCAGGCGCGGCTCGAAGGCGGCGAGGTCGCCGACCACCTTGAGCCGGACACCGTTGGCGTGCAGCTTGCCGATCTCGCCCTGCAAGGCGCTGATGAACAGGTTCATCAGGAAGGAAACTTCTTCGGCCGGACGCCGCCAGTTCTCCGAGGAAAATGCGAACAGGGTGAGGTATTCGACGCCCCGCGCAATGCAGGCCTTGACCATGGCGCGCACCGTCTCGACGCCGCGCTTGTGCCCGGCGACACGCGGCATGAAGCGCTTCTTGGCCCAGCGGCCGTTGCCGTCCATGATGATGGCGATGTGGCGCGGCACATTGCCCACGTCGGGAATGGCCTGCGTCGAGCTGGTGAAATTTCCTGCCATGACACCCTCTCAGAGCCAGTGGATGAAGCTGCTGCGCAACCGGATCGTCTTGCCGGCGATCCTGAATCAGATCGCCATCAAGTCCTTCTCTTTTTCCGCCAGTGCCCGATCCACTTCCGCGACATAGCGGTCGGTCAGCCTCTGGATATCGTCCTGGGCGCGACGCTCGTCGTCCTCGGACACTTCCTTCTTCTTCAGTGCGTCCTTGAGGTGCGAGATCGCATCGCGGCGCAGGTTGCGGATCGCCACCTTGGCGTTCTCGCCTTCGTGCTTGATCACCTTGATCAGGTCGCGCCGGCGCTCCTCGGTCAAAGCCGGCATCGGCACGCGAATGATCTCGCCCTGCGATGAGGGATTCAGCCCCAGGTCGGAATCGCGAATGGCCTTCTCAACCTTCCCCACCATCGGCTTTTCCCAGGGCTGGACGCCGATGGTGCGGGCGTCGATCAGGGTCACGTTGGCGACCTGGGTGATCGCCACCGGGGAGCCGTAGTAATCGACCATGACGTGATCAAGGATGCCGGTGTGTGCGCGTCCGGTGCGCACCTTGCCCAGGTCGGCCTTGAGCGCCTCGAGGCTTTTCTGCATTTTCTGTTCGGACGTCTTTTTCAGTTCGGGAATCATGCCCCCACTCCTAAAGTCCAAAAGTCCTAAACGTGAACCAGGGTGCCCTCGTCCTCGCCCATTACCACGCGCTTCAGCGCGCCGGCCTTGAAGATCGAGAACACGTTGATCGGCAATTTCTGGTCGCGGCACAGGGCGAATGCCGTGGCATCCAGCACCGCGAGATTGCGGTTGATCGCTTCGTCGAAGCTGATGCGGGCAAAGCGGGTGGCCGTCGGATCCTTCTTCGGATCTGCCGTGTAGATGCCATCGACCTTGGTCGCCTTGAGCACGATCTCGGCACCGATTTCCGAGCCGCGCAAGGCCGCCGCGGTATCGGTGGTGAAAAAGGGGTTGCCGGTGCCGGCGCCGAAAATCACCACCTTGCCCTCTTCGAGGTAGCGGATCGCCTTGCCGCGAATATAGGGCTCGACCACCTGCTCGATGTTCAGCGCCGACTGCACGCGGGCATTGATGCCGGCCTGGCGCATGGCATCCGACAGCGCCATGGCGTTCATCACCGTCGCCAGCATGCCCATGTAGTCCGCCGTGGCGCGATCCATGCCGGTCGACGTGCCGGCGATGCCGCGAAAGATGTTGCCGCCGCCGATGACCACGCCGACTTCGACGCCGAGATCGGTGACTGCCTTGATTTCCGCCACGATGCTGGCCAGCATCGCCGTGTTGATGCCGTAGGCATCGTCACCCATCAGTGCCTCGCCCGAAAGCTTGAGCAGGATGCGGCGGAATTTCGGTGCGGTCATGGCGTGCCGGCTATTACTTGTTGCCTGCGGCAGCGGCCGCCTGCGCAGCCACTTCGGCGGCGAAGTCGTTGACCTTCTTCTCGATGCCCTCGCCGACGATGAACAGGGCGAAGCCGGCCACCGAAGCGCCCCTGGCCTTCAGCAGCTGTTCGATGGTCTGCTTGCCGTCCTCGGCCTTGACGAAGACCTGGCCCAGCAGTGTCACGTCCTTGAGGTATTTCTGCACCGTGCCTTCGGCGATCTTTTCCAGCATGGCTTCCGGCTTGCCGGCTTCGCGCGCCTTTTCGATGGCGATGCGGCGTTCCATGTCCAGCAACTCGGCCGGCACGCCCGACGAATCCAGCGACTTCGGCTTCGAGGCCGCGATGTGCATCGCCAGGTCCTTGGCCAGCTGTTCGTCGCCGCCGACCACGTCGACCAGCACGCCGATCTTGGAACCGCCGTGGATGTAGGACGCCAGCTTGCCCTTGGCCGCAACGCGGACGAAGCGGCGGATGCTCATGTTCTCGCCGATCTTGCCCACCAGCGCGGTGCGGGTCGATTCGACCGTGCCCTCGCCCAGCGCCAGCGCCGACAAGGCGGCGACGTCGGCCGGATTCTTCTCGGCAACCAGCCGCGCGCAATCGGCGGCCAGCTTGAGGAACTCGTCATTCTTGGCGACGAAGTCGGTCTCGCTGTTGATTTCGAAAATGCTGCCCAGCTTGCCGTCGCCGGCGATGTGGATCGCCACCACGCCTTCCGCGGCAATGCGGGTCGCGGCCTTGCTCGCCTTGTTGCCGAGCTTGACGCGCAGGATCTCCTCGGCCTTGGCCATGTCGCCGGCCGCTTCGGTCAGCGCCTTCTTGCATTCCATCATCGGCGCGTCGGTCTTCTCGCGCAGTTCCTTGACCATGCTTGCGGTAATTTCCGCCATTGCTTTACTCCAGAATCAAATGCTTTCACCACAGCGACGCGGAGGCAGGGAGCATGAAAAGGCTCCTACCCCGCATCTCTGCGCCTCTGTGCTGCGCGTGCTTACGCTGCCGCGTCCGGGACTTCGACGAACTCGTCGTCGCCAGCCAGCTGCTGCACCACCTCGTTGATACCCTGGCTCTTGCCTTCGAGGATCGCATCGGCCACGCCGCGGGCATACAGGCGGATCGCGCCGGAGGAATCGTCATTGCCCGGGATCACGTAGCTGACGCCTTCCGGGGAATGGTTGGTATCGACCACGCCGATCACCGGAATGCCCAGCTTGCCGGCTTCGGTAATGGCGATCTTGTGATAGCCGACGTCGATGATGAAAATCGCATCGGGCAGGCCGCCCATGTCCTTGATGCCGCCGATGGACTTGCGCAGCTTGTCCATTTCGCGCTGCAGGGTCAGGGCTTCCTTCTTCGACAGCTTCTCGAAGTTGCCTTCCGACATGGCGGTTTCAAGGTCCTTGAGGCGCTTGACCGACAGCTTGAGGGTCTTGAAGTTGGTCATCATGCCGCCCAGCCAGCGGTCATCGACATAAGGCATGCCGCAACGCTGGGCTTCCTCGGCGATGATCTCGCGCGCCTGGCGCTTGGTGCTGACGAACAGGATGGTGCCCTTCTTGGCCGCCATCTTGCGCACGAAAGCGATCGCCTCCTGGTACTTGCCCAGGGTCTTTTCGAGGTTGATGATGTGGATCTTGTTGCGATGGCCGAAAATGTACGGGGCCATCTTGGGGTTCCAGAAACGGGTCTGGTGGCCGAAATGAACGCCGGCCTCCAGCATCTGGCGCATGGTAGTGCTCATAGAACTATCTCCGATATGGGTTGAACCTCCGCCTGGCCGTGCTGCTTTGCGCTGCTGCGCAAAGCCACCCTATCGGCGCCGGGCGTGTGGATTTTGCCCGGGACCACCCCGAACAAGCCCGCGATTATAGCGGCTGGAGCCGCCAGGCACAAGCCACGGCGGCGCCAGCCGGGCTGCTGCGCGAAGAATGCGGGTTCCCATGCGCCACAAGGGGTCTTGCTGCGCACCAGTTGCGCACCAGCGCCACCCGCCGCGCCACCGCGTGCAGTTAAAATACCCTTTCCCCTTAAAGTACTGCGTTCATGCCCATTTCCATAAAAACCCCTCAAGACATCGCCGAGATGCGGGTTGCCTGCCGCCTGGCGGGCGAAGTCCTCGACTACATCGAACCCTTCGTCAAGCCGGGGATAAACACGGCCGAACTCGACCGGCTTTGTCACGATTACATGGTCAATGTGCAGGGCTGCATCCCGGCACCGCTCAACTATGCGCCGCCCGGCTATGCGCCCTACCCGAAATCGATCTGCGCCTCGGTCAATCACCAGGTCTGCCACGGCGTCCCCAACGACCGCGTGCTGAAGAAGGGCGACATCGTCAATCTCGACATCACCACCATCAAGGACGGCTGGCACGGCGACACCAGCCGCACCTTCTGCGTCGGCGACACCTCGATCATGGCCAAACGGCTGGTCTCCATGACCCACGAATGCATGTGGGTCGGCATCGCCCAGGTCAGGCCGGGCGTGCACCTCGGCGCGGTCGGCGCCGCGATCCAGAAGCATGCCGAAGGCGCCGGCTTCTCCGTGGTGCGCGAATTCTGCGGCCACGGCATCGGCCGCAATTTCCACGAGGAACCGCAGGTGCTGCACTACGGCAAGGCCAGCGATGGTCCGCTGCTGGTGCCGGGCATGGTGTTCACCATCGAGCCGATGATCAATGCCGGCAAGGCGGCAATCTCCGAGCTGCCCGACGGCTGGACCATCGTCACCAAGGACCGCAGCCTGTCCGCGCAATGGGAACACACCATCTGCGTCACCGAAACCGGCGTCGAGGTGATGACCATGTCCGCCGGCGCGCCGCCCTGCCCGCCGCACATCCGCATCACGCCCTGAGCATGGGCGATCTGCGCCAGCTTGCCGCGTCGGCGCGCCAGCGCCTGGCCGCCGGGCAGCAGCAACTCAACGCGGCCTGGCGCGAAGACAGGCACGGCGCCGCCCTGCTCGATGGCCGCGCCGCATTGGTGGATAGCGTGCTGCGGGATGTCTGGCAGGCGCTGGCCATGCCCGCCGAATGCACGCTGGCCGCGGTCGGCGGCTATGGCCGGGGACAGCTGTATCCCGGCTCGGACGTCGACCTGCTGATCCTGGTCCCCGACGACGAGCACACGGCTTGCGACGCCGCGACGGCGCCGCGTCTGGAACAGCTGGTCGGCCTGCTGTGGGACATCGGCCTCGACATCGGCCACAGCGTGCGCAGCGTCAAGCAGTGCCTGGACGAGGCCGAGCGCGACATCACGGTCAAGACTGCGCTGCTCGAAGCGCGCTGGCTGGCCGGCTCGCGGACGCTTTACGAGGATTTCGACCAGAGCTGCAACGCGGCGCTGGACCCGGCCGCCTTCCTCACCGCCAAACAGCTGGAACAAGCCGAGCGCTATGCCAAGTTCCACGACACGCCCTACAGCCTGGAACCCAACTGCAAGGAAAGCCCCGGCGGCCGCCGCGACCTGCAGGTGATCCAGTGGGTGGCGCAGGCGGCCGGGATCGGCGACGACTGGAAAGCCCTGGCCCGCGCCGGACTGGTCACCGCACCGGAAGTACGCCAGCTCGAGCGCGCCGACCAGATGCTGGCCGAGGTGCGCATAGAACTGCACCTGATCGCCGGCCGCCGCGAAGACCGGCTGCTGTTCGATCACCAGGAAAAGCTGGCCGGGGCGCTGGGCATCGTCCCGACCGACACCAAGCGCGCCTCGGAAGTGCTGATGCAGCGCTATTTCCAGAACGCCAAGCTGGTCACCCAGCTCAATTCACTGGTCATGCAGGTGCTAGCCGACCGCCTGCTGCCGGCCCGGCAGGGACCGCCGATCATCATCGATGCGCACTTCCAAATGGTGCGCGACCTGCTCGACGTGCGCGACGAAGAGGTGTTCCAGCGCCACCCGCGCAGCATCCTCGAATGCTTCCTGCTGCAGATGCAGCGTTCCGAAATCAAGGGCATGACGCCGCGCACCCTGCGCGCCCTGTGGCGCGCCCAGGGCCGCATCGACGCCGCCTTCCGCCGCGATCCGCAAAACCGCGCGCTGTTCCTCAGGCTGTTCCAGCAGACGCACCTGACCCACCCGATGCGGCGCATGAACCAGTACGACATCCTCGGCCGCTACCTGCCCGCCTTCGGCCGCATCGTCGGCCAGATGCAGCACGACCTGTTCCACGTCTACACCGTGGACCAGCACATCCTGCAGGTGATGGGCAACCTGCGCCGCTTCGTGATGCCCGAGTTCGCCCACGAATATCCGTTCTGTTCGCGCCTCATCACCGGCTTCGACAAGCGCTGGCTGCTGTATATCGGCGCGCTGTTCCACGACATCGCCAAGGGCCGCGGCGGCGACCACTCCCAGCTCGGCCGCCGCGATGCCGCCAACTTCTGCCGCGACCATGGCATCACCGGCGAGGATGCCGCGCTGGTGGTGTTCCTCGTCGAGCATCACCTGACCATGTCGCAGGTGGCGCAGAAGCAGGACCTGGCCGATCCCGACGTCATCCTGGCGTTTGCCGCCAGGGTCGGCAACCTGCGCCAGCTGACCGGCCTCTACCTGCTGACCGTGGCCGATATCCGCGGCACCAGTCCGAAGGTGTGGAACGCCTGGAAGGGCAAGCTGCTGGAAGACCTGTTCCGCATGACCGCCGCGGTGCTCAAGGGCACCACGGTGCTGCAGCTGACCGGCGTCGCCGAGCGCCAGGAAGAGGCGCGCGGAATCCTGCGCTATCACGGCCTGCGCCCCGACGTCGAACTCGAACTGTGGAACCAGCTCGACACCGGCTACTTCATGCGCCATGCCGCCGACGAAATCGCATGGCATACGCGCACCCTCTACCATCGCCCCGCCGCCGCCGAACCCGTGGTGCGCGCCCGCCTCAATCCGATGGGCGAAGGCCTGCAGGTGATGGCCTACGTGCCCGACCAGCCGCTGCTGTTCGCCCGCCTCTGCGGCTTCTTCGCGCGCCTGGGCTTCAGCATCGTCGACGCCAAGATCCACACTACGCGCCACGGCTACGCGCTGGACAGCTTCGTCGTCTTCCCGATCGACGACAGCCTGCCCTATCGCGACATGATCGGCCTCATCGAACACGACATCGCCGAACAACTGACCAAGTTGCCGCCGCTGCCGACCTCCTTCAGCGGGCGCCTGTCGCGCCAGGTGCGCCACTTCCCGGTGACGCCGGAAGTGGATATCCGCGCCGACGAGCGCGGCAGCCAGTATCTGATGTCGCTCACCGCCGCCGACCGGCCGGGCCTGCTCTACGCCATCGCCCGGGTGCTGGGCCAGCACGGCATCACGCTGCACACGGCGAAAATTTCCACGCTCGGCGAGCGCATTGAAGACAGCTTCCTGATCAGCGGCAAGGAACTGGCGCAGACCGCCACGCTGGTCAGGCTGGAGCAGGACCTGCTCGAGGTGCTCCAGGTCTGAGAATCAGGCGTCGATTTCCTTCGGCAAATGGTATTTCAGGCATTCGCCGAGGCTGACCACGCTCAGATCCAGCTGGTCGCGCGGCTTCAACCGGACCGCAAGGCCATCGCCCACGACACAGGTTTCCATGGTCCCGATCCTGGTGCATTGGGCCGACGGACAGGCCCAGGCACTGGCACGGCAACGCCCCATGGCGTCGATCACCGCCTGCGCGTTGCCATCGATGTCTTCAAAGCTGATGACGACTTCGTCGCCCTGCTTCGTCAGGTGATATTTCACGGGCTCCCCTCCTTTATGTCTTTTTCAGGATTTTAACCCTCCGCAGGGGTGACCGCCGCGGCCTCGATGTCGCGCTGCAACAGTCGGCGCCGGTGGCACGGCGCCCCAACAGGCAGCCGCGCGCGCGGCTCAGTTCTGGTCGGCGTCGAGCGCGTAGAGGACGGCCAGCCCATAGGCCAGCAGCAGCAGCCACTTGACCGCGGCAAAGGCGGCGGAAACGCCATAGGCCCAGGCGACGCCGAAGCGCGGAACTTCGGTCAGCCACCAGTGGAACGCGTTCTCCGTCGCGTCGCAGGCCGCAGCGAGCGGCAGCAGCCACATCGCGCAGCGGCGCAGGACGGGCTGCCTCGCGAACAGCGTCGTCCGCGCAATCAGCAGATAGCCGAATGCACCGTAGCAGGCCAGCAGCAGGAAATCGTAGGGCAGATGCGCCCGATAGCGCGCCAGGTCGTCGGCCGACCAGGCATGGATCACCTCGGCAAACACCCGCGGCGAAAACGCCAGCTGCAGCGCGAGGACGCCCGGCTGCAAGGGCGCCAGATACCAGGCGATGCCGGCGAAAAGAACAAGCGCGGAAACTCCGCTGAGCCAGACCTTCAACACGATTCAGTCGGCCCGGTATCCGGCGGTAGAAATCCGCCCTCCACCGCTCAAAACCGGTTCGGTTCCTTGGCTTCCTGCACCGCCCAGACCAGCAGGACGATCCAGCCGATGATCGGAATGAACCAGAGCAGCAGAAACCACGCGCTGCGGTCCGTGTCGTGCAGCCGCCGCGCGCCGACCGCCAGCGACGGCAGCAGGACTGCCAGGGAAAACAGCGCGGACAGGGTCTCGCTGATGATGCCCGCTGCCGCCGAGGCGAGGAAGGTAAACAGGAACCACCACCAGAATTCCGAACGCGAAGCCCGCCCGTCGAAGTTCGCATATTTCGAGAAGCAGGTGCTGATGGATTCGCCGAAAGTCATGGGGTGTCTCCTTGTTTTGTTTGTGGGACGGACATCGATGCGGCATTGTGGAACTCAATCAACAAGCATGTTTAACAGTCGTCTGCCGACTGGTGCATAAAAGTCGGCGCTGGCGGGACGGTGAAAACCGTGGTCTGTCTCCTATTACCGTGTCCGCTATTACCGGCTGCCTAAAATACGGAAAGCAATCCATCAATCGGGCCGGATAAAAAGATTGCCGATGCGCGATGTTCATGGTGTTCAGCGACTTGTCCATTTTTAGTGGCGCCGAAAAGTTGAACTTCATACCGGCATCAGGAGATTTGCGTCGATTGGATTAGACGATTTATCCGGCATCTTGGCAATAGCATCGAATTCGCCGTAACGCCAGCGCCGACTCTTTCAGCGCACCTTGATCTCGGTCCACATGCGCGACAGCGTGCGGCGCAGTTTCGGGTCGAAGTCCCTCAGCATTTCCAGCCGCGCCAGATCCGCGGCCGGCGGGAAGATGCCGGAGTTGGCGGCGATCTCGGGCAGGATGTGCGGGGTCGCGGCGACATTGGTGTTGCCGGCGCCGATCAGGTTGGAGACATCGGCGGCGTTTTCGCCGGCCAGCATGAAGTCGATGAACTTGTGCGCGAGGTCCGGCCGCCTTCCCGACTTGTGCAGCACGAAGTTGTCCACCGCCAGCACCGCGCCCTCCTTCGGCGTGGCGAAGCCGATGCTGAATGGGCGCCTGGCCGCGGCGGCGTCCTGCTGCGCGCGGAACATGTCGTTCGAATAGCCGTGGGCGACCCAGACCGTGCCGATCGCCAGATCCTTGATGTAGGTGCTGTTGGAGAAGGCGGCCCAGTAAGGCTTGGCGCGCAGGATCAGGCGCTTGGCCGCGTCCCACTTATTTGGGTCATGCTCCTGCACCGAATGGCCGAGGTAGCGCATCGCCGCGGCCATCAGTTCGCGCTGGCTGTTGAGCACGGTGACGCGGCCCTTGAGCTTCTGCAGGTGCCGCGGCTCGAAGATCAGCGCCCAGCTGTCGGTGGGCAGCTTCAGCTCGCGCATTTTCTCGACGTTGTAGCCGAGCAGCGTGACCGAGGTGGCATAGGGCACCGAGTAGCGGTTGCCGGGATCGAACCAGGTGCCGAGGAACTCGCGCTTGACGTTGGCGTAGTGCGGCAGTTGCGTGCGGTCGATCGCGCGCAGGGCATTCCTGCGGATCAGCGATTCGACGGCATTGCCGGTCGGCACCAGGACGTCGTAGCCGACGGCGCCGGCTTCGAGCTTGGCCAGCATTTCCTCGTTGTCGGAGTAGTAGTCCTGCTTCAGACGGCAGCGGCAATGCGCCTCGAAGCGCTGCACCGTGTCCTCGGAAATGTAGTTGTTCCAGTTGTAGAGGTAGAGCGTGTCGGCGGCGCGCGCCGGCGCCATGACGGGCAGCGCCAGCAGCGCGGCGAACAGGCGGAGCGTCCGGCGCAGTCGGCGCATTTGGCTGGCAGCCATGCCGTCAATGGGTGGTCAGGTAGCAGCGCGGCAGCCTGGCCCAGATGCGCTGGGTGGGACGCACATCGGCACGCGCGGCGAGGACGATGGTCACGCGCTCGGCATCGCGGCCCTCGGCGCCGGGCGGAAAGTAGAAACCGTGGCGGTAAGGCGGCAGCGCATCGCGCGGCAGGGTCAGGCGGCCGCTGGCGGCATCGACGCGCACGGCCTGCGGCGGGTCGCCATGGACGCTGATGCCCCTGGCGTCGAGGTCGAACCAGGCCATCACGGTGTAGTCCGGCGGCTCGTAGCAGCGATAGCGGCCCGGCGCCGGCGCCTCGGCAACTGCCGCTCCGGCCACCAGGGCCAGCACGCAGGCCAGAAGTCGGCGCTGGCGGGACGGCGACGATGGCATGACACGGCCGCTTTTCTTGCGGAATTCAACTGTCAGGCTTTCCATAGCTTGACTGCTCGCGAACGACGGATGTTGCCATCCCTGGTTGCCAGCGGTATGCCGCGGGCGCGGGCGCTGGCAACGATGATGCGATCGGCGGGATCGCCGTGAAATCCAGCGGGCAGCTTATCCAGCGCGAGAATGACGGCGACGTCCATCGGTATCAGGTCGACCACCTCGGGCGCAGCGGCGGTAGGCAGCCAATGGGTCAGTGGCACATCGACCTTGAGCCTGCCCTTCGCGGCGAGCATTTGCGCTTCCCACAAACTGATGGCGGCAAGCCCCGGCGGCGTGCCGGCGGCCGCGAGTGCGTCGAGGGCAGCGCGCTCCCTTGCCGGCAGTTCCGGCTGGCCCAGCAGCCACCAGAGCCAGACATGGGTATCGAGCAGCAGCGGCGGCTTCATCGTGCCGTGTCGCGATTCGCCATGAAGTCGCCGGCGTCGAGCACCGATTCATCCGCTGCCGCGCTGAGTGCGCCGTGCTGGCGCAAGCGCAGCCAGGCCGGCACGCCGGACGCAGCGGATGTCGTTGGCACCAGGCGCGCGACGACCCTGCCGTGGCGCACGAGATCGACACTTGTGCCGTCCGTTTCGACATGGCGAATCACATCGAGGCAATGCGCCTTGAACTTGGATACGCTGATGGCTTGAGTGGTCATTTCATGCTCCGGAATGGTCATATGTAAAGATACCACAGCGGCGCCATCCTAGCCGCGCCCCTTCAGCACGTCGGGCGCGAAGCGGCTGGCGACCAGGATCAGCGTCAGGGTCAGCGCCATCAGCAGCGTGGACACGGCATTGACCTCGGGCGTCACGGCGACCTTGATCATGGAGTAGATCTGCAGCGGCAGGGTGTTTACGCCGACGCCGGCGACGAAGAAAGTGATCACGAAATCGTCGATCGAGAGCGTGAAGGCCATCAGGAAGCCGGCCACCAGCGCCGGCAAGATCAGCGGCAGGGTGATGCGGCGGAAGGTGGCCCAGGGCGAGGCGCCGAGGTCGCGCGCCGCCTCGAAGATGCTTTCGTCCATGCCGGCCAGGCGGGCGCGGACGATCACGGCGACGAAGCCGATGCTGAAGGTGATGTGCGCGACCAGGATCGAGAACAGCCCCAGCGAGAGATCCAGCACCTGGCGGAAGAACAGCAGCAGCGAGACGCCGAGCAGGATTTCCGGCATCGCCACCGGCGTCAGCACCAGGAAGGGCAGCCAGCGCGGCCGGTAGCGGTGCATGGCGAGGCCGGCCATGGCGCCGAGCAGCGTCGCCATGCTGCTCGATGCCAAGGCGATCAAGAGCGAGTTGGCGGCGGCGCGCAGCATGTCCTCGTCGTGCAGCAGCTTGACGTACCAGCGCGTGGTGAAGCCGACCCACTCGGCATTGAGCATCGAGTCGTTGAAGGAGAACAGCACCACCACCGCCAGCGGGATGTAGAGGAAGGCGTAAGTCAGCAGGGATGCCGCCCACAGCCAAAAACGGCCGGCGCCTCCGCCGGGCCGCTCCAAGGCGGCGCCAGCCAACAACCCGGAGCCGCCCTTGGGCGGCGAACCGTGGTCACCCCCGCCCTTGGGGCGGGGGCTGGGGGGTGGGCGGTTCATGTCACCGCCTCCGTCCCATGCAGGCCGCGCTTCGCCGCCCAGGCCGCGAGGCCGGCCAACAGCAGCACGCAGGCCGTGAGCATGATCGACAGCGCCGAGCCCAGCGGCCAGTCGCGGTTTTCGAGGAACTGTTCCTTGATCAGGTTGCCGATCAGGATGTCGCCGGTGCCGCCCAGCAGTTCCGGCACGGCGAACATGCCCAGTACCGGGATGAAGACCAGCGCCGAACCGGAAAATATGCCGGGCAGCGAGAGCGGAAAGGTCACTCGCCAGAAGCGCGTCCAGGCACCGGCGCCGAGATCCTGCGCGGCTTCGAGCAGCGCCGGGTCGTGCTTTTCGAGATTGGTGTACAGCGGCAGCACCATGAAGGGCAGGTGCGCATAGACCATGCCGACGATCACGGCGTAGGGCGTGTACAGCAGGTTGGCCGGGCCCAGCAGCATGATCCAGGCATAGATGCGGACCAGGAAGTTGCTGGCGAAGGGCAGGATCACCAGCAACACCAGAAAATCGCGGCGCGACTTCGGGCTGCGGGCGATCAGCCAGGCCAGCGGGTAGGCCAGCACGATGCACAGCAGCGTGGTCAACGCCGCGACGAAAAAGGAGCGGGCGAAGATTTCGAGGTAGATGATGTCGCCGAGCAGAAAGCGGTAGGCATCGAGCGACAGCGCCGCGAAGCTGTCGAGCGGCGCCAGGCCGCCGAACTCGCCGGTCTCGCGAAATCCGGCGATGACCACGATCAGCGCCGGCAGCAGGAAGAAGGCCAGCAGGAAGAGCGTCGGCGGCAGCGTGACGATCCATCGGGTGAGGCCTGCGGGCTGGCTGCGGATTGCGCTCACGCTGGGCCTCGCGTCAATTTCTGAGGAACACGCCGGCGTCGTGGCGCCAGCAGACCCAGACCGCGTCGCCGACCTCGTGGAACTTGGCGCGGCCCGGGGCGGCATTGGGCATCAGTGCCTCGATCACGGCGCCATTGGCCAGCTCGACCTTGTACAGCGTGACGTCGCCGAGGTAGAGCAGTTCGCGCACGCGGCCCGCGAAGCGGTTCTTGAGGTCGGCCGATTCCTTGTGCCCATGGACGCGGATCAGTTCCGGGCGCAGCGCGAAAGCGCCCCGCTCGCCCACCGTCAGCGGCCGCGGGTCGGTCGCCGCGATCGCGCCCAGACCTTCGGCACGCAAGCCCAGCAGAATCCTGCTCGAGGCGGTGACTTCGACATCAAGCAGGTTGATCTTGCCGATGAAGTCGGCGACGAAGCGGTTGGCCGGCTGGGTGTAGAGCTGGTCCGGCTCGTCGAGCTGCTCGACGCGGCCGTCACGCATCACCGCGATGCGGTGCGACAGCGCCAGCGCCTCCTGCTGCGAGTGGGTGACGAAAATGAAAGTGATGCCGACTTCGCGCTGCAAGGCGATCAGCTCGATCTGCATTTCGACGCGCAGCTTGGCGTCGAGCGCGCCCAGCGGTTCGTCGAGCAGCAACAGGCGCGGCTGGTTTACCAGGCCGCGCGCCAGCGCCACGCGCTGCTTCTGACCGCCGGAGAGTTCGTGCGGAAAGCTCGCCGCCTTGTCTTCGAGGTGCACCAGTGCCAGCGTCTCGCCGACCCGGCGCCGTATCGCCGGCGCCGACTCTCCGGCCATCTCCAGCGGAAAGGCGATGTTGCCGGCCACGGTCATGTGCGGAAACAGGGCGTAGCTCTGGAACACCGTATGCAGGGGTCGCCGTTCCGGCGGCACCCCGGCGAGCGATTTGCCGTCGAGCAGGATCTCGCCGGCGTCGGGCGCGTCGAAGCCGGCGATCATGCGCAGTATCGTGGTCTTGCCGCAGCCGGAAGGCCCCAGCAGGGTGAAGAACTCGCCGGGCTCGATGGCGATCGAAACGTCCTTCACCGCCTCGAGCGTGCCGAAGCGGCGGGTGACGTTGCGGATTTCGAGCAGGGCCATGGCGGGAAACGTCCCAGCCTTAGAAGACGAGGGCTAGCGCAAACCTTGTGAAGAAATCGTAGCGAGCGGGCCGCAGCGGAGTGCGGCCGGAGCGCAGCTACCGGAATGTACGTTGTTGTACATGAGGATAGCGAGCACCGCCCAAGCCCCGATCCGGCACGCGCAGTAGATTTATCACAAGGTTTTAGCCGTCTGAGTTGATCGTGGCGATGAGCTTCTGCAGCACCACGCCGGCCTTGTCGTTGTCGATCTGGCAGGTGCCGGCATTCTCGTGCCCGCCGCCGCCGTAGAACAGCATCAGCTCGCCGATGTTGGTGTTCGAGGTTCGGTTGAGGATCGACTTGCCGACGGCGAATACCGTGTTCTGCTTCTGCACGCCCCACATGACATGGATGGAAATGTTGGCTTCCGGAAACAGCGCGTAGATCATGAAGCGATTGACGGCATAAATGACGTCCTCGTTGCGCAAATCGAACACCACCAGGTTGCGATACACCGTGGTGCAGCGCCGGATCTGTTCCTTGGCCTTTTCGGCGTGTTCGAAGTAGAGGTCGACCCGCTCCTTGACGTCGGGCAGGGCCAGGATGTCGTCGATGCCGTGGTTGCGGCAGTAGGCGATCAGATCCATCATCAGCTGGTAGTTGCTGACGCGGAACTCGCGGAAGCGGCCGAGGCCGGTGCGCGAATCCATCAGGTAGTTGAGCAGCACCCAGTCCTTCGGATCGAGGATTTCCTGGCGCGTGAAGCTGGCCGAGTCGCTCTTGTCCACCGCGATCATCATTTCGATGAAAGACGCCGGGAAGCGGCTCTTGCCGCCGAAGTGCTCGAACACCACGCGCGCCGCCGACGGCGCATCGGGATAGATGATGTGGTTGGGGCGCTCGCCGGGATTGCGGAAAGTCTCGGAGATGTGGTGATCGAAGGCGAGGAACACCCCGGGGACGAACGGCAGGTTGGTGGTGATGTCGCGTTCGCTGATCTCGACCTTGCCGTCCTGCATGTCCTTGGGATGGACGAACTTGATCTCGTCGATCATGTTGAGTTCGTTGAGCAGGACCGCGCAGGCCAGACCATCGAAGTCGCTGCGCGTGACGAGGCGATATTTTTTGTCGGACATGGCTTCCCCCTGAAACTCAGTCGATAGCGGGATTGTATTCCAGAGTGGCGAGGATGCCATGCGCAACATAAAACACCGCCAGGCGCTGCGGCAAGCCGTCGCCGGCGAACAACGCGGCATAGGCTTCGAGCTGCGGCCGGAAGCGCACGGCATGCGCCGCAAGCCTTGCCGCATCGGCGCCGGCGCCCAGATCGGCGGTCTTGTAGTCGATGATCCAGCGCACGCCGTCCTCGACGAAACTGCGGTCGACGACGCGCGTCGCCACCGTCCCGCCGGGGCCGGCTCCTGCCAGCGCCAGTTCGGCGGCGGCATCGGCGCGGCGGCGCAGTACCCACTGCCCGTCGTCGCTTGCCAGC
>JALHPU010000003.1 GCA_022842325.1 Sulfuritalea sp. | reverse complement strand
GCTCATGCATGACTTCCCCTCCTGTTCAGATTGATGATTCAGAACCTCAATCTTGGCACTCGATGCCGTGCGACTTCAACGTCGCTTCGGGACGGGGAAGTCCCTTATATTTGAAAAACCTGTGGACATGCCATATGCATTATTGATATGATCCGGGCATTGTTTGGGAGGATGCCTTGGCATGATGGGTCGTCAAACGCATTCCGCCGCAGGTGCATCGCGCCCTGGCGACCGAGGCCGCCGAACAGGGCGTCAGCCTGAATCGGCTTGCGAGCGCAAGGCTGGCAGCTTGAAAACGTGCGTGCCCTGATCGCGGATTGCGCTTACGCGAAACATGGGCGAGGGCGCGAAGCAGCGCTTCGCGACTGCTCCCTCGCCGTTCCGCCAGCGCCGACTTTCGCGGCGCGCCTTGAATGCGGCCCGCGCCGATGCCAAACGGCATCCTCACCGGAAGCTGACACGCCGATTACATTTCTGTAATCTCGGCCGGGCGTCGATGCTGCAGGCGCACAATCGCGGCATCGCAACAAGTGGGAACGGGCAATGAAGCTTCTGGTCGTGGAAGACGAGCCGAAAACCGGCGACTACCTCAGGCAGGGGCTGGTCGAGGCCGGCTTCGTCGTCGACTTGGCGCGCGACGGCGTGGATGGCCTGCACCTGGGTGAAACCGGCGACTACGACCTGGCGATCCTCGACGTGATGCTGCCGAAGCTTGATGGCTGGCAGGTGCTGGCCGGCCTGCGTCGCGCCGGGTGCGGGATGCCGGTGCTGTTTCTTACCGCCCGCGACCAGGTCGAGGACCGCGTCAAGGGGCTGGAACTCGGCGCCGACGATTACCTGGTCAAGCCCTTCGCCTTCGCCGAGCTGCTGGCCCGCGTGCGCACCCTGCTGCGGCGCGGCAGCCGCAGCCAGGAGCCGCAGCAGCTGCGCGCGGCGGACCTGGAGCTGGATTTGCTGCGGCGTCGCGCTTCGCGCGGCGGACGCTACATCGACCTCACCGCCAAAGAGTTTGCGCTGCTGGAACTCCTGCTGCGCCGCCAGGGCGAAGTCCTGCCGCGGTCCCTGATCGCCTCGCAGGTGTGGGACATGAATTTCGACAGCGACACCAATGTCATCGAAGTGGCGATGCGCCGCCTGCGCGCCAAGATCGACGACGGTTTCGAGCCGAAGCTGATTCGCACCGTGCGCGGCATGGGCTATGTGCTGGAAGCGGATGCGACATGAAGCGCAGCACGTCGCGCAGCACATCGATTACTGCGCGCCTGACGCTGTTGTTCGCCGCCGTGTCGACGGCCGTGCTGCTGGCGCTGGGGCTGCTGATCGGCAACACGGTCGAACGGCATTTCGTCGAACAGGACATGGAGGTGCTGAGCGGCAAGACGGACCTGGCCGCCCACTTGCTGGAACAGGTCCGTTCGCCGGCAGATTTCAGCTCGCTGCCGGGGCAACTGGATAATTCCCTGGTTGGCCATCACGACCTGGCCGTGGTGGTCATGGATTCAGCCGGAAAGCGCGTGTTTGCGACTTCCAATGCCGCATTTCCGGGCGCCATGCTGGAGCCGGCGGGTGCCGGCAGCAAACCCCGAACCTGGACGCAGGCCGGGCAGCCCTGGCGCGGCATTGCCACGCTGCTGCCAACCGGCAAGCGCGAGTCGTCGTCGATGCTGGTCGCGGTGGCCGTGGATATTTCCCATCATGAGCACTTCATGGAATCTTTCCGCCTGACGCTGTGGCTGTTTGTCGCTATTGCCGCAATCCTGGCGGGCTTCCTCGGCTGGGTCGTGGTGCGGCGCGGTCTGGCGCCCTTGCAGGCCATGCGTCGCGACGCGGCAAGCGTCACGGCCAACCGCCTCGACACGCGCTTGAGCCTCGACGCGGTGCCGGTCGAACTCGCCGAACTGGCCGAGACCCTGAACCAGATGCTGGCCCGGCTGGAAGATTCCTTCCAGCGACTGAAGGACTTCTCGTCCGACCTGGCCCACGAACTGCGCACGCCGATCAGCAACCTGATGACGCAGACCCAGGTGGCGCTGACGCGGGCGCGCAGCGCGGACGAGTATCGCGAGGTGCTGGCGTCGAATGCGGAGGAATACGAACGCCTGGCGCGCATGATCGGCGACATGCTGTTCCTCGCGCAGGCCGACCACGGGCTGGTGGTACCCCGGCGCGAGCCGGTCGATCTGGCGCTACAGGTTCGGGAACTGTTCGACTTCTTCGATGCGCTGGCCGAGGAAAAAGGCCTGCAGCTCACGCTGACGGGCAGCGGCCAGGTCTCGGGCGACAAGCTCATGCTGCGTCGGGCGCTGGCCAACCTGATTTCCAACGCGATCCGCCACACGCCGGCGAATGGCCGTATCCGGGTCGGCATCGAGGCCTGCAGCGAGGGCACCCGACTGACCGTGGAAAATTCCGGCGAGCCGATTCCGCAGGAACAGATGTCGCGTATCTTCGATCGTTTCTATCGCGGCGATCCATCGCGTCACGGCGGCGGCGAAGGTGCCGGACTCGGCCTGGCCATCACGCGTTCGATCATTCGCGCCCACGGCGGGGAGATTTCCGTCCGGTCGGGGATGGAGGAGGGCGTCTGCTTCGAATTGCGGATGGCATGACGGTGCTTGTCGTCGAATGCTTATTTTTACAGGAGAGTTTTTCATGAAACAGCTTGTTCTGCGCGCCGCGGCTGCGCTCGCTCTTGCATCCTTCCTGCAGCCGGTGGTCGCGGCGGATCATTCGTCGCACACCGCCCCGGCGGCGAAGACCGCCAGCCAGCCAATGTCCGAAGGCACCATCAGGAGGCTCGACAGGACGGCGGGCAGCATCACGATCAGCCACGGCCCGATCGAGAACCTGGGCATGGGGGCGATGACCATGACCTTCACATTCAAGAAGGGCGTGGTGCCGGCGTCGCTCAAGGATGGCGACAAGCTGCGCTTCCGCGCCGAGGAAAAGGACGGCCAGTACACCGTCGTGCGCGTTGTCGCAGCGAAGTAGTGCCATGCGTTGCGGCCCCCTCCTGATAGCGATGTTGCTGCTCGCGGCCGGGCCTGCCGGTGCCGCGGAGCCCGAGCAACTGATCGGCGGCGAGGTCGGGAGCCTGCTCGAATTCGCCCGCAGCCGCCATCCCGAATTCGCCGCGCTGCGCGCCGAGGCCGAGGCGGCGACGGCGAAGATCGAGCCGGCCGGCGCGCTGCCCGACCCGATGCTGCGCACCGAGTTGCGCGACGTCACCAACGAGGGCATGGATGCCAGCGCCAATCTGCTGCCGCCGCGGATCGGCGGCGCACGCTATACCTTCAGCCAGGCGCTGCCCTGGTTCGGCAAGCGCGACCTGCGCCGCGGCGTGGCCGGCGCGGTTGCCGACGAGGCGCAGGCGCGCGCCCGCGCCGGCTGGATCGAGCTGGCGACCCGCATCAAGCTGACCTACGCCCAGCATCACGTGCATCTGACCAGCATCCGCTACGCCAAAGAGAACCTCGACCTGATGCGCCGCGTCGCCGAGATCGCGCGCACGCGCTATGAGAGCGGCTTCGGCAGCCAGCAGGATGCGCTGCGCGCGCAATCCGAAATCATCGCCATGGAGACCGACCTGGTGATGCTCGAAGGCGAAAGCGCCCAGGCCAGCGCCCGCATCCGGGCCCTGCTCGGGCGCCCGGAGAACGTCAAGCTGCGCCCGCCGGAAAAGCTGCGCCTGCTGCCGCCGGTGGCGCAGCTGGACATGGCCGCGCTCGAGGCGCGGCTGCGCGCCAACAATCCGCAGCTCGCCACCGACGACGCGCGCATTGCCGGCGCCGAAAAGGGCCGCGATCTGGTCGAGCGCAACCGCTACCCCGACCTGACCCTCGGCGTCTCGCCGACCCAGACCCGCAACCGCGTCAGCGAGTGGGAGCTGATGTTCGAAATCAACATTCCGCTGCAGCAGGGCAGCCGCCGCGCCCAGGAACGTGAGGCGGAGCTGAACCTGGAAGCGGCGCGCCTGCGCCGCCAGGGCAACCTGAACCAGAGCCTGGCCGACCTCAGCGAAAGCCTGGCCGGCCTCGATGTCGCGCGACGGCTGGAGTCGCTGGTGACCACGGGACTCTTGCCGCAGGCCGAACTGAACCTGAACGCGGCGCTGGCCGCTTACGAAAACGGCCGCGTGGATTTCGCCGCGGTGCTCGACGCGCACCGGCAACTGCGCCGCGCCCGCAATGAACTGGTGAAGGCGCGCGGCGACCAGCAGATACGCCTGGCCGAAATCGAAAAGATGGTGGGAGAGGAACTATGAAATACCAAATACCGGCCGTGCTGGCGGCGCTGCTGCTGGCCGTCGGCGGCGGCTACTGGTTGGGCAAGGGGAAAGTCGGCGCTGGCGACACGGCGACCGTCGCTGCGACGCCGGCAACGGCGCCTGTTGCCGGTGATGCCGGCGCGCAGAAGCCGCGCAAGCTGCTCTACTACCGCAACCCGATGGGCCTGCCGGACACCTCGCCGACGCCGAAGAAGGACTCGATGGGCATGGACTACATCGCGGTCTATGAGGGCGAGGACGAAGGCGTTGCCGCGGGCGAAGTGAAAATCAGCACCGAGAAAGTGCAGAAGCTGGGCGTCAAGACCGAACCCGCCGCGCTGCGCGAACTGGCGCGCCAGGTGCGGGCGTCCGGCCGGGTCGAGATCGATGAGCGCCGCCTGCACAACGTGGCGCCGAAGTTCGAGGGCTGGGTCGAGCGCCTGCACGTCAGCGCCACCGGGCAGCCGGTGGGCAGGGGTCAGCCCTTGTTCGAGGTGTATAGCCCGGAGCTGGTATCGGCACAGCGCGAATACATGGTGGCGGCCAAGGGCGTCGCCGCGCTCAAGGATGCCAGCGCCGAAATGCAGACCGGCATGCGCCAGCTGGCCGAGGCGAGCCTGGTGCGCCTGCGCAACTGGGACATTTCCGAAGAGCAGATCAAGGCGCTGGCGGCCGGCGGCGAGGCGAAGCGCACGCTGACTTTCCGTTCGCCGGTGGGCGGCGTGGTGCTGGAGAAGAAGGCCGTGGCCGGCATGCGCTTCATGCCCGGCGAGATGCTCTACCAGATCGCCGACCTGTCTTCGGTCTGGGTGCTGGCCGATGTCTTCGAGCGCGACATCGCGCAGGTCAAACCCGGGCAGAAGGTCAGGCTCAGCATCAATGCCTACCCGGACAAGAGCTTCAGCGGCACCGTCGCCTACATCTACCCGACGCTGAATGCCGAGTCGCGGACGATCCCGGTGCGCGTCGAACTGGCCAATCCGGGCGGGCTGCTGAAGCCGGCCATGTATGCCAGCGTCGAGCTGGCGGTGGGTGCGCGTGACAAGGTGGTGACGGTGCCGGTCTCGGCGGTGATCGACAGCGGTACGCGGCAGATTGTGCTGATCGAGAAGGGCGCGGGGCGTTTCGAGCCGCGCGAGGTCAAGCTCGGCGCGCGCAGCGACAGCTATGTGGAGGTCATCGACGGCGTCAGGGACGGCGAGCCGGTGGTGGTCGCCGCGAATTTCCTGATCGATGCCGAAAGCAACCTCAAGGCGGCGCTGGGCGGCTTGACCGCCGCTGCGGCGCCCGCGGCGAGCTCGGCGAGTGCTGCACCGAGTGTGGCAACCAAGGCAGCCAGCCACCAGGCCGACGGCAAGCTCGATGCGGTCGATGCCAAGAGCGGAACGGTGACGATCACCCATGGTCCGGTGGCCAGCCTGAAGTGGCCGGCGATGACCATGGATTTCATGCTGGCCAATGCGGCGCTGCTGGGCACGCTGAAGCCGGGCGCGACGGTGTCGCTAACCTTCGTCGAACGCAAGCCCGGCGAGTGGGTCATCGTCAAGCTCGAAGGCACCGGCGCGGCGCGTCCCTCGGTTCATCAAGGCCACTGAGGCCACTGCAGCGGAAACCCCATGCTGAACAAGCTCATCGACTGGTCGGCGCGCAACACCTTCCTGGTCCTGCTGGCCACGCTGTTCGTCACGCTGGCCGGCATCTACGCCGTGCTGCGCACGCCGATCGATGCGCTGCCGGATCTGTCCGACGTGCAGGTCATCGTCTATACGGAATACCCCGGCCAGGCGCCGCAGGTGGTCGAGGACCAGGTCACCTATCCGCTGACCACGGCCATGCTCTCGGTGCCGAAGTCGAAGGTGGTGCGCGGCTTTTCCTTTTTCGGCGCCTCCTTCGTCTATATCATTTTCGAGGACGGCACCGACATCTACTGGGCGCGTTCGCGCGTGCTGGAATACCTCAACTTCGCGTCCGGGCGCATGCCCAAGGGCATCACGCCGCAGATCGGGCCGGATGCCACGGGGGTCGGCTGGGTCTACCAGTACGCGCTGCTGGCGAAAGACAAGACCCTGGCCGAGCTGCGCAGCATCCAGGACTGGTATCTGCGCTACCAGCTGACCAAGGCGCACGGCGTCGCCGAAGTCGCTTCGGTCGGCGGCTTCGTGCAGACCTATCAGGTCACGGTCGATCCGGTCAAGCTGCGCGCCTACGGCATTCCGCTGATGAAAGTCGCGCAGGTGATCCGCGATTCCAACCGCGACGTCGGCGGCCGCGTGGTCGAGATGGCCGAGACCGAGTACATGGTGCGCGGCAAGGGCTATCTGCGCGGCATCAGCGATCTGGAACTGCTGGTGGTGAAAAGCGAGAAGGGCACGCCGGTGCTGATCCGCGACATCGCCCGCGTCGAACTGGGGCCCGACGAGCGGCGCGGCATCACCGAGCTCAACGGCGAGGGCGAGGTGGTGTCGGGCATCGTCATGGCGCGCTACGGCCAGAACGCACTGGAAGTGATCCACAACATCAAGGAGAAGATAGTCGAAGTCTCCGCCGGCCTGCCGGCAGGCGTCACGATCGAGACGGTGTATGACCGCTCCGAACTGATCCACCGCGCCATCGAAACCCTCAAGCGGACCCTGGCCGAGGAATCGATCATCGTCGCGCTGGTCTGCTTCGTCTTCCTGCTGCATGCGAGGAGCGCCCTGGTGGCGATCCTGATGCTGCCGGTCGGCATCCTGATCGCCTTCATCGCCATGCGCCTGCTTGGCATGACCTCCAACCTGATGAGCCTGGGCGGCATCGCCATCGCCATCGGCGCCATGATCGACGCGGCGATCGTCATGATCGAGAACGCGCACAAGCATCTGGAGCGCTTGCCCGCGGGGCATTCGAGCGGTGATCGCGCCGAGGCCATGATTCTGGCGTGCAAGGAAGTCGGTCCGGCGCTGTTCTTCTCGCTGCTGATCATCACCGTGTCATTCCTGCCGGTGTTCAGCCTCGAAGGCCAGGAGGGCCGGCTGTTCTCGCCGCTGGCCTACACCAAGACCTTCGCCATGGCCGGCGCGGCGCTGCTGTCGATCACGCTGGTGCCGGTGCTGATGATGCTGTTCATCCGCGGCAAGATCATGCCGGAAGCGAAAAACCCGGTGAATCGATTCCTGATCTGGGTCTACCGGCCGATCATCGCCGGCGTGATGCGCTGGAAGAAGGCGACCATCCTGCTCGCCGTGCTGGCCATGGCCGTTTCGATCTATCCGGCATCAAGGCTGGGTTCCGAATTCATGCCGACGCTCAACGAAGGCACGCTGTTCTACATGCCGACTTCATTGCCCGGCATGTCGATCACCAAGGCCGCCGAGCTGCTGCAGACGCAGAACAAGATCATCAAGAGCTTCCCCGAAGTCGCTTCGGTGTACGGCAAGGCCGGCCGCGCGAACACCGCGACCGATCCGGCGCCGACCGAGATGTTCGAGACCGTGATCAATTTGAAGCCCGAGTCCGAATGGCGGCCCGGCATGACTACCGACAAGCTGATCGCCGAGCTGGACAAGGCGCTGCAGTTCCCCGGCGTCGCCAACTCGTGGACCATGCCGATCAAGGCGCGCATCGACATGCTGTCCACCGGCATCCGCACGCCGATCGGGATCAAGGTGTTCGGCAAGGACCTCGGCGAAATGGAAAAGCTGGCCCGCGAGATCGAGGCCGTGGTCAAGGCCGTGCCCGGCACCACCAGCGCCTTCGCCGAACGCCTCACCGGCGGCTTCTACCTCGACATCACGCCGGACCGCGAACAGCTGGCGCGCTACGGCCTGGCGGTGGGCGACCTGCAGGACGTGATCGGCACCGCGCTGGGCGGCGAGATGGTGACCACCACCGTCGAGGGCCGCGAGCGCTTTGGTGTGCAGGTGCGCTATCCACGCGAGCTGCGCGCCGATCCGCAGCAGATCGCGCGCGAAGTGCTGGTGCCAACCATGCTCAGTGGCGACACTCGCGCGATGATCCCGCTCGGCCAGGTGGCGAAGGTGGACATCGCCAAGGGCGCACCGGGCATCCGCACCGAGAATGCCTTGCTCTCCGCCTACATCTTCGTCGACATTCGCGACCGCGACATCGGCGGCTACGTCGCCGACGCGAAGCGCGCGGTGGCGGAGAAGGTCAAGTTCCCGTCCGGTTACTACGTCACCTGGAGCGGCCAGTTCGAGTACATGGAACGGGCCATCGAGAAAATGAAAGTGGTGATTCCGCTGACCCTGCTGATCATCTTCCTGCTGCTCTACCTGAACTTCCGGCGCTTGACCGAAACCCTGATCGTCATGCTCTCGGTACCCTTCGCGCTGGTCGGCGGGGTCTGGCTGATGTGGCTGCTGAACTACAACCTCTCGGTCGCGGTGGCGGTCGGCTTCATCGCGCTGGCCGGCGTCGCGGCCGAGACCGGGGTGGTGATGCTGATCTACCTCGACCACGCCTGGGCAGCGGCCCAGGCGCGCTGCGCGGCGGAGAATCGCCGTCCCGCCAGCGCCGACTTGTACGCCGCGGTGATGGAAGGCGCGGTGGAGCGGGTGCGGCCGAAAATGATGACCGTGACAGCGATCATGGCCGGCCTGCTGCCGATCATGTGGGGCACCGGCACCGGCTCCGAAGTCATGAGCCGCATCGCGGCGCCGATGGTCGGCGGCATGATTTCCTCGACCGTCCTGACCCTGGCGGTGATCCCGGCGATCTATGGCCTGGTCAAGGAATGGCGGCTGCGGCGCGGGACTTAGTCGCGGTTTTGGGAATCGTCAGGGGCTGGCCTAAGATAACGCCCTGATGAAAACCGAGGGCACCCTGCACGGCGATCCTCCGCGTGGTCTGGCGCGGCGGATTTATTTCGCCTTCCTGCTGGTGGCAGTGATTCCGACTGCGATCGCCGGCCTGATCGGCATCTATGCTTCGCTGCACACATTGCGCACGGAGACGCTGGTTCATTTGCAGCAGGAGGTGGTCGTCCGCGCGCAGGGAATCGGTCGCTTTTTCGACCAGTTGTCGGCGGAGCTGATCTACCTGGCGGCCGCTCCCGAGCTGGAGGAAGTGCGTGCCGCAGGCGCCAGGGGCGACATTCATCGACTTCGTGCCGCCACGACGAGACTTGGGAATGACTACGCAACCCTGGCGACCACCTATCCCTACATTTACCAGATTCGCTACCTGTCGGCGCAAGGCCGGGAACTGGTCAGGGTGGACAAAAAGGATGGCAAGGTTGAGGTCATCCCGGATCATCGCTTGCAGGACAAGTCGGACCGTTACTATTTCATCGAGGCGATGAAGCGACGCCCCGGAGAACTCTATGTCTCCCCGTTGGATCTGAACGTCGAGTTTGGCCGCATCGAAACGCCCGAACGGCCGGTGATTCGGGTTGCAACGCCGATCGGCAGCGGCGCGGGCGGCAACGAGGGCGTGCTGATCATCAACCTGCATGCCGCGTTCCTGCTCGAACAGATCCAGCAGATGGCGCATGCGCATTCAGGCACCGCCTATCTATTCGATCGCTCCGGGCATTACCTTGCGCGCACCCCGGAATCCAGCGAGCAGTTTGCGATGCAACCGACCGCGAAGCTTGTCGATCGCTTCGGTGCCGAGGCGCTGGCGCTGATCCTGGGCCGGGCGGAAGGTACGCGCACGGTGGCCGGCAACGTCTTCGCTCATGCCGCGATCCGCTTCGGCGCGGCCTACGCCAGCACTGAAGCGGCAAATTGGGTCATTGCGGTGGGCTTTCCCGAAAAGATCCTGCTGATGTCGGTGTTCAATCTCTACGCGCTCTATGCCATCCTTGCGGTCAGCCTGCTGGCTACTGCGATCGGCGGCTTTGCGATATCCCGCCATCTGCTGGGGCCGCTCGATGCGCTGAGCCGCGAGACCGAGGCCATCGCCGCCGGCAATTTTTCACGACGTGTCGAGGTCCAGGGTCGCGACGAGATTGCCTCGCTGGGGGAAAAGTTCAACGCCATGGCGGGACACATCGAACAACTGGTGAACTCGCTTTCCAGCCACCGTGACCGGCTTGAACAGGAGGTCAGGGCGCGCACCGCCGAACTCGAGCACGAACAGGAGAATCGGCGCGAACTGGACCGTCAGATGTTCCTGATGGACAAGATGGTTACCCTCGGCGAACTGGCGATGGGCATTGCCCACGAGATCGGCAATCCGCTGGCCGGCATGAAAGCCGTGGTGCAAGCGATCCAGTTCGAGGAAGACCTGCCACCGGGTATTCGCGAAGCCATGCGTCGCGTCGAGTCGGAAGTCGATCGCCTGTCGGATTTCCTGCGCAGCTTTCACGGCTTCTCCGTCGTCGCGGTGCCTGACCCGAAACCGTGCAAGCTGGCCGAGGCGGTGGACGACGTGCTGTTCTGGACGCGCAAGGAGGCCAGGTCGAGTGGGATTGAGATCGAGACCGCCATTGCCGACGACCTGCCTGCCCTGCGCGCCGACCCGGCACAACTGAAACAGGTGCTGCTGAACCTGGTGGTGAATGCAATCCATGCCATTTCCGGCAAGGGCAGAATCGCGATTTCAGCGGCGGCTGAGGACGGCAGCTTGCGGATACGCATCGAGGATTCCGGAGCAGGCATCGCACCGGAGGTTCTGCCCCGCATTTTCGACCCATTCTTCAGCACCCGCCAGGGCGGTTCGGGCCTGGGCCTTGCCATCACCGCCAAGATCCTGCGCGAGCACGGTGCCGAAATCGGCGTCGACAGTCGACCAGGGCACGGAACCTGCATAACACTCACTTGGCCGCTATTCACCTGACCCCATGGCGAACACCCTATTGATCATCGAGGACGACGATACCCTGCGCCTGACGCTGGGCGACTTCCTGCGCCGCCAGGGCTTTGAAGTCGATCTTGCCGCGACTGGCGCGGAGGGGCTGGCCCATGCCCGTGCGCGGCGGCACGAGATGGTGCTGCTCGACATCCGCCTGCCGGACATCAACGGCCTGGAAATCATCGCCGGCCTGCGCGAAATCGACGACGAGGCGCTGGTCATCACCATGACCGCCTACCCGGAGGTGCGGACCGCCGTCGCCGCGCTCAAGGCAGGCGCCTACGATTACATCAACAAGCCCTTCGACCTCGAAGACCTTGCGGGCTTGATCGGCCGTGCGGTCGAGACGCGTTCCTTGCGTCGCGAGGTGGCCTGGCGCCGCGCGCAATCGAATGTCTGCGAAACCGACGGACTGGTCGGCGACAGTGCGGCCTTTCGCGAGTTGCTGCGCGTTACGCAGCGCATCGCTGCCGCGCCGCATGTGCCGGTGTTAATCCACGGCGAATCGGGGTCGGGCAAGGAACGCGTGGCGCGCGCGATTCATTGCCAGTCGCCGCGCAGCGGGGGCCCCTGGGTGACACTGAACTGCTCGGCCCTGCCCGAAGGCTTGATGGAGTCGGAACTCTTCGGTCACGAAAAGGGCGCCTTCACCGATGCCAAGCAGCTGAAGCGCGGGCTGCTGGAACTCGCCGACGGCGGCACGCTGTTCCTCGACGAGATCGGTGACCTTTCCCTTGCCTTGCAACCCAAACTGCTGCGCGTGCTGGAGACGCAGAGCTTCCGCCGCCTTGGCGGCAGTCGGGAAATCCAGGTCGATGTGCGCTTCGTTGCCGCGACCCATCGCAAGCTGCCGGAGATGGTGCGCGCCGGCAGCTTTCGCGAGGACCTTTACTATCGCCTCAATGTCGGCAGCATCGAGGTGCCGGCCTTGCGCGAGCGGCGCGAGGACATACCCGACCTGGCACGCCATTTCGTCGCCGAGGCCGTGCGTGCGACGGGTACCGGCCCGGTTGCGCTGACGCGGGATATCGAATACCTGCTGGTGAATTACGCCTGGCCGGGAAACATCCGCGAACTCCGCAATGTACTGGAGCGCGCCGTGATCCTGGCTGATCGTGGCGTAATTGAAGCTGCCCAGTTGCCGCTGGAAATCTCAAACGCCGTGGCGCCAGCGCCGACTTTTGGGCCTGTGCCGGCCGACACGACACGCCTTAGTCTGGCGGTTGCCGAGGCGGCGCACATTCGTTTCGTGCTGGCGCAATGCGCCGGCAACAAGACGCGAGCCGCCGAGATTCTCGGCATTACCCGCGCCACCCTGCGCAGCAAGCTCAAGGAAATCGGCGAGCCGGATTCCGCCTGATCCGGTCGAATTTTGACCGGTCGATTTTCCGGCATCGGGCGAGATTTGACCGGCTTGAGACGGCGGCCATGCTGCTTTGCGGTAGAACTCCCACGGTAACGGGGCTCGCCAGCCACCATGCCCTGATGGCACGAACCCTGCGTTATCCCCGGTAGCGAAGCGGGATTGTCCCGCCGATGCGTTTACGCCACCGCAAGGGGGAATCATGCGAAAACTCAGCAAGCATCTGGTCGGACTGGCGCTGGCTGCCGGACTGTCCGGCGCCATGGCGCAATCCGCTCCATCCGATCTGGCGCCGATGCCGGAAGTCAAACCCGGCAATGCCGCAATGATCGAGATGGGCAAATATTTCTTCTTCGACAACCGCATCTCCGGCGACTGGGGCGTCTCCTGCGCCACTTGCCACGATCCGCAGAAGGGCTGGGGTGATGGCAAGGCGCTCTCGACCGGCTATCCGTCGATGGAATATTTCCGCAACGCGCCAACCGTTCTCAACGCGAAGCACCAGAAGCGCTTCCTCTGGGATGGCCGCCTCGATGGCTCGGATGCCGGCACGCTGGTGCGCGACATGCTCACCGAGACGCACACCATGAACATGGATTCGCGCCTGCTGCAGGAGCGGCTCAAGCAGGTGCCCGAATATCGCGCGATGTGGGCGAAGTGGCGCAAGGACGATATCAACGGCATGCGCGTTTATAACGTCATCGGCGAATTCATCCAGAGCATCCAGACCACCAACGCGCCCTTCGACAAGTTCAAGAAGGGCGATGAAACCGCGCTGAACACCGAGCAGAAGGACGGCTATGCGCTGTTCAAGGGCAAGGCGAACTGCGTCAGTTGCCACAATGGCCCGATCGGTTCCGACGGCAACCTGCACAAGACCGGCGTGCCCGAGCATCCGGAGGTCCTGACGAATCCGCTGCGCACCATCACCATGCTGCGCCACTACGCAACCCTGGGCATGCCGAACTACATGAACGCCCGCACCGACGTCGGTGCCTACGCAGTCACCAAGGAAAAGCGTGACATCGGCAAGTTCCGCACCGCCCAGTTGCGCGACCTCAAGCACACGGCGCCCTACATGCACAACGGAGTACTTGCCACGCTCGACGATGTCATCGGCTTCTACGACAAGGGCGGCGGTTCCGGCTCGGAACTGAAGCCGCTGAACCTTTCCGCCGCCGAAAAGAAGGCACTGAAGGAATTCCTCCTGACCCTGTCCGGCGATCCGGTCATCGTCAAGGACCCGGGCCAGCCAGACATGCAGGTCTGGACCACCTACGGCAAGAACTGAGGAGCCGACGTCATGAAAAACACCATTCAAACCACGCTGGTCGCCAGCGCGATGTTGCTCGCATTCTCGGCCATCGCCGCCGACAAATATCCGAAACTTGGCCCCTTGCCGCCGCCGTCGATCCCAACCGACAATCCCAACTCGCCGGAAAAAGTGGCGCTGGGCAAGAAATTGTTCTGGGAGAGCCGGCTTTCGGGCGACGGATCGATGCCCTGCGTTTCCTGCCATCTGCCGTCCCTCGGTTGGGGTGACGGCGGCCAGATCTCGCGCGGCTACCCCGGCACCAAGCACTGGCGGAACTCGCAGACCGTGCTGAACTCGGCCTATTACAACAAACTGTTCTGGGAAGGCTCGGTCACCAGCCTGGAGGGCCAGGCACCGTCCGCCGCGGAAGGCGGCGTCGCGGGCAACGGCGATCCGTCCGTGATGGAGATGCGCATGCGCTTCATTCCCGAGTACGTGGCCGAATTCAAGAAGGTGTTCGGCAGCGAATGGCCGCGCATGAATGACGCCTATCGGGCGATGGCGGCCTACCAGCGCACCATCGTGTCGGATGCGGCGAAAGTGCCTTTCGACCGATACGCCAAAGGTGACAAGAAGGCCCTCAACGACAGCCAGAAGCGCGGCATGGCGCTGTACAACGGCAAGGCCAACTGCATCGCTTGCCACAACGGGCCCCTGGCGTCGGATCAGAAGTTCTATGCCACGGGAGTGCCGGACCATCCCCAGTACAAGGAAGACCCGATCAGCCAGGTAACCCACCGCTGGCAGTACTACCAGAAAGGCGTGCCGGAGGCGATGTATCGCAACGCCGCCGATGATGTCGGCCTGTTCTTCATCACCAAGAACCCCAAGGACATCGGCAAGTTCCGCGTGCCCAGCTTGCGCGAACTGAAATACACCGCGCCCTTCATGCACAACGGCATGCTGGCGACCCTGGCCGACGTCGTCGATTTCTACGACAGGGGCGGAGGCCCCGCGCAGAACAAGCCGCCCGTCCTCAAGTCGCTCAAGCTCGGCGCACAGGAAAAGAAGGACCTGGTTGCCTTCCTCGAAGCGCTGTCGATGGATGAACCCTTGCTCCACGACGATCCCAAGCTGCCCGGCGACTACCAGCCGCTGCCTCCGCCCGTGATGGCTGTCAAATAAGGAGATTCGACATGACTGAAAAAACGATTCCCGTGCATGCCGAGCACGACCACCATGACGACGCTCACGCCTGCATGAGCCGTCGCCAGTTCCTGCTGGCCGGCGGCGCCATGGTCACGCTGGCGGCCATCGGCCTGCCGGGCGAAGCCGAAGCCGCGCCGCTGCATGCACTCAAGGCGGCCTATCCGCAGACCAAAATCGGCAGCCTCGCGGCGCTGAAAAAGGGCGTACCGGTCGAGTTCGCCTATCCCTATCCCAACGTGCAGAACATCCTCGTCAAGCTTGGCGTGAAAGGCGGCGGCGGGGTTGGCGCGCAACAGGACGTGGTGGCGTTCAACCAGCAGTGCCCGCACATGGGCGGGCCAATGCAGGGCACCTACAAGGATGCCTTCCAGGCGCTCGGGCCCTGCCCGCTGCACCTGACCACCTTCGACCTGACCCGACACGGCATGGTGATTTCCGGCCACGCCACCGAAAGCCTGCCGCAGATCGTGCTCGAAGTCCGGGGCGACGATATCTACGCCGTGGGCGTCCAGGGCCTGGTCTATGGCTATAGCGCCATGACCAGCGTTGCGACCAAGCGTGCCTGAGGAGAATGACATGAGCAAAGACGAACGTTACATCGCTGCCGATCGCGTGCCGCTGCCGCCGAAGGACGCCGAGGTGCTGACCACCGCCTGCGACTACTGCACGGTGGCCTGTGGCTACAAGGTCTATCGCTGGCCGGTAGGCAAGGAAGGCGGCCCGGCCGCCAGCCAGAATGCGCTGAAGACCGATTTTCCGCACCAGAACATGATGGGCGCCTGGGTCAGCCCGGCCCAGTACAACGTGGTCAGCCACAAGGGCAAGCCCCACCATGTCATCGTGTCGCCGGACAAGGACGCCACCGTGGTCAACGTCGGCGGCAACCATTCGATCCGCGGCGGAACGCTGGGCCAGAAATGCTTCAATCCGAACACCAAGACCCGAGAGCGCCTGCAGCAGCCGATGATCCGGGTCAATGGCAAGCTGACGCCGGTGAGTTGGGACCTCGCTACCGAGGCGATGGCCGACATCTCGAAGTACGTCATCGCGAAACACGGCGAGCATGCCTGGGCGATCAAGATGTACTCCTACCAGTATTTCGAGAACACCTATGCGATCACCAAACTGGGCATGACCTCGGTCGGCACGCCCAGCATCGCGCCCCACGACAAGTGCGCCAATACCAATGACGCCACAGGCCTTGACGATGCGGGCATCGATTCGTTCTCGTCTTGCTACGAGGACTGGCAGATGGCGGACGTGGCATTTCTTTCCGGCGTCGATCCCTACGAAACCAAGACCACCCTGTTTACCCAATGGATGATGCCGGGCAGCGCCAAGCTGATCTTCGTCACGCCACACAAGACCATGGGCGTGGCCTGGGCCGTGGCCAATGATCGCGGCATGTGGCTGCCGATCAATATCGGCACCGATACGGTGTTGCACATGGCACTGGCGCGCATCGTCATCGAGAATGGCTGGCAGGACCAGGAATTCATCGACAAATGGATTGCCAAGCCCTGGGAAGTCGATTCCGGGTATGGCCGGGGCACACGCAATACCGGCTGGCAGTGGCGTACCACGTGGGGCAATTGGCAGAGCGACTGGGAGGACTACAAGAAGTTCATCCTGGCACAGGAAGAGTCGAAGCTCGATGTGGCGGCGAAGATCACCGGCCTCAACGCCGCAGATATCCAGAAGGCCGCCGAATGGATTGCCAGGCCGGTGGGGGGCAAGCGGCCAAAAGCCTCGTTCATGTGCGAGAAGGGCAACTACTGGTCCAACAATTACATGAACACCGCATCCTTTGCCGCACTGGGCCTGATCTGCGGTTCCGGCAATCGGCCCGGCCAGATGATCTCCCGCGGCGGTGGCCACCAGCGCGGCATGATGGGTGCCGGTGGCGGCTCCGGCTGGCTGTCGCCGGAGAAGTATCCGGGTCGCCGCAAGAAGGATTTCAACCTTGACCGCTGGTTGATGGCAGGTGAAGTGAAATTCGCCTGGGTTTTCGGCACCACCTGGGTCGCGGCGATGATGGCGTCCGATGCCCTCGGTGCGCGCATGAAGGAACTGACCAACGGCAATCCGCACCAGATTTCCAGTCTGGACCGCTCTGCGATTTTCGAAACCTTGAAGAAGCGCGTCGATTCCGGCGGCATGGTGATGGTCGACTCCGATATCTATCCCTGCGAGCCGGTCGGCACCGACTTCGCCGACTTCGTACTGCCGGCGGCCACCTGGGGCGAGGACGATCTGACGCGTTGCAACTCCGAGCGCAGGCTGCGCCTGTACAGCAAGTTCTACGACGCGCCGGGCGAATCCAAGCCGGACTGGTGGGCAGTGATGAAGTTTGCCGAAAAAATGGGATACACGGCGGACGGCAGCTACAACTGGAAGACTTCCAACGATGTCTTCGAGGAAGCGGCGCGTTTCGGTCGGGGCGGTGTGCTGAACTATCACCCGCTCGTGACCAAAGCCAAGGAAATGGGCGTCAAGGGGCACGAGCTGCTACGCACCATGGGCACCACCGGCATCCAAACTCCGATCCGCGTGCGCGACGGCAAGCTGGTCGGCACCAAGCGGCTACACGATCCGAGCAATAACTGGGGCGAGATGGAAGGCACCGAGGTTCAGTCTGGCTTCATGCACGCCTTCAATACCTTTACCGGAAAGGCCATCCTGTTGAAGAGCCCCTGGAAGTTCGCGGGCTGGTATCAGTTCTTTGAGGCCGTGAAGCCGCGCTCCGATAAGAACGAGATCTGGGTCACCAACGGGCGCATCAACGAGAGCTGGCAATCCGGCTTTGACGACAGGCGCAAGCCGCACCTCAATCAGCGCTGGCCGGACAACTTCATCATCATCCATCCGAACGATGCGAAGAAACGCGGTATCGAGTCCGGCGACTGGGTGGAGATCGTCAATGATGCCGTGTATGTCCAAACTGGCCAGCCGCAGGGTGTGCTCGACGCCGACCTGACCTTCAACCAGTTGATGAAGGACGGCCATATCAAGACCACGGTCGGCAAGTTCAAGGCCGTGGCCGTCGTCTCCGACGAGATCAAGGAAGGCGTGGCGAAGTCGAACTTCAACACGCCGAAGTCGATGGCCAATGCCGTGGTCTCGGCCGTGCCCGATCCGATGACCAACAATTATCGCTACAAGCTCGGCCGCGGCACGCTGACCAAGGTGGGTGAGTCGGAATACAAGACCGACCTTACCCGCATGAGCCTCAAGCCGCGCCCCATCGTCTGAAGAAAAGGAACCGGAACATGAAAGCAATTCGCCTCATTCTTGCCGGCGGCTGTCTGCTCGCCGCAAGTGCCACTTCAATCGCTGCAACCGAAGCCGAGGCGATGGACATCGCCAGGAAGAATGGTTGCCTCGCCTGTCATACGCTGGACAAGAAACTGGTGGGGCCGGCGTGGAAGGAGGTTGGGCGCAAATACGCGGGCGACGCGACGGCGGCCGAGCAGTTGGCGGTCAAGGTGAAGAAGGGCACCAAGGGGGTCTGGGGACAAATACCGATGCCGCCCAACGCAACCGTCAAGGACGCCGACATCAAGGCACTGGTGGCGTTCGTTCTGACCTTGAAGTAAGTAGCCGGAGAGCAATGCGCAAGACCGCGCCTTGCTCAGCCCGGCGCCGCCTTGATGGCGGTGCCGACATCTGGCGCAATGCGTATCTCGTGGGAATTGCTGTCGGTCACGATCGCGCAGCCCCGCCAACTAAAGCGCAAAACCAGCACCCGTCGCGCCGTACGCGGTCAGGCGTCCGGCATATGGAGCGGCCTTGGGGCCGACCTCCCGGCACCGTCGGGAAGCATTCACGCCGGGCGCTTCGAAGCTGAGCCGGCGGGGCTGTGGCGCTTGCGATAGTCGCGCGGGCCGCTGCCGGTCCATGCAGTGAAGGCGCGATAGAACGCGGCGGCGTCGGCAAAGCCGAGGTCGGCGCCGATGCGGCTCAAGGGGCGCGTGGTCTTGGTCAGCCAGTCGATGGCGAGCTCGCGCCGCAGGCCGTCCTTGATCGCGCGAAAACTGGTGTCTTCGTCTTCCAGGCGGCGGTGCAGGGTACGCGGCGAAAGGAACAGGCGGCGCGCGATCGCCGGCAAGGGCGGCTGTTCGGGCAGCGCGGCGCGCAGGTGCTCGCGCACGCGCAGGCTCAGCGCGCGGTCGCGGCGGTAGAGCGTGGTGATGCTGGCCGGCGCATCGACAAGAAACACCCGCAGCGCGGCTTCGTCGCGGCGCACCGGCAGTGCCAGCCATTCCGCCGGGAAGCGGGCTTCGAGGCGCGGCGCGTCGAAGGTGTAACGCGGGGCGAAGACCAGTTCGTAGTCGGCCGCATGCAGCGGCGGCGGATAGGGGAAGCTGACTTCGTCGAGCGGCAGCGGGTGCGCCACCAGCCAAGCCGCGAGACCGTGGATCATGCGCAGCAGCCATTCGTAGGCGAACACGCGTCCGGCCGCGCCGACCGGCAGTTCCTGTTCCTCGCTGATGACGATGACTGCGGCGTTGCCGCTGGTTTCCAGTTCCATTTCGAGGTCGTCCTGCACCACATGCAGGAAGCGCGCGATGCGTTCCAGCGCCTGCTCCAGAGTCGGCGCCGACAGCACGGCGCGGCAGAGGAACTCGAAGCTGCCGCGGCGCAGCGGGCGCGAAAACAGCGCGAAACCTTCGTCGTCGAGGCTTTCGTTGATCAGGCGATACAGCGCGGCATAACGCGCGACCGGGATGCGGGCGCTGCGATCGTGCAGCAGATGGGTGGCAATTCCTGCATGTTCGAGCAGGGTCTCGGCCGTCAGTCCGGCTCGCGAAACTCCTGACAGGATGCCGCTGACAAAGCCCATGGCAACCGTAGATGGGCTTCCGGCAGACCTTCGGGAGGGGGTGGCGGCGCTGGGCATAATGGCGGATTATGCATAGTTATCGTCGTTTTGTGTCATGGCGGCGCCATCGCCCTTTGCCTATGATGCAAGCTCTGCCGCCCATCCTGGAGCCGTCGCCATGACCGATCTCAGCATCGCCGCGAAACTTGTCCCCTACAAGCCCAAGCACAAGGTGCGTTTCGTCACCGCCACCTCGCTGTTCGACGGCCATGACGCCTCGATCAACATCATGCGGCGCATCCTGCAATCCACCGGCGTCGAGGTGATCCACCTCGGCCATAACCGTTCGGTCGAGGAAATCGTCAACGCGGCCCTGCAGGAAGATGCCCAGGGCATCGCGGTGTCGTCCTACCAGGGTGGCCATGTCGAGTTCTTCAAGTACATGATCGACCTGCTCAAGAGCAAGGGTGGCGAGAGCATCCAGGTCTTCGGCGGCGGCGGCGGCGTGATCGTGCCGGCCGAGATGAAGGAACTGCACGACTACGGTGTGGCGCATCTCTACTCGGTGCAGGACGGCCAGAAGATGGGCCTGCAGGGCATGATCAACGACATGGTGATGCGCTGCGACCTCGACATCAGCAAGCGCGCACCGCAGGAGCTCAAGGCGCTCGAAGTCGCCGACCGTCCAGAGCGCCTGCGCAACCTGGCGCAGATCATCACCGCGCTGGAGAATGGCGCCTGGCCGGAGAAGGCCAAGAAGGCTCTGCACGAGAAAGCCGCCGTCTCGTCAGCGCCGACTCTTGGCATCACCGGCACCGGCGGTGCCGGCAAGTCCTCGCTGACCGACGAACTGATTCGCCGCTTCCGCCTCGACCAGGACGACAGTCAGAAGATCGCCGTGATCTCGATCGATCCCTCGCGCAAGCGCACCGGCGGCGCGCTGCTGGGCGACCGCATCCGCATGAACGCGATCCACTCAGTTGGCAACAGCGCGAACATCTACATGCGCTCGCTGGCCACGCGTGACACCGGCTCCGAAATCTCCAAGGCCCTGCCCGACGTCATCGCCGCCTGCAAGGTGGCCGGCTTCGACCTCATCGTGGTCGAGACTTCCGGCATCGGCCAGGGCGACGCCGCCATCGTGCCGCTGGTCGACGTCTCGCTCTATGTCATGACGCCCGAGTTCGGCGCCGCCTCGCAACTGGAAAAAATCGACATGCTCGACTTCGCCGACTTCGTCGCGATCAACAAGTTCGACCGCAAGGGCGCGGAAGATGCGTTGCGCGACGTGCGCAAGCAGTACCAGCGCAACCGCGAGCGCTTCGGCGAGAAGCCGGACGACATGCCGGTGTTTGGCACCATGGCGGCGCGCTTCAACGACGACGGGATTACCGCGCTGTATCAGGCGCTGGCGCCGCGGCTGGCCGAGCGCGGACTCAAGTTCGGCAAGAGTGTGCTGCCGGTGGTCAACGTCAAGCACTCCTCGGCCGGCCGCGCCATCGTGCCGGCCGACCGCGTGCGCTACCTGGCCGAAATTGCCGATGCCCTGCGCGGCTATCACAAGCACATCGGTGAGCAGGCGACGCTGGCGCGCGAGCGGCAGTCGCTGAAAACCGCCAAGGCGATCTTCGATAGCTGCAAGAAGAACGCAGCAGATTTCGACGAACTGATCGCCTGGAAGGACGGCCAGCTCACGCCCCACGCCAGGAAGCTGCTGGCGATGTGGCCGGACATGAAGAAGGCCTATGCCGGCGACGAGTACGTGGTCAAGATTCGCGACAAGGAAATCCGCACCGGCCTGATCTACGAGACCATGTCCGGCACCAAGATCCGCAAGGTGGCGCTGCCCCGTTTCGACGACGAGGGCGAACTGCTCAAGTTCCTGATGCGCGAGAATGTGCCCGGCTCCTTCCCCTACACCGCCGGCGTGTTCGCCTTCAAGCGCGAGAACGAGGATCCGACGCGCATGTTCGCCGGCGAGGGCGATGCTTTCCGCACCAACAAGCGCTTCCTCAAGGTCTCCGAAGGCATGCCGGCCAAGCGCCTGTCCACGGCCTTCGATTCGGTCACGCTCTACGGCTGCGACCCAGATCCGCGTCCCGACATCTACGGCAAGATCGGCAACTCGGGCGTCTCGATCGCCACGCTCGACGACCTCAAGGTGCTGTATTCGGGCTTCGACCTCTGCGACCCGGCGACCTCGGTGTCGATGACCATCAACGGCCCGGCGCCGATGATCCTGGCGATGTTCCTCAATGCCGCGGTCGACCAGCAGATCGAAAAGTTCGTCAAGGACAATGGTCGCCAGCCCACTGAGGACGAGTCGGAGAAGATCCGCGAATGGACGCTGTCATCCGTGCGCGGCACAGTGCAGGCCGACATCCTCAAGGAAGACCAGGGCCAGAACACCTGCATCTTCTCGACCGAGTTCGCGCTGAAAATGATGGGCGACATCCAGGAATATTTCGTCCATCATCAGATCCGCAATTTCTACTCGGTGTCGATCTCCGGCTATCACATCGCCGAAGCAGGCGCGAATCCGATCAGCCAGCTCGCCTTCACCCTGGCCAACGGCTTCACCTATGTCGAGACCTACCTCGCGCGCGGCATGCACATCGACGACTTCGCCGGCAACCTGAGCTTCTTCTTCAGCAACGGCATGGACCCGGAATACTCGGTGATCGGCCGCGTCGCGCGCCGCATCTGGGCCGTGGCGATGAAGAACCGCTACGGCGCCAACGAGCGTTCGCAGAAGCTGAAATACCACATCCAGACCTCGGGCCGCAGCCTGCATGCGCAGGAAATGGATTTCAACGACATCCGCACCACGCTGCAGGCGCTGATCGCGATCTACGACAACTGCAACAGCCTGCACACCAACGCCTACGACGAAGCCATCACCACGCCGACCGAAGAAAGCGTGCGCCGCGCCATGGCGATCCAGCTCATCATCAACCGTGAATGGGGCGTGGCGAAGAACGAGAACCCGAACCAGGGCGCCTTCATCATCGAGGAGCTGACCGACCTGGTGGAAGAGGCAGTATTGAAAGAGTTCGAAGCCATCGCCTCAAGAGGCGGCGTGCTCGGCGCCATGGAAACCGGCTACCAGCGCGGCAAGATCCAGGAAGAGTCGATGCACTACGAACACAAGAAGCACGACGGCTCCTACCCCATCATCGGCGTCAACACCTTCCTCAATCCGCACGGATCGGGTGTCGCCAGCGAGATCGAACTGGCGCGTTCGACCGAGGACGAAAAGCAGTCGCAGTTGAAACGCCTGGCGGATTTCCAGACGCGCAACGGCGGCGAGGCGGAGGCCTGCCTGGCCAAGTTGCGCCAGGCCGTGATCGACAATGGCAACGTCTTCGCGGTGATGATGGAAGCTGTGCGTCACTGCTCGCTGGGGCAGATTTCGAATGCCCTGTATCTGGTCGGCGGCCAGTACCGGCGCAGCATGTAGCGCAGAGTTATGCCTCCGGCCGAGCCGGAGACGGTATCCCTTGCGGACGGCGCCGGCGGTACGGCGGCAATGCCGCCGGCGCGAAAACGCCTAGGCAGCCGGATCGAAGGGCGCCCCTGCTTCGGCTTCGTGATGCAGCGCGGCAGCCGGCGGCAGCTCGGCCAGGAGCAGCGCGTCGGCCTGGTAGAGGCCGCGTCCCCAGTTGCCGGCGTCCCAGTTCGCGCCCGCTACGGCGGTCGCCTTGATCAGTTGCTTGAACGCCGCCGGCCAGCGCCAGTTGGGCGCGCCGTAGGCGGCTTCGAGTTCGCTGCGCCGCTTCGCCAGCCACATTGCAGCGATCCCCGCGCACATGGCGGTGGCGTAGGAGGTGCCGCTGGCCTTGGCGGCAATGAAGGGCACCAGCGCGCCATCGCGCCTTTCGATGCTGGCGCGGCGGATGCCGTCGGCGGGGCCGCAGACATCGACGAACGGGCCGCGCGAGGCGTTGTCCCATGGCTTGAATGCATCGGGCCCCGCCGGGCTGACGCCGCCGAGGGTGAGTACGCGGTTGTAGCGGCCGGGGTAGGTGACTTCGCGGATGACATTGCCGGCCGCGGCGCAGACGATCACGCCGGCCGCGTAGGCCCGGTCGATGGCGCGCGCGAGCGGCGACCAGGGAATGATGCCGCCCAGGCTCATGCTGATGACGCGGCAATCCTTGGCGATCGCATCGTCGATGGCCTCGACCATCAGTCGCTGCACGGCATCGATCAGGATCGAGTCGGTGACGCGGTAGGGAATCACGCAGGCGCCGGGCGCGGCGCCGTAGAAGGGCGGGATGTCGTCGTCGGCAAGCTCGTAGAACCCGGCCAGTGTCGATAGGGTGCGCGTGCCGTGGCCGCCGTTGCCGCCCGTCAGGTTGTCGAAGGGGCCTGCTTCCTCGGGCGGGTTGTTGTTGGGCTGGTCGGGGCTGGGCAGGGGCAGGAAGTCGCTGAAGTAATTCTTTCCGAGGTCGGGCCGCAGGTAGTCGCTGACGCCGCCATGGAAGCCCAGCGCCGGATGCCGGGTGCAGCCGGTGTCGATATGGCCGATACGGACGTCGGCCCAGGGGATATTGCCGGGGGTCAGGTCGAACAGGGACCAGGCCTTGTCGATGCGGCTGATCGTGAGCTGCCAGTCGAGTTCGATGCTGCGGCCGTCGATCGTCACGCTGTCGCCGACCACGCTCGGCATTGCCACGCCGGTGGCGTCGGCGTCGCGCAGGAAGCCGGTCTTGTTCGCGCGTCGCCCGAGCCGAAACTGAAACTCGGTCAGCGGGATGCCGATCACCCGGGCGGCGCCGGCCCCGATGCAGATCTGCGCGGCGGATTTGCCGGGCACGCGCCGGGCCAGGAGTTCCTCGCCGCCGCCGCTCAGGTAGCACCATTGGTCGTCGAGCCAGGAAAGCAGTTCGCCGCTGATCGGCCCCGTGGTGGCTTCGATGCGGGACTGGAGCGCGGCCGGCGTATCGTTCTTGCGCAGGCGCAGGATGAGGACTTCGGCGGTGATCGAATCGAACGGCATGGGGGTCTCCTTGGCAGGTACAAGTTCAATGATGTGGTGCGGCGTCATGCAATGCGGGTGATCTCCACCCGCAGCGGTCCGTCGGGCGGCTGCAGCGCGTGGTTGTTCCAGTACATGTGGCGCCAATCGTTGGCGAACAGGTTCAGCCCATGGTCGGTCGAATTGGCGGCTGTTTCGGGCACCGGCCAGTCATGGCCTGCGCCGATGGCAAAGACGTTCGCCTCGTCGCTGCCGATGCAGCCGCAGAGCATGAAAAACGGCTGGTTCGGCACCCGGTTCCAGCGCTGCAGGGGCGAGGACCAGCCGTTGGCGTCGCAAATGTGGAACCAGTCCTTCCATTTGCCGGAAGCGACGAAGCGGTAGCGCTCGCCGGACGCCACTTCGAGGCCGCTGGGGGCGAACCGCAGCTGCGGGTCCACGTCAAGGGAATGGGTTGCTCCAATCGCCAGTTTGGTCATGCCAGTCCTCCTGGATTGGTATTGTGCGTGGCGCCACACCGCTGTTGCCGGTGGCAGCCAACGGGAATGCTGCGCCTTTTGCCGGAACAACACAATATGGCATTGGCAAGTGGCCGCAATCCGTCGGGGATGAGCCGCATCGGGATGACCTACCGGTCCGGAAGTCGGCGCCCGCCAGGCAAGCGGCGTCGTTCAGCGGCGAGGTGATTGCGGCGGCTGGCTATCGCCCGGCGCGGAGTTGCGCCTGCGCAAATCCCGGCGAAAAACCTGGCTTTCCCGGGGGAATCGGCACGAATGCCCCTGCCTTTCGGGCACACTGTTGCATCTGCCCCGGAAATTCGCCCATCGGGGGTTTTGGGAGGAATGGAATCCGGGCAGGGGCCGCGTTGACTTCGTCCATCCACCTGACGCCGACACATGAATTCGCCACATCGCCGACACGATCCCTTTCTGGTGCAGTGGCTGCTCTTCGCCATGGCCGTGCTGGTGCTCGGCATCGTCGTCGGCTACGACCTTTATCAGGATCATGACCGCGTCGAACGTCGTGAGCAGGAGCGGCTATTGGCGATATCCCGGGTCATCGAGGAGAACGTCGAGCAGAATCTGGCGTCGGTCAACCGGGTATTGGCCGATCTGCGCAAGGAAGTCCTCGCCGCCCCGATCAGCGCGAAGTTCAATGAGCGCCTCGTCACGCTGGCCGAAGCCATGCCCAGCGTGCGCACCATCAACATACTCGACAGGAGCGGCAGGATCAGGGCCACCAGCCGGGCGGAACTGGCCGACAATAAAACCGACTTCAGCCAGCGCGACTATTTCAAGGCGCCGCAGCAACGGGCCAGTCCCGATGTCTTGTTCGTCTCGCCGCCGTTTCGCACCGCACTCGGGGTATTTGCCATCAACGTGACGCGGATGATTCCCGATGCCGGCGGCGAATTTGCCGGCGTGATTACGGCCACCCTGGATCCCCAGTACTTCGATCCGCTACTGGAGTCTGTACGCTATGCCGCGGACGTGAAGGCCTCCCTGCATCACGGCGACGGCATCGTCTTCGTGCATATGCCGCATGAACAGAATGGCGTCGTCGGCATGAATCTGGACCGGCCCGGCTCCTTCTTCAGGCGCCACCGGGACAGCGGGCAGGCTGTCAGCATATTCTATGGCACCGTGCTCGCGATAGGCGAGGAACGCATGATCGTCCAGCGCAACGTGCAGCCGGCCGAACTCGATATGGACAAGCCGCTGGGCGTTGCCGTGTCGCGCCGGCTCGAGGATATCTACGTCCGCTGGCGCCGTGACCTCCAGTTGAAGGCGGTCTGGTTTGTCCTCAGTGTGCTGGTGTTCGCCCTGGGGCTTTACGCTTACCAGCGCCGCAGCCGGCAATTTGTGCGGCAGGAAGAAGAAGCTGCCAAGGCGCTGGAGGCCAGCGAACGTTTCATGAAAACGATTGCCGACAACATTCCCGGCATGGTGGGCTACTGGACCAATGAACTTCGCTGCGGCTTTGCCAACAGCGCCTATCTGGAATGGTTCGGCAAGACACCGGAGCAGATGCGCGGCATTCACATCCGGGATCTCATGGGCGAGGAGTTGTTTCGCAAGAACGAGCCCCATATCCGCGCTGCGCTGCGCGGCGAACGGCAGGATTTCGAGCGCAAGCTGACCAGGGCGGACGGCACGACGGGACATACCTGGGCCCACTATGTTCCGGATCTCGACGGCGATCGGGTGAAGGGCTTTTTCGTCCTGGTTTCGGACATCAGCCAGTTCAAGCAGACCGAGCTGGCACTGGCCGCCAGCGAAGCCAAGCTGAAGGCGATCATCGAAGCCGAGCCCGAATGCGTCAAGGTCCTTGCACCGGACGGAACGCTGCGACAGATGAACCGTGCCGGCCTCGACATGATCGAGGCCGAAGCGGAACAGCAGGTGATCGGCGCCAGGGTGGTCGATCTGGTGGTGCCCGAGCACCAGGCCGCCTTCAATGCCCTGAACAAGACGGTCTGCCAGGGTGGTACCGCAACACTGGAGTTCGAGATCATCGGCCTCAAGGGCCGCCGCCGCTGGCTGGACACGCACGCGGTGCCGATGCGCGATGCCGATGGGCAGGTTACCGGCCTGCTCGGCGTCACGCGCGACATCACCGCACACAAGCAGGCCCAACAGGAACTCGAGCGCCTGTCCCAGATCGACGCGCTGACCGGCCTCGCCAACCGGCGGCATTTCATGGTGCTGGCGGAGCAGGAACTGTCGCGCGCAATCCGCTACGGAGGCTCATTGTCGCTGTTCATGATGGACATCGACCACTTCAAGAGCGTCAACGATACCTACGGCCACCAGACCGGAGACCTGGTGCTGCAGCAACTGGGCACTGTGTGCCGTGAGGCATTGCGCGAGATCGACAGCGTCGGCCGCATCGGCGGCGAGGAATTCGCTGTGATCCTGCCGCAGACCGACGCCGCGCAGGCGCTCGAGGTTGCCGAACGCCTGCGCCGGGCCGTAGCCGATACCGAGGTGGCGCTGGAGCACGGCCTGCCGCTGCACTTCACGCTGTCGATCGGCGTGACCACGCTGGCCGGCGGCGCCAACATCGACATGCTGCTGGGCCAGGCCGACAGCGCGCTGTACGAGGCCAAGCGCACAGGCCGCAACCGGGTCTGCGTATACCCCGGTTCGCGCTGAAAACCGCGCACGGGGCTGCTTGAGCAATGCCGTCGCTGCGATAATGCGCGACGGCCATCGGCTGGCGGCATCAAGCCCGGCACGATGGCAAAACTGGCGCGCTTCGCGCTTTATTCACGATTCAGAAGGAGAAGCAGCAAATGACTATCAAGACCGTCGGCATCATCGGTGCCGGAACCATGGGCAACGGCATCGCGCAGGCCTGCGCGGTCGCCGGCATCGACGCGGTGATGCTGGACATCAACGAAGCCGCCGTGCAGAAGGGCGTCGCCACGATTTCCGGCAGCCTCGACCGGCTGGTCAAGAAGGAGAAGATGACGGCCGAGCAGAAGGCGGCCGCCATGGCGCGCATCAGGGCGACCACGCTGATGGCCGACCTCAAGGCTGCCGACATCGTGATCGAGGCGGCGACCGAGAACGAGGGGCTGAAGCTGCGCATCCTCAAGGACGTCGAAGCCGTGATCGGCGCCGACACCATCATCGCCAGCAACACCTCGTCGATCTCGATCACCCAGCTCGCCGCCGCTACCGGGCGCGCCGACCGCTTCATCGGCATGCATTTTTTCAACCCGGTGCCGATGATGGCGCTGGTCGAGCTGATTCGCGGCCTGCAGACTTCCGATGCAACGCATGCCCGGGTCGAGGCGCTGGCCAAGGCGCTGGGCAAGACGCCGATCACGGTCAAGAACAACCCCGGATTCGTGGTCAATCGCATCCTTTGCCCGATGATCAACGAGGCGATTTTCGTCTACGCCGAAGGCCTGGCTTCGGCCGAGGAGATCGACGCCGGCATGAAACTGGGCTGCAACCATCCGATCGGCCCGCTGGCCCTGGCCGACATGATCGGGCTGGACACCATGCTGGCAGTGATGAAGGTCTTCTACGAGGGCTTCAACGACTCAAAATACCGTCCGGCGCCCCTGCTCAAGGAAATGGTCGCTGCCGGCTATCTCGGGCGCAAGACGGGACGCGGCTTTTACACCTATTGAGGCGGGGCCGACGGCGGCTGGACTGGCTGAATTCCCGGGCCGATATAGGGTGGGATTCGGTCAGCACCAGCATCCGGGCGGATCTTTGCCAAGCCGGGCGGAACAGTCGGCCCTGGCGGCGACCCCAAGGTAGTGCAGAGCAAGGCGGTCACTGTGGTGAGAAAACCACAAAATAGGTCTTTGGTACGGTCAAAAACCCCTTCGCAATTGTTCATGGCCGACCCCGAAGGCAGAATGCTCCCAGCTTCCCGAAATCGGGTAGTGGCAGCCAGCAGTGACCGACCACGTGGTGTCATTGCAAGCTGTTAATAACCAACTCTCTTTGGAGAAATATATGCAAAAGAAACTAATCGCTCTGGCTGTTGCTGGTCTGGTTTCCGGCGGCGCCTTCGCCCAAACCAACGTCACCATTTCCGGCCTGGTTCGCATGTCGGTCGAGCAGTACAAGCTGAGCAACGTCGGCGCCGGCTTCGATGCATCGTCTGAGAACCGTGTTTCCGACCAGTCCTCGATGCTGGTGTTCAGCGGCCGCGAAGATCTGGGCGGTGGCATGTACGCCGGTTTCACCATCGACAACCGCTTCTCACCTGATCTGGGTGCTTTCGGCGCGTCCGGCAACACCAACATCCACCTCGGCGGCAACTGGGGCCGCGTTGCCATTGGTCGTCAAGACCTGCACTACGGCACCGCGATCGAGTCCTACAAGGCCTACACCCTGCAGAACATCCTCTCCAACGGCATTTTCGCGCAAGTCAATGGCACCTCCATCGCCAACGCCACGCGTACGCCGAACGTCGTGATGTATGACAGCCCGAACATGTCCGGCTTCAGCGCACGCCTTGCCATGTCGACGAACTGGTCCGCTGCTGTTACCAACGAAGGCACGGGCCTGCGTGCCGCTGGTGCCGCTGATCCCGGCAAGGGCAGTGCCACCAACCTGGCCCTGAACTACGCCAACGGCCCGATCAAGGCTGGCTACAGCTACTGGCGTGCCACGGTCGAAGGCGGCAAGACCGCTGCTGCCGGCGACCAGCGCGGCGACACGCTGCAGTTCGGCTACACCTTCCCGATGGGCCTCGGCATTGGTCTGGGCTGGAACAAGTCGAAGCTCGACTTCACCACCGGCGAAGTGTCGCGTACCGCCTGGGTGTTGCCGATTTCCTACACCTTCGGTGCCAACCAAGTCGCTCTCTCCTATGCCAAGGCTGGCAACACCAGCGGCGTAGCCGACTCGGGCGCCAATGCCTACACGCTGTCCTTCGGTCACTCGCTGTCGAAGCGCACCAACGTTGGCGTGGCTTACACCAAGCTGGACAACAAGTCCGGTGGTTCGTACGACCTGTTCGGTCTGGCCGCCAACGGCGCAACCGCCACCCCGGCTGGTGCCGACGTGTCGCAAGTGTCGTTCAACGTGAACCACTCGTTCTAATCGACTCCAGTCGATCCGAACGAAAGTTCAGCAGTACAAACGGCCACCTTCGGGTGGCCGTTTTTTTTGCTGCGTTCGGCGCAGGTGAGTGGCTGCGGGATCAAACCCGGGTTCCCGACCGGGCGCCCGCCACCAGCAGGCAGACGCAAAAAAGCCACCCGAGGGTGGCTTTTTCAATTCGGCGTTGTCCTCAGAGCAGGACCAGATTGTCCCGGTGGATCAGCTCCGCGCTGTCGATATAGCCGAGCAGGCCTTCGATGTCCTGGGTGCCGTGGCCGGCGATGCGGCGGGCTTCGGAACTTGAATAATTGATCAGGCCGCGGGCGATTTCGCGGCCGTCAGGGGCGTGGCAGGCCACCGCCGCACCGCGCTCGAATTCACCCTCGACCCGCGCCACGCCGACCGCGAGCAGGCTGCGGCCGTCACCCAGCGCCTGCACTGCGCCGGCATCGAGTTTCAATGCGCCGGCCAGTTGCAGGTGGTCGGCCAACCATTGCTTGCGCGCCGCCAGGGGCGACTCGACGGCGTAGAGCAGGGTGCCGATAGGCTCGCCACGCGTCGCGGCCAGCAGCGAGTCGGCCTCGCGGCCACTGACGATCAGGGTATGGGCGCCGCTTCGGGCGGCACGCTGGGCGGCGCGCACCTTGGTGATCATGCCGCCCTTGGAGATGCCCGAGCCGGCGCCGCCGGCCATGGCTTCGAAACGGCGGTCGTCGGCGCGGCCTTCGCTGATCAGGGTGGCGGCCGGGTCAAGGCGCGGATCGGCGCTGTAGAGGCCTTTCTGGTCGGTGAGGATGATCAGCGCCTCGGCTTCGACCAGGTTGGCCACCAGCGCGCCCAGCGTGTCGTTGTCGCCGAACTTGATCTCGTCGGTGACCACGGTGTCGTTTTCGTTGATGATCGGCACCACGCCGAGGTCGAGCAGGGTCTGCAGGGTCGAGCGGGCATTCAGGTAGCGCGTGCGGTCCGCCAGGTCTTCGTGGGTCAGCAGGATCTGCGCGGCTTTCAGGCCGTGATTGAGGAAGGTGGTTTCGTAGGCCTGCGCCAGGCCCATCTGACCCACCGCGGCGGCGGCCTGCAGATCGTGCATGGCGTGCGGCCGCGTGCTCCAGCCCAGGCGCTGCATGCCGGCAGCGATCGCGCCGGACGAAACCAGCAGCACCTGGCGACCGTCGGCGTGCAGCGCGGCAATCTGCCGTGCGCATTCGGCAATGAAGTCGTGGGACAGGCCCTGGCCGCCGTCGGTGACCAGCGCGCTGCCAACCTTCACCACCAGTCGCTTGGCCTCAGCTATCTGCCTTCTCATGAGCGATCCGCAATTGTTCCAGATGGTCCATCACCGCGTAACAGACCTCGCGGCAGCCTTCGCCCGAAATGGCGGAAACCACGAAATGCTTCTTCGGTTTGTAGCTCTTCACCAGTGCCGCAACCCTGGCTTCACGCTCGTCTTCCGGCACCAGGTCGATCTTGTTGATCAGCAGCCAGCGCGGCTTTTTGTGCAGGGCCGGGTCGAACTTCTTCAGTTCCTTGAGGATCGCCTTGGCGTCCCTGGCCGGATCGGCCTCGGGATCGAAGGGCGAGATATCGACAAGGTGCAGCAGCAGGCCGGTGCGCTGCAGGTGCTTGAGGAAGCGGTGGCCGAGGCCGGCGCCTTCGGCCGCGCCCTCGATCAGGCCCGGAATGTCGGCAATGACGAAACTGCGGTTGTCATCGACGCGCACCACGCCGAGATTCGGGTAAAGCGTGGTGAAGGGGTAATCCGCGACCTTGGGCTTGGCCGCCGAAACCGCGCGGATGAAAGTCGATTTTCCCGCATTCGGCAGGCCGAGCAGGCCGACGTCGGCCAGCACCTTGAGTTCCAGCTTCAACTCGCGCTTTTCGCCTTCCTGTCCCGGCGTGTTCTGGCGCGGCGCACGGTTGGTGCTGGACTTGAAGTGCGAATTGCCGAGTCCGCCGATGCCGCCCTTGGCAATCAGCACGCGCTTGCCGTCGACATCCAGGTCGGCGATGACTTCGTCCGTGGCGCTGTCAGTGATCACGGTGCCGACCGGCATGCGCAGTTCCAGGTCTTCCCCGCCCTTGCCGTAGCGGTCCGAGCCGTGGCCGTTTTCGCCCTTCTGGCCGCGAAACACCCGGGTGTAGCGGAAGTCGATCAGCGTGTTGAGGTTGCGGTCGGCGGTGACCCAGATGCTCGCACCCTTGCCGCCGTCGCCGCCGTCCGGGCCGCCGAGGGGAATGTATTTCTCGCGGCGGAACGATACGGCGCCATTGCCGCCATCGCCGGCGAGAACTTCGATGCGTGCTTCGTCAAAGAATTTCATGAGCCTAGAAACGCGAAAGCCCTATCTCGACGATAGGGCTTTCGTCGCAAAGTGGTGAGGCTTAGGCTGCCGCCGGAACGATGCTGACCACGCGGCGCTTGGTCGGGCCCTTGACGGCGAATTGCACCGTGCCTTCGATCTTGGCGAACAGCGTGTGGTCCTTGCCCATGCCGACGTTGTCGCCGGGATGGAACTCGGTGCCGCGCTGACGCACGATGATACTGCCGGCAGAAATCAGCTCGCCGCCGTAGCTTTTGACGCCCAGTCGTTTCGATTCCGAGTCGCGGCCGTTGCGGGAACTGCCGCCTGCTTTTTTGTGTGCCATGTCTTAGCTCCTGATTCTCTCGTCGGGCTCAGGCGGCAATGCCGCTGATCTCGATTTCGGTGAAGTTTTGGCGATGGCCCTGGTGCTTCTGGTAGTGCTTGCGACGGCGCATCTTGAAAATGGTGACCTTGGGATGACGGCCCTGAGATATCACTTTCGCAGTAACCGTGGCACCGGCGAGCATGGGAGAACCGATCTTGACCGATTCGCCCTCGCCGACCATGAGTACCTGGTCGAGAGTGATTTCAGTGCCTACATCAGCCGGTATCTGTTCTATTTTGAGTTTTTCGCCGGCAGCGACGCGATATTGCTTGCCGCCGGTTTTTATGACCGCATACATGATGGAGACTCCAATGGGATGACGCAAAGAACCGCGCAGTATACAGACAGCCCGTCCGCCGGTCAAATCATTGTTTTTCGGGCTGGCGCTGTGGCGACGGCGCGTAGCCAATCGCCAGGGAAATGGCGTCGGCGGTTTCCTTGACGATTTTCGCCCAGTCCGGGCTGTGGCGCTCGGCCGGGGCCGAGACGGAAAGGCCGGCCACCAGTTCGCCGGTATCGTCGCGCACCGGCGCCGCGATGCAGCGCAGGCCCTGCTCGATTTCCTCGTTGTCGAAGGCCACGCCGTGGCGCCGCGCCCGGTCGACCTCGCGTTCCAGCGCCGCCAGCGTGGTCAGCGAGGTCGGCGTATAGCCGGGCAGCCCGGTGCGCTTGACGTATTCGCGCAGCTTTTGCGGGCCGTCTTCGGCCAGGTAGAGCTTGCCCACCGCGGTGACATGCAGCGGCGCGCGCGCGCCCACGAGATGCACCACGCGTACCGAGGAGCGGCCGCTGGAGGTGCGCTCGACATAGACGATTTCGTCGCCCTGGCGCACGCCCAGATTGACGCTTTCGCCGAGCTGCTGGTGCAGGCGCTGCATCAGCGGCATCGCCGCCTGGCCGATGCTGATGCGCGACTTGACCACGTTGCCGAGCTCCAGCAGGCGGATGCCGAGCCGATAGGTGCCCGGATCGGCGCGCTCGACGAAGCCGGAGGTGGCCATCGCGGCGAGGATGCGATGCGCGGTCGACGGATGCAGGCCGGTTTCCAGCGCCAATTGCTTGAGGCTGACCGGATCGGGATGGTAGGAAAGGACGTCGAGCAGTTTCATCATGCGCTCGATGACCTGGATGCCGCTGCGGGCTTCCGGCGCGGCATCCGCAGGCTTATGCGGCACGGCATTCTCTTCTAGGGAACGGGACTTCGGATACTATAGCAAAAGCCATCGCCGGCCATCGGCGATACATAACAACGACATACGGAGCAAGGCCTTGGCAAACAAGCGCGTAGGACTGTTCGTAACCTGCCTGGTGGATCTGATGCGTCCGCGCATCGGCTTTGCCACCCTGAAACTGCTGGATAACGCCGGCTGCGAGGTGATCGTGCCGGAGACCCAGACCTGCTGCGGTCAGCCGGCCTGGAATTCGGGCGACGCGCCGGGTGCCGTGGCGCTGGCGAAGAAGACCATCGCCGAATTCGAGGGCTTTGACTATGTCGTCGCGCCTTCCGGTTCCTGCGGCGATCACATCCGCACCGAATACCCGACCCTGCTCGCGGCCGAACCCGAGTGGCGCGACCGCGCCACGGCGCTGGCCAGCCGCACCTATGAACTGACCGATTTCCTGGTCACGGTACTCAAGGTCGACAGCGTACCGGGCGACTACGAGGGCAGCATCACCTATCACGATTCCTGCACCGGCCTGCGCAGCATGGGCATCAAGGAGCAGCCGCGCGCCCTGCTGGCGAAGATGAAGGGCGTCGAACTCAAGGAAATGAACGGTTGCGAGGAATGCTGCGGCTTCGGCGGCACCTTCTCGGTCAAGTTCGGCGAGGTTTCGGCAGCGATTGCCGAGCGCAAGTGCGACAACGTGCTGGCCAGCGGCGCCAAGGCCGTGGTCGGCGGTGACCTCGGCTGCCTGCTGAACATCGAGGGAAAGCTGCGGCGCATGGGCGACGAGTCGACGCAGGTGCTGCACGTCGCCGAAGTGCTGGCCGGGAGGGCCTGAATCATGGAAATCAAGTCCATGCGCTTCAAGGCCAACGCCGCGGGTTCGCTGGCCAACGTAGTGCTGCAGGGCAACCTGAAGAACGCCAAGGGCAAGTTCGTCACCAAGCGCGCCGAGGCGCTCAAGGACCTCGACGATTTCGAGGCCACGCGCGATGCGGCGGCGGAGATCCGCAACAAGGTCATCGACAATCTCGACCTCTGGCTGGAGCGCTTCGAGCAGAAGGCGCTGGACACCGGGGCCACGGTGCTGTGGGCCAAGGACGGCGCCGAGGTCTGCCGCCTGGTGATCGAAATCGCCAGGAAGCACGGCGTGAAGAAGGTCACCAAGTCGAAGTCGATGCTCTCCGAAGAGGCCGGGCTCAACCAGGCGCTCGAAGCCGCCGGCATCCAGCCGGTGGAGACCGACCTCGGCGAATACATACTGCAGGTCGACAACAACGAACCGCCCAGCCACATCATCGCGCCGGCCGTGCACAAGAGTCTCGACGACGTCGCCGACCTGTTCCACAAGGTCCATGGCACGCCGCGCAAGACCGAAATCCCGGCGCTGACGCGGGAAGCCCGCGAAGTGCTGCGCGAGCATTTCCTGAGCGCCGAAATGGGCCTTTCGGGCGGCAACTTCCTGGTCGCGGAAACCGGCTCGGTGGCGCTGGTCACCAACGAGGGCAACGGCCGCATGGTGACGACGATGCCCAAGGTGCACGTGGTCATCACCGGCATCGAGAAGGTGATCCCGACTCTCGAAGACCTGTCGACGCTGATGCGCCTGCTGCCGCGCTCGGCGACAGGGCAGTCGATCTCCAACTACTTCTCGATCCTGACCGGGGTCAAGAAGCCCGAAGAGCACGACGGGCCCGAGCATCTGTACTTTGTACTGGTCGACGCCGGCCGCGCCGACGTGGTCGGCGGCGACTTCCACGAGATGCTGCGCTGCATCCGCTGCGGCGCCTGCATGAACCATTGCCCCGTGTATCAGACCATCGGCGGCCACGCCTATGGTTGGGTCTATCCGGGGCCGATGGGTTCGGTGCTGACTCCCCTGTATGCAGGGATCGAGAATTCGATCGACCTGCCGCATGCGGCGACCCTGTGCAACCAGTGCGGCGTGGTCTGTCCGGTGAAGATTCCGCTGCCCGACCTGTTGCGCAAGCTGCGCGAAAAGCAGACCGAGCGCGGCCTGCGCCCGCTCACCGAGCGCATCGGCCTGCGCGTGTGGGCCTGGGTGGCGCAGCGACCGAAGCTCTACGCGCTGGGTGCGAGCTTCGGCGCGCGCTACCTGAAATGGCTGGCGGGCAAATCGGACCGAATTCGCATCCTGCCGACCGCACCCGAATGGACGCTGGGGCGCGACTTTCCGGCGCCGCAGGGCAAGACGTTCCGCGAGCTTTACGCAGCGCGGCAGAAATCGGCAAAGGAGCTGGCATGAATACGACAATCCCCCCGACCCCCTTTCCAGGAAAGGGGGTGACGACGGTTCAGCCGCTGCCGCGGCTTCCGGGTTTTGAACTGCTGCCTCCTTGGGGCGGCCCGGCGGAGGCAGCATGAGTTCCCGCGAAGACATACTCGGCCGCGTGCGTGCCGGCCTGCAGCGCAATGCCATGAATGCTGCGGCGGGCCGCGCGGTCATGGCAGCCGCCCTGTCGCAAGGCCATCATGGTCCGAAGCCTGCCATGGATACCGATCCCAAGGCTTTGCTCGAGCGCTTCCGCATCAAGTCGGAAGTGCAGTCCAGCACGGTGGACATCGTGGCCCAGGAAACCGATGCCCCCGCTGCGATCGCGCGTTATCTGACGGACATGAATCTGCCCAGGGCAGCTGTCGCCCAGCCGGCGCTGGCGCATCTGGACTGGGCGGCCGCCGGCCTTGCGGTCGAGGCGCGCGGCGCGCGCGATGCCGACCTGGTCGGCATCACCGGCTGCTTCTGCGCCGTGGCCGAAACCGGCACGCTGATGATGTGCTCCTCGCCCGCCACGCCGGCGGCGGTCAGCCTGCTGCCGGAAACCCACATCGCGATCGTCCATGCCTCCCGCATCCTGCCCTACATGGAGGATGCCTGGGATCTGGCGCGCAAGGAACTCGGCACGCTGCCGCGTGCCGTGAATTTCATTTCGGGCCCCTCGCGCACCGGGGACATCGAGCAGACCATCGTGCTCGGCGCGCATGGGCCCTACCGCGTGCATCTGGTCATCGTCGAGGGCTGAGATGCGCCGGCTACTGCTTATTATCGCGCTGCTTTTCGCCGTGGCGCCGGCGCCGACTCTTGCCCAGATCGGCGACGAAGTGCTGCCGCCGGTATTCGTCGAGACCCTGCTCGAACTGCCCGACGATGCGGCCCAGGCCGCCAAGTCGGGCAAGCGCCTGCTGCTCTACTTCGGCCAGGTCGGTTGCCCCTATTGCAAGGAGCTGATGCAGACCAGCTTCACGCAGAAGGCCATCGTGGACAAGACGGCGAAGCATTTTCTGCCGATCGCCTTCAACCTGTTCGGCGATCGCGAGGTGACCTGGTTCGACGGCAAGGTACGCAGCGAAAAGGAGTTCGCCAAGTTCCTCAAGGTGCAGTTCACGCCAACGCTGCTGCTGCTCGACGAGAAGGGCAACATCATCGCGCGCATCAACGGCTATTACCCGCCGCACCGTTTCTCTGCCGCGCTTGACTACTCGGCGCAGCGCCTCGAAGGCAAGCGTTCCTTTGCCGAGCACATGCAGGCCGTACCGCAAACCGGCGCCAGCGCCACGTTGCACGACCAGCCCTTCTTCATGAAGCCGCCCTACAACCTGGCGCGCAAGAAGGGCAGCAAGCCGCTGGCAGTGCTGTTTGAAACCCGCCACTGCGCGCCCTGCGATGAACTGCACCAGGAGGGTTTCAAGCGCGACAAGACCCTGGCGGCGATTGCAAAGCTCGATGTGGCGCGCCTCTCGCTGGCGGGTCGCGAGACCCTGACCACGCCCGACGGGCGCAGCACCACGGCCGAAGCCTGGGGCCGCGAACTCAGGATCAGCTACACGCCCAGCGTGGTGTTCTTCGATGACCGCGGCCGCGAAGTGTTCCGCCTCGAAGCCTACGTGCGCCCCTTCCACTTCACTTCGTCCTTCGAGTACGTCGCCAGCGGCGCCTACAAGAAGGAGCCGGAGTTCCAGCGCTTCCTGCAGAACAAGGCCGAGCACATGAAGCACGCCGGCGAGAAGCTGGAGCTCTGGAAGTAGTCAGCGCCGCAGGCGCTTCTCGATCTCGATGATCAGCATCGCCGCCAGCGCGATGGCGGTGATTTCGCCCCAGGCGCGGGCGTCGATCGGGGCCGTGGCGAAGGCCGCATTGAGCGGCGCCCAGTAGGTGATCGCGAGTTGCAGCACCATTTGCAGGCCGGCGCCGGCCCAGACCCAGGGATTCGAAAACGCGGCGACGGCGGTGACCGGCAGGCGCAGCGAGCGGCAGTTGAACAGATAGACGATCTCGATCGCGACGAACACGTTCATGGCGATGGTGCGCGCCTCGGCCATTGATTGCCCGCGCTCGCCGGCCAGCAGGAACATGCCGAATGCGCCGGCCAGCATCAGCATGCCGACCAGCACGATGCGCCCGATCAGCACGCCATCGAGCACCGGCGCCCGCGGTGGGCGCGGCGGGCGGCGCATGATGCCGCGCTCGGCCGGCTCGAAGGCCAGCGGCAGGCCGAGCAGTACCGCGGTGGTCATGTTGATCCAGAGGATCTGCAGCGGGGTGATAGGCAGCGTCACGCCGGCGACGATCGCGGCCAGGATTACCAGGCCCTCGCCGAAATTGGTCGGCAGCGTCCAGGTGATGAACTTCACCAGGTTGTCGTAGATGCCGCGGCCTTCCTCGACGGCGGCTTCGATGGTGGCGAAGTTGTCGTCGGTCAGCACCATCGCCGCGGCTTCCTTGGCCACGTCGGTGCCGCCCTGGCCCATGGCGATGCCGATGTCGGCCTGCTTCAGTGCCGGCGCATCGTTGACGCCGTCGCCGGTCATCGCCACCACCTCGCCCTGCGCCTGCAGCGCGCGCACCAGGCGCAGCTTCTGCTCGGGTTCGACGCGGGCGAAGACATCGACGCGGCTTGCGGCGTCCTGCAGCGCCGCGTCGTCGAGCTGCGCCAGGTCGCGTCCGGTCAGCACTTCGGCGGACTTGCCGTCCGAGACGATGCCGATCTGTGCGGCGATCGCCCGTGCCGTTTCGGCATGGTCGCCGGTGATCATTTTCACCTTGATGCCGGCCGCATGGCAGGTGCGCACCGAAGTGACGGCCTGCTTGCGCGGCGGGTCCATCATTGCGGCGAAGCCGAGGAAGACCAGACCGGCATCCAGTGCCGGTTCGGTGAGCTCGGCGCAATCGGCGGCCTGACGCCGCGCCATGGCCAGCACGCGCAGGCCACGGGTGGCCGTGGCCGCCGCCGCCGCGGCGATCAACTCGCGTCCGGCGGCATCGAGCGCAACTTCGTGGCCCTCGGCGGTCAGCAGCCGGTCGCAGGCCGGCAGGATCTTCTCCATGGCGCCCTTGGCGTAGAGCGTCGGCTGGCCTTCCACCTCGTGCAGCGTGGCCATGGTCTGGCGCACGGAATCGAAGGGCAGTTCGTCCCGGCGCGGGAACAGGTGGCGCAGCGTGGTTTCATCGAGCCCGCCCTTGCGCGCCACCACCAGCAGGGCGACTTCGGTCGGGTCGCCGGCGTGCTGCCAGCGCCGACTCTCGAAGATCAGCGTGGCGTCATTGCACAGTGCGCCGGCGATCAGCGTTTCGCGCAGCGCCGGGCCGGGTTCGCCGCCGCTTAAGCTCCCTTCCGGCGCATAGCCGTGGCCCTCGACCGTGACGCTGGCGCCGCCGGCCCACAACTCGGTGACGGTCATCGCGTTTTCGGTCAGCGTGCCGGTCTTGTCGGAGCAGATCACCGTGGTGCTGCCCAGCGCTTCCACGGCCGGCAGGTGGCGGATGATGGCGCGGCGTTTGGCCATGCGGTTGACGCCGATGGCCAGGGTGATGGTCATCGCCGCCGGCAGGCCCTCGGGGATGGCGCCGACGGCCAATGCCACGGCGGCCATCAGCATGTCGCCCCAGGCTTCGCCGCGCCAGACGCCGATGACGAAGGTCAGCGCGGCGAGGCCGAGGATGACCCAGAGCAGCAGGCCGGCGAATTCGCCCATTTTCCTGGTCAGCGGCGTGGCCATTTCCGGCGCGGCGGCGATCAGCCCGGCGATGCGCCCGGTTTCTGTGGCGTCCGCCGTGGCGACGATCAGGCCGTGGCCCTGGCCGGCGACTACCGTGGTGCCGGCATACGCCATGTTGCGCCGGTCGGCGAGCAGCGTGTCCTCGGGCAGCGGGTCGTGGCGCTTGTCGATCGGTGCCGCCTCGCCGGTCAGCGCCGCCTCGACGGTGCGCAATTGCTTGCCGGAGAGGATGCGCAGGTCGGCCGGCACCTTGTCGCCGGCGACCAGCCAGACCACGTCGCCCGGCACCAGGTGCGCGGCATCCATGCGCCGGCGACGGCCGGAGCGGACCACGGTGACTTCGGTGGCGACGGCGCGCGCCAGCGCCGCCAGCGCCTGTTCCGCCTTGCCTTCCTGGATGAAGCCGATGATGGCGTTGACGATCACCACGCCGAGAATGACGGAGGTGTCGACCCACTCGCCGAGCGCGCCGGTGACGACGCCGGCGGCGATCAGCACCAGCACCAGCGGCTGGGTGAACTGGGTGCCGAAGCGCGACAGCGCGCTGCGGCCCGGTGCGGTACGGGGCCGGTTGGGGCCGTGCTGCGCCAAGCGTGCGGCCGCGTCGTCCTCGCTCAGTCCGCTGCCGGCATCGACTCCGTGGTGGGCCAGCGCATGATCCGCGGGGAGGGCATGCCATGCCGGGGCGGATGGCGGCGTTGCTTGTGGCGATGGAGTTGTCATCGGCCGATTATGCAATGAAGCGGGACAACTGCGCCAAACGCAGGGCTTGCTCGGTCAGTGCGCCCGGTGTTCCCTGGCGAAGTTTTCGAAGGCGTCCGCAGCCAGCGGGCGGCTGAAATAATTGCCCTGAATTTCGTTGCAGCCGTAGCGCTGGACCGAGTCCAGCTGTTCGAGGGTTTCCACACCCTCGGCAATCGTGCGCAGTTTCAGCGAGCGCGCAATGCCGATGACCGCCTGGGACAGGGCATCGCCGGCACCCTCGCGGTTCATGTCGGCGATGAAGGAGCGGTCGATCTTGAGCTTGTCGACGCTGAAGCGCGTCAGGTAGGACAGGCTCGAATAGCCGGTGCCGAAATCGTCGATCGCCACCGAGCAACCGATCGCCTTCAGGTCGGCGATCACCTCGCGCAAGGTGTCGCTGTCTTCCATCAGGGTGGATTCGGTGAGTTCGATCTCGATCTGCTGCGGGGAAATTCCTGCGTCGCCCGTGTGGCGTCGCACCAGGTCGACCAGGTCGGTACGGAACACCTGGATGCCCGAGACATTGACGGCAATTTTCCAGTTGTTGCCGCCATCGCGCCAGCGCCTGGCTTGCCGACAGGCTTCCGCCAGGGCCCACTCGCCGATCGGAATGATCAGGCCGGACTCTTCGGCCAGCGGAATGAACTCGGTCGGGGAAATGCTGCTGCCGTCGTCCAGGTTCCAGCGCAACAGCGCCTCGGCACCGAAGATGTGCCGCGAATCGGCATACACCTGGGGCTGGAAGGACAGCGCCAGTTCCTGCCGCTCGATGGCGCGGCGCAGGCGATTGGTCAGGCTGAGCCGGTGCGTGGCGCGCTGGTTCATCTCGTCCGAGAAGAAGCTGAAGGTCTGCCGGCCGGACTCCTTGGCGTGATACATCGCGGTATCGGCCTTCTGCATCAGGGTGTCGAAGTCGGTGCCATCGTCCGGCGACAGGGCAATTCCGAGCGAGGCCGAGGTGGTCAGGCTGTGCACGTCGATGTCGAACGGATGGGTCAGGCTGGCCTGGATCTTGTTGGCGATCCGCGCCACGGCTTCCGGGCCGTCGACCTCGCCCAGCAGCAGAATGAATTCATCGCCGCCCTGCCGGCTCAGCGTATCGGAATCCCGCAGACAGGTCCGCAGCCTACCCACCGTGGCGATCAGCAACCCATCGCCCACCGGGTGGCCGAGCGAGTCGTTGATGCGCTTGAAGTGATCGAGATCGAGGTAGATGAAGGCCATGCGCTTGCCCGAACGTTTGTGCAGGTCGCGCATCTGGCTGAAGCGGTCACGCAGCAGCAGTTGATTGGGCAGGCCGGTCAGCGGATCATGGTGGGCAAGATACTGGATCTTTTCTTCGGTGGCCTTGCGCAGCGAGATATCCGAGAAGCAGCCGACGAAATTCCTTACTTCCCCCGTTCCGTCGCGGGTCGCGGTGATGGTCAGCCACTTCGGATAGATATCGCCGTTCTTGCGCTTGTCCCAGACCTCGCCTTCCCAGGAACCCTGCTCGAGGACCGTTTGCCACATCGTGCGGTAGAAGTCCGCGCCGTGGCGTCCCGACTTCATGATGCGCGGCGTCTGGCCGATGACTTCCTCCGGGCTGTAGCCGGTGATCTCGGTGAACGCGTGATTGACGCGGACGATCACTCCGCACTTGTCGGTGATCATCAGGGCTTCGAGGGTATTGGCGAATACCGTATCGGCCAAGTGCAGTTCCGCCTCGTGGCGTTTGCGCTCGCTGATGTCGGTATAGACCCAGATCGATCCGTCCTGCGGCGCTGCGGGGTCGAGCGGCCGGCCCGAGACTTCGCACCAGATGAATTCGCCATCGCGCCGCCGGTGGCGAATCACGCGGTCGCAGTAACCGCGCTCCACCAGCTCGCGGTAGGCCAGCTCGCCTTCGGCCAGCCAGTCCTCGCGCGACGGGAAGATCACGCTGGTACTTTTGCCGAACAATTGCTCGGGTCGATCGAAGCCGAAAATCTCCGCGACGCGGCGGTTGCAGTTGAGAAAGACGCGACTGCGGATCAGGGCGATGCCGACATGGGCGTTGTCGAAAATCAGGCGCTGCTCGTCGAGCAGCGAGGCCATGCGCACCATGATGCGCTTGCGCTCGGTGATGTCGGTGTAGGAGGTGACGAAACCGCCGTCCGGCAGCGGCGAGCGCTGTATCTCGAGCACCGTGCCGTCGGTGCGCTGGTATTCGAGGCTGTAGGGCTGGCGCTGGTTGAGCTGTTCCATGGCCGTGGCGAACCGGGCATCGGCGTCACCGGCGCCCAGTTCGCCGCGATTGGCCGCGGTGCGCAGGATGGTCTGCAGATCCGGCGTGCCGTCGGCGAATATCTCGTCAGGAAGTCCTATCAGGCGGCGGAACTGTTCGTTGTAGCGGGTCACGCGCAGCTGCTCGTCAACCAGCGTGATGCCGCAGGGGAAGTGCTCGATGATGGCGCGCTGCTTTTCGTGTTCCTGCTGCAGGGCTTCATCGGCACGCTTGCGCAGGGTGATGTCCTGCAGGGTTTCGATGGCGCCGATCATGGAACCGGCGGCGTCGAACAGCGGTGCCGCCGTGAAATACAGCCAGGTGCCGCCCGCGCCCAGGTGCGGAAAGAAATCCTCGGCCTCGTAGGATCCCGGGATAAGTGTCGAATGACGGAATTTGCCTTCGTAGAAGGTCGCCACTTCATCGATATGCCCGGATACCAGCAAGTCGGCCATCACGGGCCGGCGCCGCGCATAGAAGGGGCGCCATTGGTCGTGGCTGCCGATCATGCTTGCCGCCGGATAATGCAGCACCACCTCGCAGGCGCGGTTCCAGTGCGTCACGCGGTGTTCGCGGTCGATGACGAAGGTCGGTACCGGCGAGCCCTGGATGATCTTGTTGAGCAGGTCCTGCTGCGTGACGGCTACGCTTCTGCCGGCTTCCAGGGTGAGTGTATCGGGCATGACGATCGTGTTGTCAGACAAGCTATGGCTTTTGTAATAGGGGCGGGGTGTCGGGCTGCCATGTTAAGACCTTATCGATGCAATTTGATTGATATACATCATTTATGCCAAAAGGGTATTGTCGCCGTACCGCAGAACGGTTGCGGTCCGGTATTCCGCCCTGCGGTTCGGAATCCGGCCGGCCATGGAAAACCCCGGGCCGCCGCGCTGGCCAGGCAGAAAGTCGGCGCTGGCGCTACGGTGATTGTTGACTGCTTGCGCCGGTCTGCCCGAGCCGATTGCCGGATCGGCATGGGGCATCGCCGGACGGGTGCGACCGGGCCCGCTACTTCTTTGGCGCCTTGTAGAAATCCCGCAGCGAGGCATAGCGCTCGGCCCGTACCGAACGTACATGCTGGATCGCGTTCTGCATCGGGATGCCGGCCTGGACCAGGGTTTCGGCGGCGATCAGCAGGCTGCTTTCGAGCACCTCGGGAATCACCTCGGTGGCGCCGGCGGCCTTGAGCCGGGCGACATCCTTGTCGTCGGTGGTGCGCACCACGATGGGAATGGCCGGCTGGGTGCTGCGCACGATGCGTACCACGCGCTCGGCCGAGTGGGCGTCGGGGTAGCTGATGACCACCGCGCGGGCCCGCGAAACCCCTGCAGCCTGCAGCACCTCGGGCCGGTCGGCATTGCCGAAGACGACGTTGATGCCCTGCGCGCGGGCTTCGGCGATGCGTTGCGGATCCACATCGAGGGCGATGAAGGGAACGCCCTCGATATCGAGGAATTCCGCGATGCGGCTGCCGGTCCGGCCGTAACCGCAGATCACCACGTGCTGACCGAGATCGAGGCTATGCACGGCGATATCGTGGATCACGGCGGCCTTGTGCGCCCAGTCGCCGCGGCCCAGGTCGCCGGACAGCCGCGCCGCGCGGTCGATCAGGAAGGGCGCGATGAACATCGATAACAGCATGGCCGACAGCGTGATCTGGAACACGCCGATGCTGACCAGCTGCAGCTGGTACGCAAGCTGGATCAGGACCAGGCCGAACTCGCCGGCCTGCGCCAGTTGCGCTGCGGTGCGCAAGCTGGTGACCAGCGGGGTTTTCGCCACGCGCGTGATAATCAGCATCACCACCGCCTTGCCGCCGATCAGCAGCGCTACGGCCAGCGCCAGCTTGTGCACATTGGCCAGCACGTACTGGAGGTCCAGCATCATGCCGACGGTGACGAAGAACAGTCCGAGCAGGATGTCGCGGAATGGCCGGATGTCGGCTTCGACATGGTGACGATAGGCGGTCTCCGAAATCAGCATGCCGCCGACGAAGGCGCCGAGCGCCAGGGACAATCCGCTCTGGGCAGTCAGGAAGGACAGGCCGACGACGATCCACAAGGTGGTCAGCACCAGCAGTTCATTGGATTTGTACTGCGCGGCGGCATCCAGAATGCGCCCCATCAGCTTTTGGCCGAGCCAGATCAACAGTGCCAGAACCGCGACCGCCTGCGCCGCGGCGATCGCCAGCGAGCGCAGCAGATCGTCGCCCGAGGCGGCCAGCGCCGGCAGCAGGATCAGGCAGGGCGCCACGGCGAGATCCTGGAACAGCAGCACGCCCATGGTTTGCCGCCCGGAACGCGAGTGCAGTTCGAAGCGTTCGGAGAGCAAGCGGGCGACGATCGCGGTCGACGACATCGCCACCGCCAGCCCCACCGCAATGCCGCTGCGCCAGCTTTGATCGTAGGCCAGCGCCGTCACCAGGCCGGTGCCCAGTGCGGTCAATGCCATCTGCGCCGAGCCAAAGCCGAACACCAGCGCGCGCATCGCCTGCAGGCGTTTCAGGCTGAATTCGAGGCCGATCGAAAACATCAGGAAGACGATGCCGAACTCGGCAAAACTGTCCACCTCGGCGCTTTCCGTCAGCCGCGCCATGCCGTGCGGCCCCAGCGCGATGCCGATCACCAGGTAGGCCAGCATCGAGGGCAGCTTGAAGCGGCGCGCGACGGCGACGGCGCCGACCGCGGCGCTCAGCAGAAGCAGGATCCAGAGCAGGTTCGAGTGCATGGCAGGATAATAACGCGAGGCTGCACTTGTCATGTCGGCATGGGTAAAATGCGGCCAATCCACCCCGTTTTTCGCTGCCCACGCCATGACCGAAAAGGTTTCGCAACGCCGCCTGCGTTATGGCGAATTCCTCAGCGCCGTGCGCGTCAAGCAGCGCCGCGTGAGCTACCGCGACGTGCATGCCGATGCGGGCCGCAGGCCAAAGCCGCGGCGCCTGCGCCTGCTCGATGTGCATCGCCTGCTGACGCCCTATGTCAGCGTGCGTTTCATGGAGCAGCTGCGCGCCGTGGTGCCGCTGGCGCTGTTCCTCGCCCTGTTCCAGATCGCCGCGCTGCGCGTGGACGTGGAGCAGGGGGAACTGATCGCCTTCGGCATGCTGGCGGTGATGCTCGGCCTGATGCTGTTCATGGACGGCGTCAAGTACGGGCTGATGCCGTTTTCCGAGAACATCGGTTTCAATCTGCCGAATCGCGCCACGCCCGCGGTGGTACTCGGCTTCGCCTTTCTGCTGGGCGGCATCGCGACCTTCGCCGAGCCGGCGATCGGCGCCCTGCGGGCGGCGGGTGGCGGCGTCGATCCCGTGCGTGCGCCCTGGCTGCATCTGCTGCTGACGCGGTATCCCGACCGGCTGGTGCTGGCGGTCGGCATCGGCGTCGGCCTTGCCGTGGTGGTCGGCATGCTGCGTTTCTTCTTCGCCTGGCGCATGAAGACGCTGATCATCGCCACCCTGCTGCCCTGCCTGGCACTCACCTTGTATGCCGGACTCGACCCGCGCCTGGAGCCGATCATCGGCCTGGCCTGGGATTGCGGCGCGATCACCACCGGCCCGGTGACGGTGCCCCTGGTGCTGGCGCTGGGCATCGGGGTCGCCGCCGCGGCGGGCCAGGAGGACAACCCGCTGGCCGGCTTCGGCATCGTCACCCTGGCCTCGCTGTTCCCGGCGATCGCGGTGCTGCTGGTCGGCATCGGCCTGGTGGCCGAAGTGCCCGACCCCGCCGCCTTGCCGCCGATAGTCGGCGCCGACGCCACGGCGGCATGGTGGGACCAGACGCCCGTGGCGGAGCTGATCGCCGCCTTGCGCGCGATCGGCCCGCTGATCGTGCTGCTCTGGCTGGTGCAGCGCTTCCTGCTCGGCGCGGCGATCAAGCAGCGCAATCTGGTGGTCTATGGCGTGGTGGTCGCGGTGCTCGGCATGGCCTTGTTCAATCTCGGTCTGACGGTCGGCCTGATCCCGCTCGGCAACCAGGCCGGGGCCACCGTGCCGGCGGCCTTCAGCGCGGCAGCCGGTGGCGAGGCGCTGTACCCCTATCCGCTCGGCATCGGCCTGACGCTGATTTTCGCCGTGACCCTCGGCTATGGCGCCACGATCGCCGAGCCGGCGCTGAATGCGATGGGGGTCACGGTGGAAAACCTGACCGACGGCGCCTTCCCCAAGCAGTTGCTGATCCAGGCCGTGGCGGTCGGCGTGGCGCTGGGCATTGCGCTGGGCGTGGCGAAGATCATCTTCGGCTGGTCGATGCTGCCGCTGTTGCTGGGCGGCTATACGGTCGCGCTGGCCGGAACGCTGTGGTCCAGCGAGGAGTACGTGGCGCTGGCGTGGGACAGCGCCGGCGTCACCACCGGTCCGGTCACCGTACCGCTGGTGCTGGCCCTCGGTCTCGGCCTGGGCCAGGCGGTAGGTGCCGCGGAAGGCTTTGGCATCCTGGCCATGGCCTCGTTCGGTCCGATCATCTCGGTGTTGCTGGTGGGTCTCTGGATTCGCCGCAGCGCGGAAGTCGCTGCACGGGGAGAAAGCTGGACATGAAACAACGTGACGAAATCGTGGTGCTGACCGATGCGGTGCTGATTACCTGCATCGTGCAGCGCGGTGTGGCCGATACCGTGGTCGATGCGGCGACCGAAGCCGGGGCGCAGGGCGCGACGATCTTCTATGCGCGCGGCACCGGCGTGCGGCAGAAGCACCTCGGCGTGCTCGGCATCACGGTGAACGCCGAGAAGGAAGTGATCTACATCGTCGCCCCGGCCGATCACGCCGATCACATCTTCGAGCGGGTGTTTGTCGCGGCCAAGCTCGATACGCCGGGCATGGGCATGATCTACATGTCGCCGCTGGAGAAAATGGCGACCTATGTGCCGCCCGAGGTCGCCGCGCGCTTCGGTCATCATGACTGAGGCCGTCCAGCTGCCGCCGCTGCGCGGCGACTACCGGATCATCACCTGCGTGATGCCGGCAGGGCGCGGCGCCGAAGTGCTGGAAGCCCTGCGCCGCGAGCAGGGCGTGGTCAGCGCCAGCATCCACCATGCGCGCGGCATCGGTACGCACAGCCTGCGCCATCGCGTGTACTCGGACGAAAAGCAGGTGCTGACCGCGGTGGTCGAGGCGCGGCAGGGCGATGCGGTGTTCGAGCTGATCTACTTCGCCGCCGGACTCAATGCGCCGCACGCCGGCATGGTGATGATGGGCCATGCCTTCCGTGCCGCGGGACTGGCAGCGCCGGCAGCCGCTGAAGACGTGCAGTAATCCGGCAGGGAATGCGCGCCGGCGGACAGCGCGCTACTTGACCACCGTCACCGGGCACTGCGCGTGGCGAATTACCTGGGCGGTCACCGAACCCACCAATGCGCTGGTCAGTGCTCCGGCGCCGTGCGAGCCCATGACGATGGCCTCGCATTGACGCTCCGCGGCGAGGCGGGCGATGCTTTCGGCGACCGGGCCGAGCGCCACCTCGGGCACGTAGGCGACGCCGGCGGCATCGAGCAGCGTCCGCGCCGACGCAATGGCATCGCCGCCGCGGGACTCCTGCATGGCTTCGATTTCGCGCGCCGGCATATGGCCGCGGAGTTCCGGTGCGTCGATCGGTGGCTGAACGTTGAGCAGCAGAATCTGGTAATCGGCACAGCCGTGCACCATTCGGATGACATGTCGGGCGACGCGGGCGGAATGCTCGGAGCCGTCCACCGGGAGCAGTATTTTCATGGCCGAACCTTGGTTTTCTGGGATGTCCGAGTTTAGCGCATTCCACACTCCGCATTGCCCCTGCCGGGGCCGCGAAATGCACTGAATCGGCTGTGCGGTGGTGGTCTGCGGCCGGCGGGCTGCTACAATCCGCCGACAAAAACCGAGGAGTGGAGATGATTGTCCTGCATCGAATGATCGCGTCCCTGGCCCGGGTCGGGCGGCCGCTGGCGCTGATGGGTCTGCTGCTTGCGGCATCGGTGGCGCAGGCCGGCGACGGCGTCGTCGCATCCCCGGCCCTGTTCGGCATTCCCGTCGATTTCATCCTGTTCGGCGCGACACTGCTCGGCGTCGCCCTGTTCCACCATTACGTGCTGCAGGTGGCGCTGACCGGCCTGGTCACCATCACCACCTACAAGATCCTGTTTACCGGATTCAAGACCGGTGCCGGCATCGCCGGTTTCGGCGTGCACATGGCGCACGAATGGGTGCTGCTCGCCAACCTGCTTGGGCTGCTGGTCGGCTTTGCTCTTCTTGCCCGGCACTTCGAGGACAGCGGGGTACCCGAGGTGCTGCCCAGGCTGCTGCCCGAGGGCTGGCTGGGGCCCTTCATGCTGCTGGTGATCATCTTCGTGCTCTCCGGCTTCCTCGACAACATCGCCGCGGCACTGATCGGCGCCACGGTGGCAGCCAGCGTGTTCAGGCGCAAGGTGCATATCGGCTACCTCGCCGCCATCGTCGCCGCCTCGAACGGCGGCGGCGCCGGTTCGGTGGTCGGCGACACGACGACCACCATGATGTGGCTGGACGGTGTCAGCCCGCTCGATGTGGTCGAAGCCTATGTCGCCGCGGCCGTCGCTCTCGTGGTGTTCGGCATTCCGGCCGCACTGCTGCAGCACAAGCACATGGCCATCAGCCGCGATTTCCAGGCAGCGCACCACATCGACTGGGCGCGGGTCGGCATCGTGGTCTTCATACTCGTCGCCGCCATCATCACCAACGTCACGGTGAACCTGAAATTTGCCACCGCGGCCGAACATTTTCCCTTCCTCGGCGCCGCCATCTGGGTCGCCTTGCTGGTGGCCATACCGCTGCGCAAGCCGGAGTGGAGCCTGGTGCCGGGCGCCTTCAAGGGCTCGGTGTTCCTGCTTTCGCTGGTGACCTGTGCCTCGATGATGCCGGTCGAGAGCCTGCCGCCGGCCTCATGGCCGTCGGCCCTGGCGCTGGGCTTCATCTCCGCCGTGTTCGACAACATCCCGCTGACCGCGCTGGCGCTGAAGCAGGGCGGTTACGACTGGGGCTTTCTGGCCTATGCGGTGGGCTTTGGTGGCTCGATGCTGTGGTTCGGTTCCTCGGCCGGCGTCGCGGTGGCCAACCTGTTCCCCGAGGCCAAGTCGGTCGGCCAGTGGCTGCGCCACGGCTGGTTCATACCTATCGGCTACGTGGTCGGCTTCTTCGCCTTGCTGGCCATCCTCGGCTGGCATCCGCACGAAAAGCACAAGGATGTGGCGCCGGCGGCGCAGGTGCAGCAGGCCGCACCCGCCGTGACGCCGGCGCCGTCCGCAAGGGATACCACCCCCGGCTCCGCTCCCGATGTCGGCGCGGCGGGTTACAAGTAATCGTGCCTGCCGGGCGGTGGCAAACCGCCCTCTTGAATTTTTCGCGAAGCGCAGCATCTAAGCCTGCGAGTGCGCGCGCCGCGCGCGGTGGAGCCGGTGCGGCGGGCGCTTGACGTTTTCCAGGAGAACCGCAATGAAACGCATCGTACTGTTTCTGGTCACCAACCTTGCCGTGATGCTGGTGTTGTCGATCGCCGCCAGCCTGCTGGGGGTGAACCGCTACCTGACCGCCAACGGCCTCAACATGGGCATGCTGCTGGGTTTCGCCGGCATCATCGGCTTCGGTGGCGCCTTCATTTCGCTGGCCATGTCGAAGATGATGGCCAAGTGGTCCACCGGCGCGCGCATCATCGACAGCCCCTCGACCTCGACCGAGTTCTGGCTGGTCGAGACCGTGCGCAAGCAGGCCGAGAAGGCCGGCATCGCGATGCCCGAAGTCGCCATTTACGAAGGCGCGCCGAATGCCTTCGCCACCGGGCCGAGCAAGAACAATTCGCTGGTCGCCGTTTCTACCGGCCTGCTCGCCAGCATGAGCAAGCAGGAAGTCGAAGCGGTGCTGGCGCATGAAGTCAGCCACGTCGCCAATGGCGACATGGTGACGCTGACCCTGATCCAGGGCGTGGTCAACACCTTCGTGATTTTCCTGTCGCGCGTCGTCGGCTACCTGGTCGACAGCTTCCTGCGCCGCGGTGACAGCCAGTCCTCCGGCCCGGGCATCGGCTACATGATCACGGTCGTGGTCTGCGACATCCTGTTCGGCGTGCTGGCCAGCATCGTCGTCGCCTGGTTCTCGCGTCAGCGCGAGTTCCGCGCCGATGCCGGCGCCGCCGGCCTGATGGGTACACCGCGGCCGATGATCGCAGCGCTGCAGCGTCTCGGCGGCATGGACGTCGAGCCCTTGCCGAAGGCCCTGGCGAGTTCCGGCATCGCCGGCGGCCATGGCCTGATGGCGCTGTTCGCCAGCCATCCGAGCATGGAACAGCGCATCGCCGCGCTGTCAGCGCAGGGCCGGTGAGTTCTTTCCCGACTCGGCGGTCGCAGAGGCCCCCGCGGTTCGCGGGGGCTTTTGTTTTACTGTGCGCCGCGGCGCCGGCGTGGGCGGCTGGCTCCGACGTGGTCGGCGCCAATCTGCTCTGGCTGGCGCTGATCCTGATGTCCGCCCGGCTGTTCGCACCGCTGGCGCAGAAGCTGGGTTTCCCGGCGGTGCTGGGCGAGTTGCTGCTCGGCGTGCTGCTGGGCAACCTGGCGCTGCTCGGTTTCAACGGTTTCGAGTCCATCGCCCGCGATCCGGCGGTGGCCTTCATCGCCGAACTCGGCGTCATCGTGCTGCTGCTGCAGATCGGCCTCGAAACGCGTCTGGCCGACCTGGTAAAGGTCGGCCCGAGGGCGTTCGCCGTGGGCTCGGTCGGCATCGTCGTGCCCTTCGTGCTGGGCGCCTGGGTGGTCGGGCCGTGGCTCCTGCCCGGACTCTCGGACAACGCCTACCTGTTCCTCGGCGCCACGCTTTCCGCGACCTCGGTCGGCATCACCGGGCGGGTCTTCCGCGACCTGGGCAAGCTCGATACGCCGGCGGCGCGCATCGTGCTCGGCGCCGCGGTGATCGACGACGTGCTGGGGCTGGTGATCCTCGCCGTGGTCTCCAGCCTGGTGCAGGCCGGTTCGGTCAGCGTCGGCCAGGTCGGCGGCATCATCGCCCAGGCGGTGATTTTCCTCGCCGGCTCGATCTGGATCGGGCGCAAGATCGCGCCGCATTCCAGCCGCTGGCTGGCGCAATGGGATGCCGGCCCCTCGATGCTGTTCGCCCAGGTGCTGGCCACCGGCCTGTTCCTGGCCTGGCTGGCGCATGCCATCGGCCTGGCGCCGATCATCGGCGCCTTCGCCGCCGGCCTGCTGTTCGAGCCGGTGTTCCTGCGCGACTTCGACCGCCCGGCCATCGTGCGCGAGATCGAGCCGCTGCTGCCGGCCGGCGACCCGGGGCTGGCCGAGCGCCTGCGGCCGATCCTGAAGAAGCACGGCGGCCACCAGCACGAACACATGATCGAGCCCATCGGCTATTTTTTCGTGCCGGTGTTCTTCGTCCTCACCGGCATGCAGGTGGACCTGAAGACACTGGCCGACCCTGCGGTGCTGGGAGTCGGCGCTGGCGTTACGGTGGCTGCGATTGTCGGCAAGCTCGCGGCCGGCCTGGCAGCCGGATCGAACAAATGGCTGGTGGGCTGGGGCATGGTGCCGCGCGGCGAGGTCGGGCTTATCTTCGCCATGGTCGGCAAGCAACTTGGCGTCATGAACGAGGCGATGTTCTCGGTCATCGTCATGATGGTGATCCTGACCACGCTGATCACGCCGCCGGTGCTGACGCTGCTGTTGAAGCGGCAATGATCCGACGGCCGTCGGCCCGGGTCGCGTCGCTATAATCCGCGGCTTCGCCTTTTCCACCACCACCGTGTCCGATCGCCTTGCCGTAGTGTTCCAGTATTTGCTGCCCAAGCAGGCGCTCACCGCGCTCGCCGGCAGGTTCGCCGGCGCGCGCGCCGGTGGCCTCACCACGGCGGTGATCCGCTGGTTCGTCGGCCGCTACGGGGTCAATATGGCCGAGGCGGCGGATCCGGACATCGCCTCCTACGCGAGCTTCAACGAGTTCTTCACGCGGCCGCTTAAAGCCGATGCGCGGCCGCTGGCCGCTGCCGCTTTCATCTGCCCGGTGGATGGTGCGATCAGTCAGTTCGGCGCCATTGACCGCGACCGGATTTTCCAGGCCAAGGGCCACAGCTATTCGACCACCGCGCTGGTCGGCGGCGATGCCGCGCTGGCGGCGCAGTTTCAGGACGGCGGCTTCGCCACGCTGTACCTGAGCCCGAAGGACTACCACCGCATCCACATGCCCTGCGCGGGCCGCCTGCTGCGCATGATCCACGTGCCGGGCGATCTGTTCTCGGTGAATCCGGTCACGGCGCGCGGCGTGCCGGGGCTGTTTGCGCGCAACGAGCGCGTGGTCTGCGTCTTCGCCGGCGAGCAGGGGCCCTTCGTCCTGGTGCTGGTCGGCGCCACCATCGTCGGCAGCATGGCGACGGTCTGGCATGGCGTGGTCAATCCGCCGCGTACCGGGCAGTTGCGCGAGTGGCGCTACGAGGACCAGGAATTGCGCTACCGCCAGGGCGAGGAAATGGGCCGCTTCCTGCTCGGCTCGACCGTGGTCATGCTGTTTCCGAAAAGTGCGCTGAGATTCAATCCGGAGTGGACGCCGCAGCGGTCGATCCGCCTCGGCGAGCAAATGGGCGAGCGTACCTAGGCTTTGCGCACTGCCGGAGCGATGCCGGCGGTGCAAGGTTTTCAGCCGCCACTACCGGGTCTCAGTCCCGAAACTCGCCCGTTTTCCGGTGTCGCACCTGCCAGGTCGCGCGGTCGGGTTCCCCAGACAGCAAAACTCCTGACAAAGCACATTCGATTAGCTTTGTATCCACGTTGTTTTTATTGAAGAAGTTTCTTCAGTAAAAATCCCGGATAGCGTATCTAAGCCATTGTTGCGCTTGGAAAAATCGCGAATGATTCTTGACCGGCGTCAAAAAGTGTCATAAAGTGGGTTCTTGTGGGAAGTAGTGGGAAATTTTGGCCGGACGGCGGCTCATATCCCACCCTGGGGGAGAACCGATGTTCCAAGGTGCGGCGGCGCTGAATCTCGATGCCAAGGGCCGGATGGCGGTTCCGGCAAAGCACCGCGATGCCTTGCTGGCGGCCGGCGAAGGCCGCCTGGTAGTGACCGCCCACCCCCATCGCTGCCTGCTGCTCTATCCGCAGCCCGCCTGGGAGCCGATCCGGGCCCAGATCCTGGCGGCGCCCAGCCTGCAAGTCGAGTCCGCCATGGTGCGGCGCCTGCTGGTGGGTTTTGCCGAAGACGTCGAACTCGATGGCGCCGGACGCCTGCTGATCTCGCCCTCGCTGCGCCAATACGCCGGGCTGGAAAAGGAAATCTGGCTGGTCGGCCAGGGACGTCATTTCGAAATCTGGTCGGCCATCGGCTGGAAGGCACAGCAGGAGGCAATCTTCGCCGTGGGCGACAAGCTATTGCCTCCGGGCCTGGAAAATCTTGCGTTGTGAGTGCCTGCCTTGACCGCCAATACTCACGTCAGCGTGCTGCTGGCCGAGGCGGTTGCAGGGCTGACGATCCATTCGAACGGAATCTATGTCGACGCCACTTTCGGCCGTGGCGGCCACAGCCGGGCGATTCTCGCGGCACTTGGAGCACGGGGGCAACTGATCGCGCTGGATCGCGATCCGGCCGCGATCGCCGCCGGCGCGACCCTGTCGGATCCACGCTTTCGCCTGGTGCATGCCGCCTTCAGCGAGTTCGATGCGGTTCTGGACCGGCTCGGCGTGGGGCAGGTGGATGGCGTGCTGCTGGACATCGGTGTGTCGTCGCCGCAGTTGAACACGCCGGAACGGGGCATGAGTTTTCGTTTCGATGCGCCGCTGGACATGCGCATGGATACGACGCAGGGGGAGACCGCCGCTGAGTTTCTGGCGCGGGCATCGCAATCAGAACTAGAAAGGGTGATCAGAGACTATGGCGAAGAACGGTTTGCTCATGCGATTGCAAAGGCGCTTGTTGCTGCTCGGGGCGAGCACGGTATTTCAAGGACAGGACAGCTTGCCACGCTCGTGGCGCAAGTCGTCCGCACGCGGGAACCGGGTCAGCACCCGGCGACGCGGACTTTTCAGGCTCTACGGATTCACGTCAATCGGGAGCTTGAGGAACTGTCGCTAGTCCTGCCGCGGGCACTTGCACGCCTGCGACCGGGAGGGCGCCTGGCCGTGATCTGTTTCCATTCGCTGGAGGACCGCATCGTCAAACGTTTTATGCGCGACGCCGCGCATCCGCCGCAACCGCCCAAGGGCGTGCCCCTGCGCGCCGTCGATCTGCCACAGCCGGTGGCGAATCTGGTGGGCAAGGCTATGTTTCCTTCGGATGCCGAAATCGCCGCCAACCCGCGCTGTCGTAGTGCTGTGTTGCGTGTGGCGCAGAAAGTCGGCCCTGTCGCCGGGCCGTCCCAAGACGGGGCCAGTCAAAAACCCGGAGCCGCGCAGCGGCGAACCTCCGTCACCCCCGCCCGCGGGCGGGGGGCGGGGGGTGGGGGCAAATAGATGGCGCGCCTGAATTTCATCCTGATCCTGATGGCCCTGGCTTGCGCCCTGTCGGTGGTGGCCGCCAACCATCGTGCGCGCAAGCTGTTCAGCGAACTCGAGGCGGTGCAAAAGCACATGCGCGACCTCGACGTGGAATTCGGCCAGTTGCAGCTGGAGCAGAGCACCGTGGCGGCCCATGTCCGGGTCGAGAAGCTGGCTCGCGACAAGCTGGGCATGAGGCAGCCCGCGCCGGGACAGGTCATTTCCGTCGATGCGGCGCCGGCCCGGTGACCCGCCGATGAAACCGATCAAGTTTTCCAGAAGCCCGCTGCTCTCCGAGCGCCTGCCGTTGTGGCGCCAGCGCATGGTGCTGGCGCTGTTGCTGGGTTGCTTTGCCGCGCTGATCGGCCGTTCGCTCTACCTGCAGGGTTTCAAGAACGAGTTTCTCGGCGACAAGGGACGCGCCCGCTTCGAGCGCGTGATCGACATTTCCGCGACGCGCGGCCGCATCACCGACAGGCACGGCGACGTGCTGGCGGTGTCCACGCCGGTGCGCTCGGTCTGGGCGATTCCCGAGGACGCGCAACTGGCGCCGGCGCAGTCGCGCAACCTGGCCGCCCTGCTCGACATGGATGTCCGCGAGATCAATCGCAAGCTGGCCGCCGAGGGCGAGTTCGTCTATGTCAAGCGTCGGTTGCCGCCGGAACTGGCGCAGCGGGTCTCGGCGCTGAATCTGCCCGGCATTCACCAGAAGGACGAATACCGCCGCTACTATCCGACGGGCGAGGTCATGGCCCATGTGCTGGGCTTTACCGGCGCCGAGGATGTCGGCCAGGAAGGCATCGAGCTGGCGTTCAACGGCCAGTTGACCGGCCGGCCCGGTTCGCGCCGGGTGATCAAGGACCGCCGCGGCAGCGTGGTCGAGGACGTCGAGAGCATTCGTCCGCCGGTGGAGGGCAAGGACATCGTGCTCGCCGTCGACTCCAAGCTGCAGTACCTGGCCTACAGCCATCTCAAGCAGGCCCTGGAAGAAAACCGCGCCAAGGCTGGCGGCGTGGTGGTGCTCGATGCGCGCAGCGGCGAAGTCCTGGCCCTGGCCAATCTGCCGACCTACAACCCGAACAATCGGGTCAGGCTGGCCGGCGCCCAGTTGCGCAACCGCGCGCTGACCGACAGCTTCGAACCCGGCTCGACCTTGAAGCCCTTCACCGCAGCGCTGGCGCTGGAGCAGGGCAAGGTGCGCGCCGACACGCCGATCCAGACCGCGCCGGGAAAGATGACCATCGGCACGGCGACCATCTCCGACGCGCATGCGCATGGCGTGTTGACCGTGGCGCAGGTGATCCAGAAGTCGTCGAACATCGGCGCCGCCAAGCTGGCCCTGTCGATGAAGGCCGAAGACATGTGGACCATGTTCGACAGCGTCGGTTTCGGCACGCCGCTCAAGCTCGGCTTTCCCGGCGAAGTCGGCGGCCGCCTGCGCCCGGCCAAGACCTGGCGGCCGATCGAGCAGGCCACCATGTCCTATGGCCATGGCATTTCTGTGACCCTGATCCAGCTGGCCCACGCCTACCAGGCCTTCGCCCGCGACGGTGACCTGGTGCCGCTTTCGCTGGCCAAGCTCGATGCGCCGCCGCTCGCCGGCAAGCGGGTGTTCTCGGCGGAGACGGCGCGCGCCGTGCGCGCCATGCTCGAATTGGCCGTGCAGCCGGGCGGCACCGCACCCCGGGCGCAGATTCCCGGCTATCGCGTGGCCGGCAAGACCGGCACCTCGCACAAGCTCGAGGGCGGTGCCTACGCCGACAAATATGTGGCCTCCTTCGTCGGCTTCGCCCCGGCCTCCGAGCCGCGCCTGATTGTCGCCGTGATGATCGACGAGCCGTCCAACGGCAAGCACTTCGGCGGCGACGTCGCGGCGCCGGCCTTCGCCCAGATCATGGCCGGCAGCCTGCGCGCTCTCGGCGTCGCCCCCGACGCACCGCGCAAACCGCCCCTGCTGATGACCAGCGCCGAGCCGGTCCGGGAAGAGATGTGAATACGGCAATGTCGATACTCGAACAACTTGAACGCCAGGGAGTCAAGCCAGCTCGCCTGACCGCCGATTCGCGCCGGGTGCAGCCGGGCGATGTCTTCGTCGCCTTCCCCGGCGCCCACGTCGATGGCCGCAACTTCATCGCGCAGGCGGTGGCGAAGGGTGCAGCGGCGGTGCTGGCCGAAACCGGTGTGCCCGCGTCGGCAAGAGTCGGCGCCGGCGCTACGCCGATGCTTGAAGTCGAGGGGCTCGCCACGCTTTCCGGCGAAATCGCCCATCTGGTATATGGCCGTCCGTCGGAACAGCTCTGGCTGGCCGGCATCACCGGCACCAATGGCAAGACCTCGGTATCGCAGTGGATCGCCCAGGCGATGGATGTCCTGCAGCATCGGTGCGCGGTGATCGGCACCCTGGGCAACGGCTTCCTCGATGCGCTCGACGAGAGTCCCAACACCACGCCGGATGCGATCACCCTGCATGCGGCGCTGGCCAAATTCGTCGCGCAGGGTGCGGATGCCTGCGCCATGGAAGTGTCGTCGATCGGGCTCGACCAGGGGCGGGTCAATGGCGCCGCCTTCGACGTCGCGGTATACACCAACCTGACGCGCGATCACCTCGAGTATCACCGCAGCATGGCGGCTTATGCCGCGGCCAAGGAGATGCTGTTCCTGCGGCCCGGCCTTGCTGCCGCCGTGCTCAATCTCGACGACCCGGCCGGGATCGAGCTGGCCGCGAAACTGAAGAGTCGCGCGGGATCCGGAATGCGCGTCATCGGCTATGCGCTGGGCGCTGCCGACGATTCCGCCGTCGATCAGATGCTGCGCGCGGGAAACCTGCACATGGCGGCTTCCGGCATCGAGTTCGATCTGCATGGCGTGCATTTCGCCGCGCCCGTGGTGGGCCGCTTCAATGTCTCCAACCTGCTCGCCGTGATCGGTGCGCTGCTGACGCGCGGCGAGCGGCTCGAGGACATCGCCGTGGCGCTGCGCGCCATCCGGCCGCCGCCCGGACGCATGCAGGCGCTGGGCGGCAACCGGCAGCCGCTGATCGTGGTGGATTACGCGCACACCCCCGATGCGCTGGAAAAAGCCCTCGGCGTGCTGCGCGAAACCGCGGCGGCGCGCAGTGGCAAGCTGATCTGCGTGTTCGGCTGCGGCGGCGAGCGCGATCCCGGCAAGCGGCCGCAGATGGGCGCGGTCGCCGAAGCCCTGGCCGATCGCGTGGTGCTGACCAGCGACAACCCACGCGGAGAAAACGCGCGCGCCATCATCGACGACATCCTCGGCGGCATGCAGCGCCCGCCGCTGGTTCAGCCCGACCGGGCGCGGGCGATCGCCGACGCGGTGGCCGCGGCCGACGCGCGCGACGTGATCCTGCTGGCCGGCAAGGGCCACGAACCCTATCAGGAAATCGCCGGCGTGCGCCTGCCGTTTTCCGACCTCGATGCCGCAAAGTCGGCGCTGGTGGCACGGCGATGATGACTCTGCACGAGGCGGCGCGGGCCATCGGTGCGCAGGCGCAAGGCGCCGATGCGGGCTTCAGCGGCGTGTCGACCGATTCACGCAGCATCGCCGCCGGCGAGTTGTTCGTCGCGCTCAAGGGCGACAAGTTCGACGGCCACGCCTATGTCGAGGACGTGCTCGCGCGGGGCGCGGCGGGCGCGCTGGTGACGCAGGACTTCGCCGCGACCCATCCCGAACTGCCACTGATCGCCGTGACCGATACACGACTCGCACTGGGCGCGCTGGCGGCGCACTGGCGCGGCCGCTTCGCGATTCCGCTGCTGGGCGTCACCGGCAGCAATGGCAAGACCACGGTCAAGGAAATGTGCGCGGCGATCCTGCGCGCGCAGTACGGCGGCACCGACTGCGTGCTGGCCACCGCCGGCAACCTCAACAACGACATCGGCCTGCCGCTGACCCTGCTCAAGCTGCGCCGGACGCATCGCGCCGCGGTGATCGAGATGGGCATGAACCACACCGGCGAAATCGACTACCTGACGCGCCTGGCGGCACCCACCGTGGCGCTGGTGAACAATGCGCAGCGCGCCCATCTGGAAGGTCTGGGCTCGGTGCAGGACGTCGCGCTGGCCAAGGGCGAGATCTTCGCCGGCCTGGCGGCGGATGGCGTCGCCGTGTTCAACGCCGACGATGCGCAGGCCGAGATCTGGCGCGAACTGTCGCGCGAGCGCCGCCAACTGACGTTCGGCCTCGAGCATGCGGCGGACGTACGCGGCCAGTTCGCCGGCCACGGCCTCGGCGGGGAATTGCAACTGGCCACGCCGCAGGGCGCGATCGCGGTGACGCTTGCCGTGCCGGGCAGCCACAATGCCCGCAACGCCTGCGCGGCGGCGGCGGCAACGCTGGCCGCCGGCGCCTCCGCCGCAGCAGTCAAACAGGGTCTGGAAAGTTTCGCGGGCGTCAAGGGACGCCTGCAGCGGCGCAGCGGGCGCAACGGCGCGCTGGTGGTCGACGACAGCTACAACGCCAATCCGGATTCGATGCGCGCCGCGGTCGATGTGCTGGCCTCGGTGCCCGGCAAACGCATCCTGGTCATGGGCGACATGGGCGAGGCCGGTGCCGCCGCCGGCCAGTTCCACGACGAGATCGGCGGCTATGCCAAGAGCCACGGCATCGACCGCCTGCTCTGCCTGGGCGACCTGTCGGTCGCCGCCGCCGCCAACTTCGGCGAGGGCGGTCAGCACTTTCCGCGCGTCGAGGACTTGCTCAAGGCGCTGCTCGGCGAACTCGATGCGCAGACCACGGTGCTGGTCAAAGGCTCGCGCTTCATGCGCATGGAGCGCGTGGTCGCGGCAATTACGGACGAAGGGAATTCAAATGCTGCTTGAACTGGCGCAGTGGCTGGCCAAGGACTTCCGCGGTTTCAATGTATTCGGCTACATCACTTTGCGCGCGGTATTGGCGACCATGACCGCGCTGGCGATTTCCTTCATTTTCGGTCCGGCGGTGATCCGCTGGCTGGCGGCCAAGAAGATCGGCCAGTCGGTGCGCAGCGACGGGCCGCAGACGCACCTGATCAAGGCCGGTACGCCGACCATGGGCGGCGCGCTGATCCTGATTTCGCTCGGCGTGTCTACCCTGCTGTGGGCCGATTTGTCGAACCGCTTCATCTGGATCGTGCTGATCGTCACCCTGGGCTTCGGCGCCGTGGGCTGGGTGGACGACTGGCGCAAGGTGGTCTATCGCAATCCCGACGGCCTGTCGGCACGGGCCAAGTTCTTCTGGCAGTCGGTGGTCGGGCTGGTCGCCGCGATCTATCTGGCATTCTCGATATCGGCGCCGAACAATGAAAAAGTGGTCGAGCTGGTGTTCCAGTGGGTCTCCTCCGGCTTCACCCTCGAACTGCCGCAGCAGACCGCGCTGATCGTGCCCTTCTTCAAGAGCGTCAGCTATCCGCTCGGCATGTTCGGCTTCATCCTGCTGAGCTACCTGGTGATCGTCGGCAGCAGCAATGCGGTGAACCTGACCGACGGCCTCGACGGGCTGGCCATCATGCCGACGGTGCTGGTCGGCGCCGCGCTGGGCATCTTCGCCTACGTCGCCGGCAATTCGGTGTTCTCCAAATACCTGCTGCTGCCCTACATCCCGGGCGCCGGCGAACTGACGGTGTTCTGCGGCGCGCTGGCCGGTGCCGGCCTCGGCTTCCTCTGGTTCAACGCCTATCCGGCCGAAGTGTTCATGGGCGACGTCGGCGCCCTGGCGCTGGGCGCGGCGCTGGGCGCGGTGGCGATCGTGGCGCGGCAGGAGATCGTGCTGTTCATCATGGGCGGCGTGTTCGTCGCCGAGACGCTGTCGGTGATGCTGCAGGTCGGCTACTTCAAGTACACCAAGAGGCGCTACGGCCAGGGGCGTCGCATCCTGCTCATGGCGCCGCTGCACCATCATTTCGAGCAGACCGGATGGAAGGAAACGCAGGTCGTGGTGCGCTTCTGGATCATCACCATCCTGCTGGTGCTGTTCGGCTTGTCGACGCTGAAGATACGATGAACCTGCGGCATAAACACGTTCTCGTGCTAGGCCTCGGCGAATCCGGGTTGGCCGCTGCGCTCTGGTGCCTGCGCCAGGGTGCGCGAGTACGCATTGCCGATACGCGTACGGCGCCACCGTATCTGGACGAGCTGAATCGCCGTGCCACCGGCGCCGACTCCCGGCTCGAGTTCATCGCCGGCGAATTCGACAAGGCGTTGCTCGACGGCATCGACCTGCTGGTGCTCTCGCCGGGACTCTCGGGCGGCCTGATGGTGGTGATCCATGCCCGCGCCGCCGGCATTCCGGTGCTCGGCGAAATCGAATTGTTCGCCCAGGGCGTGCGCGATCTGGGTGGTGCGACCGTGCTGGCGATCACCGGCACCAACGGCAAGACCACCACCACGGCGCTCACCGGCCACCTGTTGCGCGCGACAGGCAAGGTCGTCGGCGTCGCCGGCAACATTTCACCGGCCGCACTGAGCGCATTGATGGATGCGCAGGATGCCGAGGCCCTGCCCGATATCTGGGTGCTGGAGCTCTCCAGCTTCCAGCTCGAAACCACCGCAACGCTGAATCCGGCGGCGGCGACGGTACTGAATATTTCCGACGATCATCTCGATCGCTACATCGACCTCGACGAATACGCCTCGACCAAGGCCAGGATTTTCCAGAGCGCCGCGGACGCGCCCGGGGTCCAGGTGCTGAATCGCAACGATGCGCGCGTCTGCCGCATGATCCTGCCCGACCGCCAGATCATCAGCTTCGGCCTCGACGCGCCGGCCGCCGAGGAGGATTTCGGCCTGCGCCAGCAACAGGGTGAAACCTGGCTGGTGCAGGGCCGGCATTTCCTGCTGCCGCTGGATGAGCTGCCGCTGGCCGGCCTGCACAATGCCGCCAATGCGATGGCGGCGCTGGCCCTGTGTGCCAGCATCGGCTTCGATGCCGAGGCGCTGTTGCCGGCCCTGCGCAGCTTCCGCGGTCTGCCGCACCGGGTCGAGAAAGTCGCCGAGCTGGATGGCGTGACCTGGTACGACGATTCCAAGGGTACCAATGTCGGCGCCACGGTGGCGGCGCTGAACGGTCTCGGCGGTCTGGGGCGCAAGGTAGTTGTGATTCTGGGCGGCGATGGCAAACAACAGGACTTTTCGCCGCTGGAGAAAGCGGCGGCGATGCATGCGCGTGCTGCGATATTGATTGGCCGCGACGGACCGCTGATCGGCAAGGCGCTTGCTGGCGCCGGAGTCGCCATCGAGAACGCCGGCGACATGGAAGGCGCGGTGCGCCGCGCCCACGCCCTGGCGCAGGCCGGCGATGCTGTGCTGTTGTCGCCGGCCTGCGCCAGCTTCGACATGTTCCGCAACTACGAGCACCGGGCGCAGGTTTTCGTCGCCGCCGTGCGCGGCCTGGGGGCGGCAAAATGACTCGCGCCTACGCCCTGCCGGCGCAGCGGGCGCCTGCCGAACTCGACGGCCTGCTGTTATGGCCGGCGCTCGGCCTGCTGCTGCTGGGCCTGGTGATGGTGTACTCGTCCTCGATCGCGATGGCCGAGGGCAGCCGCTTCACCGGCAACCAGTCGACGTACTTCCTGATTCGTCACACCGTGTTTCTGACCATCGGCATGGTCGCCGGCGTGATCGCCTTCCAGATTCCCTTGCGCCTGTGGCAGCAGGCGGCGCCCTGGCTGTTCGTCGCCGGCTTCGTGCTGCTGCTGCTGGTGCTGATCCCGGGCATCGGACGTTCGGTCAACGGCGCCCAGCGCTGGATCAGCCTCGGCCCGATCAACCTGCAGCCTTCGGAACTGATGAAGCTTTTCGCGGTGCTCTATGCCGCCGACTACACCTCGCGCAAGCTCGATGACATGGGCAGCTTCATGCGCGGCTTTGGCCCGATGGCGCTGGTCATGGTGCTGGTCGGAGCCCTGTTGCTGCGCGAGCCGGACTTCGGCGCGCTGGTGGTGATCCTCTGCATCGCCACCGGCATCCTGTTTCTCGGCGGCATCAACGCGCGGGTGTTCGGCATTCTGGTGGTGGTGCTGGCGGTCAGCTTCGTCATCATGATCTGGGTCTCGCCCTATCGGCGCGAACGCATTTTCGGCTTCATGGACCCCTGGCAGGATGCCTACGGCAAGGGCTACCAGCTGTCGCACGCGCTGATCGCCTTCGGCCGCGGCGAGTGGTTCGGCGTCGGCCTCGGCGCCAGCGTCGAAAAACTGTTCTACCTGCCCGAGGCGCATACCGACTTTCTGCTGGCGGTGATCGCCGAGGAACTCGGCTTCGTCGGCGTCTGCTTCGTGGTCGGCCTGTTCGCCCTGCTGGTACAGCGTTCCTTCGCCATCGGCCGCCAGGCCCTGGTGCTCGGCCGCGTGCATGCCGGCCTGGTGGCGCAAGGGATCGGCATCTGGCTCGGGGTGCAGGGCTTCATCAACATGGGCGTCAACATGGGCCTGCTGCCGACCAAGGGCCTGACCCTGCCGCTGATGAGCTTCGGCGGGTCCGGCATCGTCGCCAATTGCCTTGCGCTCGGAATACTTCTTCGTGTTGACTGGGAGAATCGTCAGCTCATGAGAGGCCAGCAGGTATGACCATGACCCTGCTCGTCATGGCCGGCGGCACCGGCGGGCACATCATGCCCGGGCTGGCGGTGGCCGAGCACCTGCGCGCGCAGGGCTGGCGCATCGCCTGGATGGGCAATCCGGATGGCATGGAAGCGAAGCTGACCGCCGGGCGCGGCTACGAAATGGCCTGGGTGCATTTCACCGCGCTGCGCGGCAAGGGCCTGTTGCGCAAGCTGCTGCTGCCCGTCAACCTGCTGCGCGGCTTCCGCCAGGCCTGGTCGCAGCTCAAGCGCATCCGGCCCGACGTGGTGCTGGGCATGGGCGGTTATGTCAGTTTCCCCGGCGGCATGATGGCCTCGCTGCGCGGCATTCCCTTGCTGCTGCACGAACAGAATTCGGTCGCCGGCCTGGCCAACAGAGTGCTGGCCGGGGTTGCCGATCGGGTACTGACCGGCTTTCCCGAGGTACTGAAGAAGGCTGACTGGGTGGGCAATCCGGTGCGCCCGGAAATCGCCGCGCTGCCGGCGCCGACTCTGCGCTACGCGCAGCACGCAGGTCCCTTGCGGGTGCTGGTGGTGGGCGGCAGCCTCGGCGCGCAGGCGCTCAACGAAGCCATGCCGAAAGCGCTGGCGCTGATGGCGGAGGATGAGCGGCCGCATGTGGTGCACCAGGCCGGCGAAAAGCACTTGCCGACGCTGACCGGCCTCTATCACGCGGCCGGCGTCAAGGCCGATTGCGTGGCCTTCATCAAGGATATGGCGGCAGCCTACGCATGGGCCGACCTGGTGATCTGCCGTGCCGGCGCCCTGACCGTGGCGGAACTGGCGGCGGCCGGCGTGGCCAGCCTGCTGGTGCCCTACCCGCATGCGGTGGACGATCACCAGACCGCCAATGCGCGCTTTCTCAGCACGGCCGGCGCGGCGATCCTGCTGCCGCAGGATCAGCTGACGCCGGAACGCCTGGCCGAAATTCGCAATCTGTCACGCGACCAGCTGGCGCAAATGGCCGAGAAGGCGCGCGAACTGGCGCGGCCCGAAGCCACGGCCGACGTGGCGCAGGCCTGCGCGCAACTGGCGCGGAAAGGAAAACCGGAATGAAACACAAAGTCAAGCGCATCCACTTCGTCGGCATCGGCGGCTCGGGCATGTCGGGCATCGCCGAGGTGCTGGCCAACCAGGGTTACGAGGTCAGCGGTTCCGACCTGGGCGCCAGCACGACGACGCGACGCCTGGCGGCGCAGGGCATACGCATCGCGATCGGCCACGACGCGCAGAACGCGGCGACGGCGGATGCAGTGGTGGTGTCCACCGCGGTGCGGGAAGACAACCCGGAAGTGGTCATGGCGCGCGAACGCCGCGTGCCGGTGGTGCCGCGCGCGCAGATGCTGGCCGAGCTGATGCGCATCAAGCAGGGCATCGCGATTGCCGGCACCCACGGCAAGACCACCACCACCAGCCTGGTGGCGAGTTGCCTGGCCGAGGGCGGTTTCGATCCGACCTTCGTCATCGGCGGTCGCCTGAACTCCGCCGGCGCCAACGCGAAACTCGGCAGCGGCGAATTCCTGGTGGCCGAGGCCGACGAGTCGGATGCCTCCTTTCTGTTCCTCTCGCCGGTGGTGTCGGTGGTGACCAACATCGATGCCGACCACATGGAAACCTACGGCCATGATTTCGGCCGCCTGAAACAGGCCTTCGTCGACTTCCTGCACCGCCTGCCTTTCTACGGCGTGGCCGTGGTCTGCGGCGACGACGCCAATGTGCGCGAGATCATTCCGCGCGTGAACAAGCAGATCGTCACCTACGGCATCGACAGCGAGTGCAACTTCCGCGCCGAGGATGTGGTGGCAGACGGCGGCACCATGCGCTTCACCTGCGTGCGCACCAACGGCGGCGTCACGCGCCTGCCGATCGTGCTGAATCTGCCGGGACGCCACAATGTCCTGAACGCACTCGCCGCGATCGCGGTGGCGACAGAAGTCGGCGTTGGCGACACGGCGATCATCCAGGCCCTGGCCGAATTCGGCGGCGTCGGCCGTCGCTTCCAGCGCTATGGCGAGATCGCCGGTCCGGGGGGCGGGCATTTCACATTGGTCGACGACTACGGCCATCATCCGGTGGAGATGGCCGCCACGCTGGCCGCGGCGCGCGGCGCGTTTCCCGGCCGGCGCCTGGTGCTGGCCTTCCAGCCGCATCGCTACACGCGCACGCGCGACTGCTTCGAGGATTTCGTCAAGGTGCTGTGCGGGGTCGACGCCCTGCTGCTGGGCGAGGTGTATGCCGCCGGCGAGGCGCCGATCGTCGCCGCCGACGGCCGCACCCTTGCGCGCGCGGTGCGCGTCGCGGGCAAGGTCGAACCGGTGTTCGTCGAGGACATCAAGGACATGCCGGAAGCCATCCTCGGCGCCGTAAAGGACGGCGACGTGGTGATCACCATGGGCGCCGGTTCGATCGGCGGCGTGCCGGGAAAGTTGAGCGAGGCCGGTGGCGATGCCTGAGCCGATACGCGGCGAACTGCGCGAGCACGAATCGATGGCGGACCATGTCTCATGGCGTGCCGGCGGAGCCGTGGCGCGGGCGTTCTTTCCGGTCGACATGGCCGACCTCGCCGCGTTTCTGGGCAGCGTGCGTTACGACGAACCGTTGCTGCTGGTCGGTCTGGGCAGCAATCTGCTGGTGCGCGACGGTGGCTTCGACGGCACCGCGATCTTCACCCATGGCGCCCTGAACACCCTGCGCCGCGAGCCGGATGGCAGCTTCTACGCCGAGGCCGGCGTCGCCTCGCCCAAGCTCGCCCGCTTTGCCGGCAAGCAGGGTTGTGCCGAGGCCGAATTCCTCGCCGGGATCCCTGGCACCGTGGGCGGCGCGCTGACCATGAACGCCGGTTGCCACGGCGGCGAGACCTGGCGCTACGTCGAGAAGGTGCTGATGCTGAAGCGTAGCGGCGAACAGGTCGTGCGCGGCCCCGAGGATTTCGCCATCGGCTATCGCCATGCCGGGCTCAAGAGTGTCACCGACGAGATCTTCGCCGCCGCCTGGTTTCGCTTTCCGCCGGGGGACGCCGAGGCGGCGCGCGAGCGCATGAAGGAGTTGCTGGAACGCCGCGTGGCGACGCAGCCGCTGCAATTGCCGAACGCCGGTTCGGTGTTCCGCAATCCGCCGGGCGACCACGCCGCGCGCCTGATCGAGACGGCCGGGCTCAAGGGCACACAGATGGGCGGCGCGCAGGTTTCCGAAAAGCATGCGAATTTCATCGTTAATCGGGAAGGCGAAGCGACAGCGAGTGCGATAGAAATGCTAATCGGCCGGATTCAGGCAGAAGTGGCAGAAAAGTTTGGTGTCGCCCTGGTGCGCGAGGTGCGCATCGTCGGCGTGCACAGCGGTCAGTCGGGGCAGCACGGAGAAGGAGTTTGATGGAATTCGGCAAGGTGGCGGTGATGATGGGCGGCAAGTCGGCCGAGCGCGAGGTCTCGCTGAAAAGCGGTGCCGCGGTGCTGGCCGCATTGCGTGCGTCCGGCGTCGACGCGCACGGTTTCGATCCGCAGGACAAGGCGCTCGAAGCGCTGCATGCGGAAGGGTTCCAGCGCGTATTCATCGCGCTGCATGGCCGCGGCGGCGAAGACGGCACGCTGCAGGGCGCGCTCGATCTGCTGGGTATTCCCTACACCGGCAGCGGCGTGCTGGCCTCCGCGCTGGCGATGGACAAGTGGCGTTCCAAGCTGGTCTGGCAGGCCAGCGGCCTGCCGGTGCCGGATTACGTGGTGCTCGACGCTGCCGGCGACTTCGCCGCGGTCGAGGCGCAACTGGGCCTGCCGCTATTCGTCAAGCCGGCCAACGAAGGCTCCAGCATCGGCATCAGCAAGGTCAAGCAGACCGGCGGCCTGCGTGCCGCCTTTGAACTGGCAGCGCGCTACGATTCCTGCGTGATCGCCGAGAAGTTTTTGGGCGGCGGCGAGTTCACCGTCGGCATTCTCGCCGGACAGGCCTTGCCGGTGATCCGCATCGTGCCGGCGACCGAGTTCTACGACTACGAGGCCAAGTACCTGCGCGACGACACCGAGTACCGGATTCCGAGTGGACTCGGCGCGCAACGCGAAACCGAGATGCGCGACCTGGCCCTGCGCGCCTTCGCCGTGCTCGGCGGGCGCGGCTGGGGGCGCATGGATTTCATGCTGGACGCCGCCGGGCGCAGCTATTGCCTGGAAGCCAACACCTCGCCGGGCATGACCGACCATTCGCTGGTGCCGATGGCGGCACGCGCGGCCGGCATCCCATTCCCGCAACTGGTGCTCAAATTGCTGACAGAGGCCCGCCATGGCTAAGCGGCGGGCGAACTCGAAGGCCAACGGTCGGCAGGAGCGGAATGGCGACGGCTTCTGGGAGCGGCCGATGCTGATCAATCTGCTGGCCGACGTGCTGTTGCTGGCGGGCGGCATCCTGCTGGCGTGGGCTGCGGCCATGGCATTGCAGCGCCTGCCGGTATTTCCGCTCAAACAACTGGTGGTGGCGACGCCGGTGGACCAGGTGTCGCGGGCGCAGATCGAACATACGGCGCGTAATGCCCTGTCGGGGAATTTCTTCACGGCAAATCTGGACACGGCGCGCGCCGCATTCGAACGCATGCCCTGGGTGCGTTCGGCGTCCTTGCGCCGGCTCTGGCCGGACGGGGTGGAACTGAGGCTGGAGGAACATCGCGCGGTCGCGCGCTGGACGCCGCAGGACGGCGAGACGCGGCTGGTCAGTAGTCATGGCGAAGTATTCGTTGCCGCAACGGACGAAGTCCTGCCGCAGTTTGCCGGTCCCGAGGGCGCCGCAGCGCGGGTGCTGGAACGCTACCGGGAGTTCAGCGAAGCCCTCGCCGCCACCGGACGCAAGCCGGTCGCCGTGCATCTGTCGGCGCGCGATGCCTGGCAGCTCAAGCTCGACGACGGCGTGGTGCTCGAACTCGGGCGCGAGCAGGCCAAGCATCCGCTGATGGAGCGGGTGCAGCGTTTTGCCAGCCACTACTCCGCGGCCAGCAGCGCGGCCCGCGGCCGGCTGGAAAAAATCCGCGTGGTGGATATGCGTTACCCCAATGGATTCGCCCTCGGGGGGATAGCTGCGCCATCCCCCGAGGGCAAATTGCGCCCCCCACCCCCCGTTCCACGGCCGGCTCTGCATAGCCGGCCGGCTTCGGCGGCGCTAAGCAGTGCTTCGCTAAACCCCACCTACGCCCCCCGCCCCGGGGCGGGGGTGACTGGTCACCTCCCCCGCCTGGCGGGGGAGGCAGGGAGGGGGCGCCGTCAATTGCAGGCGCATGCCGCCGACGCCTTGGCGGAGGCAGCATGAGCAAGGAAACCAAACGCGACCTGATCGTCGGCCTCGACATCGGCACATCCAAGATCGTCGCCATCGTCGGCGAACTGGATGCCGAGGGCCGGCTCGGCGTGCTCGGTCTCGGTACCCAGGAATCGACCGGCCTCAAGCGCGGCATGGTGATCAACATCGAAGCCACGGTGAACTCGATCTCGCGGGCGATTGCCGAAGTCGAAATGATGGCCGGCTGCAAGGTGCGCGAGGTGTACACCGGCATCGCCGGCAGTCACATCAAGAGCAAGGATTCCACGGGCATGGCCGTGGTGCGCGACAAGGAAGTCACCCAGTTCGACGTCGAGCGTGCCATCGAGGCGGCCAATGCGACTTCGATCTCGGCCGACGACCAGATCCTGCACACGCTGGTGCAGGAGTTCACCGTCGACGGCCAGGACGGCGTCAAGGAACCGATCGGCATGGATGCGCGACGGCTCGACGTCAAGGTGCATCTGGTCACCGGCGCGGTCACCGCGGTGCAGAACATCGTCAAGTGCGTGCACCGCTGCGGGCTCGAGGTGGTGGACCTGGTGCTGCAGCCGCTGGCATCGGGCTATGCGGTGCTGACCGAGGACGAAAAGGACGTCGGCGTCTGCCTGGTGGACATCGGCGGCGGCACCACCGATGTCGCGGTCTTCGTCCAGGGCGCGATCCGCCACACGGCAGTAATTCCGATCGCCGGCGACCAGCTGACCAACGACATCGCGATCGCCCTGCGTACCTCGACCCAGGATGCCGAGGACATCAAGATCCGCTACGGCGTGGCCCTGCAGCAGCTGGCCAATCCGCAAGACATGATCGAAGTGCCGGGCGTCGGCGACCGGCCCTCGACCCAGTTGTCGCGCCAGACCCTGGCCGGTTTCATCCAGCCGCGGGTCGAGGAGATATTCCAGAAGGTGCAGGAGGAGTTGCAGCGCAGCGGCAAGGAGCGCCTGCTGCGCGCCGGCATCGTGCTGACCGGCGGCGCGGCGCAGATGCCGGGCATGGCCGAGCTGGGCGAGGAGATTTTTCACAATACCGTGAAGCTGGCGATGCCGTATTACGACGGCAATTTGCGCGATTACGTGCGCAATCCGCGCTACTCCACGGCGATGGGACTGTTGCTGGAAGGGGTGGCGCAGCGGCAGCGCGGCATGAAGGCGCAAAGCCCGAGAAGCTTCGGGCAGGTTCTGGCGCGGATGCGGGCGTGGTTCACCAGAAATTTTTGAAGTGGTTGGTCTTTTCAGGAGGCAAATATGTTTGAACTTGAGGAAGTAGGGACCCCGGAGCCGGAGAGCAGTTCGACGGTGATCAAGGTCGTCGGAGTGGGCGGCGCAGGCGGCAATGCGGTCGATCACATGATCCGCGAAGGTGTCGGCGGCGTCGAATTCATTTGCTGCAATACCGACGCGCAGGCGCTGAAAAAGAGCTCTGCCCACGTCAAGCTGCAACTCGGCCCGGGCCTCGGCGCCGGCGGCAAGCCGGAGAAGGCCAGGGAACTGGCTGTGCAGGACCGCGAACGCATCGCCGACGTGCTGCGCGGTGCGCACATGGTGTTCATCACCGCCGGAATGGGCGGCGGCACCGGCACCGGTGCCGGTCCGGTGATCGCCGAGGTGGCGCGCGAGCTCGGCATCCTGACCGTGGCCGTGGTGACCAAGCCCTTCGAATACGAAGGCAAGCGCAAGCGCCTGGCCGAGGAGGGTGTAACCGAACTTGCCAAGCACGTCGATTCGCTGATCGTGATCCTCAACGAGAAGCTCGAGGAAGTGCTCGGCGAGGAGATCAGCTATCTCGAAGCCTTCAAGACGGCCGACAACGTGCTGCGCAATGCGGTGGGCGGCATCGCCGAGATCATCAATGTACCGGGCCTGGTCAACGTCGACTTCGAGGACGTGCGCACCGTCATGGGCGAGATGGGCAAGGCCATGATGGGCTCGGCTGTTGCGGCCGGGGTCGATCGCGCGCGGGTCGCCGCCGAAGAGGCAGTGGCCAGTCCGCTGCTCGAGGGCATCGAGCTCTCCGGCGCGCGCGGCGTGCTGGTCAATATCACGGCCAGCAGTACTCTGGGACTCAGGGAGTACAAGGAAGTGATGAAGACCATCCGCCAGTACACCGCGCCCGAGGCGACCGTGATCTGCGGCACCGTGTTCGACGAAGGCATGGAAGACCAGTTGCGGGTGACCGTGGTGGCGACCGGTCTCGGCATCGTCGCGACGCGCGAGGCGGCCAAGCCGGCGATGCGCGTGGTCGAAGCTTCGGGCCTGCGCACCGGCACCGACAACCTGCAGGTGTACGATGTCGGCATCGGCCAGGTCGATCTCTCCAGCGTTACCAGCAGCGCTCGTGGCGGGCCGCGCAATGCGCAGGCGGATGCCATGGCCGCGTCGGGGGTGGACAAGTACGACATCCCGGCTTTCCTGCGCCGCCAGTCGGACTGATTTCCGACTTCTGCAACCCGGTCCGGCGGGCGCCTCCTCCCGCCGGGCCGGGCTTGCGTGATAAACTTGCTGCTTCGCACCATTTGATTTACATCGCAGCCTAATGCTCCGTCAGCGCACCCTGAAATCAGTCATCAAGGCCACCGGCGTGGGACTCCACTCCGGGGTCAAGGTGACGCTCGTGCTGCGTCCGGCGCAGCCGGATACCGGAGTCGTGTTCCGCCGGGTCGATTTGAACCCGCCGGTCGACCTCAAGGCCGATCCGTTCGGGGTCGGCGATACCCGCCTGGCCTCTTGTCTGGAAAAGGACGGGGTCAAGGTCGCCACGGTCGAGCACCTGATGTCGGCGCTGGCCGGACTCGGCATCGACAATATCTACGTCGACGTAGATGCGGCGGAGCTGCCAATCATGGATGGTTCGGCCGCTCCCTTCGTCTTCCTGCTGCAGTCGGCCGGCATCGAGGAACAGAAGGCGGCGAAGAAATTCCTGAAAGTGAAGAAGGTCGTCGAAGTCAAAGACGGCGACAAATGGGCCAGACTGTCGCCTTACGACGGCTTCAGCCTCGACTTCTCGATCGTTTTCAATCATCCGGCCATGGATCGCGCCGCGTCGCGTGCCCATATCGATTTTGCCGACCAGTCCTATCTGCGCGAAGTGGCGAGGGCGCGCACCTTCGGTTTCATGCAGGATGTCGAATCCCTGCGCGACCAGGGCCTGGCCTTGGGCGGCAGCCTGGAAAACGCCATCGTGATGGACGAGTACCGGATACTCAACAGCGACGGCCTGCGCTACGCCGACGAGTTCGTCAAGCACAAGATCCTCGATGCGGTCGGCGACCTTTACCTCGCCGGCCACCCCCTGCTGGGCGCATTTTCCGCGCACAAGTCTGGCCACGCCCTGAACAACATGCTGTTGCGCGCCCTGCTGGCGGATGCCTCGGCCTGGGAACTGGTCAGTTTCCAGCGCGCCGAGGAAGCGCCGGGCAGCATCGCCCGGCTGTATCCCAAACTGGCCTAGCGCTCATGGCTTCGATGCACCACTCCGCATCATGAAATACCTTTGCGTCGCAATGCCTCAAGCTGGCAAATGGGCCCGCCCCTCCCATCCGCTGCGCGGCCCACGGCTGGCTTTGCACAGCCAGCCGGCTGCGGCGGCGCGACGCATGCGTCGCGAATTCCCGCCTAGCCCCCCCACGGGGAGGCTACTGATGATGCCCCTGCGGAGCGGGCTAAGCCCGCAAACGACGCGGGCAAAGCCACTCCGGATGATCGGCTCGCTGCGCTCGAATCTCACACAGCGCGTTTGGCGAGAGATTTCGCGCTAGCCATGTTGCTGCTACGGATCGTTGGCATTCTCACGGCGATTACCATCGGCAGCGGCATCCTTGCCTGGCTGATCACCCGTGATCGCCGCTATCTGGTCCTCTCGGGCCGGGTTGCGGTCGGCGCCCTGATTTTCTCGCTGGCAGTGCTGGTTCTGATGGCGGCCGAGCGCCTGATCATTCTTTGACGGTACGCAGCAGGCGCTCCAGCGCTTCCTTGAGGGGCGATTCATCAGGCAGGCTCTGCGCTAAAGCAGTAAGTCCTTGCTTCTGTTTTAACCCTGGTGCAGCCGGCCTTACATGTGGCGGCCTGGGCTGGGAGGGGTTTCGGGCTTGCACTCGAACCTCGATTTGGGTAACCTTCGCCTCCTTGTTCGATAACTCGCTGGCGAGACTGGGTCCGAATTGACGGATCTTCGCCGCGACCGCGCCGTTGGCGGCGTGGATAAAAAGTTTCCCCAGACGGAAGTTGGCTACCCGGGCATGAGGCCGCAGCGCCTCCGGCAAAGCCGCTTGCAGAAGTACCTGGAGTTGGAGCAGACGTTGGGCGTGGTTTGCTATCCGCGCCATGCTGTCGCCGGAGGCAAGGTGTTCCTGGAGACTGCGCGCTGTCATCGAAAATTGGAATTCAGTGCAGGCTGGCGTCGGTATTCTCGGCACGACGACCGACCATCACTGAATCGAACCTGAAGGGAGGGAAGGGATGCATATTATTCTCGTCTCGGACCGGCTGGCAACCGCAAGAAGCATTACGCTGACCTGGCGCCACGCATTCATGTTCGCGGCCGCCTTGTTTGCCTCGGTCGTGGTGCTGTCCTCGCTGTTTTCCTATGTTACGGTCCGTCATGCGGCGGAAATTCGTTTGCCTTTCCTGCAGGACCTGTTGCGTACGGTGAATGCGGAAGAAGCCCAGCGATCGAAGGATTTCGTCCGCGGGAATCTGAATGCCATGGCGGTCAAGCTGGGCGAAATGCAGGCCCAGCTGCTGCGTCTCGATACCATTGGTGAACGGCTTGCCGGCATGGCCGGGGTCAAGCCCCAGGAACTCAGGGCGTTCGACGCAAAACCCGACGGCCGCGGCGGCCCCCTGCTGTTGCCGGCGGCGATGTCGTCAACCGACCTTCAGCGGGCGGTGGATACGCTGGCGAATCAGGTCGAAGCGAAATCCGATGCGATTTCCATGATCGAGTCGCAGATGCTGGAAGACCGTATCAGGAAGAGCCTGTTGCCCACCAGTCTGCCGGTAGAGGCGCAGTGGAACGCCTCGACCTACGGCTGGCGGGTCGATCCCTTTACCGGAGAGCGCGCCATGCACGAGGGCGTGGATTTTGTCGCGACCCCGGGCACCACGATTCGTGCTGCCGCCGCCGGCGTCGTGATCAGCGCCGAGCGCCATCCCCAATATGGCAATCTGGTGGAAATCGATCACGGCAAGGAACTCATCACGCGCTATGCCCATGCGTCGAAGATTCTGGTCAAGCCGGGGCAACTGGTCAAGCGCGGCCAGAAGGTCGCGGAAGTGGGTTCCACCGGGCGTTCCACGGGGCCGCATCTGCATTTTGAGGTGCGCATCCGCGGCCTGGCGCAGAACCCGGACCGTTTCCTGCGCATGGCGCAGAATGCACCCGGATCGCTGACCAGGAATACGTCCGCCGCCAAGCACTGAAGCATGTCGCGTGGGAGCCAGCGGCTCCCCGCATGCTAAAATCGACCTTTGGCTTTTCCCGGTCGATTTGCGACCGCGTACCCCATGATATCCGGCTTCAATTCCAGCATAACGCCCGCTTGCGCGGGCATTAGCTTGCTCTGAAGCCGGTTTCTGATTGGTAAAAAATGATAACGGGTTTTCTCAAGAAGATTTTCGGCAGCCGCAATGACCGGCTGATCAAGCAATATTCCCAGATGGTGGTGCGCATCAACGCACTGGAAGCGGCCACCCAGCAGCTTTCCGACGAGGCCCTGCAGGCCAAGACCGACGAGTTCCGCGCCCGCCATGCCAAGGGCGAATCGCTCGACGCGCTGTTGCCGGAAGCCTTCGCCGTGGTGCGCGAGGCCGCCCGCCGCGTTCTCGGCATGCGCCACTTCGACATGCAATTGATCGGTGGCATGGTCTTGCACGATGGCAAGATCGCCGAAATGCGTACCGGCGAAGGCAAGACGCTGACGGCGACGCTGGCCGTGTATCTGAATGCGATTCCCGGCAAGGGCATGCATCTGATCACGGTCAATGATTACCTGGCAAAACGCGACGCCGAGTGGATGGGGCGCGTCTATCGCTTTCTCGGACTTAGCGTCGGCATCAATCTTTCCCAGATGCCGCATGAGGAAAAACAGGCGGCCTATGCCGCAGACATCACCTACGGCACCAACAACGAGTTCGGTTTCGACTACCTGCGCGACAACATGGTGTATGCGGCCGGCGAACGCGTGCAGCGCGGACTGGCCTACGCCATCGTCGACGAAGTCGACTCGATCCTGATCGACGAGGCCCGCACCCCGCTGATCATCTCCGGCCAGGCCGAAGACCATACGGATCTGTACCTGAGCATGAATGCGGTGCCGCCGCTATTGACCCGCGGCGAGGCTGCCAAGGGCGAGGGCGAGGTCGATACCGGCGATTACACGGTCGATCTCAAGTCGCACCAGGTGCTGCTGACCGAGGCCGGCCACGAAAAGGCGGAGGAGATTCTGGCGCGCCTGGGCATGCTGGTCGAAGGCAGCAGCCTCTATGAACCGGCCAACATCCTGCTGATTCACCATCTGTATGCCGCGCTGCGTGCGCATACGCTCTACCACCGCGATCAGCAGTACGTGGTGCAGAACGGCGAAGTGATGATCGTCGACGAGTTCACCGGCCGCCTGATGGCCGGCCGGCGCTGGTCGGATGGGCTGCACCAGGCGGTCGAGGCCAAGGAAGGCGTGGCGATCCAGGCCGAGAACCAGACCCTGGCGTCGATCACCTTCCAGAATTACTTCCGCATGTACGGCAAGCTGGCCGGCATGACCGGCACGGCGGACACCGAAGCCTACGAGTTCCACCAGATCTACAGCCTCGAAACCGTGGTGATCCCGACCAACCGGCCGATGATCCGCAAGGACGAGAACGACCAGATCTTCCGCACGGCGCCCGAGAAATATGCGGCGATCATCGCCGACATCCGCGCCTGCCACGAGCGCGGTCAGCCGGTGCTGGTGGGCACCACCTCGATCGAGAATTCCGAACTGCTCTCCGGCCTGCTGGACAAGGAAAAGCTGGCGCACCAGGTGCTCAATGCCAAGCAGCATGCGCGCGAAGCCGAGATCGTGGCCGAGGCGGGGCGCCCCGGCATGATCACCATCGCCACCAACATGGCCGGCCGCGGCACCGACATCGTGCTTGGCGGCAACATCGAAAAGCCGACCAACGCCATCCGCGACGACGAATCGCTCAGCGCCGAGGAGAAGGCGCAGCGCAGCGCCGAACTCAAGGCCGCCTGGCAGAAGGTGCACGACCAGGTGCTGGCCGCCGGCGGCCTGCACATCATCGGTTCCGAACGCCACGAGTCGCGCCGCATCGACAACCAGCTGCGCGGCCGTTCCGGCCGTCAGGGCGATCCGGGCTCTTCGCGCTTCTACCTGGCGCTGGATGATGCACTGCTCAAGATCTTCGCCGGCGAACGCCTCAACGCCATCATGGTGCGCCTGAAGATGCCCGAGGGCGAAGCCATCGAGCATCCGCTGGTCAGCCGTTCGCTCGAATCGGCGCAGCGCAAGGTCGAGCAGCGCAACTTCGACATCCGCAAGCAGCTGCTCGAATACGACGACGTGTCCAACGACCAGCGCAAGGTGATCTACCAGCAGCGCAACGAACTGCTCGACAGCGAGGATATCGCCGAAACCATCACGGCGATGCGCCAGGGCCAGATTCACGATACCTTGCGCCTCTACATTCCGGCCGAAAGCGTCGAGGAGCAATGGGACATTGCCGGGCTCGAAGCCGCGCTGGCGGCCGAGCTGCACCTCAAGCTGCCGGTCGGCGAATGGATCAAGGCCGACCCGCAACTCGGCGATGACGACATCCTGAAGCGCCTGCTGGATGCGGGCGACGCCGCCTACGCCGAAAAGACCACGGCCGTCGATCCCGCCGCCTGGTCGGGCTTCGAGCGCAATGTGATGCTGCAAAGCCTCGACACGCACTGGCGCGAACATCTTTCGGCGCTCGACCATCTGCGCCAGGGCATCCATCTGCGCGGCTATGCGCAGAAGAACCCGAAGCAGGAATACAAGCGCGAGGCCTTCGAACTTTTCGAGGGCTTGCTGCAGACCGTGCGCAGCGAAGTCTCCAAGCTGCTGATGACGGTCGAAGTGCGCAGCGAGGAGCAGATCGAGGAAGCCGAAGCGCCGCCGCAACTGGAAAACGTGCAGTACCACCACGCCGATTTTGAAGAAGCCCTGGGCGCGGCTGCCGAGCCCAAGCCGGTGCAGCCGGTCGAGCGGCACACGCCCAAGGTCGGCCGCAACGATCCCTGCCCTTGCGGCAGCGGCAAGAAATACAAGCACTGCCACGGCAAGCTGAATTGAGCCGGGAGCAGCATCCGACGCTGAAAGAGGATGGCCAGTCCATCCTCATCCTCGACCAGACCCGTTTGCCGCGCGTAGCCGTGATGCTGCGCCTCACTTCGCTGGAAGATGCCGCCCATGCCATTCGCGTCATGCAGGTGCGCGGCGCGCCGCTGATCGGCGCCACCGCTGCCTACGGCGTGGCGCTCGGCCTCGCCGAGGATTGCGGCGATGTGCGTCTCGACAGCGTGATCGAAACCTTGGCCGCAACCCGCCCGACTGCCGTCAATCTGCACTGGGCGCTGGCACGCATGCGGCGCGTGCTGCAGAAGTCGGCGCCGGCGACACGGCGCGATATTGCCTGGACAGAGGCCCGCGCCATCGCGGCTGAAGACAAGGCTGCCAACGCGGCGATAGGAAGTCATGGATTGCCGCTGATCGAGCGCATCCGCGAAGCGAAGACCCGATCAAAGCATCCCCTTCCGCAGGAAGGGCTGACTTCATCGCCTCCCCCGCCGGGCGGGGGAGGTCGGGAGGGGGTGCGCACCGGCTGTGACATTGGCGCAGTCAACGTCATGACCCACTGCAATGCCGGCCGCCTTGCTACGGTGGAGTACGGCACCGCCCTGGCGCCGGTGTATGCCGCGCATGCCGCGGGCCTGCCGGTGCATGTCTGGGTCTCCGAAACACGACCGCGCAACCAGGGCCTGCTGACCGCCTGGGAACTCGCCGAAGCCGGCGTGCCGCACACCCTGATTGCCGACAATGCCGCCGGCCTGCTGCTGATGCAGGGCAAGGTCGATCTGGTGATCGTCGGCGCCGACCGCATTGCAGCCAACGGCGATACGGCGAACAAGGTCGGCACCTATCTCAAGGCGCTTGCCGCCCGTGCGCATGGCGTGCCGTTCTATGTGGCGGCGCCGCTGTCGACCATCGATTTCGCTTGCGCATCGGGCGCGCAGATCCCGATCGAGGAGCGCGCTGCTGAAGAACTCGGCGCGGGCGCCGTGCCGGTCGCCAACCCGGCCTTCGACGTGACGCCGGCGGCGCTGATCAGCGGCATCATTTCCGAGCGCGGCATCGCCGCCGCGGATGCGCTGGCGCAGTGGCGGCCATGAGCGCGGTCGATATCGATCTCGCTGGAAAAGTGCTGGCCACGGCGCGCGCGATGAATGCCTCGGGCATCAATCGCGGCAGCGCCGGCAACGTCAGTGCGCGCTGCGACGGCGGTTTCATGATCACCCCGACCGGCATGGCCTATGACGCATGCACTGCGACGGACATGGTCAAAGTCGGCGCTGACGGCACGGCGAGCGGTGACCGCAAACCTTCGTCGGAGTGGCGTTTCCACCGCGATATCTATGCAGCACGGCCCGATGCGGGCGCGGTCGTTCATACGCATTCGCCGTTCGCCACCGCGCTGGCTTGCCAGCAGCAGGGCGTGCCGGCCTTCCATTACATGGTGGCGCGCTTCGGCGGCGTCGACGTGCGCTGCGCGGCCTATGCCACCTTCGGTACCCAGCAATTGTCCGATGCCATCATCGCCGCGCTCGACGATCGCTGCGCCTGCCTGATGGCGCATCACGGCATGGTGGTGTTCGGCCGCGACTGCGATCAGGCACTGGCGCTGGCCGTGGAACTCGAAACGCTGTGCGAGCAGTACTGGCGCGTGCTGCAACTGGGTGCGCCGCAGCTACTCGCCATGGACGAGATGCAGCGCGTGCTGGCGAAGTTCGCCGGCTACGGGCAGCAGGACTAGTACCCGCCTTATGCGGCGTGGTAGTGCGTGACGCGCTCGACTTCGCGCTTCGAGCCGAGGATCACCGGCACCCGTTGATGCAGTTTTTCCGGCTGGATGTCGAGGATGCGGCGCTCGCCGTCGGTCGCCGCGCCGCCCGCCTGTTCGACGATGAAGGCCATCGGATTGGCTTCGTACATCAGCCGCAGCTTGCCGCCCTGGGCGCGCGCCTTGCTGTCGATCGGATACATGAAAATGCCGCCGCGGCTGAGGATGCGATGCACGTCGGCCACCATCGAGGCTACCCAGCGCATGTTGAAGTCCTGTCCGCGCGGACCGTCCGAGCCTGCCAGCAGTTCATCGACATAGCGCTTGACCGGCGCATCCCAGTAGCGCGCGTTCGAGGCATTGATGGCGAACTCGCGGGTTTCCTCGGGGATCCTGACATCGCTCTGGGTCAGCACGAAGCGGCCGAATTCGCGGTCCAGCGTGAAGACATTGACGCCATCGCCCAGGGTCAGCACCAGCAGCGTGGTCGGTCCATACACGGCATAGCCGGCACAGACCTGGCGCGTGCCGGGCTGGAGGAAGGCCTGCTCGGTCGGATCCATGCCTTCGGGGCATTGCAGCACGGAGAAGATGGTGCCGACCGAAACATTGACGTCGATGTTCGAGGAGCCGTCGAGCGGATCGAACAGCAGCAGGTATTCGCCTTTCGGGTAGCGGTTGGGAATCGCGTGGGGCAGTTCCATTTCCTCGGAGGCCATGCCGGCCAGGTGGCCGCCCCATTCGTTGGCGTCGAGCAGGATTTCGTTCGAAATCACGTCCAGTTTCTTCTGCACCTCGCCCTGCACGTTGTCGCTGCCCGCGCTGCCGAGCACGCCGGCCAGGCCGCCCTTGCCGATGGCGATGGAAATTGCCTTGCAGGCGCGCGAAACAACTTCGATCAGCAGCCGCAAGTCGGGGGAGATGACATTCTTGTCGCGTTGCTCCTCGATCAGGAAGCGGGAAAGCGTCATGTGGCGCATGGTTGATCACAGCCGATGGATTAGGGAGTGCGTGATTATAGAACCCGCCAAGGCCTTCCTGGGCTGCGCCGGCGAACGCGGCAGGGCAGGGCGAAGCGTTGATGATAGGCAGCTATACTGGAGTTTTGAGCAGCGATTTCCAGCGCAGGTTGATCGGGTGAATCGACGTCCCTTGCAAACCATTTTCAGCATTGCCGTGGCCTGCGCGGCGAGCCGTCGCTGCGCGCCGCATGGCGCCCGCCCGGCGGCACGGCAGATGCGCGATTGGGCCGGGGACTAGCCGTGGCCCGCGAGGACAGTGGCGAAGCCCGCCGGCATAGGGTGCTCGGCGATGTTCTCGACCGCAGCGGCGATGGCGTCATGCTGGCGGATGCGGTCAGCGGCGCCCTGGTCCAGGTCAATGACCGCGCAATCGAGATGCTGGGCTATACGCGCGCAGAGATCCTCGAACGGCAGCTCTGGGAGATCGCCTTTTCCGGCGCGGAGGCGTGGCGCACCTGGAGCGCGGCGCTGACCGGACAGGTGCAGGTGCTCGACACCGAGTACCGCTGCCGCGACGGTCACACGCTCCCGGTCGAGGCGCGCGTCTGCCAGGTGCGCGATGGCGACGATCTGTTGCAGGTCGCGATTTTCCGCGACATGTCGGCCTCGCGAAAGGTCGAGGCCGCGCTGCGCGATGGCGAACGCTACTACCGCCACGTGATCGACAGCGCCATCGACGGCTATTTCGCGATGGACCCGCAGCGCCGCTTCATCGAGGTTAATGACCGCCTGTGCGAGCTGTTCGGCTATCCGCGCGAGGAGTGGCTGGGGCGGACCCCGATCGATTTCATCACCGAGCAAAGCCGCGCCGAACTGATCGCGCAGATGCAGCGCATCGACACCACCGACCGGCGCCGCTACCAGTTGATCGCCCGGCGCAAGGACGGTACGACCTTTCCCATCCTGCTCAACAACTCGACCCATCGCAACGAGCAGGGCGAAGTGGTCGGCTCCTTCGGTTTCATCACCGACCTGACGCCGATCATCGAAGCGCAGTGCGCCGTGGCCGAATCGGAACGCGAACTGCGCGGAATTCTCGACGACCTGCAGGATACCTATTACCGCACGGACGCATCGGGCGTCATCGTCCGCGCCTCGCGCTCGGTCGAGCAACTCCTGGGCTATACGGCAGAGGAGATGCTGGGCCGCAAACTGGCCGACTTCTACTGTTCGCAAGCCGATCGCGACGAGTTTCTGGCGCGCATGCGGGCCAACGGCGGCCATATCGTCGGTGGCGAGTCGCGCCTGCGGCACAAGGATGGTCGCGAACTCTGGGTGCTCACCACGGCGCACTTCATCACCGATGCGGCCGGCAATGTGGTCGGCGTGGAGGGCACCACGCGCGACAACACCCGGCAGCGGCACGCCGAAGAGCAACTGCGGCTGGCGGCCAAGGTGTTCGAGAGCAGCGGCGAGGCGATCATGATCACCGACGCCCAAGGCGTCATGATCTCGGTGAATCAGGCATTCACGGTGATCACCGGCTATTCCGCGGCCGAAGCCGTCGGCCGCAACGCCAGCATGCTGGCATCGGGACGACACGGCCGCGAGTTTTTCGACGACATGTGGTGCGCGATGCTGGGCAGCGGCTACTGGCAGGGGGAAATCTGGAACCGGCGGCGCAACGGGGAAGTCTTTCCCGAGTGGCTGGGCATCTCGTCGGTGCGCGACGAGAAGGGGGCGATTTCGCATTTTGTCGGAATTTTTTCCGACATCAGCGAACGCAAGGCGGTCGAGGCGAGGATCGCGTTTCTCGCCCATCACGATCCGCTGACCGGGCTGCCCAACCGCCTGCTGCTGAAGGATCGCATGCAGCAGGCGATGGTGCACGGCGAGCGCACCGGGCGCAAGGTCGCCCTGCTGTTCGTCGATCTCGACCGCTTCAAGGCGGTCAATGATTCCTTCGGCCATCCGGTCGGCGACGTGCTGCTGCGCGATGCCGCGCAGCGCCTGCTGGCCACCGTGCGCGACTCCGACACGGTCAGCCGCCATGGCGGCGACGAATTCCTGGTGGTGCTGACCGACTTGCAGAATTCCGAGGTGCCGGCGCAGATCGCGGCCAAGATCATGACGGTGCTGGGCGAAGCCTTTCACATCGAGATGCACGAGGCGAAGATCTCGGCCTCGGTGGGCATCGCCGTGTATCCCGAGGACGGCGCGGACTTCGATGAACTGCTGAAGAAGGCCGACACCGCGATGTACCACGCCAAGGAAGCCGGGCGCAACGCCTTCCGCTTCTATACCCGGAGCATGAACGCCGCCGCGCAGGAAAGGCTGGATCTCCATGCGCGCCTGAGGCGCGCGCTGGAGCATGGCGAGTTCGAGCTCTACTACCAGCCGCTGGTCGCTCTGGCCAGCGGCCGCGTGGTCGCTGGCGAGGCCCTGCTGCGCTGGCACAGCCGCGATCAGGGCCTGGTCGCACCCGACCAGTTCATCGCCGCGGCGGAGCATAGCGGCCTGATCGTGCCGCTGGGCGAATGGGTATTGCAGGAAGCCTGCCGCGAACTCGCCTCCTGGCAGGCGGCGGGCCGTGCGGATTTTCGCCTGTCGGTGAATATTTCGTCGATCCAGTTTCGTCGCGGCGACGTCGAGGAAACCGTATTGCGCGCCCTGGCCGCCTCCGGCGCACGCGCCTCAGGCCTGGAACTGGAACTCACCGAGTCGATCCTGGTCGACGATGCCGACCAGGTGCTGGCGACCATGGGGCGCCTGCAGGCGCTGGGTGTGCGGCTGGCCATCGACGATTTCGGTACCGGCTATTCCAGCCTCGCCTACCTCAAGCGCTTTGCCGTGGACAAGCTGAAAATCGACCAGTCTTTCGTGCGCGATATCGTCACCGACCCGGACGATGCGGCGATCGTGCGTGCCGTGATCCAGATGGCAGCCAGCCTCGGCTTGCATGTCGTGGCCGAGGGCGTCGAGACCGAAGCCGTGGCCGAGGCGCTGCGCGCCATGAAGTGCGATCTGGTGCAGGGCTTTCATTTCGGCCGGCCGATGCCGGCGGCGGATTTTCGCCGCCTGATCGGCATCGATTCGCCCTGATCGCGGCGCGGCTTGCGCCTGCCGCGAGCTCAGGCCGGCTTGCCTTTGGTCCAGGAGTCCTTCAGCGTCACTGCGCGGTTGAACACCGGCGCGCCGGGTTGCGAATCGACGCGGTCGGCGACGAAATAGCCGTGACGCTCGAACTGGAAGCGGTCTTCGGCGGCGGCGTGCTTCAGCGCCGCTTCGAGCTGGGCGCTGATCACGATCTTCGAACTCGGGTTGAGGTCGGCGATGAAGTCGCGCCCGCCCGCGCCTGGCGCCTCGACCGCGAACAGGCGGTCGTAGAGGCGCACCTCGGCGGCATAGGCGTGCCTGGCCGAGACCCAGTGGATGTTGCCCTTGACCTTGTAGCTGTCAGAGCCCGGCGTGCCGGATTTCGAATCCGGCATGTACTCGCAATGCACCGCGGTGATGTTGCCGTTTGCATCCTTGTCGCAGCCGCCGCACTTGATGACGAAACCGTAGCGCAGGCGCACGGTGTTGCCGGGGAACAGGCGGAAGTAACCCTTGCTCGGCACTTCCATGAAGTCCTCGCGCTCGATCCACAGCTCTCGTGAGAACGGCACCGGCCGCTTGCCCCATTCGGGCTTCTGCGGATGGTTGGGGGCCAGGCATTCCTCCTCCTGTCCCTCCGGGTAGTTGTCGATCACCAGCTTCACCGGATCGAGCACCGCGATGCGGCGCTGCGCGGTTTCGTTGAGGTGTTCGCGCTGGCATTCTTCCAGCACGCTGATGTCGATCCAGGAATCGGACTTGGTCACCCCGTTCATTTCGTTGAAGCGGCGGAAGGCCTCCGGCGTGAAGCCGCGGCGGCGCGCGCCGACCAGGGTCGGCAGGCGCGGATCGTCCCAGCCATCGACGTGCTTTTCCTCGACCAGCTGGATCAGCTTGCGCTTGGACAGCACGACGTAGGACAGGTTGAGCCGGGCGAACTCGATCTGCTGCGGCAACGGCGTATTCACGCAGCCGAGTTCGGCCAGCCGCGCCAGCAGCCAGTCGTAGAAGGGCCGCTGGTCCTCGAACTCGAGGGTGCAGATCGAATGCGTGATGTTCTCCAGCGCGTCCTCGATCGGATGGGCGTAGGTGTACATCGGGTAGATGCACCAGGTGTCGCCGGTGGCGTGGTGCGTGGCGTGGCGGATGCGATAGATCGCCGGGTCGCGCAGGTTGATGTTGCCTGAGCTCATGTCCACCTTGGCGCGCAGGATGTGCGTGCCGTCGGCGAATTCGCCGGCCTTCATGCGGCGGAACAGATCGAGGTTCTCGGCCGGCGTGCGCCCGCGGTAGGGCGAATTGTTGCCGGCTGTGGTCAATGTGCCGCGGCTGGCGCGCATTTCCTCGGCGGTCTGCGAATCGACGTAGGCATGGCCGGCTTCGATCAGCTTCTCGGCGAAGTCGTACATCCACTGGAAGTAGTCGGAGGCGAAGTACTGATTTCCATTCCAGTCGAAGCCCAGCCAATGCACGGCGTCGATGATGGAATCGACGTATTCCTGTTCTTCCTTTTCCGGATTGGTGTCGTCGAAGCGCAGGTGGCAGGCGCCGGCGTAATCGAGCGCGAGGCCGAAGTTGAGGCAGATCGACTTGGCATGGCCGAAATGCAGGTAGCCGTTGGGCTCCGGCGGGAAGCGGGTGCGGATCGCCGCCGTGTCGCCGGCGCCGACTCCTTGCTCTGCAGCCGGCCCGGGGCGGCCGCTCCAGTGGCGTGCGGCGTACTTGCCGGCCCTGAGGTCGGCATCGATGATATGGCGGATGAAGTTGGAGGTTTTTTCGATTTCGGCCATGATCGGCGGCAGTTTGGTGCAAAGCGGCAATTCTACCGTTGCGACGTAAAATGCGCCCCATGAATCCGACTGCCCTTTTCGCCATTGGCGCCGGCGCCGTATTGGGCGCCTGGTTGCGTTACGGCCTGGGCCTTTGGCTTAATCCGGTGTTCGTCACGGTGCCGATGGGCACCCTGGCGGCCAACCTGATCGGCGGCTATCTGGTCGGCGCCGCGGTGATGGTGTTTCACATCAATGCCGAGATGCCGGCCGAACTCAAGCTGTTCTTCATCACCGGCTTCCTCGGCGCGCTGACCACCTTCTCGACCTTTTCGGCCGAGGTGGTGCATCTGGTCCAGAACGCGCGCTACGGCTGGGCGGCGGGCGCTGCTGCCGTGCACCTGTTCGGTTCGCTGCTGATGACCGGGCTCGGCATTTTCACCATCCACAAGCTGGCGCAATGAAGTTCGATCCCGAAGCGCGGCGGGCGGCGCGGCCCGCGCTGAGCTATGACGAAGCGCTGCCGGTCAATCAGCGCCGCGCTGAAATCGGCGCGGCGATACTCAGGCACCAGGTGGTGGTGGTCTGCGGCGAGACCGGCTCGGGCAAGACCACGCAACTGCCCAAGATCTGCCTCGAAATCGGTCGTGGCCTCAACGGCCTGATCGGCCACACCCAGCCGCGGCGCATTGCCGCGCGCGCCACGGCGACGCGCATCAGCGAGGAACTGAAATCGGAGCTCGGCCGCCATGTCGGCTTCAAGATCCGCTTTACCGACAAGGTCACCTCCTCCTCCTACATCAAGCTGATGACCGACGGCATCCTGCTCGCCGAGACCCAGACCGATCCGCTCTTGCGCCAGTACGACACGATCCTGATCGACGAGGCGCACGAGCGCAGCCTGAATATCGACTTCCTGCTCGGCTACCTGAAGTCGGTGCTGGTGAGACGGCGCGATCTGAAACTCATCGTCACCTCGGCGACGCTGGATGCCGAGCGCTTCAGCAGGCACTTCGCCATTGACGGAAATGCGGCGCCGGTGATCGAGGTTTCCGGCCGGTTGTTTCCGATCGAAACGCGCTACCGCCCCTTCGACGAGAAGAAGGACAGCGACCTCAACGACGCCATCGTTGATGCCGTCGACGAGGCCCATCGCACCGGGCCGGGCGACGTGCTGGTGTTCCTGCCCGGCGAGCGCGAGATCCGCGAGGCGGCCGAGGCGCTGCGCAAACACCATCCGCCGGGGCTGGAAGTGCTGCCGCTGTTCGCGCGGCAGACGGCAGTGGAGCAGGGCCGCGTGTTCGCCTCGCACCAGGGGCAGCGCGTGGTGCTGGCGACCAATGTCGCCGAGACCTCGCTCACCGTGCCCGGCATCCGCTACGTGATCGACGCAGGGCTGGCGCGGGTCAAGCGCTACTCGCATCGCAACAAGGTCGAGCAATTGCAGGTCGAGCCGATCTCGCGCGCCGCGGCCAGCCAGCGCGCCGGGCGCTGCGGGCGGGTTTCTGCGGGCGTCTGCTTCCGCCTCTACGACGAGGAGGATTTCAACCAGCGCCCGGCTTACACCGAGCCGGAGATCCTGCGCTCCAGCCTGGCCGGCGTGATCCTGCGCATGAAGTCGCTGCATCTGGGCGACGTCGAGGACTTTCCTTTCCTCGAAGCGCCGGCGCCGCGCATGATCGCAGACGGTTATCAGTTGCTGGCGGAGCTCGGCGCCATCGACGAGACGACGAAGGAATTGACCCAGGTCGGTTTCGAGCTGGCCAAGCTGCCGCTTGATCCGAAGATCGGCCGCATGATCCTCGCCGCGCGCGAGCACAATTGCCTGCGCGAGGTGCTGATCATCGCCGCCGCGCTGGGCAGCCAGGACCCGCGCGACCGGCCGCAGGAGGCCGCCGCCGCAGCCGACCAGGCCCATGCCAAGTGGAAGGACGAGAAGTCCGAGTTCCTTTCCTACCTGAAGCTGTGGCATGCGGCCGACGAGGTCTGGAAGCACGAGACCAGCAACAAGCAGCGCCAGTGGTGCCGGCACAATTTCCTGTCCTGGCTGCGGGTGCGCGAGTGGCGCGACATTCACGGCCAGTTGATGACGCTGTGCCACGAACACGGCTGGAAGGAGAACCAGATTGCCGCGTCCTACGAGAGCATCCACAAGGCGCTGCTGACCGGCCTGCTCGGCCACATCGGCCTGGTCAGCGAAGAAGACAAGAACTACCTCGGTGCGCGCGGCATCCGCTTCTACATCCATCCGGGTTCCAGCCTGCTGAAGAAGGCCGGACGCTGGATCGTCGCCGCCGAGCTGGTGGAGACATCGCGCCTGTTCGCGCGCTGCATCGCGAAGATCGAGCCGGAATGGCTGGAGCAGGTCGGCGCCCACCTGATCCGCAAGCATGTCTATGAGCCGCACTGGGAGAAGGGGCCGGGCCAGGTCGTGGCCTGGGAGCGCGTCACCCTGCACGGCCTGATGATCCATGCCAAGCGCCGCCTGCACTATGGGCCGAGCGATCCGAAGCTGGCGCGCGAAATCCTGATCCGCGAGGCTCTGGTCGAAGGCCAGGTCGGCGAGGACTGGGTGCGCAAGTGGCGCTTCTTCCAGCACAACGCCAAGCTGATGAAGGAGATCGAGGCGCTGGAGCACAAGGCGCGGCGGCCCGATGTGCTGGTCGATGACGAGCTGATCTACGCTTTCTACGACGCCAGGCTTCCCGCGGGCATCATCACGCTGGCGGCCTTCGACCACTGGCGGCGCGAAGCGGAAGCCGCCAACCCGAAGCTGCTCTGCCTGGAGAAGGAACAGCTGATGCGCCACGAGGCGGCGGGCATTACCACCGCCGCCTTTCCTCCCGAGTTCACCCATCGCGGCCAGGCCTTCAAGCTGAGTTACCACCACGACCCCGGCGCGGCCGACGACGGCGTGACACTGATATTGCCGCTGACCGCGCTCAACCAGTTGCCGGCCAATCGTTGCGAATGGCTGGTGCCGGGCCTGCTCAAGGAAAAGATTCTCGCCCTGCTGAAGACGCTGCAGCAGAAGTATCGCCACCGCCTGCAGCCGCTCGACGAGTTCGCCACTAATTTCTGCGAGGCGGAGCACGATCTCGACGAGCCGCTGGTACGCGCCCTGACGCGTGCCGCCGAAGAGCACATGGCGCAGAAGCTGCCGCTCGACGCCTTTCGCAGCGGCGAATTGCGGCCGCACCTGTTCATGAACTTCCGCCTGACCGACGAACATGGCGGCACACTGGCGATTTCGCGCAATCTGGCGGAACTGCGCGCCGAATATCGTGGCCGCGTCGAGCAGGCCTATGCCACGGCGGAGGTGCGGCACGAAGCGGCGGCGGGCGATGCCTCAGGGGTCACCGCATGGACTTTCGGCGAGCTGCCGGAACTCATGGAAGTGAAAGTCGGCGCCGGCACCACGGTGGGTTTTCCGGCGCTGGTGGACATGGGCGAGAGCGTGCGCCTGACCGCCTTCGATACCGAAGAAAAGGCGCGCGCCGAACATCGCCGCGGCATCGCGCGGCTGTTCGCGCTGCAGCTGGCGGCGCAGGTCAAGGCCATCGAGAAGCTGCCCGGCCTGCGCGAGCTCGCGCTGCAGTTCATGACGCTGGGCACCGAGAAGGAATTGCGCGAACAACTGATCGCCGTGACGCTGGAGCGCACCTGCCTGATGGACCCGCTGCCCAACGAAGAGTCGGCGTTCGCGACACGGCGCGAGGCGGCGCGCGGGCGCATTTTGCTGGTGGCGCAGGAGATCCTGCGCCTGCTCGGCAATATCATGAGCGAGCACGCGGCGCTGGCGAAGAAGCTGACTGCGGTGCAGAAGGCCTTTCCGCAGGCCTGTGCCGACATCGGCGCGCAACTGGCCGAACTCATGCCCAAAAGATTCATCGCGACCGTGCCCTTTGAACGCCTGCAGCACTACCCGCGCTACCTCAAGGCGATCAGCCTGCGTCTGGAAAAGGCGCGCTCCGATCCGGCGCGCGACACGCGCCTGATGGCCGACTGGCAAGGCCTGGGGCGGCCCTGGGAGCGCGAACGCAATGCCATGCTCAAGTCCGGCCAGCAGAATGATGCCTTCCTTGACGAGTTCCGCTGGCTGCTCGAGGAATTGCGCGTGGCGCTGTTCGCGCAGGAACTCAAGACATCTTCGCCGGTCTCGGTCAAGCGCCTGCAGAAGATGTGGGATAGTCGGCAACATAATTGAGCAGTAGCGATGAAAGACAGCCATGGTTGACGTGTTTGCCGCATTTACCAAATCGCTGCGCGACCTGACGCGGCCCGAAGTGCTCTGGCAGGCCATCTGGCCGCCGCTGCTGGCGCTGCTGCTGTGGCTGGTGGTCGGCTTCGCGTGGTGGAGCCAGGGCGTCGCGCTGATGGCGCGCATCCTGCCGCAACTGCCGTGGTCGGGCTGGGAGTGGGTGGCGCAGTGGGCCGCAGCCTTCCTGCTGCTGGCGGCTTGCGCCGCGCTGGTCTATATCACCGCCATCATGCTGGTGGCGGTGTTCGCCCTGCCGCGCCTGATCAATCTGGTGGCGGCGCGCGACTACCCCGATCTCGGTCGCCATGGCGAGAATGTGTTCTGGGGCAGCCTGGGCAATACCCTGGGGGCCGGTGCGATGTTTATCCTCGGCAGCCTGGTCCTGCTGCCGCTGCTGCTGATCCCCGGCGTCCTGCTGGTGCTGCCCCTGTTCTGGAGCGCCTGGCTGAACCAGCGCACTTTCCGCTTCGATGCCCTCGCCGAGCATGCGACGCGCAAGGAAATGCAGGGACTGCTGCGCGCCAACCGCCAGCAATTTTATGTCGCCGGTCTGGGTACCGCGGCGCTGGCGTATCTGCCGCTGCTCAATCTGCTGGCGCCGGCGTTGACGGCGCTGGTGTTCGTCCATCTCGGACTCGCCGCGTTGCGGCGCCAGCGTCACGAAGGAGGCGTGGAACTATGAAAGGCATCGGCGCAATCATCATCGGCGACGAGATCATGCTCGGCAAGCGCGCCGACAAGCACTTCCCCAAGCTGCTCGAATTGCTTGCGGCGCGCGGTCTGGTTCTGGACTGGGCGCTCTATATCGGCGACGACCGGCAGCGTCTGACGGATACCCTGCGCCGCACGCTGGCTGGTGATGACATCGTGTTCAGCTTCGGCGGCATCGGCAATACGCCGGACGACCATACGCGACAGGCCACCGCCGCGGCGGCCGGCGTCGAACTGGCGCTGCATCCGGATGCGGAGCGGGAGATCCGGGCGCGGTTTGCGGAGATCGGGCGCGAGGTCACCGACCTGCAACTCGGGCTGGGCAACTTCCCCGTTGGCAGCCGCATCATTCCCAACCCCTACAACCGCATTCCGGGCTTTTCGCTGGGTCACCATCATTTCGTGCCGGGTTTCCCGCAAATGGCCTGGCCGATGGTCGAATGGGTGCTCGACAGTTATTACCGCGAACGCTTCAACGCCCGGCCCACGGCCGAAGCGGCGATCCTGGTGTGGCAGGGCCTCGAAGGGACCCTGATCGAGCTGATGCGCGAGGTCGAAGCGGAATTTCCCGGCATCAAGGTATTCAGCCTGCCCTTCCTCGGCTCGACCGAAGTGCAGCGTCATATCGAGCTCGGCGTGCGTGGCGTGCCGCAACAGGTGCCCGCCGCCATGACCGTGATCCGGCACGGTGTCAAGGAATTGGGTTACAGCTTCGATGAGAAGTGAAGCCCCCGGGGTGACACGGAATTGATTTATCCTGTTTCTTTCGCAGCACGGCACAAAGAGGTACCGCAATGATCGACAGCCTACTCCGCGAGCATCTGGAACGCGCCAAGTTGTTTTCCAACGTCAGCCTCGAAAGCGTGGAACACCTTTTCGAAAGCTGCCAGCAATTGAAGTTCGAGCGCGGCGACCACCTGATCGAAGCGGGTGTCGCCAATAGCCACTTGTATCTGGTGCTGGGCGGCGAGGTGCGCGTGTATCTGCAGGATCGCAATATGCCCCCGCAGGCGGTGCTCGGCGGCGGCGACTGTGTCGGCGAGATGTCGCTGCTCGATGGCCAGCCGGCCTCGGCCCTGGTGCTCGCGGCGCAGGATACGGCAGTCCTGGCCATACCGCACGAGGTGCTCTGGTCGATGGTGGATTGCTCCCACGGCGTCGCGCGCAATCTGCTGGCCATCATTTCCGGCCGCATGCGCGACAGCAACCAGGCGCTGGTGGCGATGCAGGCTCGCAGCCTTGAATTCGAAGATGCGGCCAGCGTCGACGCGCTGACCGGGATCCACAACCGGCGCTGGATGCTCGAAGCCTTTCCGCGCGCCATGGCGCGCTGCGAACACGACGGCACGCCGCTGTGCCTGGTGATGGCCGACATCGACCTGTTCCGCCACTTCAACCAACGCTTCGGTTACCTCACCGGCGACGCCCTGTTGCGGCGCATGGCGCGCCGTCTGGCCGACGGGCTGCGCGCCCAGGACCTGATCGGCCGCTACGGTGGCGAAGAATTCCTGATGCTGCTGCCGAATGCCAGCGCAGCGGACGCTTTGCCGATTGCCGAGCGCCTGCGCGAACTGGTGGCGATCGGCTGCGGCCTGCCGACCGGCGAGGGGGTGACGCTGAGTTGCGGAGTGGCCCAGATGGTCCCGGGCGAATCGCTCGATGCGCTGATTTCCCGCGCCGATGCTGCCTTGTTGCGCGCCAAGCAGAACGGCCGTGACCGGGTCGAGGCCGCGTCTTAGAGCTGTTGTAGGGCCGTTGCAGAGCCGACTTCAGTCGGCCAGGGTGGATGGCTTTGTAGGGCCGACTTCAGTCGGCCAGGGGTGGATGGCGGTGTAGGGCCGACTTCAGTCGGCCAGGGGTGGATGGCTTTGTAGGGCCGACTTCAGTCGGCCAGGGGTGGATGGCGGACTGAAGTCCGCCCTACGTCCGCCCTACGTCCGCCCTACGGTCCGCCTCACGGTTAGCCCGTCCCGCCTACCGTCAGCCCATCGATGCGCACGGTCGGTTGGCCGACGCCGACCGGCACGCTCTGGCCTTCCTTGCCGCAGGTGCCGACGCCGGAGTCCAGCGCCATGTCGTTGCCTATCATGGCGACGCGCATCATTGCTTCGGGGCCGCTGCCGATCAGCGTGGCGCCCTTGACCGGCGTGGTGATTTTTCCGTTTTCGATCAGGTAGGCCTCGGCCGTTGAAAAGACGAATTTGCCGCTGGTGATGTCCACCTGGCCGCCGCCGAAGTTGGCGGCATAGAGGCCCTTCTTCACCGACTTGATGATTTCCTGCGGATCGTGGCCGCCGTTGAGCATGGTGGTGTTGGTCATGCGCGGCAGCGGCAGGTGGGCGAAGGATTCGCGGCGGCCGTTGCCGGTGACGGGTACGCCCATCAGGCGCGCATTCAGCGTGTCCTGCAGGTAGCCGACCAGGATGCCGTCTTCGATCAATACCGTGCGCTGCGTCGGATTGCCTTCGTCATCGACGGTCAGCGAACCGCGCCGGTCGACTATCGTGCCGTCATCGACGACCGTGACGCCTTTCGCCGCGACGCGCTGGCCGATGCGCCCGGCGAAGGTCGAACTGCCCTTGCGGTTGAAGTCGCCTTCGAGGCCGTGGCCGACCGCTTCGTGCAGCAGGATGCCGGGCCAGCCGGGGCCCAGCACCACGGTCATCTCGCCGGCCGGAGCAGGTTTGGCGGCGAGGTTGATGCTGGCCTGATGCACGGCGCGTTGCGCATAGTCCTGCAGCACGGCATCGCTGAAATAGGCGTAATCGAAGCGACCGCCGCCGCCTGCGGAACCCTGCTCGCGCCTGCCCTTTTCCTCCATGATCACGGAGATCGACAAGCGCACCAGCGGCCGCACGTCGGCCGCCATCTGGCCGTCGGAACGCGCCACCAGCACGACTTCCCAGGTGCCGGCAATGCTGGCCATGACTTCCCTGACGCGCGGATCGGCGGCGCGCGCCATGGTTTCGATGCGCTCCAGCAGCTTCACCTTGGCCGCATCGTCGAGCGAGGCGATCGGATCGTTGCCGGCATACAGCGCTGCCGGCTGCGCCCTGCGCTTGAGCAGCGGTGCCAGGCGCTGGGCACCGGCGGCGGCAATCGCGCGGGTAGTGCCAGCGGCCGCCTGCAGCGCGGCCAGGCTGATGTCGTCGGAATAAGCGAAGGCGGTCTTCTCGCCCGATAGCGCACGCACGCCGACGCCCTGTTCGATGTTGAAGCTGCCCGATTTGACGATGCCCTCTTCGAGGCTCCAGGCCTCGGAACGCGCGTACTGGAAATACAGGTCGGCGTAATCGATGTGATTGCCGAACAGCTGGCCGAAGACGCGCTCGAGCTGGTGCGGCGCCAGGCCGTGAGGCTTGAGCAGGGTCTGTTCGGCGATTTCGAAGTGCGGGATCGGGCTGGCGGGAGCGTTCATGCGGAGGGGGTCCTTTGAAGGCCTACAGTATGCGGTGTTTCAGTGCGGGCAGGCTGGTCCTGGTTTCGACCAGTCTTTGCCGGTCAAGTTCGGCAAGCACCACGCCCTCACCCTTGTCCATGCGCGCCAGGACTTCGCCCCAGGGGTCGATGACCATGCTGTTGCCGTGGGTCATGCGCCCGTTCGGGTGGCGGCCGCCCTGCGCCGCGGCGAGGAGGTAGCACTGGTTCTCGATGGCACGGGCGCGCAGCAGGATTTCCCAGTGCGCGCGACCCGTGGTTTCGGTGAAGGCGGCGGGCAGCACCAGCAGGTCCAGCTCGCCCATGGCGCGAAAGAGCTCGGGAAAGCGCAGGTCGTAGCAGATCGCGACGCCAATGCGGCCGAGCGGGCAGTCGAAGGTCACCACCTGGCCGCCGCGTTCGATGGTAGCAGCTTCGTCGTAAGCCTCGTCGCCCTTCCTGAAGCCGAACAGGTGAATCTTGTCGTAGCGCGCCACGCGCTGTCCCTGCGGGTCGAACACCAGACAGGCGTTGCGCAGCCTGGCCGGGTCGTCCGCGCGCAGCGGAATCGAGCCGCCGATCAGCCACAGGCCGTGGCGGCGGGCCGTCGCCGCGAGAAAGTCCTGCATCGGACCGCTGCCATCGATTTCGCGCGCCGCGAGGCGGTCGGCATCGGTGGCGCCGATCAGCGGAAAGTATTCGGGCAGGGCGACGAGCTGTGCGCCGGCTGCCGCGGCTTCGGCGATCAGGCGACCGGCGGTCTCCAGGTTGGGCGCCACGTCCGGCCCCGAGATCATCTGTACGGCGGCTATCTTCACTTGGTTTCCTCCGCGGGTTTCGGCGGTCCCAGCTTGTCCACCTTGGGGTCCGCCCAGCTGCCGGTCACCGCGTATTCGAAGGCGAATGCCTGATCCAGCGGATCCTTGAAGATCTTCTGTGCCGCCCAGACCACGGCGCCGGCGATCGGGTTGGCGATCATGGTGCCGACCGCAATCGATTCGCCGACCGCGGGTTGCACGCGGACCTTGAGATTCTGCGTTTCGGCGACGAGATTGACCGAGCCGCTCATCAGCACCTTGGCCGACGGCCCCTGGATCTGCAGTTCCCTGGTTTCCATCACGCCGCGGCTAACCGAGAACTGGCCGCGGATGCTGTCGAAAGCAAAGCCTTCGCTGAAGACATCGCGGAAGTCCAGCGTGATGCGGCGCGGCAGCGACTGCAGGCTGAGGATGCCGAGCAGGCGGCCGACGCCGGGCTCCAGCTTGACGAATTGGCCGTTGGCCGCGTCGAGGCGGAGATTGCCGCTGAGCGTCGGATAATCGATGGTGAAGGGCGAGCCGTTCCACCACAGATTGCCGGCCAGGTTGGCGCTGCCACGGCGTACCGAATCCGGATAGCCGATGCGCGCCAGCAGCTTCTCGATGCTCCTGGCGCCGAACTTGAATTCGAGGTTGGTCGCTGCCTGCGTCGGGCCGGGGCGCCATTGGCCGGAGGCCTCGAGCGTGCCGTCGTCATTCTTCATCTCGATCCGGGTGTTCCAGGAACCGTCGCGGTTTTCCGCCGCGACGCGCACCGTGCCCAGCGCACGGTCCTTGAAGCTGAGCTGGTCCACCGTGATGTCGAGGGCGGGTATCTGCTCGATGACTTCGCTGGCCTTCGCCTGCAGCACGGCCGGTGCGGCGACGGTTTCCGGAATCGAAAACTGGGCGATGCGGCCGGACAGCTTGCCGCCGCCGCTGCTGTTCCACTCGAAGTTGCCGGTCAGTTCGCGGCTTTTCAGGTCGAAGCGTGTGCTGGCGGCGCCCGCGGGGCGGCTGCCGCCGATGCGCACATCGTGAAAGCTCTTGTCCTGCAGGATCATCTCCGCGGTGCGCAGGTCGAAAGCCAGCGCCGGCAGCGGCGGCAGCGAAGACGCGCTCTGGCCCTTGTCTTCGCCGGCCAGCAGCTTGCGCCAGAAATCGGCATTGAAGCGCGGCAGGTTGACGGCAAGCAGCAGGTTGCGTTCCGGCATGCCGGCGCCGGTCTCGCCGATGGCCAGCAGGCCGCGCGTGATGGTCGGCGGACTGCTGTCGTGACGGCGCACCACTTGCAGACGCAAGGCGCGACCGATGCCGATATCGATCATGTCCTGCACCACGCCGGGAGCCGTGGCTGCGGCCGAGCCGGGGCGGCGCGGCGCGAGATCGGGCGGCGGCTTGCGCTCGAAGCTGAAGGCCAGCGCCTCGGTGGCCGGCTTGTTGAACGGCTCGGGCAGGCTCGATGAAAGGCCGATCAGGTTCGAGCTCAGCTTCACTTCCGCGTCCTTCTTCCTCACCCGCACGTTGCCGGTCCATTTGGCGCCGCCCGCCAGATGATCGAAGACAGGGTGCGCGAACTCGCGGCGCAATGCGGCGATGCTGACGTCTCCCGCGGCATTGACCTGAACGCTGCCGTCGCCCGCCGTCTTCAGGTCGACCGTCAGCGGCGAGCCGAGCAGGGTGCCGCGAATGCCGCGCGCTTCCAGGTGATCGGCAGAAAAGCGCAAGGCGCCGCGCACTTCGCCCAGCGGCGGCAGATCGTTGTCCACCGTGAGGCGATTGCCGTCGAAGCGATAGCTGCCGTCCACCTTCGAATTCGTCATGCGGCGCAGGGGCAGGCTGAGCTTGAGCTCGAGCTCGCCGTTGCCTTCCGCCTTCATCTCTTCGGTGAAATGATCGATGCGCTCGCCGACCGGGCTGGCCTCGATGAAACGCAGGAAGTCTGCGGTCGGTCCGGTCGCCTTGCCCGTCACGGTCAGCAACTCGTCCAACTGCTCGAGGTCGGCAATTTCGGCGCGGACGTCGCGCAGGGCGACGCCGAAGATGCGGCCGCTCCTGCCCGTGATCAGCATGCGCTGGCCGGAAAACAGCAGATCGCCATCGATGGCGCTGATGGCGGGCCAGCTTTCCGCATAGCGCAAGCCGGCTTCATGGAAGCGGCCGCGGACTTCGAAGAGGCCTTCCTTGCCGTCGCGGAAGGGAAAATGGCGCAGGTCGCCGCGCAGCTTCAGCGTCACTTCGCTGGCCTTGCCGCCGATGATGGCGCCGTGCAGCCAGTCGCGCACGTTCTTGCCTACGCCCAGCGGCATGTAGCGCCAGACAGCCTCGCCGCTGCCGCGCGTCAGGCGGCCGTCGAGTTCGAGCTGGCCGGGGCCCTCGCTCAGGGCGCGCCACTGGCCGCTGGCTTCGCCGGCGGCATCCTTGTTGTGGAAGGCGGCCTTCTGCAGGCTGACGCGCAGGCCGTCGCCAGCGAAGGTCCAGGCCAGCGTGGCAGCAAAGGCTTCCAGTTCCAGCCTGGGCTCGGCAAATACGGAGGGCAGTTCGAAACCGGCTTTTTGTCCGTCCAGCCTGAGCGTGCCGGACTTTTCGTTGCCGTCGATGCGACCGTTGAGGCCGGACATGCCCGGCACCGGCCCCAGCGCGGTGAGGCCGAGGCCTTCGAAGCGGCTGGCGACGCTCCATGATTCAAGGGCGCCGGTGATTTCGGGGCTGCCCTTCCAGTCCAGCTTGAGGTCGAACACGCGGCCGCGCGGGGCGTGGCGGGCCAGGCGCGCGCGGCTCGCGTCATCCAGCGGCAAGTGCCCGGCGAGACGCGCCAGCGCCTCCAGATCCAGGCCGTTGGCGGTGGCCCGGCCCTGCGCCGGACGGTTGGCCGCGGCTCCCTGCCAGGACAGCGTCAGGTCGGTCGGTGGCAGCGCCAGGCCGTCCCGGGTGGACAGCACCAGGCGTTTGAGTTCCGCCTGAAAACCGCCGTCGAGGCGGCGCCCGGCCAGGCGTCCTTCGAGCAGCACCAGATCCAGTTCGGGCAGGTCGCGGCGCAGTTGCAGGCGCACATCGGCCAGACGCACGTCGGCGGTGGCCGAAGTCAGTTGCTTGTCGGCAAAGCCCAGCCACAGCCGCAGGGCGCCGCTGCCCTGCGGCAAGGCCACCGGATAATCGACCCAGGTGCGCCAGCCGGCGAGGTCGGCATAATCGAGTTCGGCGTAGGCCTCGCCTTTCCAGTCTTCGAAACTGTCGATGTCGCGGCCGCGGAAGTCGCCGCGGATATCGATGCGCGCCGCCAGGTGGCGCGGCGGTTCGGCGGTGAAGCCGAAGCGATGGCGGCTGCCGCTGTTGTTCAGCTGGAAATTCAGGTGTTTCAGTTCCAGCGCCGGCGCGCCGCGCAGCTCGTCATGCCAGGCAATGCTGGCGTCGCGGATGATGATCCGGTCCTGCACCAGCAGCCAGTTGGCAAAGCCTGCGTCATCCTCGGGCCGCGGCGTGATTTCGAGCCCGGCGGCAAAGAAGCGGCCCTCGCGATCGCGGCTCAGCAGCAGGTTCGGCGAGTCGAGTTCGAGCCGCGCCAGACGCAGCTCGAAATGCCACAGCGAGCTCCAGGAGAGTTCGGCCTCGACCTGGTCGAAGCCCAGCGCCGCGCGCCCCGCGGCGTCGCGAATCTCGAGGCCGCCGAGTGTCAGCGCCGGGCGCAGGCCGGCCCAGTGCGCCTCGATACTGCGTATCCCCACCGGGCGATTGATCGCTGCACCGATCATCTGCTCGACATTGCCGCGATAGTTTTCTATCTGCGGCAGGATCGCGTAGCGCAGCGACAGCAGCAGCAGGGCGAAGGCAAAGTAGCCCGCCGCCAGCCCCCAAAGCACCACGCGCAGCAGGACGCCCAGCCAGGGGTGCGCTCGCAGCAGCAGGCGCAGACCGGTACGCAGGCGGGATATGAAGGGAGTGAAGGTGGTTGATGCCGACATGAAGGGAAATGGCGCCTGTGGCCACGCTAAAATGGGCGATCACAGCGCTTGACGTGCAAATTCTAACCGATGCCTTCCCTCGCCGATATCGCCGAAACATCCCGTTACCTCAAGCGCTTGCTGGCGGCCAATGCGGTTCTGGCGGCCGAAGTCGCGTCGCGTCTGGACCAGCCGGTGACCGCCGCCGAGTTGTCCGCCTGGCTCGCCGCGCAGCCGGTGACCGAAGACCGGTTAAAACCTGTCCTGCGCCAGCTCAAGCAGCGCGCCTATGCCCGTGTCGCGGCGCGCGATCTGGCCGGCCTGGCACCCCTGTCGGAAGTCACTGAATGCATGACACTGATCGCCGAGCTGGCCGTGACCGAGGCGGTCAAGGTGCTCAGCCAGGGTCTCGCCGAGCGCTACGGCAATCCGCGCGGCGCCGATGGCCGCGCACAGGAACTGATCGTGGTCGGCATGGGCAAGCTCGGCGGCCGTGAATTGAACGTGTCGTCCGACATCGACCTGATCTTCGTCTATCCCGAGGACGGCGAGACCGACGGCGCGAAGCCGGTTTCCAACTTCGAGTTCTTCACCCGCCTCGGGCGCGGCCTGATCAATGCGATTGCCGATGTGACCGAGGACGGCCAGGTGTTTCGCGTCGACATGCGGCTGCGGCCGAACGGCGATTCCGGCCCGCTGGTGTGCTCCTTCGACATGCTGGAGAACTACTTCATCACCCAGGGCCGCGAATGGGAGCGCTATGCCTGGATCAAGGCGCGCCCGCTGACCGGCAGTCGCCACGACGAGCTGGAGCAGGTCAGGAAGCCCTTCGTGTTTCGCAAGTACCTCGATTTCGGCACCATCAACGCCATGCGCGAGCTGCACGCGCAGATCCGCCAGGAAGTGACGAAGAAGGACATGGCCGACAACGTCAAGCTCGGCCCCGGCGGCATCCGCGAAATCGAGTTCATCGCCCAGGTGTTCCAGCTGATCCGGGGCGGGCGCGCCCCCGCGCTGCAGATCAAGCCGACGCTGCAGGTGCTGCGCCTGCTGGCCGACAGCGCCATCCTCGCGGCCGAGGCGGTGGCCGAGCTGGCGTCCGCCTACGATTTCCTGCGCCGCGTCGAGCATCGCCTGCAATACCTCGACGACGCGCAGACCCACATGCTGCCGACCAATGATGCGGACCGCGCCATCATTGCCCGCGCCATGGGCTACGGTTCCTACGAGGGCCTGCTGGCCGAGCTGGACGACCACCGCGCCAACGTCGCGCGCCATTTCGAGGCGGTGTTCGCCGACCCCAATCGGGGCGAGCACAGGCTGGCCGGGATGTGGCGTGGCGCCGGCGGCGACGAGCAGGGCGAGGAATTCGCCCGCCTTGGCTACCGCGAACCGCGCGAAGCCGCGACGCGCGTCGCCGCGTTGCGCGAAGGCCCGCGCTACCAGCAGCTTGCCGCCGGCATCCGCGAGCGCTTCGACGCACTGGTGCCACAGCTGATCCAGGCCGCGGCGGACATGCCGAATCCCGACGCGACGCTCTCGCGCAGCCTCGACCTGCTTGAATCGATCTCGCGGCGCGCGGCATATCTGGCCTTGTTGCAGCAGTATCCGCAGGCGCTGAGAAAGGTCGCGGAACTGGTCAGCAGTTCGAGCTGGGCCGCCGCCTACCTGCAACGCCATCCGATCCTGCTCGACGAGCTGCTCGACCCGCGCCTGCTCGACGTGCTGCCCGACTGGAGCGGCGTGCGCCAGCAGCTCGCGGCGCGGCTCGAGGAACTCGAACCCGACACCGAGCGGCAGATGGACCTGTTGCGCGAGACCCACCATGCCCAGGTGTTCCGCCTGCTGGCGCAGGACGTGGCCGGTCTCTACACCGTGGAAAAGCTGGCCGACCACCTTTCCGAACTCGCCGACATCCTGCTCGACGCGGCGATCCAGCGCGCCTGGCTGAAGATGCCCAAGCGCCATCTCGCGACGCCCAGGTTCGCCGTCATCAGTTACGGCAAGCTCGGCGGCAAGGAACTCGGCTTCGCCTCCGACCTCGATCTGGTGTTCCTCTACGACGACCCGGCGCCCGAAGCCGGGGAGAACTACGGCCGGCTCGGCACGCGGCTCAACACCTGGCTCTCGGCGCAGACCGCCGCCGGCCAGTTGTTCGAAACCGACCTGCGGCTGCGGCCCAACGGCGAATCAGGCCTGGTCGTCAGTTCCATGGAATCCTTCCGCCAGTACCAGCTCGAAGCCGCCTGGGTCTGGGAGCACCAGGCCCTGACGCGCGCCCGCTTCTCTGCCGGCGATCCGGCCGTCGGCGAAGCCTTCGAGAAGATCCGCTGCGAGGTGCTGTGCCAGCAGCGCGATCTGACCAAGCTGCGCGCCGAGATCGTCGACATGCGGCAGAAGATGGCCGACGCCCATGCCACGCGCGGCGACCTGCGCGCGACCGTGTTCGACCTCAAGCACGATCCCGGCGGCCTGGTCGATGTCGAATTCATCGTGCAATACCTTGTCCTGGGCTATGCCCACGCCCACCGCGAACTCACCGGCAACAAGGGCAACATCGCGCTGCTGAAAATGGCCGCCGACGCCGGGCTGATTCCAGATGCATTGGCCGAAACCGTGCGCAACGCCTACCGCGATTACCGCCGCATGCAGCACGGGTTGCGTCTGAATGGCACCAAGGCGCGCGTGGCGCCGGAGGAAGTCGGCGATCGCGTCACGGCGGTGCGGGAGTTGTGGCGGCTGGTGTTCGATGGCGAGCAACGCTGATGCAAACCATCGGAACTGGTCGTTGAACGCAGTTGAACGATGCCGGTAATTGGCTTACACTGGCTCAATTCGAACTGCAGGAGACCGCCATGACCACCATGATTCTTTCGGGCAAGCGGCAAGTGGTGTTGCCCGCCGAGCTTTGCCGGCAGGTCTCGCTTGCGCCGGGCGTCCGTGTGCGGGTCGAGCTGGCACCGAATGGGGACGGGATACTCGTGCGTGCCGACAGTGCAGGGGAGAGAAAGCCGGCATCAGTCCTGTTCGACCGGGTTACCCGTCGCGGCAAGCCACTGGCAGTCGAAGACTTGCAGGGGCTGGCAGTGGCGAAGAAGCAAGGCAAGCCATGATCGCCCTGGACACCAATGTACTTGCCCGCGCCATTGCGACCGAAATCGATGCCGATGCGGCGACCAAGGTACAAAGAAAGCGCGCCCAGGCATTGCTGTCATCGGGCCAGCAACTGTTCGTGCCGGTGACAGTGATCGAGGAACTCGAATGGGTGCTGCGCGGAGCCTACGAGATGTTGCCGGACGATATCGCCGCCGTGTTCGAGGACATGCTCGCGGTCGATAACCTGACCGTCGACCGTGCTGCCGCAGTGGGCCAGGCACTTGTCTGGTATCGCCAGGGACTGGATTTCTCCGACGCCCTGCATCTGGCTCAGTCCGGTCTGTGCAGCGGCCTCGCTACCTTCGATGCGCGCTTTGCCAAGACTGCGCGCCGTCTTGGCTTGGAGCCTCAGGTGTCGGCGCCGGTTTGAGGTCCCGACAGAAGTATGCAAAAGTCGGCGCTGGCAGGACGGCGGTTATGCATTTTCAACGGAGGTTTCTACCTGGACGCATGCTCCAGAGTCAGCACCAGTGCGGTTTCCTTCTCGACTTAATGGCGGGAGCAACGGTGCAAAAGAAAATCGAAATGTTTCTGATCCCTAAGGCATTGGCTGGTTATCAATATTCAGGGGATGCAGCATGAGCAAGAACCCTAATGCCAATGATTTGCCCGCGAGTGATCGAGGGACGAACCGAACGTTCTACGAGCGATTAACAAGTAACCCTGCTTTTGGACTTGCATTTGCTGTTGGTGTGGGGATGGTTTCACTTGCTGCGGTTGATATCGCTACGGGATAACAAACCAAACCCCTGGCGCGCTGGAGATGGCTCTTCGAACTTGCTCACGACTGGATGGGTGAAAATGGTCCGAATGTTCTGATGGTCCTAGTCGGGACTTTTTTGATCTGCTGGGCCGTTATCGGCGCGAACAAACATATCGACAGAGTGAAAAGCTGAAAAGAACCAAAGGGGTCATTTCACTTTTTCGGTATCTGCGCAGGGGAATCGTAACCTGTGACGGCGCTCCGGCCGTCCCGCTGGCGCGCAACCACGGCGAATCGCCGTAGCGCCAGCGCCGACTTCCGGGCATCGCGCAGCGAAGGGGATAAACTGCGCGTTTTCCGAAACTCGATAGCCTGCAGGCCACAACCATGCCCGTCAATTACGCCACCCCAGCCCCCGCAGCCCTGTTCCCCGTCGCCGGCGTGCGCCTCGGCACCGCCGAGGCCGGCATCCGCAAGAAGGACCGACGCGACCTGACGCTGGTCGAGCTGGCGCCGGGCAGCCGCGCCGCCGGGGTGTTCACCCAGAACCGCTGCTGCGCGGCGCCGGTGACGGTGTGCCGCGAACATCTGGCGGGCGACGGCAGCCTGCGCGCGCTGGTGATCAACACCGGCATCGCCAATGCCGCCACCGGCGAGCAGGGCATGCGCGCCGCGCGCGAGACCTGCGATGCCGTGGCGCGGCTGCTGGGTTGCGCGGCACGCGAGGTGCTGCCGTTCTCGACCGGGGTGATCCTCGAACACCTGCCGGTCGACCGGCTGATCGCCGGCCTGCCGGCGGCCATGGCGGACCTGAAGGCGGATAACTGGCATGCCGCGGCGCACGCCATCATGACCACCGACACCGTGGCCAAGGCGGCCTCGCGCCGCATCGAACTGGGCGGCAAGACCATCACGGTCACCGGCATCAGCAAGGGCGCCGGCATGATCCGGCCCAACATGGCGACCATGCTCGGTTTCGTCGCCACCGATGCCGGGATGGGTGCCGACCTGCTGGCGCAACTGGCGAAGGACGCGGCGGACCAGAGCTTCAACTGCATTACGGTCGATGGCGACACCTCGACCAACGATTCCTTCGTCGTCATCGCCACCGGCGCTTCCGGGCTGCAGGTTGATGCCGGATCAACGCATTGGCCCGCGCTGCGCGCGGCGGTGTTCGCGGTGGCGCAGGAACTGGCCCAGGCCATCGTGCGCGACGGCGAGGGCGCGACCAAGTTCATTACCGTGGAAGTCGGCGCCGGCGCCACGGCGGCGGAATGCCGCCTGGTGGGCTATGCCATCGGCCACTCGCCGCTGGTGAAGACGGCCTTCTTCGCCTCCGACCCCAACCTCGGCCGGATCCTGGCCGCGATCGGCTACGCCGGCATCGCTGATCTGGATGCCGCGGGCGTGCGCGTCTGGCTCGGGTCGGGCAACGAGGAAGTGCTGGTCTCGGAAAACGGCGGACGTGCCGCCAGCTACCGTGAGGAGGACGGCTCGCGCATCATGAAGAACGCCGAGATCAAGGTGCGCGTGGACCTCGGTCGCGGCAGTGCCGAGGCAACCGTGTGGACCTGCGATTTCTCCTATGATTACGTGAAGATCAATGCCGACTACCGATCCTGAGGACACCATGACCATTGCCGACCAAGCCCGTTTCGACCGCGCCATCGCCCTGTTCGATGCCGCCAATGCCGCAGACCCCAACCAGGACGAACGCCAGCCGAAGGAGCTGCTCTACGCCAAACGCATGACCGAGATGATCGGCCGCTATGCGCCGGCCGCCAGCGAAGTCGCCCAACTCGCGGTGCGCGCCCAGCATATCAAGCGCTGGACGGTGCCGCGCAACAGCTATGCGATGACCAAGGAAGGCTACCTGGCCTGGCGTACCGGCCTCTACAAGTTTCACGCCGAGACGGCTGGCGAACTGATGAAACAGGCCGGCTACGACGACGACACCATCGCCAAGGTACGGATGGCGGTCGGCAAGCGCCAGCTCAAGCTGAACCCCGACACGCAGATGATGGAAGATGTCACCGACCTGGTGTTTATCGAGCATTACATGCTCGGCTTTGCCGGCCAGCATGCGGAATACAGCGAGGAAAAGTGGCTGGACATCGTGCGCAAGACCTGGAAGAAGATGTCGGCGCGTGCCCACGAATTTGCCACCGGCGGCGGCATCAAGCTGCCCGAGCCGCTGGTGCCGCTGATACTCAAAGCCATTGCAGAGGAGAAATGAAATGAATGTCGGATTCATAGGTTTGGGCCTGATGGGCCGCCCGATGGCGCTGCACCTGGAAAAGGCCGGACACACGCTGCATCTGTGGGCGCGGCGGCCCGAGTCGCTGGCGCCGTTTGCGGCGGTGAATGCCAAGACCCACGCCACGCCGGCACAGGTGGCGGCGCATGCCGAGGTGGTGATCGTCATGGTGGCCGATGCGCCGGACGTGGAAAAGGTCTGCCTCGGCGCCGATGGCCTCGCCAGTGGTGGCAAGGCTGGCCTGATCGTGGTCGATATGTCCACCATCAATCCGAACGCGGCGCGCACCATCGGCCTGCGCCTGGCGGAAATGGGCATCGAGTTCGTCGACGCGCCGGTGTCGGGTGGCGAGATGGGCGCGATCAACGCCGCGCTGACCATCATGGTCGGCGGCAAGGCGAGCGCCTTCGAGAAGGTCAGGCCGCTGCTGGAAAAGCTGGGCAAGTCGGTCACGCTGATCGGTGATTCCGGCGCCGGCCAGGTGGCCAAGGCCTGCAACCAGATTCTGACCGGGGTCGGCGTGCTGGCGGTGGCCGAGGCCTTCAACTTCGCGGCGAAGAGCGGCGTCGACCCGGCCAAGGTGCGCGAGGCCCTGCTCGGCGGCTTCGCCTATTCGAAGATCCTGGAAAACCACGGCCAGCGCATGCTCGACCGCAACTTCAAGCCCGGTTTCAAGGCCTGGATGCACCAGAAGGATTTGCGCATCATCATGGAAGAGGCGCACCGCATGGGCCTCATGCTGCCCTCGGCGGCAGCCACGGCGCAGGTGTTCAACGCCATCGTCGGCAGCGGCATGGGCGACAACGATTCGATCACCGCCCTGCAATTGCTGGAGAAGATGAGCACGCCCGAGCAATGAACGTCGGTTTCATCGGCCTCGGCACCATGGGGGCGCCGATGGCCGGCCATTTGTTGCAGGCGGGGCACGTCCTGCATGTCTGGAGCCGCCGTGCCACCAGCGCCGACTCTCTGGTAGAGCAGGGCGCGAACTGGTGCGACTCTCCCGCCGCGGTGGCCGTAGCGAGCGAGATCGTGGTTACCAACGTGACCGGCAGCGCCGATGTCGAAAGCCTTGCCGCGCAGCTGGGTGAAGGCTTGGCGCCTGGTGCGATCCATGTCGACTTTTCCACCATTGCGCCATCTGCGGCGCGACGCATCGCGGCGCTGCACGCGGCGCGCGGCATCGAGTTTGTCGATGCGCCGGTTTCGGGTGGCGGCACTGGCGCGCGCAACGCCACGCTGGCCATCATGTGGGGCGGCAAGTCGGCGCTGGCGCCACGCCTGGCACCCCTGTTTTCGGTGCTGGGCAAGACCATCGTCCGTGTCGGCGAGGTCGGCGCCGGGCAGGTCGCCAAGGCCTGCAACCAGATGGTGATGGTGGCGGCGATCGAGGCCTGCGCCGAGGCGGCACGCCTGGCCGCCGGCGCCGGAGTGGATTTTGCGAAAGTGTGGACGGCGATGCAGGGCGGCTCGGCCGGTTCGCGCGTACTCGAAGTGTTCGGCGGGCGCATGGCGACGCGCGATTTTGCCGCCGGCGTCGAGGCCCGCCTGCACCACAAGGACTATGCGCTGCTGATGGATGAGGCGACACGGATCGGCGCCCCGCTGCCGGTGTCCGTCGCGGTATGGCAGCAGTTGAACGCGTTGATGGCGCACGGCTGGGGCACGCATGACACGGCCTCCCTGTTGCGGGTGCTGGAGGCCGGTAGCGGAGCGGATACGGAGCGATGAGCGGCAGTTCCGTCGTACTGCCGCCGAAGAAAGCCGTACTCGAACTCAATGCGATTTTCGAGAATGCCACGGTCGGCATCCTGTTCACCCACAATCGTCGGCTGGTGCAGGCCAATCGCCTGTGCGCCGAAATGTTCGGCTACGCGCTGGATGAATTCATCGACCAGTCGGCGCTGATCCTCTATGCCGATCAGGACGCTTACTCGGCCCTGGGGCGCGAAGCCGGGCCGGTGCTGGCGGCAGGCCGTTCGTTTCGTGCCGAGACCCGGCTCAAGCGCAAGAATGGCAGCCTGTTCTGGTGTCGGGTCTCGGCCAAGGCGGTGGATCCCGAGCATCCGCGTGACGGCACGCTGTGGATCATCGAGGATATCGCTGAAGACCGCTTGATGATCGATGCGCTCGAACGCAGCACGCGCGAACTGTCGGCCATCCTCGACACCGAGCTGATCGGCATTGCCGTCGTGCGCAATCGCGTCTTCGTCCGCTGCAACCCGCGTTTCGAGAATCTATTCGAGCTGCCGGCCGGCTCGCTGGTGGGGCAGTCGGCGCGACGGCTGTTTCCCAGCGAGGAGGAGTTCGAGCGCATCGGCCAACAGGTCTATGCCGAGTTTGCCGCCGGCCAGGTGCATCATCGCGAACAGGCCCATGTGCGGCGCGACGGCAGGACGACCTGGCTGCGGGTCAGCGGCAGCGCCTTCGATGCGACCAACCCGCATGCCGGTTCGGTCTGGCTGGCGGAGGATTTCACGGCCACGCGCGAGGCCGAAGAGCGTGCGCGGCAGGCCTACGACGAACAACAGATCATTTTCGACAATGCGGCGGTCGGCATCCTGTTTGCGCGGGACCGCCTGGTCCAGCGCTGCAACCGTCGCCTGGCGGAGATCTTCGGCTACCAGGCGGAGGAACTGGCAGGGCGTTCGACGCGGATCTTCTACCTCAACGAGGAGGACTACCAGCGCCACGGCGCCGAGGTGATGCCGGTGGTCCTGGCCGGTGGCACCTATGTCGGCGAGACGCGGGTGCGGCATCATGACGGTCATGCCTTCTGGGTGCGCGCTACCGGTCGCCGTGTTGCCGGTCAGGGCGACAGCGTCGACCTGACCTGGATTTTCGAAGATGTCACGGAACGCCATCAGGCGGAGGAAGCGCTGCTGCGTGCCCATGAAGAGCTCGAGCAGCGGGTGGTCGAACGCACCGCCGAACTGGCCAGCGCCAATTCGCAACTGCAGGAAGAGGTGTTCGAGCGGATGCAGGCCGAACAGCGCATCTGGCATGTCGCCCATCACGACAGCCTGACCGGCCTGCCCAACCGCACCCTGTTGCATGATCGCCTGCAACAGGCCCTGACCCAGGCGCAGCGCGGCCGGCATCGCGTTGCGGTGATGTTTCTCGATCTCGACCGATTCAAGAGCGTCAACGACAGCCTCGGCCATGCCATCGGCGATGAACTGCTGAAGCACGTGGCAGAGCGGTTGACGAGCGTGGTGCGGGCGGTGGACACGGTATCGCGGCTAGGCGGCGACGAGTTCGTCATCGTCCTGCACGAGATGTCCTCGCCCGACGATGCGGTGCAGGTCGCGGAGAAGATTCTCGGCGCCCTGGCGTCGGCGGTGAGTATCGACGGCCACCAGCTGCGCGCCACGCCATCGATCGGCATCAGCATTTTTCCCGATGACGGCAACGAGGTGTTCGCCCTCATGAAGAATGCCGACACGGCCATGTATCACGCCAAGGCCGCCGGTCGCAATACCTTCCAGTTCTTTGCGCGCAAGATGAACGAACAGGCGGCGCACTTTTTCATGCTCGAGACCCGCCTGCGCCATGCCATCGAGAGCGGGGCCTTGCTGTTGCACTACCAGCCGCTGATCGATTGGCCGCATCGTGCCGTCTGCGGCATGGAGGCACTGGTGCGGTGGAACGATCCGCAGCATGGATTGATCGAGCCGGTCGAGTTCATTCCGATCGCGGAGGAAACCGGACTGATCATGCAGATCGGCGAGTTCGTGCTGGGCGAAGCCCTGCGGCAGAACCGGATATGGCAGCAGGAGGGCCGGCCGCTGATGCCGGTTTCGGTCAATCTTTCGCCCCGGCAGTTTCGCCAGAAGGATCTGGTCGGCACCCTGCGCCGCATCCTGGCGGAAACGGGACAGCCGGCCCGCCTGCTGGAGCTCGAAATCACCGAAAGCACCCTGATGCACGACATCGAGGAGACCCAGGCCAGGCTGCAGGAGATCGCCGCCATGGGCGTGCGGCTGGTGATCGACGATTTCGGCACCGGGTATTCCAGCCTGAGTTACCTGAAGCGCTTTCCGGTGCACAAGCTGAAGGTGGACCAGAGCTTCGTGCGCGATCTGACCGTGGATCCCGAGGATGCCGCGATCGTCACCGCGATCATCGGCCTGGCCCGCAGCCTTGGCCTCGAGACGCTGGCCGAGGGGGTGGAAACCCGGGCACAGCTCGACATCCTGCTCGAGCTCGGCTGCAAGACGTTCCAGGGTTACCTGTTTTCGCATCCGCTGCCGCCGGCCAGGGCCGACGAAATCTTTCGCCCGGAATTGCGGCGAGGCTCTGAGGCATAATGCAAGCCCTTGTCCATCGACCTCACGGAGCAATGCAATGAGCCAAACCACCACGGCCAGCGGCCTGATCATCGAAGAAGTGCTCGTCGGCCAGGGCGCCGAGGCGCGCGCCGGCCAGATGGTGTCGGTGCATTACACGGGCTGGCTTACCAATGGTTCGAAATTCGATTCGAGCAAGGACCGCAACGAACCCTTCCAGTTCGCGCTCGGTGCGCGGCAGGTGATCGCAGGCTGGGACGAAGGCGTGCAGGGAATGAAGATCGGCGGCACGCGCAAGCTGACCATTCCGCCGCAACTCGGCTATGGCGCGCGCGGTGCGGGCGGCGTGATTCCGCCCAATGCGACGCTGGTGTTCGAAGTGGAGCTGCTCGGACTGAATTGATCCGGGAAAACCGGGGATAGCCATGCCACTCTATCCCGCCTCCCGGCTGCCGAACGTCGGCACCACGATTTTCACCGTGATGTCGCGCCTGGCGGCGGAGCATGGCGCGATCAATCTGTCGCAGGGATTCCCCGATTTTTCGCCGGAACCGCTGCTGCTGGAGCGTGTGACTCACCACATGGCGGCCGGCGCCAACCAGTATCCGCCGATGGCCGGGGTGGCGGCGCTGCGCGAGGCGATTGCCGAAAAGGTGGCGCGGCTCTATCTGGCCAGCTACGACGCGGAAAGCGAAGTGACGGTCACCGCCGGGGCGACGCAGGCGATTTTCACCGCGATCGCGGCCTGCGTCAGGCCCGGCGACGAAGTCATCGTCTTTGCGCCGGTGTATGACTCCTACGTTCCCGGCATCGAACTCAATGGCGGCCACGCGGTGTATGCCCATTTGCGCTTTCCCGAATTCCGGCCCGACTGGGACGAAGTGCGTGCGCTGATCACGCCGCGCACGCGCATGATCATCATCAATTCGCCGCACAATCCGAGCGCTTCGGTGTGGTCGGCGGACGACATGGCGATGCTGGAAACCCTGGTGCGGGATACCAAGATCGTCGTGGTCAGCGACGAAGTCTATGAGCATGTGGTGTTCGACCAGGACGAAGGGGCCAAGGGCCAGCGTCGACACGAGAGCGTGACGCGCTATCCCGGCCTGCGCGAGCGCAGTTTCGTGGTTTCCAGTTTCGGCAAGACTTATCACGTGACGGGCTGGAAGGTGGCCTACTGCCTGGCGCCGCGGGCGCTGATGACCGAATTTCGCAAGGCGCACCAGTTCATCGTGTTTACCGTGCACCACCCGTCGCAGCTTGCGCTGGCCGATTTCATGCGCGCGCAGCCGGAGTTTGCCGACAATCTGGCGAGCTTCTATCAGGCCAAGCGCGACTTTTTCCGGCAGCAGCTGGCAGGCTCGCGCTTCGAGCTGCTGCCCTGCGCCGGCACCTATTTCCAGCTGGCGACCTACGCGGCGATCAGCGACGAGCCGGATACGCACTTTGTCCAGCGCCTGACCAGGGAACACGGTGTCGCGGCGATTCCGGTGTCGGCCTTCAATCCCGACGGCGACGACCAGCGCGTGATCCGCTTCTGCTTCGCCAAGAACGAGGCCACGCTGGCCGCGGCCGGCGAGAAACTGCGCGCGCTGTAATCGCCGCAGCGCCGGCGCCGACTCTTGCGCCGCAAATATCCCCGGATACCGTCCGTGCGTTCCGCACAGGGCTTTGCCTGCCGGGAATAGCGCTTCGCGCGCCACCAATAAAAAAGACCCGATGCATTGCGGCATCGGGTCTGAAACCAGCCCCTTTGCGGGGCCGGAGGAGGAGACGGTACAGTGTTACTTAGGCAGCCTTCTTGGCCTTCGACGCGGTGGCGCCGTTGCCGACAGCCTTGACGGTGGCGGTGGTGGCGGCAGCAACGTTGGCTTCAGCGATTTCGGCGACTTGCTTGGCAGCCTTGGTCATGCTGTCGTAGGCCGAGTTGGCGGCGGCGATTGCCGACTTCACGGCAGCCACGGCGACATCGGAGCCGGCCGGGGCGTTCTTGACGGCCTTGTCGAGCGCGGAGCTGACGTTCTTGTTGATTTCGGAGAACTGGCTCTCGACGACCTTCGACAGCTCTTCCTGGGTCTGGGTGGCGATTTCATACACGCTGCGCGAGTAGGCGACGGCCTTTTCGACGGCGGGCTGGGCCAGCGTGGTTTGCATGGCGATCAGTTGCTGCACGTCCTTGACGCCGAGCAGAGCCTTGGCGTTGGCAACGCTGTCTTCCAGCATGGCGCGGGCGGTGTTGAGGTTCAGCGCGGCAAGGCGCTCGGCGCTGGCGAAAGCCGTATTGGCAATGGTCAGCAGGGTTTCGACGTTGGCTTTGTTGGCGCTGGCGAATTGTTCGGTGGTGGCGTTGAGGTTGGCGTTCATGGTGATCTCCTGAGATTGGCTTCGAGTAAGTAGATAGCTTCGTATTCGTATCGCTCGCCCCTGTCCGCCGGGGCGATGTTGCAGTGCATCATGGTTCCCATTATAAGAACGAATTGAGCCATGTCAAGAGTTTTTTGGTGCAATGCAACAAAAAACCTTGTGTCGAACTTAACTCATCTTAATCATATGGTTAAGAAATTGAAAAAGGCCCCGCAGGGCCTTTGATGTTGCGATGCGAGAAGCCTTTTACCGGTTGCGGAAGGTCGCTTTGCGCTTTTCGACGAAGGCCGTCATGCCTTCCGTCTGGTCGGCGAGGGCGAAGGCCGCATGGAAGGTGCGACGCTCGAACAGCAGGCCTTCCTGCAGGCTGGATTCGTAGGCGCGATTGACCGATTCCTTGATCATCATCACCACCGGCAAGGAAAAGTCAGCGATGGTTGCCGCCGCCGCCAGGGTTTCCTCGAGCAGCTTGTCGGCGGCGATGATGCGCGCCACCAGGCCGGCGCGCTCGGCTTCCTGGGCATCGATGAAGCGTGCGGTAAGGCACATGTCCATGGCCTTGGCCTTGCTCACGGCACGCGGCAGGCGCTGGGTGCCACCGGCGCCGGGCAGGATGCCGAGTTTGATCTCGGGCTGGCCGAACTTGGCGGAATCGGCAGCGTAGATCATGTCGCACATCATGGCCAGTTCGCAGCCACCGCCCAGCGCGAAACCGGCTACGGCGGCAATGATCGGCTTGCGGCAGCGGGCGACGGGATCCCAGTTGCGGCTGATGTAGTTCGCCTGGTAGACGTCCATGAAGTCCCAGCCGGCCATGGCGCCGATATCGGCGCCGGCGGCGAAGGCCTTGTCCGAGCCGGTGATGACCATGCAGCCGACATTCGGATCGGCTTCGAAGCCGGCCAGGGCGGCGCCGAGTTCGTCGATCAGGCTGTCATTCAGGGCATTGAGGGCCTTGGGCCGGTTGAGCGTGATGAGGCCGACCTTGCCGCGGGTTTCGACCAGAATGTTTTCGTAATTCACTGCGCTGTCTCCTGACGGGGGCTGGTAATGATCGGGGCGGGCTTGAGCGCCGGGGCCGCGCCGGCCGTCGGGCTGGGGGTCGTGGCGCCGGCATCCTTGTTCTTCGGCTGGATCACGGCGCGTACCCGATCGCCGCTGCCGGGCTTGGCGCGGGTGCCGTTGGGGCCGCTGGTGACGAAATAGTTTTCGCTGCGCGCATCGTAGGAAATGAACTGGCCGCGAACTTCGTCGAGGCCGCTCTTGACCCAGGCCCGGTTGAAGAATTCGGTCTTCTCGGCCTTGGCGTCGTGTTCGATGCGCTCGCCTTCGCCCTCGATGTATTCGTCCACGCCCTCGCGCTTCTGGCGGAAGCGCGGCAGCACGCTCGGGGTGCCGGTGGCGACGCCGCGCTGGTAGCCGTCTTCGTCCTGGGTCACGACGATGCGCTCGGCGCGGATGATCAGGGTGCCCTTGACCAGTTGCACGTTGCCTTCGAAGACCTGGGTCTGCTTCACGTCATCGACGGAGACCCGGTCGGCTTCGATATTGACCGGCTTGTCGCGGTCGGCCTTTTCCGCCCTGGCCGCGGTCGCGGCAAGCATGGCGCCGGCGAGGCCGGCAGTGACAGCGAGTCGAAGAAATGATTTCATGGTGTCTCGGTCCGGTTGCGATGGAGAGTGCCGGTAACGCGGCCGCGCAGGACCGTGATGCCGGATCGGTTGTCGATATCGAGTCCGCTGCCCTTCATGATGCTTTTCCCCTGGGTGATCACCACGGGATCATTGGTGTGTCCCTTTTCCGCATCGGGAAAGACCTTCAGCGTCCTGGTTTCAAGCAGCGTGGGCGGCGCGTCGCCGGCGGCGCTGTGACGCACCACGCGCACATCGTCGACCAGGTCGACCTCCTTGCCGTCCCTGCCGATGTAGCCCATGCGGGCAAAAATTTCGGTGGGTGGCTGCTGATGGTAGGTGATATGCGGCGCGGTGACGACGGTGGTGTCGTCGTCGGGGTAATGCAGCAGCTTCGCGGCGACGACGGTATGTTGCAGCTTGCCTTCGATGTCGAAGCGCCGCACCTGGAAGCTCTCGACCCAGTAGTCGGGATCGTGGCGCTGCGGGCCGCGCGGATTGTCGTCCTGGATCACCCGGTTGAGCCAGAAAGTCAGGGCCGCCAGCAGCACCAGCATGGCCAGCGGAAACAGCGAGGAAGCGCGGTCCATCATTGGTCTGCCGCCGGGCCGCCCGCGCTGGCGCGGAATAAGGGTGGGCACCCCCTCCCATCCTCCCCCGCCTGGCGGGGGAGGTGACTAGTTACCCCCGCCCAATGGGCGGGGCATGGGGGGTGGGCCGCAATTCTTCCGGAAGGGGTGCGCTTGCGTACCCCTTCTCCAGGAGAAGAGGCGGGGGATAAGCGGTTCATGTCAGATACTCCGCCATCGCCGCATCCCATTTGCCCTGGGCGCGCAGGATCAGGTCGCAGACTTCGCGCACGGCGCCGCGGCCGCCGTTTTTGCTGGCGACATAGTCGACGCGGCCGAGCACTTCGTCATGGGCGTCGGCAACCGTGGCGGAAAATCCGCAGGCGCGCAGGATCGGCAGGTCGACGACGTCGTCACCCATGTAACCGGTCTGTGCCAGGTCGATGCCGCGTCGCGCCGCAAGCTCGGCCAGGAGTCGGCGCTTGTCCTCGACCCCCATGTGCAGTTCCTTCACGCCCAGATTTTCGGCGCGCAGTTCCAGCGCCCGCGAACTGCGGCCGCTGATGATGGCCACCTCGACGCCGGCCCGCTGCAGCATCTTCAGGCCGTGGCCGTCGAGGCTGGAGAAGGCCTTGATCTCGTCGCCCTGAGTGCCGAAATACAGCGTGCCATCGGTAAGCACGCCATCGACGTCGAATCCCATCAGGACCAGGCGGTTCGCCTTGGCCGCGGCGGCGGTGGCGACGCTGCCCATCAGACCACCTTGGCCCGGAACAGGTCGTGCATGTTCAGCGCGCCACACAGTGCGCCGGCCTCGTCCGTCACCAGCAGCTGGTTGATCTTGTTGGCTTCCATCATTTCCACCGCCTCGACCGCCAGGCGCCGTGCGCCGATGCTGCGCGGATGGCGTGTCATGACCGCGGATACCGGCGTCGCGCGCAAGTCGCCGAGGCGTTCCATGGCGCGGCGCAGGTCGCCGTCGGTAAAGATGCCGGTGATTTTCCGCGCCGCGTCGAGCACCACGACCATGCCCATGCCGCCGCGTGTCATGGCTGCCAGCGCAAGCGGCACCTGTTGGTCTTCGGTCAGCGTCGGCACGTCGATCTGCATCACGTCGCCGACATGGGTCAGCAGCTTGCGACCGAGCGCACCGCCCGGGTGGGAGCGGGCGAAGTCTTCGGCACCGAAACCGCGCGCATCGAGCAGCGCCACGGCGAGCGCATCGCCGAGCGCCAGCGCGGCCGTGGTGCTGGCGGTGGGGGCCAGGTTCAGCGGGCAGGCTTCCTGATCGACGCGGGCGTCGAGGTGGATGTCGGCTTCCTGCGCCAGCGAGGAGGTTTCGTTGCCGGTGATGGCGATCAGCTTGCCGCCCAGGCGTTTCACCAGCGGCACGATGGTCAGCAGTTCGTCGTTTTCGCCGGAGTTGGAAATCGCGATCAGGACGTCGTCGCGGGTGATCATGCCGAGGTCGCCGTGCACCGCCTCGGCGGCATGGACGAAATAGGCCGGGGTGCCGGTGCTGGCAAAGGTGGCCGCCAGCTTGCGCGCGATGTGCCCGGACTTGCCGATGCCGCTGACCACGACGCGGCCGCGGCTTTCCAGAATCATGGTCACGGCAGCATGGAACTCGCGCCCCAGCCGCCGCGCCAGGGCAGCCACCGCCGCCGCCTCGATTTCCAGTACTTGACGACCCATGGCTACGGCGCGAGCCTCGTCATGGACGTGAACCACGGACGAGACTTCGGGCGGCTTGATTGCTTGGTTCATCGGGGGCTGGCGTTTATGATGGAGCCAAATTATAGCAACCGCGCAAGGCATCCCCTTTTCCCGTTTCCGATCGCCCCATGACCGACACCTTGCCGCTGATCCTGTTATTGCTTGCCGCCGCTGTGGTCGTGGTGGTGGTCTTTCGCATGCTCGGGCTGCCGCCGATCATGGGCTACCTGCTGGTGGGGGCGGCGCTCGGGCCGCATGCGGCAGGCTGGGTGCCCGACACCGAACAGACGCGCCACCTCGCCGAGTTCGGCGTGGTGTTCCTGATGTTCAGCATCGGCCTCGAGTTCTCGCTGGCGCGGCTGTACAGCATGAAGCGCATCGTATTCGGCCTGGGCCTTGCCCAGGTGCTGGCGAGCACGCTGGTCGCCATGCTGCTGGCCCGGTTTGCCGGGATTCCCTGGCTGGCCGGCATCGCCCTCGGTGGCGCACTGACCATGTCCTCGACCGCGATGCTGTCCAAGCTTTTGGCCGAGCGCGGCGAACTCGATGCGCCGCATGGTCGCGAGGTGATCGGCGTGCTGCTGTTCCAGGACATCGCCGTGGTGCCGCTGCTGGTGATGATTCCGGCGCTGTCGCAGCCGGTCGAGGTGATGGCCGAGGCCCTGCTGGTGGCCGGCCTCAAGGCAGCCGTGCTGCTCACGCTGGTGCTGTTCATCGGCCAGCGTGCGCTGTCGGCCTGGTTCTATCTGGTGGCACGGCGGAAGTCGGGCGAGCTGTTCATGCTCAACGTGCTGCTGATCACCCTCGGCCTCGCCTGGCTGACCGAGCTGGCCGGCCTGTCGCTGGCCCTGGGCGCCTTCACCGCCGGCATGCTGATCGGCGAAACCGAATACCGCTACCAGGTGGAAGAGGACATCAAGCCTTTCCGCGACGTCCTGCTGGGCCTGTTTTTCGTGGCCATCGGCATGCGCCTCGATGTGCCGCAGATCGCCGGCCAATGGCCGCTGGTGGCGGGAATCCTGCTGGCGCTGGTGGCGTTGAAGCTGGTGATCGTGAGTGCTTTCTCACGGCTTCTGGGCAGTTCACCGGGTACGGCGCTGCGCAGCGGCTTGTGGCTGTGCGCCGGCGGCGAATTCGGCTTTGTCGTCCTGGCCCGCGCCGGCGACGTCAATCTGCTGAGTGCGGAAACGCTGCAGCCGGTACTGGCGGCCATGGTGCTGTCGCTGTTGCTGGCACCGCTGATCGTGCAGTTTTCCGATCGCCTGGTGTTCCGCTTCGTCGCTTCGGAGTGGCTGCTGCGCTCGATGCAGTTGACGCAGCTCGCCGCACAGTCGCTGTCCACCGACAAGCATGCGATCATCTGCGGCTACGGACGCACCGGCCAGCACCTGGCGCGTTTTCTCGAAGCCGAGGGGGTCTCCTTCATGGCCCTCGATCTCGATCCCGAGCGCGTGCGCGAAGCCAGCATTGCCGCCGAGGCGGTTTCCTATGGCGATTCGTCACGCAAGGAAACCCTGCTGGCGGCCGGCCTGTCGCGTGCCAGCGTGGTGATCATCACCTTCGCCGACATCGATGCCGCGTTGCGGGTGATTCATCGTGTCAGGGAACTGCGTCCCGATGTCGCCATCGTTTCGCGCGCCAGGGAGCAGGACGATGTCGAGAAGCTCTACGCCGCCGGCGCCGCCGAGGTGGTGCCGGAAGCCCTCGAATCCAGCGTCATGCTGGCCACCCATGCGCTGGCGTTGTCGGGCATCCCGATGCACAAGGTGATCAAGCGCCTGCGCGAAATGCGCGAACAGCATTACGCCCTGTTGCGCGGCTTCTTCCATGGCGCCACCGACGCCGGCGCGCATCTGGCCGATGCCGAGCAGCCGCGCCTGCATGCGGTGACGCTGACGCCGGGCGCCGGTGCGATCGGGCGCCAGGTCGGCGAGATCGACCTGGCAACAGTCGGCGCCGGCATTACGGCGATTCGCCGCCGCACGCAGCGCGGGCTCAAGCTGGCGGCGGATCTGCCACTGCTCGAAGGCGACGTGGTGGTGCTGATCGGAAGCGCGGCGGCAGTGACGGCGGCGGAAGAGGCGCTGCTCAGGACGCGGTCCTGAAGGCGGCGCAGCGGTAGAGATACCAGGGCGTCGAACTCAGTGGATCGACCCATTGCGGGGCATCCGCCGCGTCGATGCGATGAGCCAGGATCACCACGTCCAGCGCCTTGTCCTGGCAAAGTCCGGTCAGGCCGCTGCGCGTTGCACGTTGCCCTTTCTGTCGCTCGCCAGCCCGATCCGTATCCCGCGAGCCGAAGGCTGCGAGGCGGTCGAGGCGACGGATGGCCTCGCGCGTCGTCGCTGACGAGAACACCACGCCGACGCTCTGGTCGGTCGATGCATAGTTGCCCTGCCGCAGCAGGAACCAGGTGTATTGGAAGTTGTCCTGCCAATAGACCGTCTCGTGGCGTGCGATCAGATCGCCGAAGGGGCGCTGCGGCGATATGGAAAACAGTGTCCTCTGCCAGATGTCGTCGGCGCGATACCAGCCCACTGCGGAGATGATCAGTGCCAGTGATGCGGCCAGGACCGACGGCCCCGGATAGCGCCGGCAGCTCACCAGCAAAAGCGCCAAACCCGCGGGTAGCAGAAGTGCCAGGGGACCTTGCAGGTAGGCGGCTGGATCGCCCTTGGGCATGGCACCGGCGGGATCAGCCCATTCGACGAGGCGTTGGGCAAGGTATGCCAGTTGCTGCATCAGAGCAAGCACCGATTCGAGAAGGACCACGGCCAGCGCAAAACCGCCGGCCAGCGGCAGCCAGCGCGGCAGTTCGGGCGGGGTGCCCTGCTGCCAGCCGGCATGGGCAATGGCGGCGAGCAGCAGTGCCACCGGGCCGCCCGGTCCGTGGGCGGTCATCGCCGCCGCCGCCAGGCCCGCCAGCAGCCAGCGATCCGCCGTGGAGCGTCGCCAGCGCGCGGCGAACATGGCGACCAGGGCGAGGATCGCGGCGACCTTGAGCAGCCAGAGGCAGCGCCAGGGCTGTGCCTGGATCAGCAAGGCGGCATGGGTCGCAGTACCGAGCAGGGAAAGATACAGGCCGGCAATGCCGGTCAGGGCCAGGGCCAGATAGCCGCGCCGTTCCGCCGGCGTCGCGCCGGAGGCGGCGGCAAGCAGGATGCCCGTCCACGCCAGGGCTTCGGCCAGTTCGCCCCATTGCCATGTGTCGAGCAGGACAAAGGGAGCCCGGCGGCGCACCATCCCCAGCCATTCATGGTCCATGGCGGGCAGGACGCCGGCAACAAGGGCGGCCGCCAGCGCAAGGAAGGCAAGCGTCTTGAGGCCCGGGCGGACCATGAACAACAACAGGAAAATCAGTCCCGGCAGGGCGATGAGCGGGTGGCACAGCAGGCCGGCGCCGATGGCGGCGAGCGCCAGCCGGTAGCGCCCGCCCAGGCAGGCGGCGATCCCGGCCAGCACCAGCGGTTCGGCCCAGCTGCGCGCGGTCAGGAAGCTTTCGGCATAGCGCAGGATGTCCTGCGGGAAGTCGCCTTGCGCGCCGTACTGGCGCGGCAACGCGAAAACCAGGGCGAGGCCGAGCCACAGCGAAACGCCCTGGAGCCAGCGCCGCGCCAGCGCATGGGCGGCCAGTGCCCAGGCCAGATGGGCCGTCAGCAGCAGCACCAGCGCCGTCTGGCCCAGGCCGAGAATTTCGATCAGCCCGGCATAGGCGTGGCTGAACAGGCTGTAGTCGTCCTGCGAACCGAACGCGAAAAACAGGTCATGGCGGAAAGCCGCCGGGTCGGCGCGGGCCAGGGCCTGGACGGCATAGAACAGGCCGTCGTGCTGAATGCCGAAATAGCGATGAGTGAACAGCCAGATCGCGGCCAGTGACAGCAGTGCGGTTGCGCGGGCGCTGCGTGACGGCATTTGAATGGACAGAAAAAAGCCCGCCGAAGCGGGCTTTCAATCCTCGCGCAATGCCTCAGAGTGCCATGCACATGGTATAGGAGGTGGCATCGTCGATGGCCGAGCTGGCTACCGCCGCGGCCGGGGTGGTGGTCGCCGCGAGTGCCGTGACATTGGCCATGGCGCGCAGCGAACCGGTGGAGGTATTGCCGTCGTCCATGGTGACATCGAGCTGCTTGGCGTACTTGCCGAGGATGCTGGTGGAGCAGACGACGTAGGTTCCGGTCAGGCCGGTGATTGGGCTGGCGGTGGACGATCCGCTGGTGATGCCGATGAAGCCGCCGTCGGCATTCTTCGGCAGGAAATCCAGGACGCCGGCAGTGGCTGGTGCGGTCGTCGGGCCCGCGGCGAGGCCGGCGAGGCGGACATGCTGCCAGAACAGGATGGTTTCGTCGGTTTCGACGCTCGAGTTCCACGCGCCCTCAATCACGCCGTTGCCGCGGGCAGCCGGGCTGCCAGGCGTCGTGGCGAGGACAACGGTTACGCCGCCCACCGCGGTTCCCAGATGGGTCGTCGCAACTGCGGAATCATCGCCGGGCAGGGCCTTGAACTTGTCCTGATAGCCGTAGATGAACAGCGGAATATTGCGGAAGTCGGTGGCGAAGTTCTTCACCTTGGCGCTGTTGATCAGTTCCTGACCCTTGAGCACGCCGCCCAGCAGCAGGCCGATGATGACCAGCACGATGGCGATTTCGACCAGAGTAAAACCGGATTGTCTGCTTTTCATGATCATCTCCCCTATGGGGTGGTTGTTGGTGCCTAACTCAAAGCATAAGGCATGCCATAATATTATCGCATATATTTCAATATGTTGCATTTTTTAAAACTTAAAGTTTAAGTGTATCTGTCGAATATTGGACAGCTTCGTCAGCTTTCTGGCAGATCGTTCGCGCTCCGGGCTGACTAGAATCAGCCTATTCTGCGTGCTTCCCGTCCGCGCAACAGACCTGATCCAGTGGCGAATTCCCCTGTTTTCACAATCCTGTCCAACCGACTGCGCGCGCTGCGCAGCGTACTGTTGCTGGCGCTGCTGGCGGTTTTGTACCTGGTGCTGTGGCAGGGTCCGGACAGTCTGCTGGGCCGGACCCTGTTCGTCGCCCATCTGGGCCTTTTCATGCTGTGGCAGCCGTTCGTGCATGCCGAGCAGCGCCTGTCGCGAAATTCGCTGGTCGCTCTGGTTGTCGTGGTGCTGCTGGCCGGGGCCTTCCTCCAGGGCTGGATGATCGTGCTCTGGATCATGATGCTGGCCGGCATTGTCGGCGGCAAGGTGCTTCTGTTCGGTGCGCGCGCCGCCCGGGTGTTCTACCTGCTGGCGCTGGCCTTTCTGGTCGTGGCGCTGATGCTGATGGCTGCACCGTTGGCGGTGCCGCAGGCGATACCGCCCGCACCGATACTCTGGCTGGGCTATGGGGGGTTGCCGCTGCTGCTGGTGATCATGACCCTGTTGCCGCGCGGCCAGGAAGTCGACACGGCGCGCGAAGTGGTGGATTTCGTCTATAGCCTGTTCGTCTTCCTGCTGCTCGCGGTGCTGATGCTGGGCAGCCTGGCGGCCATGCTGCTGTTGGGCAGCGGCTATGTCGAGGCGCTGCTGCAAACCTTGCTGGTGACCGGGGTGATGCTGTTGCTGCTGGGCCTGAGCTCGAATCCGCGCTCCGGCGTTTCGGGGATCGGCGGCCTGATCTCGCGCTACCTGATGTCGATCGGCCTGCCGGTCGAGCAATGGTTGCAGGCCTTGTCCAACCTGGCCCTGCGTGAAGAAGACCCGCGGGCCTTTCTCGAGCAGGCCTGCGTCGAAATCGCACAAAGGCTGCCCTGGGTCAGGGGCGGGGAATGGATTGCCGGGGCGAGTCGCGGCAGCTTCGGCGTCAACGACGGCCGCCGCTGGGAGTTCAGCCATGGCGGCATGGTGCTGGTGCTCTACACGCTGCATGCGCCATCGCCGACCCTGATATGGCACTACAATCTGCTGGCGCAATTGCTGGCGCAGTTCCACGCCGACAAGCAACGCGCCCTGGCGCTCAAGCAGTTGTCCTACATGCAGGCGATTCACGAGACCGGCGCGAGGCTCACGCATGACGTCAAGAATCTGCTGCAATCCCTGAATACGCTTTGCTCGGCGGGTGTCGAGCCGGGCGCCGAATCCTCGTTCGAATATCAGTCCCTGTTGCGGCGTCAGTTGCCGGCGATAACCGATCGGTTGGCCGAAACCCTGGCCAAGCTCAATGCGCCGCAGGGCCTGGCGGCGGCACGTCGAGTCGCGGCCGCCGACTGGTGGCGCGATCTTGGCCAGCGCATGGCGGCACTGGAGTGGATTGAGTTCAGCTGCGAGACGTCGCTAGCCGGGGAACTGCCAGGGGAGGTATTTTCCGGCGTCGCCGACAACCTGATCCGCAATGCGGCAGAGAAGCATCTTGGAGAACCGTCGCTGCGCGTCAAGATGCGATTGGCGCAAACCGCAGATGGATTCGATCTGATGGTCTGTGACAATGGTTCGGCCATTCCGGATTCCATTGCATCCAGCCTGTTTCTGAGTCCGGTATCTTCGGAGAGCGGCTACGGGATCGGGCTCTATCAGGCGGCGCGTTACGCGAAAGCGGCAGGCTATCGACTGGAGCTGGCCGAAAACCGAATAGGCCGGGTCTGCTTCCGGTTGGTGAAGGCAGGTTAATCCTCGCCGGCGACCGCTGCACCCTTGCGGCCGATCAGGCGATACACCGTCATGTTGCCCTTGCCCTTGAGATAGATGGTTTGCGGCTCGTGAAAATCGAAGCTTGCCGACAGGCGGTGGTAGGTCATGGTGTCGCACTGGATCATGCCGGGCACGCCTTCCGAGGTGATGCGGCTGGCTATGTTCACGGTGTCACCCCAGAGATCGTAGATGAATTTCTTCTTGCCCAGCACCCCCGCGACAATCGGGCCCGTACCGATGCCGATGCGCACTTCGAGGTGCGAGGCGTTGATGGCGAAGTCCCGCCGCAACAGGTCGCGCATGGCGACTGCCATGTCGGCGATTGCCGCAGAGTAGTCGGACAGGTCTTCATTCAGCCCGCCGGCGACCATGTAGGCGTCGCCGATGGTCTTGATCTTTTCCAGGCCGAATTGTTCGGCAAGTTCGTCGAAGGCCGAGAAAATCCGGTTCAGCATGGCGAACACCTGTGACGGCGACATGTTGGCCGCCACCTGGGTGAAATTGACGATGTCGGCAAACATCACGGTGACATCGGCAAAGCCGTCGGCAATGGTCTTGTCCGAGTTCTTCAGGCGGTCGGCGATGGCCCCGGGAAGGATGTTGAGCAGCAGCTTTTCCGAGCGTTCCTGCGCGATCTGGACCTGCTGGTGAGCCACCTCCAGACTCCGCTGCACCTTGTGCTTTTGCTCGATGGAATAGCGCAGCAGCATGTAGATGATGGTGGACACCGCGATGAAGTTGAGGGTGAAGAACACCAGCGTGGTCCGCGTCGGCACGTTTTCTTTCTGTGCCACCAGCGAGTAGTCGGCCAGATAGACATCCATGGCCCCCGAAAAGGCGGTCAGCGTTGCCCAGGCGATGAACCAGCCGATCGACTGATGCGGGCCGATGCACAGAATGGCGCCGACCGGGGCGAGCAATGCCCAGAGCAGCACGCCGCTGGTCGAGATGATGGTGCCGCCGATCCATTGGGCCAGAAAAGGCAGGAACAGGAACAATCCGAGCTGGCTGACGCGGAAGTAATCAAAGTTTCCCGACCTGAGGTAGAGCAGCATGTTGCCCGCCAGCAGGAGCTGAAAGGCGAAGGGCAGGGTGGTCGAGAACTGCGGTCCGAGCACCGAGTAGATGGCCACCCAGACCATGATCGCCACGCTGATCAGGCCGGTGGCCAGCATCAGCAGCGACTTGTTGAGGCGCAACTCTTCGCTGTCCTCCGGCTGAATGCCGGCGTTCCGCAGTCTTTCGATAAAGCTGGTTGGCGCGGAGCCTGGTTCGGAAGGGCTCATTAAACGGCTTCGGGTGGGGTGTTCGGCGGCCAATTGGTTCGCATACTTGAAGTGTCGCGGAATCAACCGCAATGGTCAAGAATCATAAGCGCCTGGCGATCGGCCAATCCACAGGTTTCTTGCCCGGCGGCGTGATTTGGTGTTGAATGCAGCCCTCATGGCCGAGGCGAAGAAATACGAGATTACGGTTGCGGTAGCGACCCACTATATTGCCGAGCAGTCCGATCCGGCGATCAGCCGTCACGTCTTTGCCTATACGATCAGCATCAGCAATACCGGCAATGTTGCCGCCCAGCTGATTTCACGCCACTGGATCATCACCGATGCCGAAGGCCATGTGCAGGAGGTGCGCGGTCTCGGTGTGGTGGGTCATCAGCCCCTGCTCGCACCCGGCGAGAGTTTCGAATACACCAGTGGCTGTCAATTGGCGACGGCGGTGGGCACGATGAAGGGCAGCTACCAGATGACGGCCGAGGACGGCGTGCAGTTCGAGGCGCAGATCGCCGAATTCGTCCTGTCCATGCCGCGTGTGCTGCATTGAGCCCAACGCCCATGACTTCGATGAACCATCCCGCAACATGAAGTACCGTGACGTCGTAGGGCGTCAAGCTGGCAAATGGGCCCGCCCCTCCCATCCGCTACGCGGCCCACGGCCGGCTTTGCACAGCCGGCCGGCTGCGGAGGCGCGACGCATGCGTCGCGAATTCCCGCCTCGCCCCCTCGCGGGGAGGCTGCTAATTGGCTCGCTGCGCTCGAACCTGACACCGCGCGCTCGGTGATGTATTTCACGTTAAAGCACAGCTACACGCTGGTCGCACCCTTCTACGACGCATTCCTGACGGCAGCCACCCGCCCCGCGCGCAAACGCAGCCTCGCGGCACTGGCCGCAGACGCACCGGGCGACGTGCTTCTGCTCGGGGTCGGCACCGGCCTCGACTTGCCGCATCTGCCGGCCCAGCATCGCTACGTCGGTCTCGATCTCACGGCAGCCATGCTGGCCCGCGCCCGCCCGCGCACTGCCGGCCTGCACTTTGCGCCCTTGCGCGGCGACGCGCAGCGCCTGCCATTCCATGCCGCCAGCTTCGACGCGGTGGTGCTGCACCTGATACTCGCCGTGGTACCAGCGCCGACTCTTTGCCTGGCCGAGGCCGTGCGTGTCCTGAAGCCAGGCGGGCAGTTGCTGATCTTCGACAAGTTTCTGCGGCGCGGCGAAGCCGGCTGGAAACGCCTGCTCAATCCGCTGACGCGTCGCGTCGCGACCCGCCTCGACGTGGTTTTCGAGGACGTCCTGGAGGCGGTCGGCGGGCTTGACGTCAAAAGCAACCAGGCAGCCCTGGCTTCAGGCTGGTTTCGCCTGATCCGGCTCGAGAAGTCTGCATTGCGGCCACCGCGCGCCTGAGCAATGCGTCGACTGTGGCACGGGCGCGCCGGCCGCTTGCCGCGCCGGTCAACGCCATCCGAATCGCCGGTAAAACCATCGCTTGACCGCCGGGCCTCCGGGCCGCTAAAATATCCCGAGTTATTTACTCAACTATTATTGGAATAGACCATGGACATCAAGCAGAAAATTCACGATACGGTTACCGGCAATCCGGTGGTTCTGTACATGAAGGGCAACCAGCAGATGCCGCAATGCGGCTTCTCGGCGCGCGCGGTGCAGATTCTGCAGGCTTGCGGCGTGACGAACCTTGTCACCGTCGATGTATTGGCCGACCCCGAAGTGCGCCAGGGCGTCAAGGACTACGCCAACTGGCCGACCGTGCCGCAGCTCTACATCAACGGCGAATTCGTCGGCGGCAGCGACATCATGACCGAGATGTACCAGTCGGGCGAGTTGCAGAAGCAGCTGGACCCGATCGTCAAGGCGGCCTGAATCAGCGTTTGAGTTCGGCCAGCAGCCTGTCGATCATGCGCTGTGCCTGACCCAGGTAGGCGTTGCCGAACAGGTTGAAGTGATTGAGGATGTGGTACAGGTTGTAGAGCGGCTTGCGCGACTCGTAGCCCGGGTCGAGCGGCCACGCCGCTCGGTAGGCGGCAAAGAAACTGGTGGGAAAGCCGCCGAATAGCTCTGCCATGGCGAGATCGGTTTCGCGGTCGCCCCAGTAGCAGGCCGGGTCGAAGATGACCGGGGCGCCGTCACTGCATTGGGCCGCATTACCCGACCATAGATCGCCGTGCAGCAGGCTCGGTGTCGGCCGGTAGTCGATGAACAGGCCGCCGATGCGCTCGATCAGCGCGTCGCCTTTTGCCGCCAGCGCCCGGTCCATGCCCTTGCCCAGGGCGAGCTGAAGTTGTGGCCGCAAGCGGCATTCGCCGAAGAAATGCGGCCAGCTGGGGTGCATGGCGTTGTGCTGCGGCGTCGCGCCGATGAAATTGTCTTCGCTCCAGCCATAGGCGCTGCCGGTGCTTCGATGCAGCCGCGCCAGGGCGGCACCGAGCAGGGCGCCGCCACGCTGATCCAGCGGACCCAGCTCGAGATATTCGAGTACCAGGAAGGCGTCGCCTGAGGTCTGGCCCAGGGCAACGAAAGTCGGCGTTCGCACCACGGCGGTGGCGGACAGCGCTTGCAGGTCGCGGGCTTCTGCAGCGAACATCTGCGCCACGGCAGTGGCGCCGGACTTTACGAAAAAATGGCGGACGCCGTCATCGATATGCCAGGCCTGATGAATCGAGCCGCCGCTGACCGGCTTGGCCGAACTGGCAGCGAACGGAAGCCCGGTACTTTCGGCGATCGCTGCTGCCATCGCTTCGAGCGCAGGTGTCAAAGCGAGGCCAGGCGGGCATTGGCGTCGGCCAGGCGGCTGGCGATGACATCGAGAAAGCCCTGGTAGAAATGCATGCGGCAGGCGTCCGAGGCGTGCTGCAGTGCCTGTGCGGAAATAGTCACGACACGGGTGACGGTTTGCGCCACGACGTCGGCGCCCCTGGTGTGTTCGCCGCGGCGGATGATGGCCATTTCGCCGAAGCATTCGCCCGCCGACAGGGTTCCCAGGGAATGCCCGTTCTTCGACACCGTCAGTTCGCCATCGAGCAGGAACGCGAAAAAATCGCCGCGCTCGCCGTCGCGCATGACCACGGTGCCGGCCGCCACTTCGTCCCAGCGCGAGAAGCGCACCACTTCCCACAGGTCGACATCGGAGAATTCGCCGAAGAAACCCAGCGCCCGCAACGATTCGAATTTCTCGCTGTCGGGGATGGTCTGGCGCTGCGCCAGGAGTTGTTTGTTGCGAAACGATTGGGCCAGATCGTGGGAAAACTCTTCCCAGCTCTGGTAGCGCGCCTCGATTTCCTTCTGCATGGCACGCGCGACTACGGCATCGAGACTCACCGGCATGTCGGAGCGGAAGGTCGATGGCGGCGGCGGATCGGTATTGCAGATCTGGTAGATCATTCCGTAGTTCGACGTCGACTGGAACGGCAACCGCCCGGTGAGCAACTGGTACATCACCACGCCCAGGGAGTAGATGTCGGTCTTGTGATCGAGGGTCATATCGCGCACCTGTTGCGGCGACATGTAGGCCGGCGAGCCGACCCCCGAGACCTGGGTGCGCGTTTGTTCTCCGCTGGTCAACATCGCCGCGCCGAAGTCGGATATCTTGATGTCACCCCCGGCGTGCTCCGGGCCGTCGCTCGGATTGACCAGCAGGATGTTCGCCGGTTTGATGTCGCGGTGGGTGATTCCGGCGCGGACGGCGTAGTCGAGCGCGCGAGTGCATTTGAAAATCATCTCGACCAGGCGATCCACCGGCAGCAGCGTGCTGGGGCTGCAGAACGGCTCGAGCGTTCCGCCCTTGACATACTCCATGACAATGTAGCTTTGTTCCTCGGCCAGCACGGCATCGAAGATCTGCACGATGTGGGGGTGCATCAGCTTGCCGGCCAGCGAGGCTTCCGTCATCAGCAGATTGCGGTAAAGCCGGCCGCGCTCCTTGTCGCGCAGCACCTCGGGAAAGATCGCCTTGACGGCCACTTCGCGTTCGGCAAAGGGGTCATAGCCCAGATAGACAATGGAGGTGGCACCTTCGCCCAGCTTGCTGCGAATTTCGTATTTGCCGATGCGCTCCGGAATCGCCATCGATCAGAGACGCGTGCGCGAACGTGCGATTGCTGCCCTTATCTGCTTGGGTGCGGTGCCGCCCAGGTGGTCGCGAGCGGCGAGCGATCCGGCGACGGTGAGCACGGCAAATGCATCCGCGGCCACCAGCGGCGAGAACGAGCGCAGTTCTTCCAGCGTGAGCTCGGGCAGGTCGCAGCCGCGTGCCTCGCAGGCACGCACGGCACGCGCGACGGCCTCATGGGCGTCGCGAAAGGGCAGCCCCTTCTTGACCAGATAGTCGGCCAGATCGGTCGCCGTCGCATAACCCTGGCGCAGCGCTGCGGCCATGGCTTCGGGTTTGACCCGGATGCCGGGCACCAGGTCGGCAAAAATACGCAGGGTATCGAGCAGCGTGTCGGCCGTATCGAACAGCGGTTCCTTGTCTTCCTGATTATCCTTGTTGTACGCCAGTGGCTGGCCCTTCATCAGGGTCAGCAGGCCCATCAGATGGCCGAACACGCGCCCGGTCTTGCCCCGAGCCAGTTCCGGCACATCCGGGTTCTTCTTCTGCGGCATGATCGAGGAACCCGTGCAGAAGCGATCGGCGAGATCGATGAAGCCGACGCGCGGGTTCATCCACAGGATCAGTTCTTCCGACAAGCGCGAGATGTGGGTCATCACCAGCGCTGCGGCGGCGCAGAATTCGATGGCGAAATCGCGGTCGGACACGGCGTCGAGCGAGTTTTCGCAGACCGCCTCGAAGCCGAGTTCGCGGGCCACGGCCTCGCGGTCTATCGGAAACGTGGTGCCGGCCAGCGCGGCGGCGCCCAGCGGCAAGCGATTGACGCGGCGGCGGCAATCGGCGAAGCGCTCGCGGTCGCGGCGCAGCATTTCGAAATAGGCCAGCAGGTGGTGGCCGAAGGTCACCGGCTGCGCGACCTGCAGATGGGTGAACCCCGGCAGCGGAGTTTCGGCGTGTGCTTCTGCGGCGTCGAGCAGTGCCTTCTGGAAATCGCGCAGCAGACCGTCGATTTCGTCAATGGTGTCGCGCAGCCAGAGGCGGATGTCGGTGGCGACCTGGTCGTTGCGCGAGCGACCGGTGTGCAGCCGCTTGCCGGCATCGCCGACCAGGGCGGTGAGTCGCTTCTCGATGTTGAGGTGAACGTCTTCGTCGTCGAGATTCCAGTTGAAACTGCCGGCGTCGATCTCGGCCGTGATCGTGTTCATGCCCTGTTCGATGGCCGCCAGATCGGTGGCGGCGATGATGCCCTGACGCGCCAGCATTCGCGCATGTGCCAGCGAAGCGCGAATGTCCTGCCGCCACATGCGCTTGTCGAAGAATACGGAGGCGGTGTAGCGCTTGACGAGGTCGGAAACGGGTTCGGAAAAACGCCCCGACCACGCTGCCGGGCTTGCTGAAGACGTTGGAGATTTGGGTTCGGTCATGGTCGGGTTGCGCTGTCAGCTGGCAAGGCATGCATTAAAAACACTGGAAAATCAATGGTAACTGGCGACTGAGTCAAGCGCGAAGTATAAGGGAAAAGCCCCGCTGCGCTGCCGCGCCGCGCATCTTGCCGATGTCATGAGAGTGCGCCTGATGCGGCAACGGACGGCTGTGGCGACGGCGGTCGCGGTGGACGCAAAGGCTTGTAGGCGATTGATTCCGCGTTGACGCCGACTGTTGTGCCGCCTAACATCGCGCCTTTGCTCGTCACTTGATCGCTGCCGTGGACTTTGCCAGTTTGTATGCCCCGATTGACACCGATATGCGCGCGGTCGACGCCGTCGTTCGGGATCGACTTCATTCGGACGTGGTGCTGGTGCGCCAGGTTGCGGAGTACATCATCTCGGCCGGCGGCAAGCGCATGCGCCCGGCGCTGGTTTTGCTTTCCGCCGGAGCCTGCGGCTATTCGGGAACGCGCCATCACGAACTGGCTGCCGTGGTCGAATTCATCCATACGGCGACGCTACTGCACGATGATGTGGTCGACGAGTCGTCGCTGCGTCGTGGGCGCGACACTGCCAATGCCGTGTTCGGCAACCCGGCCAGCGTGCTGGTAGGTGATTTTCTCTATTCGCGCGCTTTCCAGATCATGGTCGGAGTCGGCAGCATGCGCGTCATGCAGGTCCTGGCCGATGCCACCAACGTCATCGCCGAGGGTGAAGTGCTGCAGTTGATGAACTGCCGCAACGCCGACATCGAGGTGGATGCCTATCTGCAGGTGATTCGCTACAAGACCGCGAAACTGTTCGAAGCCGCCGGACGCCTGGGTGCGATTCTTGGCAACGCCAGCCCGGAAATCGAGGAGGCAATGGCTGGTTATGGCACGCACATCGGTACCGCCTTTCAGTTGATCGATGACGTGCTCGACTACTCGGGACAGGAGGCGGAAACCGGCAAGCACCTGGGAGACGATCTGGCCGAGGGCAAGCCGACGCTGCCGCTGATCCATGTCATCCAGCACGGCAATCCGCAGGAGGCTGCCCTGGTTCGCGGCGCCATCGAAAATGCCAGCAGCGACAGTTTCGCCGCGGTGCTGGCTGCGGTGCGTTCCAGCGGCGCGCTGGAAGCCGCACATCGCCACGGCGCGGCAGAGGCGGCGATGGCCAAAGCGGCCCTTGCGCCGCTACCGGATTCAAAGTTTCGGGAAACGCTGCTACAATTAGCGGACTTTGCGGTGCAAAGAAGGTTTTGACCACCGCAATGTCTGCAAGGATGACACATCGGGCAATCAATCCCGGCCCGTTCCCGCGATGTCATGCCTTGCTACCAACTTGCCATCGGGGCGTAGCTCAGCCTGGTAGAGTACTGCGTTCGGGACGCAGGAGTCGGAGGTTCGAATCCTCTCGCCCCGACCAGCTTTCTGCGGAGGGCTGACGCCATGGCGAAATTTCTCCTGTTTGTCCTGGTGCTTGCCGTGATCTATCTGCTGGTGCGCGCATCGAACCGGCGCGGCAAACCGCCGCCAGCGGCACCGACGACGGAGGCCATGGCGCAGTGCGCTCACTGCGGCGTGCATTTTCCCCTTACCGAGTCTTTCAGCGAGGCAGGCCGGGATTATTGCTGTCAAGATCATCGGCGCCTGGGAGCCAAACCTTGAGCGTGCCGGTCCAGGCGCCACAGGAAACTGACGGGACCGAGTCCTTCTGGCGTTCGTTGCGGTTCTTTTCGATGTACCGGCTGGCGATTGCCGCCCTGTTTCTGGTGGCGGCGCTGATATTCGGCGATACGATCAGTCTCGGCACCCAGGATCCTGCGCTGTTCGGCCGAGCCGCTGCTATCTACCTCCTGTTCGCCGTGGCGTTTCTGGTGGCCTTGCTGCGCCGGCCGCGCAGCTTCAACCTTCAACTCTCGATCCAGGTGGCCGTGGATGTCGCGGCATTGACGCTGATGATGCTCGCCAGCGGCGGGCAGAAGAGCGGTATCGCTGCGCTGTTGCTGGTTGTGGTCGCGGCTGCAGGCCTGGTCGGCCAGGGGCGGATGACGCTTTTTTATGCCGCGCTGGCCTCGGTCGCAATGCTGCTGGAAGAGAGCTGGCGCGCCTTGACCCGGGAGGCCGATCCTGCAGACTTCGTGCGCACCGGAATCATCTGTATTGCCTTTTTTGGCACCGCAATCGTTGCCCGCTTGCTGGCGCGGCGGGTGGTGGCCAACGAGAGGTTGGCGCGTCAGCGAGGGCGCGAGCTCGACGACCAATTGCGCATCAGCGAGCGGATCATTCGGGATATGGAGGATGGTGTCCTGGTGGTCGATGGGGACGGATGGGTACGTCTGCTTAACCCGCGTGCCGGATCACTGCTGAACTCGCAGGCGGCAGAGAGTGCTGGGCTGGGAGCCCTGTCTCCGGCATTGGCCGATCGCTACCGCGCGTGGAGTTCGCAGGCAGTGGAAGTGGTCGAGATGCTGCGGCCGGAGAGTGGTCGCCTGGTGCGTGTGCGCTATTTGCCCTCGGCCGAAGCCGCAGGGCATGCGCTGATTTACCTGGAAGACATGGAACGGGTCCAGGCCCAGGCGCAACAGCTGAAACTCGCGGCGCTGGGGCGCCTTACCGCCAACATGGCGCACGAGATCCGCAATCCGCTGGCCGCGATCAGTCACGCCGCTGAATTGCTTGCCGAGGAGGAGACGGACCCGCTGCATCAGCGCCTTGCTCGTATCGTTCATGACAATACGCGGCGCCTGAATCGCCTGGTGACCGAGGTGCTGGAACTTGGTCGGCGCGATCGAGCGCAACCGGAAACGCTGCGCTGGAAGATATTCCTCTCGGGCTTTCTGGAAGAGCTGACCCTGCACGATCCTTCCGCGGGCAGACGGGTGGTTGTCGGTGATGAAGATGTCGAGCTGCATTTCGATCGTGGGCATCTGTATCGGGTCTTGTGGAATCTGCTGGGAAATGCTTTGCGCCATGCCAGCGACGCAAATGGCGCGGTTCGGCTTGAGGCGCGGGCGGCCACCACCTCGCCATCGGTGGAGCTGCATATCATCGACGACGGCCACGGTGTCGATGAAGCGCAGCGCAGCCAGGTATTCGAACCCTTTTTCACGACACATGGCGCCGGAACCGGGCTGGGGCTCTACATCGCCCGGGAGTTGTGCGAGGCAAGTGGCGCGCGCCTGGAATTGCTCGATGAGGGGCCTGGCGCGCATTTTCGCATTACCGCCAAGGGGGGCGCATGCCACTGAAAAATGAACGCCGGCCGCGCAATCGCGATGAGGCCAAGCGTGTCCTGGTAGTGGATGACGAGGCCGACATCCGCGAACTGCTCGACCTCACCCTCGCGCGCATGGGGCTGCTGGCGGATTGCGCCGGATCACTGGCCGAGGCGCGCCGACTTCTGGCCAGCGAGCGCTACCATTTGTGCCTCACCGACATGCGCCTGCCCGATGGCGACGGTCTGGCCCTGGTGCGGCATATCGCCGAGACGGTGGGTGATCTGCCGGTGGCCGTGATCACGGCGCATGGCAGCGCCGAGAATGCGGTGTCGGCACTCAAGGCCGGGGCATTCGACTACATATCCAAACCCGTCTCGCTCGATCAGTTGCGCGGCCTGGTCAAGTCGGCACTGGATCTGCCCGGTTCCGGTCCGGCCGGCGACATCGGCGACGACTCGGGATTGTTCGGCGAATCGCCAGCCATCGACCAGGTGCGCACGCTGATTGCGCGCGTGGCGCGGAGCCAGGCTCCGGTACACATCACCGGCGAGTCGGGCAGCGGCAAGGAACTCGCGGCACGGCTGATCCACTCGCTGGGCGCGCGCCGCGAGCGGGCCTTTGTCCCGGTCAATTGCGGGGCGCTTCCGGAAAACCTGATGGAGAGCGAGTTTTTCGGTTATCGCAAGGGCGCCTTCACCGGCGCCGTCGATGATCGTCAGGGTTTCTTCCAGGCCGCCGATGGTGGTACGCTTTTCCTGGATGAGGTGGCGGAACTGCCATTGACCATGCAGGTCAAGCTGCTGCGCGTGATTCAGGAAAAGCGCGTGCGTCAGGTCGGTGCGACGACCGAGGAGGCGGTCGATGTACGGGTCATCTGCGCTACCCATCAAGACCTCAAGCTGCTGGTGGAGCAGGGTCGGTTTCGCCAGGATCTCTTCTATCGATTGAATGTGATCGAACTGCGGATGCCAGCCTTGCGCGAGTGTCGCGAAGATATCCCTAGCCTGGCACGGCACATACTGCACCGCCTGGCGCGTGCCGCCGATCTCGCGGCTCCGCCGCTGACCGATGCCGCACTCGCCGCCCTGCAGGGCTACCCCTTTCCGGGCAATGTCCGCGAGCTGGAAAACGTACTCGAGCGGGCGCTGGCCTTGATGGCCGGCGAGCGGATCGATGCGGACGATCTGAATCTGGCCCCTGCCCAGCTATCCGGAAATGCCACCGCCACCGTCGGCTCCCTGCAGGACCACCTGGATCAGGTCGAGCGGCAAGCCATTGCCGAGGCGCTCCGGCAGTCGAACGAGAATCGGACTGCGGCTGCAAGATTGCTCGGCGTCACGTTTCGCTCACTGCGCTATCGCATGGCGCGCCTGGGCATGAACGATTGACGCAGATGCAGGGCACGGACCGCGACGAGGGCTGGTTGTCCGCTGTGCGACGGGTGCCTTCGCCGAATTGCGATGAACGTCCCGCGGCCGAGGCGGTGCGACTGGTCGTCATCCACGCCATCAGCTTGCCGCCCGATGAATTCGGCGGTCCGGGAATCATCGAGTTGTTTACCAATCGCCTTGATCCGCGGGCGCACCCCTATTACCGCGAAATACAGGGCCTGCAGGTTTCGGCGCATTTCCTGATCCGCCGCGACGGCGAAGTGATCCAGCTCGTCCCATGCTCGCGCCGCGCCTGGCATGCCGGCGTTTCGAGCTGGCGTGGGCGCGAGCGCTGCAACGATTTCTCGGTTGGCATCGAACTCGAGGGCTGTGACCGGGTGGCCTTTGAAGACGCCCAGTACCTTGCGCTCAACCGCCTGCTCGCCGAACTGCGCCAGTGCTATCCGATCGAGGCGGTGGTCGGTCACGACGAGATCGCGCCGGGGCGCAAGACCGATCCCGGTCCGTGCTTCGACTGGCATCGGGTGCACGGCGCCGGCAGGTGACTGTCGCAAAGCCGCAACGCGATTGTGCTCGTCGTCAGCAGAAAACTCTTGCATTCAAAAAAATCAACTACTACACTTAGTGCAGGATTGTTGATTACCTACTAGATATAGTAGGTCGCTGTGCAAGAGGGTCGATACCGGTTGTTTTCCGCTCCGACCCGATCATCACCAGCTCGATAACGACAACGACGGGAAAACTGAATGCAGGAAGCCCTGGGCACCGACAGCAACGACCGTAATGGTTTTGCCCAGCCGTCTTCTATCGATCCGCAATCGGGTCGCCGCCTGCATCCCGCTCCGACACTTGATTCGCTCCTTCGCTCGCGGCGAACATTCTTCGCGCCGGGCGCACTTCCGCTTGCAAACGCTGGCGCACGCTGCCGTGCAGGGCGATCTGCAGCGCGGCACCGGTTGCAGATTATGATGATTAAATGTTCGTGCGTTTGTCATTGGCGATTTCAAAACGCAGTGATAGGCGGATAAACGTGGGGAATTCGTCGCTTTCGATTGCATCGGGGCGTTGGATAATCCGTGCTAGCCCAGACGGGTTGCAGTAAAAAGTAGTGGTGGTTCTTTCCTGTTAATTTGTTAAGGAGGTTCAACATGGCTGATACCAAGAAAGCCAAGAAGCCGGCCGCAAAGAAGGCTGCGGCTAAGCCCGCCGCTAAGAAGTCTGCGGCCCCGAAGAAGCCAGCTGCCAAAAAGCCGGCTGTAAAGAAGGCGGCTGCCAAGCCCGCTGCGAAGAAAGCTGCGCCGAAGAAGGCTGCTGCCAAACCCGCTGCGAAGAAGGCTGTTGCCAAGAAGCCGGCTGCCAAGAAGCCGGCTGCCAAGAAGGCTGCACCGAAAAAAGTCGCTGCCAAGAAGCCGGCTGCGAAGAAGGTTGCTGCCAAGAAGCCTGCTGCGAAGAAGGTTGCTGCCAAGAAGCCTGCTGCGAAGAAGGCTGCACCGAAAAAGGCTGCTGCCAAGAAACCGGCTGCGAAGAAGGCTGCACCGAAGAAGGCTGCTGCCAAGAAGCCGGCTGCGAAGAAGCCCGCTGCCAAGAAGCCGGCTGCCAAGAAGCCCGCTGCAAAGCCCGCTGCGAAGCCGGCTGCGAAGAAGGCCGCTGCAAAGCCGGCCGCGAAACCGGCTGCCGTTGCCGCACCTTCGACCGCAGCTGCTCCTGGCATCAAGTCGTCGCTGAACCCGGCTGCCGCCTGGCCGTTCCCCACCGGCTCCCGTCCCTGACGATAGCTGCCGCCTGCTTTCCGTCCCCCGGGACTGATTGCGGCGCTGAGTGGATAGCAAGCGCGTGCTGTTAATTCAGCACGCGCTTTCTTTTATCGCCGGCGCGCGAAGCGCAATCCCCGGCGGGCAACGCCCCCAGCCCCATCGGGCGAGGACGCTTTCCCGGATTATCCTGAGTTGAGGAAACCCGCCAGGCGAGCCAGGCCCTCTTCGATTCTGTTGCGATCGATGGTGTAGGCAAAGCGCATGTGATGCTGTGGCGCGTTGCTGCCAAAGTCCAGTCCCGGTGTTGCCGCCACCCCGGCTTCGGTGAGCATTTTTCCGGCGAATTCGAAGCTGTCGTTGGCGAGTTTGCTGCTGTCAGCGTATACATAAAAGGCACCTTGCGGTTCGGCCGCAATCCTGAAACCGAGCTCGCGCAAGCCCGGCAGCAGGAGATCCCGCCGCAGGGAGAATTCATGGCGGCGGGACTCCAGTATGGCCGTTGCCTCCGGTGTGAAGGCGGCCAGCGCGGCATGCTGGGCGATCGTCGACGGCGCGATGTAGAGGTTCTGTGCCAGCTTTTCAATCTCGCGTACATAACGCTGCGGCGCGACCAGCCAGCCCAGGCGCCAGCCGGTCATGCCGAAGTACTTGGAAAAGCTGTTGATGACAAAAATGTCCTCGCCGATCGCCAGCGCGGATTGGGCGTCGACGCCGTAAGTCAGCCCGTGATAAATTTCATCGACCAACAGTGTGCCGCCGCGCGCCGCCACGCTCGCTGCGAGCCCAGCCATGGTCGCGGGATCAAGCAGGGTTCCGGTCGGATTGGCCGGTGATGCGACCAGCAGGCCCCGGGTATGCGGGGTCCATGACGCTGTGAGTTGGGCAACCGTCGGCTGGTAATTCGATGCTGCCGCGACGGGAAGCGATACCGGTTTGCCTTCGAGCAGGCGGACGAAATGCCGGTTGCAGGGATAGCCGGGATCGGGCAGCAGCCATTCGTCGCCGGGGTTGACCAGGACGCCCAGTGCGAGCAGCAGGGCCCCCGAGGCACCGGCTGTGATGACGATGCGCTCCGGCGAAATCCCGAGACCGTAACGGGTGCGATAGTGCCCGCTGATCGCCTCGCGCAGTTCGCGCAGGCCGAGTGCGGCCGTGTAATGCACGTGGCCGCCGGCAAGGAAGCGTTTTGCGGCCTCGAGAATCGGCTCGGCGGTGGCGAAGTCGGGCTCGCCCACTTCCAGATGAATGATCGATCGGCCCTCGGCTTCCAGCGCCTGGGCTCGTGCCATCAACTCCATGACATGGAAGGGCGCGATCTGGGCCATTCGCACGGCAAGGTTCATGCAGTTCTCCAAATTGAAACGGCCGCCGAGCAGGATGCAGGGCGGCCGCGGTGCGCGTCGGCGTGGTGCCGGCGCCGACTCTTAATCCACCAGCGCCAGTTCGAACAATTCGCGCTTTAGCGTCAGCGAGCGCGGCATGCGGCTCTTGAGCTTGTCGAACCACTCGGCGTGCAGCTTGAGCTCCTCGCGCCAGGCATCGGTATCGACCGCAGTGAGCTGCTCGAACTGGGCTTTGCTGACATCCTCGCTGCCGCTCCAGTCGAGATCCTCGAAGCGCGGCATCCAGCCCAGCGTGGTCTGCCTGGCATCGGCCTTGCCGCTGCAGCGGCCGACCACCCACTTCAGCACCCGCATGTTCTCGCCGAAACCCGGCCACATGAAATTGCCCTCGGCATCCTGGCGGAACCAGTTGACCGTGAAGATGCGCGGCGCATGCTCGATCTGGTGCCCGACGCGCAGCCAGTGGTTGAAGTAGTCGCCCATGTGGTAGCCGCAGAAAGGCAGCATGGCGAACGGGTCGCGGCGCACCACACCCTGGGCGCCGGCTGCCGCTGCGGTGGTCTCGGAACCGAGCGTGGCCGCCATATAGACGCCGTAGTTCCAGTTGAAGGCTTCGAATACCAGCGGCACGGTGGTTGACCGGCGGCCGCCGAAGATGAAGGCCGAGATCGGCACGCCGGCGGGATTTTCCCAGTCCGGGTCGATCGACGGGCACTGGCTGGCCGGCGCGGTGAAGCGCGAATTCGGGTGCGCTGCCTTGCGCCCGGTTTCCTTGGCGATCTGCGGCGTCCACTCCTGGCCCTGCCAGTCGATGCAGTGCGCCGGCGGCAACTTGCTCATGCCTTCCCACCAGACGTCGCCGTCGTCGGTCAGTGCGACGTTGGTGAAGATGACGTTTTCCTTGAGCGTTGCCATGGCGTTGAAATTGGTCTTCTCGCTGGTGCCGGGGGCGACGCCGAAGAAACCGGCTTCCGGATTGATCGCATACAGCCGTCCATCCTTGCCCGGCTTGATCCAGGCGATGTCGTCGCCCACCGTCGTGACCTTCCAGCCGCCGAGACTCTGCGGCGGGATCAGCATGGCGAAGTTGGTTTTGCCGCAGGCCGAGGGAAAGGCCCCGGCAACATAGGACTTCTCGCCTTCGGGCGATTCGACGCCGAGAATCAGCATGTGCTCGGCCAGCCAGCCTTCGTCGCGCGCCATGGTCGACGCGATGCGCAGGGCGAAGCACTTCTTGCCGAGCAGCGCATTGCCGCCGTAGCCGGAACCGAAGGACCAGATCTCGCGAGTCTCGGGGAAATGGCAGATGTACTTGGTCTTGTTGCAGGGCCATTTGACGTCGGCCTGGCCGGCGTTCAGCGGGTGGCCGACGCTGTGCAGGCAGGGCACGAAGACGCCGTCGCTGCCGAGCTGGTCGAGCACCGCACGACCCATGCGGGTCATGATGCGCATGTTGACCACCACATAGGGACTGTCGGAAAGCTCGATACCGATGTGGGCAATCGGCGAGCCGATCGGGCCCATCGAGAACGGAATCACGTACAGGGTGCGCCCGCGCATGCAGCCCTTGAACAGGCCGCGCAGCGTGTCCTTCATCTTGTCCGGATGTTCCCAGTTGTTGTTGGGACCGGAGTCTTCCGGATCCGAGGTGCAGACGTAGGTACGGTCCTCGACGCGGGCGACGTCCGAAGGATCGGACAGGGCGAGGTAGGAGTTCTTGCGCTTCGCCGGGTTGAGTTTGATCATGGTGCCGGCTTCCACCATCTGGGCAAACAGGCGGTCCGCCTCTTCCTGCGAACCGTCGCACCAGACGATGGCGTCGGGTTCGGTGAGGGCCGCAACTTCGGCAACCCAGGCGGCGAGCCTGGCGTGCTTGACATGGGCGGGGGTCGGAATCTGTTTGGGCTGGTTCATGACGCGATGATCTCCACTTAGAAATTGAATTCGCGCCGGCCGGCCGGGCGATCGGCGGATAGGGATCGGCGGGCTTTCCGGCAGTCCGCTGCACGGGGCGGGGTGGCCCGGGTCGCGGAACTAACATAAACGTAAATTATCCCACAATCGAATGCCGCATATGCAGCGCCCGGTACGCGCCGTCGCGCTGGGGCGCGCCGCTGTTTCCGGCAGAGAGACGCGTTTGCGGACTGCTTGCGGGAATTGCACCCGGAAAGCGCCGGTGTGTCGCAAAGTCGGCGCTGGCGACACGGCGATACAATTGAGACCGACGCAAACAGGAGACGCTTTTCATGGACGAACGCATTCGCGCTGCGGCGCTGGAGTATCACCGCAGTCCCAAACCCGGCAAGATCGCCGTTACTCCCACCAAGGCCCTGACCAACCAGGCCGACCTCTCTCTCGCCTATTCACCGGGCGTGGCGGCGGCCTGCGACGAAATCGTGCGCGATCCCGCCACCGCCGCCTTGTACACCTCGCGCGCCAACCTGGTGGCGGTGATCAGCAACGGCACGGCGGTTCTCGGACTGGGCAACATCGGGCCGCTGGCCGGCAAGCCGGTGATGGAAGGCAAGGGAGTGCTGTTCAAGAAGTTCGCCGGCATCGATGTGTTCGACATCGAGGTCGCCGAGAACGACCCGGACAAGCTGGTCGATATCATCGCGTCCCTGGAGCCGACCTTCGGCGGCATCAATCTGGAAGACATCAAGGCGCCCGAGTGCTTCTACGTCGAGGCCAAGCTGCGCGAGCGCATGAAAATCCCGGTGTTCCATGACGACCAGCACGGCACGGCGATCATCGCCAGCGCCGCGGTGCTCAACGGCATGCGCGTGGTCGGCAAGGACATCGCCAAGGCCAGGCTGGTCTGTTCCGGCGCCGGCGCCGCGGCGATCGCCTGCCTCGACCTGCTGGTCAGTCTGGGCCTTGATCCGAAGAACGTCTTCGCGGTCGACAGCAAGGGCGTGATCCATACCGGACGCGACGGCCTCGATCCTTCGAAGGCGCGCTACGCGCAGGCGACCGATGCGCGTTCGCTGGCCGATGTCATGCCCGGCGCGGACATCTTCCTCGGCCTGTCCACCGCAGGTGTCCTGAAGCCGGAAATGGTCAAGACCATGGCCCGCGATCCGCTGATCCTGGCCATGGCCAATCCCGATCCCGAGATCCGTCCGGAGGAAGCCAAGGCCGTGCGTCCCGATGCCATCATCGGTACCGGCCGCTCCGACTATCCGAACCAGGTCAACAACGTCCTGTGTTTCCCGTTCATATTCCGCGGCGCGCTCGACGTCGGCGCGACGACCATCAACGAGGCCATGAAAGTCGCGGCAGTGCGGGCAATTGCCGAACTGGCGCACGCCGAACAGTCGGAGGTGGTGACGGCGGCCTACGGCACGGAGGAACTTTCTTTTGGCCCCGAGTACCTGATCCCGAAGCCCTTCGATCCGCGCCTGATCATCAAGGTTTCACCGGCGGTGGCCCAGGCGGCCATGGATTCCGGTGTCGCCACGCGGCCGATTGCCGACATGGATGTGTATGCGCAGCAACTCAACGATTTCGTCTATTCGACGGGTCTCCTGATGCGTCCGGTGTTTGCCGCGGCGAAGAAGAAACCGGCGCGGGTGGTCTTCGGCGAGGGCGAGGACGAGCGCGTGCTGCGCGCGACGCAGACCCTGTGCGACGAAGGCCTGGCGCGTCCGATCCTGATCGGCCGGCCCGAGGTCGTGGCCAACAGCATTGCCCGCCACGGGCTGCGGATTCGCGCCGGTGAGCACTTCGAACTGGTCAATCCGGATTCCGATCCGCGCTACAAGGAGTTGTGGCAGGACTACTACGAAATGACCTGCCGCAAGGGCGTCAGCGTCGAATACGCCAAGCGCGAGATGCGGCGGCGCACCACCCTGATCGGCGCCATGCTGGTGCGCCACAACTATGCCGATGCCCTGCTGTGCGGCACCTTCGGCAAGCATTCGCTGCACTTGCGCTACATCGACACGGTGATCGGCAGGAAGCCCGGAATCGAGCACTTCTATGCCATGAACATGCTGGTCTTGCCGCGCCGCACGCTGTTCATCGGTGACACCTACGTCAATTACGATCCGACCGCCGAGCAGCTCGCCGAAATGACTCTGCTCGCAGCCGACGAAGTCGCGCGCTTCGGGCTGACGCCCAAGGTGGCGCTGCTCTCGCATTCGAGCTTCGGCACCGAGGACACCCCGACCTCGCTCAAGATGCGCCGCGCGCTGGAGATACTGCGCCGCACCGCGCCGCAACTCGAGGTGGACGGCGAGATGCACGGCGATGCAGCGCTGTCGGAAGATATCCGGCGCCAGGTTTTCCCGGAGTCGACGCTGAAGGGCCAGGCCAATCTGCTGATCATGCCGACAATAGACGCCGCCAACATTTCGTTCAACCTGATCAAGACCTCGGCAGGCGACGGTCTGACGGTGGGTCCGCTGTTGCTCGGCGCGGCGCGCCCGGTGCATATCCTGACGCCCACCGCTACCGTCAGGCGCATCGTCAACGTCACCGCCCTGTTGTCGGTGGAGGCGCAGCAGCAGGCCAGAGCCGGCAGCTAGGCTGGCGATGGCTGAATCGTGCACCGCCCTGATCCTCACCGGCGGCGGTGCCCGTGCCGGCTACCAGGTCGGCGTGCTCAAGGCGATCCGCGAGTTGTTGTCGCAGCCGCAGCGCAACCCGTTTCCGATTCTCTGCGGCACCTCGGCCGGCGCCCTCAACGCCGCGTCGCTGGCCGTTGCCGCCGAGGACTTCGGGGCTGGCGTGGAGAGTTTGCTGCAGGTCTGGGAAAACTTCAGGGCCCACCAGGTGTATCGTGCGGACCCCGCGAGCATGGGTATCTCGGGCGCACGCTGGGTGTCGACGCTGGCGGTGGGTTGGCTGACGCGGCATTCTCCGCGTTCATTGCTCGACAACGCGCCCTTGCGCCAGCTGCTGGAGGGCAGTCTCGAATTGCCCCGCATCGCGCAAGCCATCGAAAGCGGCGCGCTGCATTCGGTAAGCATCACCTGCTCGGGCTATTCGTCGGGGCAGAGCGTCAGCTTTTTTCAGGGGCGCGCCGGTCTCGAACCCTGGCGGCGCAGCCAGCGGGTCGGGGCGCCGACCGAGATCTCGGTCGATCACTTGATGGCTTCCAGCGCCATACCCTTCATTTTTCCGGCGGTACATTTGAACCGGGAGTGGTTTGGTGATGGCTCGATGCGACAGGTGGCGCCTGTCTCGCCGGCGATTCATCTGGGTGCCGACAAGATCCTGGTCATCGGCGCCGGGCGCATGGCCGACGAGAATGCGCGGCCCAGCGGCGAGGTTTATCCGTCGCTGGCGCAGATTGCCGGCCATGCGCTGTCCAGCATCTTTCTCGACAGCATGTCGGTCGACCTGGAACGGATGAACCGCATCAACAACACGGTGTCGCTGATCCCGGAGGCCGTTCGTCGCGAGAAGGGCGTGAACTTGCGACCCATAGAAGTGCTGACCATCGCGCCTTCGCAGCGCCTTGATCATTTGGCGGCGCGCCACGCACGGGCCCTGCCGTGGTCGGTGCGGGTAATGCTGCGCGGCATCGGGGCCATGAACCAGAACGGCGGTGCGCTGACCAGCTATCTGCTGTTCGAGAAGCCCTACACCAGGGCCTTGATCGACTTGGGCTACGCCGATACCCTGGCGCGCCGCGATGAAGTACGGCGTTTTCTTGATTTGAATTAATGTAATTGCTGAACCTTGATGTACAAGCTCCTTATTTAAAACAGGAACTCCTAATATATCTTATCTCGTCAGGGATATCGTCTGCTAGAATCGAACGATTGCAGGAGGGGCATTTCCATGAAGAAGGCGCTACTGATGTTGTTGGCTGCGGCGATAGTCGGCGCTGGTGTGACGCCGGCCCAGGCCGAAGTCGGCGCGAAAAAGAAAGCCGTTGCTGCCAAGAAGAAGCCCCAGCGCGTATCCGTGCAGTTCAGGGGCAAGAAAGTCGCTTACGCGCGACCGGTACGGCGCAGCATGTCCCTGGATGACGCCCAGCACCTGGCCCTGCAGTCGTCTGCCGTGCTGGTACAGGACCAGGCGACCGGCGCAATCCTGTTCGAAAAGAATGCCGGTTCCGTGTTGCCGATCGCTTCGATCACCAAGCTGATGACGGCGATGGTGGCGCTCGACGCCAAGCCGGACCTGAACGAGACCCTGGCGATCGGCGAGGAGGATGTCGACGTGCTCAAGGGCACCCGTTCCCGCCTCAGGGTCGGCACCCAGCTGGCCCGCGAAGAGATGCTGCGTCTGGCCCTGATGTCTTCGGAAAACCGCGCGGCCTCGGCCTTGTCACGCCACTATCCGGGCGGTCGCGAGGCCTTTGTCGCCGCCATGAACCAGAAGGCGCAGGCCCTGGGCCTGGCCGACACGCGTTTTCAGGACGCCACCGGATTGACCGCCGCCAATGTATCGAGCCCGCGCGATCTGGCGAAGCTGGTCAATGCGGCACATCAGTACCCGCTGATCCGCGAGTTTTCCACGGCGTCCGACGGCGAATTCAGCATCGCCGGCCGGCCGCAGCATTTCCACAATACCAACACCCTGGTCAGGAGTCCGACCTGGGAAATCGGCCTGTCCAAGACCGGCTACATCAACGAGGCCGGAAAATGCCTGGTGATGCAGGCCTGGCTCAACAACAAGCCGATCATCATCGTGCTGCTCGACTCCTGGGGCAAGATGACCCGCATCGGCGATGCCAACCGCATCAAGCGCTGGGTCGAGAGCGCTTCGCTGATACGGGCAAGCGCCGGCTGATTTTCCTGCCGCCGCTGCAAAGGCCGCCTGCGGGCGGCTTTTCCTTATGTCCGTGCGGAAGGTATCCTCAGGCGGGATTCGCCGCAGCGCGCGAAAATCCACCTGAGTGGCCCGCCGGTTCGCCCGGAAGCCGCCGCGGACTGCTAGAATTATCAGCAAAATCATGCTGCTGCGAGACTGCCCTGGGCGCTCGCCGGCAGTTCCTGTCCCAGCGTTACATTCTCGGTTGATTGGTCGTCCTGTGAACCCAGCATCTTCTTCCGCTTCGCCCCCGCAACGCATTGTCATCGCCACGCGAGAATCCCGTCTGGCCCTGTGGCAGGCCGAACATGTGCGCAGCCTGCTGCAGAAACTGTATCCGTCCTGCCGTGTCGAGCTGTTCGGCATGACCACGCGCGGCGACCAGATTCTCGACCGGCCGCTGTCCAAGGTCGGCGGCAAGGGGCTGTTCGTCAAGGAACTGGAGGCGGCCCTGCTCAACGGCTCGGCCGATCTCGCGGTGCATTCCATGAAGGACGTGCCGATGCAGATGGAGCCGGAGTTTTCCCTGGTTGCCATCGGTCCGCGCGAAGTGCCGCTGGATGCGCTGGTATCCAGCAAATACGCCAGCCTGGAAGACATGCCGCCGGGCGCCGTGGTCGGCACCTCCAGCCTGCGCCGCGAAGCGCAGCTGCATGCGCGCTATCCCTACCTGGCCGTGACGCCGCTGCGCGGCAACCTCGACACGCGCTTGCGCAAGCTCGACGAAGGCCAGTTCGACGCCATCATTCTTGCCGCCGCCGGCTTGAAGCGCCTCGGTCTCGGTGACCGCATCCGTGCCGTGCTGCCGGCCGAGGATTCGCTGCCCGCCGCCGGTCAGGGCGCGCTGGGCATCGAAGCCCTGGCCTCGCGTCCTGAAGTCGCGGCCTGGCTGGCGCCCCTGAACGACCCGGCCACCGCGGCCTGCGTGCGCACCGAACGCGCCGTATCGCGCGCGCTGGCCGGCAGCTGCGAAGTGCCGCTCGGCGCCTACGCTGAAATGCGTGACGGCAGCATCTATCTGCGCGGCTTCGTCGCGTCGCCCGACGGCACGCGCATGGCGCATGCCGAACTCACCGGCAGTGCCGCCGACCCGGAGGCGCTCGGCCTGCAGCTGGCCGCCGAACTGCGCCGCCAGGGCGCCGCCGAAATCCTCGCCGCGCTCGGAAGTTAAGTGTCACTGGCTGGCCGCCATGTCGTGGTGACGCGCCCGGCCGGGCAGGCGGCGCATTTCGCCACCGCCTTGACCGAAGCCGGCGCGGTGCCGGTGCTCTACCCGGTACTCGAAATTCGCGACCTGGAGGATGTCTCGCTGCTGCTCGACGTGGCGATCCGCCTCGACAGTTTCGATCTCGCCGTCTTCGTCAGCCCGAATGCGATCGAAAAGGCGCTGGGACTGATCCTGCCGCGCCGCGCCTGGCCTGCCGCGCTGCGCGTGGCGGCGCTGGGCAAGAGCAGCGAACGCGAACTGGCGCGGCACGGGATTCATGACGTGATTTCGCCGCCGTTGCGCTTCGATTCGGAAGCCTTGCTGGAACTTCCCGAACTGACCGAGGTGCGCGGCCGTCGCGTGATCATTTTCCGCGGCGACGGCGGCCGCGAATTGCTGGGCGAAACGCTCAAGGCGCGCGGCGCCAGCATCGAATATGTGACCTGCTACCGCCGCGCCGCGCCGCAGCTCGATCCGGCACCCCTGCTCAGCCTGTGGGAGAAGGGCCAGCTGGATGCCGTGACCCTGACCAGCAGCGAAGGCCTGCGCAATTTTTTCGACATGGTCGGCCGCCTCGGCCAGGCCTGGCTCAAAAAGACGCCGGCCTTCGTCCCGCATTTGCGTATCGCCGAACAGGCCGAGGCGCTCGGCCTGACCCGGGTCATCCCGACCGGCCCCGGCGATGAGGGCCTGATGGCCGGACTCATGCAATACTTCGAATCCCATGGAAACTCCCATTCAAACTGAATCAGCTCCGCCCGGCAGACGCTGGAAGGATGTAATGCGCCGGCCGGCGCTGCTGGTGGCGGCGGTCGCGATCGTGATCGTCGTCGCGCAGTGGGTCGACACCCGCCTGCAGATCGGCAGCCTGCAGCAGGAACTCGCGCGACGCCTGGGAGAGGGCGATGCGGTGGCCAAAGAGGGGCGCACGCTGGCCCGGCAGGGCCAGGAAACCATGGCGGCCCTGCAGGCCAAGGTCGGTGCGCTCGAAGCCAAGCTGGCCGAAACCCAGAGCCAGGCCGTCGCGCTGGAAGCCATGTACCAGGAGATCACCAGCACCCGCGATGAACGCCTGCTGGCCGAAGTCGAACAGGCCGTGGTGATCGCCATGCAGCAACTGCAGTTCGCCGGCAATGTCGAGGCCGCGCTGATCGCGTTGCAGGGCGCCGATGCCCGCCTCACCCGCTCCGTGCAGCCGCAATTCCTGCCGGTCCGCAAGCTGATTGCGCGCGATATCGAGCGCCTCAAGGGCACACCGGGGGCCAATCTCAGCGGCCTGTCGCTGAAGATCGAAAGCGTCGTGGCCGCCGTCGACACTTTGCCGCTCGCCTTCGAGCAGCGGCCGCGGGCCGTCGCCGCCAAGCCGGCAGTCGCGACCAGGCCGGCGAGTGTCGATTACTGGCGCGAACTGGGCGCCGACCTGTGGCGGGAGTTCCGCCAACTGGTGCGCATCGAGCGCATCGACCAGGGCGACCCGGCGCTGCTGGCGCCGCACCAGAGCTACTTCCTGCGCGAGAACCTCAAGCTGCGCCTGCTCAATGCGCGCATGGCTCTGCTGCAACGCGACGGCAAGATATTTCGCGAAGAAATCCACCAGGCGCGCGAGCAGCTGGCACGCTACTTCGACAGCAGCGCCAAGCCGGTCAAGGCGGCGCAGTCGACCCTGAGCGCGCTGGCGACCACCGACGTCAGCTTCGACCTGCCGGGGCTGGCGGAAACCCTGACCGCGCTGCGCAATCTCAAGTTCGCCCGCGAGCGCAGCGGCGGCGGCACGGGCAGGTAGCTCCCATGCGCGCCCTGTTCTGGCTGCTGGTTCTGGCTGCACTGGCGGTCGGCTTGTCGCTGGCCGCGCGCTACAACGACGGCTATGTGCTGCTGGTGCTGCCGCCGTGGCGGGCCGAGGTTTCGCTCAACCTGTTTTTGCTGCTCTGCGCTGTCGGCTTCTTCGTCATCTATCTGCTGGCGCGCGCCGTCAGCCACACGCTGGCACTGCCGCGCGCGGTGGCCGAGTTCCGCAAGCGGCGGCAACAGGACAAGGCCGCGCGGGCCCTGCGCGACGCCTGGCGCCTGCTGCAGGAGGGGCGTTACGGGCATGCCATGCGCTGCGCCGAAAAGGCGCGCTCGGACGATGCCGCCTCTGGCATGCTGGCGCTGGCCGGCTGGCGCGCCGCACACGCCCTGCGCGACGCCGGACGCACGGCGGAATGGGCCGCGCGCGTGCGCAGCCACGATAGCGCCGGTCTGCAGGCCGCGCGCCTGATGACCGAAGCCGAATTCGCACTCGAAGAACGCCGCTTCGAGGATGCGCGCGATGCGCTGCACGCTTTCGCCGCCCGCGAGGGCCGGCACATTGCCGCCTTGCGCCTGAGCCTGCGTGCCGAGCAGGGCCTGGGCAACTGGCGCGAAGTGGCGCGCCTGGTGCGCCAGCTCGAAAAGCATCAGGCGCTGACCGCCGATCAGGCCGCGCCGATCCGCAGTCGCGCCGTGCGCGAAGCCCTGCGCAGCCTGCGCGACGATCCTCCCGGGCTGATGCGCTACTGGCGCGAACTGGACGAGAGCGACCGCGCCGAGCCTGCGCTGGCGCTGGAAACCGCGCGCGCATTGATGGCCGTCGGCGATTGCCGCGAAGCCCAGCGCGTGATCGAGGATGCGCTCGACGAACGCTGGGATGCCACGCTGGTGCTGGCCTATGGCGAATGCTGCCGGGCCGGCGAACCCGCCGGCGACGTGCTCGGGCGCATCGCCCAGGCCGAGAAATGGCTGCAAGGCCTGCCGCGCGACGGCGCCCTGCTGCTGACCCTGGGCCGCCTGTGCCGCCAGCAGCAGTTGTGGGGCAAGGCCAGGAGCTACCTGGAAGCGGCGCTGGCCATCGCGCCCTCACGCGCCGCACATGTCGAACTGGCACAGTTGCTGGACCAGCTCGAAGAGTCGGCGCTGGCGGTACGGCACTATCGCGCCGCTGCGCTGCTCTGAGGCTACGCGATCGGGGCGAGTCAGTTCGGCAGTTCGATCCACTGCGGCGTCACGCCGCGTGCGGTGAGCCAGTCGGCCAGCGCATAGCCGGTGCCGGCGCGCCAGCACTTGAGGTCTTCGGGGCGGAACAGCTTGTATTCCGACAACTCGGGCGACAGCACGATTTCGCCGCGTGCCACCACGTGGTAGGCGATGATGATCTGGTTCATGCGCTGGAAATCGTAAACGCCGACCAGTCGGGGCGCCTCGACGCGCAGCCCGGTTTCTTCGAGCACTTCGCGGGCGATGCCGTCCTCCGGCGTTTCGCCGGCTTCCATGAAACCCGTGATCAGCGCGAACATCCTGCCCGACCAGGCCGCATTGCGCGCCAGCAGCACGCGACCCTCGCGGTCGGCCATTTCGATGATCGCGGCGAGCACCGGCGTTGGATTGTTCCAGTGGGTCCAGTGGCAGGCGGGACAGCGCAGGCGCTCTTTCGGACCGCCGTCTTCCATCTGCGAGAGCATGCGCAGGGGCGTCGCGCAAGCGGGGCAGTAGTTGTAGCTATGTGTCATTGACGCGGCGAGAGTCGGCGCTGGCAGGACGGTGATTCAGAGCCAGTCGCGGGGCGGCAGGAAGTCGCTGTAGAGCCTGGCTTCGGCGCTGCCGGGTTCCGGCTGCCAGCTGTAGCGCCATTTGACGATCGGCGGCAGCGACATCAGGATCGATTCGGTGCGTCCGCCGGACTGCAGGCCGAACAGCGTGCCGCGATCCCAGACCAGGTTGAATTCGACATAGCGGCCGCGCCGGTACGCCTGGAAGTCGCGTTCGCGATCAGCGTAGGGCGTGTCGCGGCGGCGCGCGATGAGCGGCAGGTAGGCGGCAGTGAAGCTGTTGCCGACGGCCCGGGTCAGTCCGAAGCAACGGTCAAAGCCACCCTCGTTAAGGTCGTCGAAGAAGATGCCGCCGACGCCGCGCGCCTCGTTGCGATGCTTGAGGAAGAAGTAGTCGTCGCACCACTTCTTGTAGCGCGCATGGACCTCGGCGCCGAAAGGCGCGAGCGTGTCGCGACAGTTGCGATGGAAGTGAGCCGCGTCTTCTTCGAAGCCGTAGTAGGGCGTCAGGTCCATGCCGCCGCCGAACCACCAGACCGGCTGTTCGCCCTCTTTCTCGGCGACGAAAAAGCGCACGTTCATGTGTGCGGTCGGGCAGTAGGGGTTGAGTGGATGCAGCACCAGCGAGACGCCCATCGCCTGCCAGCGGCGGCCGGCCAGTTCGGGGCGGTGGGCGGTGGCCGAGGCGGGCATCTGCTCGCCCATGACGTGGGAGAAATTGACCCCGCCGCGCTCGAACAGCTTGCCGTCTTCGATCAGGCGGGAGATCCCGCCGCCGCTGGGCCGCCCCGAGGCGGCGGAAGTGTTTGACCCGGAGCGAAGCGAACCATTGTCACCCCCTTCCGTGGGAAGGGGGCTGGGGGGATGGCTGTTCGCCGGGCCGCCTTGCGGCCGCTCCCAGGCATCGCGCAGGAAGGGCTGACCTTCCATGACTTCGAGTTCGCCGACGATGCGGTCCTGCAGTCCGGTGAAATAGTCCCGGATCGGGGCAATGTTCATCAGAGGTCCGGCAGCTTCATCGCCAGCACTTTCTCGTTCTGGCGGCTGCGGAATTCCATGAGTTTCTTCGCCAGCGCGCGGCCGTAATCGTCGTTGGCCGTGGCGATGATGGCGATCGCCGTGAGCGCCGCATTGGCGGCGCCGGCTTCGCCGATGGCGAAGGTCGCGACCGGGACACCCTTGGGCATCTGCACGATGGAGAGCAGGGAATCGAGCCCGTTGAGGTGCTTCGAGGGCACCGGCACGCCGAGTACCGGGACGATGGTCTTGGCCGCCAGCATGCCGGGCAGGTGCGCGGCGCCGCCGGCGCCGGCGATGATCGCGCGCAGGTCGCGTTCCTGCGCCACGGCGGCATAGTCGAACAGCAGGTCGGGCGTGCGATGCGCCGAGACTACCCGTGCCTCGTAGGGCACGCCGAATTCCTTGAGCATCGCGGCGGCGGCCTGCATCACCGGCCAGTCCGAATCCGAGCCCATCACGATGCCGACCAGTGGTTTCATTTCACGCACCTCATTTGCGTACGTTCAGCCGCTTCGAGCGTGTTGGCCAGCAGCATGGTGATGGTCATCGGGCCGACGCCGCCCGGTACCGGGGTGATCGCGCCGGCAACTTCCTTGGCGGTTTCGAAATCGACGTCGCCGCACAGCTTGCCCTCGGCGGTGCGGTTGATGCCGACATCGATCACCGTGGCGCCGGGCTTGATCATGTCTCCGGTGATCATCCTGGCGCGGCCCACGGCGGCCACCAGGATGTCGGCGCGCCGGGTGTGGAAGGCCAGGTCCTTCGACTGCGAATGGCAGATGGTGACGGTGCAGCTTTGTGCCAGCAGCAGCATGGCCATCGGCTTGCCGACGATGTTGCTGCGGCCGACGATGACGACTTCGGCACCCTTGAGCGGGACCTTGGCGCTTTCCAGCATTTTCATGACGCCATAGGGCGTGCAGGGAATGAAGCGCGGATTGCCCTGCATCAGGGCGCCGACGTTTTCGGCATGGAAGCCGTCGACATCCTTCCCGGGCGATATCGATTCGAGCACTGCTTCGGAATCGAAGTGCTTGGGCAGCGGCAACTGGACCAGGATGCCATGCACTGTCGGATCGGCGTTGAGTTCGGCGATGCGCTTGAATACCACGGCGGGATCGACGTCAGGCGCATAGACGTCGCGCAGCGAGCGCATGCCGGCCTTCTCGCAGGCGGCGACCTTGTTGCGCACATAAACGGCGGAGGCCGGGTCTTCGCCGACCAGGATCACGGCGAGGCAGGGGGTGATGCCCTTGTCCTTGAGGACGGCGGCGCGCTCGGCAAGCTGGCCGCGGATTTCGGCGGAGAGGGCGTTGCCGTCGATGATTCGTGCTGTCATGGTTCGTTCCGTTGGTTTCAGGCAGCAGTCGCGGCGAGTTGTTTCGCCACCGCGTCGCGCCCGGCGGCGAAGGCCTGGCGGTTGGCCTCGACGACCTTCTCGCCCTTGCGCGCGAAGCGCTTGTCGATGCAGGCCAGCAACACGTCCGACGCGAAGGGCAGGTAATCGGCAATGGCGCCGAGCATCACGGTGTTGCCCAGTCTCACTTCGCCGAGGTCGCGGGCGATGGTCATGGCGTCGAAGGACACCACGCGATGGCCGGCGGCGCGCATCTGGCCGGTGGGGTCCTCCGGGTAATCGAATAGACCCAACTCGACCACGGGCGGCACCAGCTTGGCGTTGTTCACCAGCGCCAGGCCGTCGGGCTTCAGGTAGTGCGACCAGCGAAGTGCCTCGGCGCCTTCGAAGCCGAGCAGCACCTGCACCGTGCCGGGTTCGATCTGCGGCGAGAGCACCTTGCGGCCGAAGCGCAGGTGCGAGGTGACCACGCCGCCACGCTGGGCCATGCCGGCAACCTCCGTCTTCTTGACGTCGTGGCCTTCCGCGATGGCCGCCTCGGCGAGGATCTCGGTGGCCGTCATGACGCCCTGGCCGCCGATGCCGCAGACGAGGATGTTGGTGATGTCGTTGCTCATGACGTGCTCGAAGTCTTGACGATGTGGATCGGAATGTCGCGGCGCGGCACATGCTGGATCGCATCCGGCGCGCAGGGCTGGACGCAGAGGCCGCATCCGGTGCAGGCCTGGCTGTCGATGCTGACGAAGGCCAGTTCGACTTCCTTGCCCGAAGGCTTGATCACCTTGTCGCGATGCGTGACGTGGATCGCCGGGCAGCCCACCTCGATGCAGTTGCCGCAGCCGGTGCATTTGTCTTCCTCGACCAGATACGGACGGAAAGGCTTGAAGTCGTCGATCAGCACGCAGGGCCGCCGCGCGATGATGACCGAAGGGCCTTCGATCTTGATCTCCTCGCGCACGGTCTTGAACAGCACCGGCAGCTCATAGGGATCGACGATCTTGATGCGCTCGTTGGGCACGCCCAGCGCCTCGACGATCTTGAACAGGTCGACCTTGGGTGCTTCCTTGCCATGGATGTCCTTGCCCGAGGCCGGCGTGGCCTGGCCGCCGGTCATGCCGGTGGTGTTGTTGTCGAGCAGCAGGACGGTGATGTTGCCGTGGTTGTAGGTGATGTCGAGCAGGCCCTGCATGCCCATGTGCATGAAGGTCGAATCGCCGATCACGGCCAGTATCCGTTTGTTCTTGTCGACCGCGCCGCGACCCTTGTCGATGCCCAGCGCCACGCCCATCGTCGCGCCCATGCAGATCGTGGTGTCCAGCGCGTTCCACGGGTGGCCGGCGCCGAGCGTGTAGCAGCCGATGTCGCCGGTGACGATGATGTTCTTGATTTGCGACAGCGTGTAGTACATGCCCATGTGCGGGCAGGAGGCGCACAGCGTCGGCGGCCGCGGGAAGACCTTGGGCGGCGCCGCGGCGGGTGCCGGCGGCGGCACCGGCTTGCCGAGCAGGCGGTCGACTGCCGGCGTCAGCACCTGCGGCGACAGCTCGCCGATGCTGGGCAGCACGTCCTTGCCGTGGCAGGCAATGCCGGCGGCCTTGATTTCGGTCTCCAGCAGCTTCTCGGTTTCCTCGACCACCACCAGCTTGTCGCACATCGCCGCCAGTTCGCGCATTTTTTCCGGTGGCCAGGGGTAGGAGAGGCCCAGCTTCAGCACCGGCGCATTCGGGAAAGCTTCCTTGACGTGCATGTAGGCCGGGCCCGAGGTGACGAAGCCGACGCTGCGATCCGTGCCGGCTTCCAGCACGTTCAGCGGCGACACTTCCGACACGGCGCGCAGGGTTTCGTCGCGCTGGAACAGGGCGGGAAGGCGTGCCTTGGCGTGGGCCGGCACCATCACCCAGCGCTGCGGATTCTTGACGAAGCCGGCCGGTTCGTGGGCCTCGCGCTCGCCGACGACAACCAGTCCCTTGACGTGGCAGATGCGCGTGGTCAGGCGCAGCAGCACCGGTGTTTCGTATTGCTCCGAGAAGCCGAAGGCAAACTTCGTCATCTCGTAGGCTTCCTGCGAGTCCGCCGGCTCCAGCACCGGGATGTGGGCGAAGCGGCCCCAGAAGCGCGAATCCTGCTCGTTCTGCGAGGAAGACATGCCGACGTCGTCGGCCACGGCGATCACCAGTCCGCCATAGGCGCCGGTGATGGTCATGGTCATCAGGCAGTCGCTGGCGACGTTGAGGCCAACGTGCTTCATGGCACAGAAGGCCCGGGCGCCGGTCATCGAGGCGCCCAGCGCGACTTCCATCGAAACCTTCTCATTGACCGACCATTCGGCGTACAGGTCGGGATAGCGCGCCAGCGATTCGATGATCTCGGTGGCTGGCGTGCCGGGGTAGGCGGCGGCGACACGGACGCCGGATTCCCAGACGCCGCGGGCGACGGCTTCGTTGCCGGAAAGCAGGAGCCGGGTAGCGGCGGCGGGGGGAGCCATTTGGGGCATTGCTGCGGCCATGATGTTCTCTCGGACTAGGGAAAAAATAGACCTGCGCCGGGGGTGCCCTCGGGCCGCAGGTCAGCATCAAACGGATTCGGTCGAATTATCCGGATTTGCAGGCTCTGCGTCCAGCTTGCCGTGCTGGCGGCGGGCATGCCCGGAGGTTCCCGGCAATTGCAGGCGATAAGTGGTCCCGATGGCGGCTGCAGCAATCTCTATGTACGAATCTCAAACCGGAATCTATAATCCGACAAAATTACTCAAGTATTAATCCCAACCCTTTTCAACAGAGAGACAAAAATGATCAACGTAAATGGCCGTGAAATCGAAACCGACGCCGAAGGCTACCTGGCCTCGCTCGACGACTGGAGCGAAGACGTCGCGCAATGCCTTGCCGAGCGCGACCAACTGGCGCTGGCCGATGAGCACTGGCAGGTGGTGCGCTGGATTCGCGAGTACTACGCCGAGAACGGCACGGCGCCGAATCTGCGCGTCATGTCGAAACTGATCGGCGGTTCGCTGGGCGAACAGTTCGGCGACAAGAAGTACCTGTTCGACCTGTTCCCCTACGGCCCGGCCAAGCAGGCCGCGCGGTACGCGGGCATGCCCAAGCCTACCGGCTGCGTGTAGCCCTGCCCGGTCGGCGCTGGCGGCACCGTGCTGCCAGCGCCGACTTTCAGAACGGTGGTTGACGGGGCGCATATTCGGGCGCCGAGTTTGCCGGCATAATTCTGCCGTCCCGCGCAGTCCTGCAACAAAGGGCGATGCCGCGGGTTGTGCCGGATTCCCGATCAGCAAATCAACCGAGCCCACCTGCCGTGACCGATCTGAAGCCCGTTGCTCCACAGGCGCTTTACCGTGCCTGCGATCCGGCCCTGCGGGATTTCGAAACCAGCGACCAGTTGCCGCCGCTGGACGAGGTTTTTGGCCAGGCCCGCGCCGTTGAAGCCGTGCGCTTCGCCATCGACGTTGCCCGTCCCGGCTACAACCTGTTCGTGCTCGGCGAGCCTGGCAGCGAACGGCACGAGGATGTGCGCACGCTGCTGCAGGCCAAGGCGGCCACCCAGCCGGCGCCCGACGACTGCTGCTATGTCAACAATTTTGCCGATGCCCAGTCGCCGCGCGTCCTGACACTGCCTGCCGGGCGCGGCGCCGAATTGCGGCGCGACATGCAACGCCTGATCGAGGAACTCGAACCCGCCATCGCCGCGGCCTTCGACAGCGAGGATTTCCGCTCGCACGCCGAGGCCATCCAGACCGAGCTCAAGGAACGTGAAACCGCTGCGCTGAATCAGCTCGGCGACGAATCCCGCAAGCAGGGCGTCGCCCTGGTACGCACCGCGCAGGGCTTCGCCTTTGCCCCGCTGGCCGGTGAGGAGCCGATGACGCCCGATGCGTTTGCCGCCCTGGCCGATGAGGAAAAACAGAGGCTCGGCCAGCTGATCACAGCCTTTGGCGAACCCTTGCAGAAACTCCTGCACCAGTTTCCGCGCTGGCGCCGGGAAATGCAGGGGCGCCTGCGCCAGCTTGGCCGCGATACCATGAGCCTGGCTGTCGGCCACCTGATCGACGAACTCAAGGAACGCTACGCCGGTTTGTCCAATGTCCTGAGCTTCCTTGACGAAGTACTCGCCGACATCGTCGAATACGGCGAAGGACTGCGCGAGCAGCACGGCGACAGCGAGGGCTACGAGCTTACCGGCGACGGCATTTCGGTGCAGCGCTACCACGCCAACCTGCTGGTGGATCACGCCGGCAGCACCTCGGCGCCGATCGTCATCGAGGACAATCCGACCTTTCCCAATCTGCTCGGCCGCGTCGATCACCTGGCGCATATGGGCACACTGGTGACGAATTTCACAATGATCAAGGCCGGCGCCCTGCATCGTGCCAATGGCGGCTTCCTGCTGCTCGATGCCGACAAGGTGCTGCGCCAGCCCTTCGCCTGGGAAGCCCTCAAGCGCACCCTCAAGGCCGGTGAAATCCACATTGAATCGCTGGAGCGGACCCTGGGCTTCACCGCCGCCCTGCCTCTGGTGCCGGCGCCGATTGCGCTGTCGTGCAAGGTGGTGCTGTTCGGTGAGCCGATGCTGTACTACCTGCTCAAGGAATACGATCCCGAGTTTGGCGAGTTGTTCCGCGTCGCAGCCGATTTCGAAACCGATGTCGAGCGCAGCGACGACAACACCCGCCAACTGGCCCGGCGCATTGCCGACCTGTGCCGCCGGGACGGCTTGCGCCCCTTCGCATGCGCTGCCGTGGCGCGCGTCATCGAGCAGTCGGCGCGTCTCGTCGGCGATGCGCAGCGCTTGTCCACCAATACCCGGCAGATCGCCAACCTGATGCAGGAGGCGGACCACTGCGCGCAGCGGGAGGGCCGCGCCGTGGTCGGCGCCGCGGATATCGAGACGGCACTCGACGCCCGCACCCGGCGCCATGACCGCCTGCGCGACCAGTATCAGCAGGCGATTCTCGAGAACACCCTGCTGATCACGTCCAGCGGCGGCCATGTCGGCCAGATCAACGGCCTCGCGGTGATCGATCTGGGCGATTTCCGCTTTGCCCACCCGGTGCGCATCACTGCGACCGTCAGGGTGGGCGAAGGCGACGTGATCGACATCGAGCGCGAGACCGAAATGGGCGGCCCGATCCATTCCAAGGGCGTGATGATTCTTTCCTCCTTCCTCGCCACACGCTATTCCAGTCAGACGCCGCTGTCGCTTTCGGCCAGCCTGGTGTTCGAGCAGTCGTACGGCCCGGTCGAGGGCGACAGCGCGTCGCTGGCTGAACTCTGCGCGCTGCTTTCCGCGCTATCCGGCGCGCCGATCGACCAGTCGCTGGCGGTGACCGGATCGGTGAACCAGTTCGGCCTGGTTCAGGCCATCGGCGGAGTCAACGAGAAGATCGAGGGTTTCTTCGACATTTGCCGCCTGCGCGGACTCACCGGCCGCCAGGGCGTGCTGATTCCGGAGGCCAACCTGAAACACCTGATGCTGCGCCATGATGTGGTGGCCGCGGCGGCCGAGGGCAGGTTCCGCATTCACGCCGTCACCACGGTCGAGCAGGCCATCGAGCTCCTGACCGGCATTGCCCCCGGCGATCCGGACGACGAAGGCGTGGTGCCGGAAGGCAGCATCAATTACCTGGTCGCCAGCCGTATGGCAGAGATGTCGCAGGCGCGCCAATCCTTTGCCGGCGGCGGCCGTCGCCGCCGCCGCAAGACGCCCGGCGCGGGCGATCGCGACTAGGCGCGGCTCGTCTTTATCGTCAGCACCGCTGCACCCTGGAATGCGCCGTGGCGCAGCTGTTGCAGGGCTTCGTTGGCCTGCTCCAGCGCAAAGCGGTGGATCTCGGTGCGAATCGGCACGAGCGGCGCCAGGGTGAGGAATTCGAGGCCGTCGCGGCGGGTCAGGTTGGCCACCGAACGGATGCTGCGCTCGCCCCAGAGGATGGCGTAGGGAAAGGCTGGAATCTCGCTCATGTGGATCCCGGCGCAAACTACGCAGCCGCCCTTTTCCAGATGGCGCAGTGCGGTCGGCACCAGGGCGCCGGCCGGGGCAAAGATCAGTGCCGCATCCAGCGCTTGCGGCGGGAACTGATCGGTGCCGCCGGCCCAGGCGGCGCCCAGGCTGCGGGCGAATGCCTGACTGGCGAGATCGCCCGGGCGGGTGAAGGCGTGGAACTCGCGCCGCTGGTGGCGCAAAACCTGGGCCACGATATGCGCTGCCGCGCCGAAGCCGTAAATGCCGATGCGATTCGCTGCGCCGGCCATGCGCAGGGCCCGGTAGCCGATCAGTCCGGCACAGAGCAGCGGCGCCAGTTCCGCGGCGTCGCCGATCTCCGGCAATGGGAAGCAGTAGCGCGCGTCGGCAACCGTGTAGTCGGCATAGCCGCCCTGGATCTGACAGCCGGTGAAGCGCGCCGCAGCGCAGAGGTTTTCGCGACCGTCGATGCAGAAACGGCACTCGCCGCAAGTCCAGCCCAGCCACGGTACGCCGACGCGCTGACCGGGCACCAAATCCGTGACGCCATCGCCGATCGCGGCGACGCGGCCGACGATCTCGTGGCCGGGAATCATCGGCAGCAGCGAATCGGGCAGTTCGTCATCGATCAGGTGCAAGTCGGTGCGGCACACGCCGCAGGCCTCCACCTCGATCAGTGCCTGGCCGCGATTCGCCTGCGGTACCGGCAGTTCGATCAGGCGCAGCGGCGTTCCGGGCCGCTCCAGCACCATCGCGCGCATGGGATTTTCCGATGTGCGTGCTGCAGGCTTGCAGCAGCGATCAGCGGCCGCTCAGCACGGCGCGATAACCTGGATGTGGTTTCGATTCACGTCGATGAAGGGGGCGACCATGACCTGACGGCCCGCCACCTCGGCTTCGTGGATTTCCGCGTCCATCACGGCGACGAACTCGCGCGACTCCTGCATGTAGTCGGTGACGCGCGCGCCGGGCAGCAGATCGATGTAGCCCTTGATCCGGTAGGTTCCCGTCAGAATCGTTACCCTGGTCTTGCCTTCGTGTGTGCTCACGGTCTTGCTCCTCTCATTGAAGGAAATTCCGTTCTGCTCCCAACCCGTCCGGACTCGCCGCCTTTGCCGGCATCGCTGTCGTGGCGCGCCTTCAACCGGCCCGGCGATGATACCGCGATCCCGCGCTCGTCATGCGGCACGGATGGTTCAGTCTGCGCTGCTCCCCGTCAGCGGGACGAAGGCCACCGGCAGTACCGGCTTCTGGTCGACGCTGCCATCCTCGCGCTTTTCGACCACTACCAGTTCCTGTGCGTCATGCGGATGGCCGACCGGAATCACCAGGCGCGCGCCCGGCTTCAATTGCGCGACCAGCGCCGGCGGGATCCGGCTCGCCGCGGCGGTGACCAGGATCGCGTCGTAGGGTGCATGCAGCGGCCAGCCGAGGCGGCCATTGCCGTTGCGCACCTCGACGTTGTCATAGCCCAGGCGCCGCAGGCGCGCGCCGGCTTCGCGGGCCAGTTCGGCGACTATCTCGATCGAGTAGATGTACTTCACCAGGCGCGAAAGCACGGCCGCCTGGTAGCCCGAGCCGGTGCCGATCTCAAGCACCACGTCATCCGGCTCGGGCTGGATCAGGTCCGTCATCAGGGCCACGATGTAGGGCTGCGAGATGGTCTGGCCGTGGCCGATCGGCAATGGATGGTTGGCGTAGGCACGATGCAGCGAGTCTCCCTCGACGAACTCGTGGCGCGGCACGCCGTGCAGCGCGTCCATCATGCGCTGGTCGAAGGCCGTACGCCCGGTGTAATCGCGCGTGTCCCAGGCTTCGACGCGGATTTCCTGGAGCAGGCGGTTGCGTTCCCGGTCGACCTCGCTTGTCATGCGCCACTGCTCCTTATCTGCAAGACATAGACCCGTGGAATTAAGTGGGGAAGGCGGAATTGGCGCCCGCCGGCGGGCACCTGGCGTGCCTCCAAACCGCGCGTATCAGGCCCGTCCTGGCGGGGTGCGGAGCGGGTGTCGCTTCATGCCGGACGGCTGCTCTGCTTCGATTCGTACATGAGCATGTCAGCCCGGCGCATCAGGTCTTCCGCAGATTCATTCTGGTCGAATTCCGCAATGCCAATGCTAAGGCTGACCACGGGACATCCCGGCTTCGGAATCCATTCTTCGGCCCAGTGCCTGTCGAACGCCGTCTTCAGCCGGCGACCGATGGCCCTGGCTTCCTCTTCGGGTGTATCAAGCAGCAGCACCATGAATTCGTCACCGCCGTAGCGAAACGCCATGTCGACCTTGCGCAGCTCGCTCTGCATGATATGTGAGGTGAAACGCAGCGCGTTGTCGCCTTCGAGATGGCCGAGCACATCATTCACCTGCTTGAAGTTGTCCAGGTCGATGCATATCAGGTTCAGGGGACGGTGGTGGCGCCTGGCGCGTTCGATCTCGGTTTCCAGAACCGACAGGAAATGTCGCTGATTGTGCAAGCCGGTCAGATTGTCGGTCACCGACATCTGCTTGAGCTGCGCTTCGAGCCGCTTGGTCTCGGTCAGATCGTGAAAAAAGCCGATGCTGCCCACGTCCTCGCCATTGCGCACCATGAGCTTTGCCGACAGGCGAATGTCGATCACGCGGCCGCCCTTGGCGACCAACTGGGTCTCGTATCCCTGGATATGCCGATCGGCGCTGGCGTACATCTGCTTGTTGACCTTGCGCGCATGGTCGGCCGTCGGATAGACCTGCGTGATCGCAAGCTGTCCGATGATCTCGTCACCGCGGTAGCCGAGCAGCTGTTCGGCAGCCTTGTTGAACAGGACGATCAATCCGCTCCGGTTCACCCCAATGATCGGGTCCGGACTGAGCGAAACCAGTTCCTGAAGGTCAGCTACGAAGAGGGGATGTTTTTGCACGGGCGCTTTGCTGCTTTCCATTGGCGTACTTTGGCAAATCGCCTTGTCCGGGAAACCAGGGCGGCAGCATAGCATTGGAACTTGGGCGGTGGTGCCGGTATCCGGGCATTGCCAGATTTGAACCGATAAGCTATCCATAAGGTAAGCGTTTGTGCGTCGGCTGAAGTGGAGGGGAATCATGAGTTTCTTTACCATGGTAGTTCTGGCGGCCATGTTTGCTACTGTCGCTGCGCTGGCGACAGGACTTTCGTCCATGGTCGCCAATCATCAGGTTGGGCATGCCGATAGCGTGCACTGGATGATCAGGCGCGTCGAATTTCAGGCGGTCGCCATCCTGCTGGTGCTGGTCGCCGTCTATTTCGCCGGGTGACCGGGCGGGCTTCGCTGCTTTTCCGGCAGGCGAGAGTTACCGTCTGCCACAGGTGAGGTGTTGTCCCCTTCCTTTGCCAGCTACCATCCATCGCGTTTCCAAATCGCCGTCCTGCCAGCGCCGACTTTGCATTGGCGCCAATCACGATATTCAAGACCCGCTGTGCCGCTCCGCCCAGAATATCGCGGCGACGAAGAGGAATACGACGAACTCGAGCACGCCGACCCAGACGATCATGCGCACGATGCGCCGCTGGCGCGGCGGCATGCCCGGCAGGAATTGTTCGTGCCACCAGCGCCAGCCCGGTAGCCAGCCCCAGCGCTTGCGGTCGAGCAGGTGGCGGCGGATGGCAGCGACCCAGGGGATCAGGCTGCGATCGACTTCGGCGACACGCGGATCCTGCGCATCGGCGATGAACGGGTAGTGTTCGGTAACGATCAGGCGGCAGCCATCCCCATCGCCGCCTTCGACGGTCAGTGTCGTTGCCTGCTTGAGGCCGTCGGCGTAGCTCAGGACGATGGTGTGCAGCGAGCGCGTAGTTTCGACCCGGACTGCCGTCTCGATGCGCCGTCCGGTGGTCTCGTTGAGCGCGGCGAGGCGCATGCCGTCGGGCAGGCGCTGCCAGGTTTCGATGACGAGATGGGGGTTGAGGCGCACCAGTCGCTCGATGTCCGAGACGAACTCGAACATGGCTTCGGCGCCGATCGGGACCTGGGTCTCGGCGCGGATGCGGTCTTCCGGCGCGGCGTCCGTGCCGATCCTTGAGTCTGGCTTCTGGCTCAAGGATGAGGTGCGATCAGCAGCGGACACTGGAGTCCGCGCACCAGCGTTTCGAGCTCCATGCGCGAGCGCAGGCCTTCCTCGCCTTTCCGTCGCGGCGAGCCGATGACGACGAGGTCGGCGCCGACTTCGCCGGCAACGGCGAGCACGGTTTCGGCCGGATTGCCGAGGCGCATCACCGGTTCGCAGGCCAGCCCGCGTTCCTGGCAGCGTGATGCGACAGCGGCCAGTTCGCGCCTGGCATCCGCTTCGAGCATGCCCTCGAGGTAATTGCCAAAGGCATCGCGCGTCGATGCGTTGTTGAGCCAGTCGTCGCCCTGCATGCCGGCCCAGAATTCGGGTACGACGAGGCAATGGACGACGGTGGTGGTGCCCGGCACGGCGAGCTCATAGGCCAGCGCTTCCGCCGCCAATGCGCCGCCAGTGCCGTGGTGGCAAAGCAATAGTTTCAGTGGCGTCTTCATGCTGGGTGGTCCGTGAATGCGGTTCCGGGCGTTAATCCCGGGAAAGAAAAGTCCCGTCCCTCCCGACAGAACGGCGGGCGGGACGGGACCGGCTGTCGCGGCAGCAACGAAGCTACTGGCCGACGAACAATACGATGCCGATGGCGATCAGCAGCGCGAAGACCAGGGAACCGATGTCTTCCCTGCGGTCGCTGACGAAGATCGACAGGCTGGTGCCGCGCTCGAATTTTTGTTCCGACATGATGGCTCTCCTTAAATGAATTCTTTGATGAACAGCAGCACCACGATCAGCGAGCCGACCGCCTTGGCCGTGCCGACCACGCCGCCGATGATCAGGGGCGTGCCACCGGCCTGCTTCAGCGCGGCCATGGTGATCTGCATGCCCAGCCCGATCAGGCCGATCGAGAACAGCCAGGCCAGCCAGTCGCGGAAGGCGCCGATCGTCTTCGAGCTGTGGTAGGCCGCCTTGCTGGCCTTGTCGATGGCATTCGCAGTGACCGCATCCAGTCCTTTCATCTTGCCCACGGCCTTGAGCAGCGTTTCCTGCTCGCGAGTGCTCATCTTCTTGTTGGCGATCAGTTCGGTGAGGCCCTTGTAGGCGTCCTCCGGCGTGGCGTGGCGCTGGCCGATGTTGATGGCCTTCTCGGTGAAGTGGTCCTGCAGTTGCTTGGCGCCGGCTGGCTCCTTGAGGCGCGCCAGTTCGGCTTCGATGGCTTTGGTCTCCTTGCCCTTGAGCAGCTTGTCTTCCTTTATCTGCGCGCTGCTGAAGTACTTGCCCTGGTAGTGCCCGGCCGGCGTGAAGGCGCCGAGGGTCGACAGCAGGAACATCAGGATGAAGCCGAGCACGAATACCGGGAACTTGGCGAACAGCACCTTGCCCAGATCGACCTTCTCGGCGCCGACTTCGTGCTTGACGTACCAGGTGGCAAGCCAGAGCACGACGATGGGCAGGAACAGCACGCGGGTGATGTTGAATATCTCGGCGACCTTCAGCGTCTCGATGCCGTGCGGATCGAAGGCCAGCGCGGCGCCGGCGACCTGCGCCGAGTTGAGGATGCCGGTGCCGGCCCAGGCGCCGAATTGCACCGGGCCCATGTTGAGCAGATGGCCGATGGTGGGGAAGAGGAACATGCAGCCGACGCCCCAGACCAGGATGGTGCCGATGGTGTAGGCGATTTCCGCCGCCTTGGCATTGACCACCGGCGCCGCCGCAACTGCGGCCGAAACGCCGCAGACGCCCACGCCCGAGGCGAGCACCGCCGTCATTGAGTTGCCGGTGTTCATGCGCCGTCCCATGTACAGCACGACGCCGATCGAGCCGAGCACGAAGACGCCGATCATCAGCACCGAGATCATGCCGAGCTGCGCCAGTTCGGTCGCGCTGTACAGCGCGCCGAGCAGGATCACGCCGGTCTTGAGGAAGAAGCGCGCGGTGCGCACGCCGTTGGCGGCCCAGTCCGGGATCTTGAACACGTTGACGATGACGATGCCGATGACGATACCCAACACCACGTAGTTGAGGTTGAAGATGCTGGCGAAGTTCCAGCCCAGGGTCGGTTGCGCCGCCCGGCCCCAGTTGGCGAACATCGGATCCAGGCCCCAGCGCACGATGAAGGCGATCGTCAGCATGTAGGCCATGCCGGGAAAGATCGAGAGGTAATAGTCGAGGTTGCCTTCCTTGGGCGTCCACACCAGCATCAGCAGGCCGAGCAGGGTGGCGATGCCGCCGAAGATGTAGCACATGGTCGCCTGGAAGGCCTTGGCTTCGTCGAATTTCGACTTCGGCATCTTCATGTCCGGCGCCGGTTTGTTCTCCGCCGTCGCAATCTCGCTGGCAACTCGGAATTCGGCGTCGAACTTCTCCTTGACCTTCAGGTGGTCGGAGTACGCGCTCTTTTGAAAATACTGCTGCATGCCATCAATGTTGCCGCTGGCGTTGAGCCAGCCCCACAGCAGCATCACCAGACCGATGATGAAAAGCGCGGGCGATTTTTTTGTATAGACCATTGCCGTTCCTCCATATTGCCGCGTGTGAAAGAGCCAAGCTACCAGGGACAGCTTCCGCGACAGGGCGCCGCGGACAGACAGCGGAGGCGCAAGGGCCTCCGCTATCTATAGACGAAACATCACGGGGACTTATTCCATCGGCAGCTTGCGGGCCTTCCAGTCGGGAACGCCGTTGCGGTACCAGTGCACGTTCTTGTAGCCGGCCTTGGCCATCACGACGGCCGCCTTGAAGGACTTCCAGCAGGTGCCGGAATTGCAGAACACCACGTAGTCCTTGTTCTTGTCGGCGATCTTGCCCATGTCGTATTTGTCCTGGGCCGCGTCGAAGTTCGCATCCTTCGCGCTCTTTTCCGGATCGTAGGGCACGGAAATGGCACCCTTGATGGTGGCTTCGGCAAATTCGTTGGCCCTGCGCGTGTCGATCAGTACCGCGCCCTTGGCCTGCAGGTCCTGCACTGCCTTGGCCTCGACCAGCTTGACGCCGGCAGGTGCCGCGGTGGGTGTTTCCTGGGCAAGCGCGCTGCCGCTGGCAGCCAGAAATCCGCAACTGACGAGCGTGATGAATGTTTGCTTGATGGTGCGCATGATTTTCCTCCTCCGTATATGCGATCTGCGGCGGGTGCCGCGGCAAAGTGAAAGCATTTGCAGACGCTCCCGACTATGGTTGTCGGTTCGCGTCCTGCGTAATCAGACTACGGAACTATTCATCATCAATCAAATGTTTTGATTTCAGGATCAAAAGTTTAAGTGCCGATGCCGGATGCATGCGCGGCGCGAACCACAGTCACCGTGCACGGCGCCTCGGCCGCCACGCGTGCGGACACACTGCCGAGAAATCGCCGTAAACCCGAACTGCCGCGCGCGCCGATGATGATGTGATCAGCATGACTGGCGCGGGCGTAGTCGATCAGCCGGGCCGGCACATCACTGCCTTCGAGTACGTGAAAGCGCAGGCGTTCCTGCGGCAGGCCGAGCGGCTGCGCCCAGTGGTGCAATTCCACCAGGCGCTGCAGGTGCAGCCCGCGCATGATCTCGGCGCCGTCTTCCTGCTCGGTCAGCAGCGAGGGCTCCAGCACGCTGACGCAGCTCACGCGCCAGTGTTGCTCGCCGCCGATGGTGCGTCGCGTGGCGTCGCGCAGGGCCTGAAACAGGGCCTCGCTGTTGCAGGCGGTATCGACTGCGACGAGAACGTGCGGCGCCAGCGCCAGGTACGCTGTCGGCGGCTTGTGCACGGGCGGTGGTGCGGACAGCGCCGCCAGCCAGCGTCGGGCGGCAACCAGGGGCCCCGCGCGTTTCATGCGGCGACCGCGTTCCGTCAGTGCCACCTGGTCGGGGTGCGTCAGATCGTGCGCTACCTGCGCCGCTGTGGCATAGCGGGCTTCGGTGTGCACTTCGAGGCAATGCAGGATGATTTCCTGCAGCCACTCGGGCAGATCGTGGATGATGCGGCGCGGCGGCAGCGGATCGACATAGAGACGCCGCCGCAGACCGCCCATGCCGGTCGGTTCGCCGAAGGGCAGCCGGCCGGTGGCCAGAAGGTAGAGGATCGCCCCGAGCGAAAACACATCGCTGCGCGGATCGCCGCGCACACCGGCAATCTGCTCCGGCGAGATGTAGGCGATCGTGCCCAGCGGTTTATCCGATTCGGCTTCGGCCAGATCGGGCAGGTGGCCGTGAAAGGCCAGCCCGAAGTCGATCAGCGTCGCCTGACCATCCTCGCGCAGGATTGCATGCGACGGCTTGATGTCGTGGTGCACCACTTCCTGCCGATGCAGATCATGCAGCGCCGAGGCCAGCGCGGCACCGAGGCGGGCGACCTCGGTGGCCGGCAGCGGTGCGTCCGCAGCGAAAGCGGCGAGCGATCTGCCGGAAATGTTTTCCATGACCAGGTAGGGACCGCAGTCGCTCTCGCCGCTGGCCAGCAAACGCGGCACATGCGGTCCGGCGACCCGCCCGAGGATCATCTGCTCGACCTCGAAGCCGGCATAACACGCCGGATGGTTGCCGAATTCCAGCTTCGGTATTTTCAACAGGCCGGCTTCGCCGCCGTCGATTGCGGCGACCCGGTAAAGCACCGCCATGCCTCCTTCGCGCAGTTTTTCCTGCACGCGGTAGGCGTCGATCTGCGTTCCCGGCCTGAGGTGCGCAGCGCTGTCCATTCATTCCCCTTTTTGCAGGCGCAGTGCCAATCGTTGCGGCAGGCCGGCGGCGAGGATCTTGCGCGCAGCCGTCATGTGGTCGTAGGGCACGCGAAAGTATTTCAGCATGCGCTTTTCTTCATCATAAATCGCATACGCTGCCGCGTTGTTGCCGTCGCGCGGCTGGCCGACGGCACCGCCAATCGCCAGCCAGCGCCGGCGGCCGGCGAGTGGAATCGGCGTACCTGCGACGGGCAGGAAGTGATGCACGCCGCTGCCGGCCGCGAAGTACAGCGCCGGGTGGTGTACGTGCCCGGCGAAGGTCACGCTCGCCTGCGCGGCATCCATGCAGCGTGCGGCCCGCAGGCTGCTGGTGATGTAATCCCATTGGTCCGGCGCATCGACGCCGGCATGAACGAACAGCAGATTGCCGCGCCGCGCCGCGTAGGGCAGGGACGCGAGGAACTCGCGCTCGCTGTCGCCCAACTGGGCACGTGTCCAGTAGGTCGCTTCGCGGGCGACGAAGTTCATGTTTTCGCACAGCCCGCCCAGCGCTGCATCATCGTGATTGCCCCGGACCAGCAGCGCGCCTCTGGCCGCATGGTCAGCCAGCAGGTCGAGGCAGGCGACCGGATCGGCGCCGTAGCCCACCAGGTCGCCGAGAAAGACATGCATCTCGGCGCCCTCCCGCTCGGCATGGGCCAGGCAGGCGCGCAAGGCTTCGAGGTTGCCGTGGATGTCGGCCAGGACCGCAATCTTCATGGGCGATCAGCCGTCCGGCCTGGCGGCAGGAAGGCCCGATCCGTCAAGCGCTGGCCTGCGCAGCCGCGAGCTGTGCAGATGGTTGACCAAGGGTTCATGCCTCCCGCTCCTCCTTCGGGACCAATATAGCCGCGTTGGCGAGCGGAAGGAAGGTGGCGCGCCCATGCCACCGTCAAGGGAAACCGGATTTTCCCCGGCGCAGTTGCCGATGAGAACGGCCAGCTTCGGCGCAGGCTGGTCAGACGGCACATGTTGGCCGCATCTGCTGGATGCAATGGAGGTTTCCGAGGCGGTCGACAAACATGGGTTAAGGTAGTGCCATTGGACATAGCCACCTCTGGTCCCATGCGCATCGAACAGATCCGACAAACCCTGCACCGCGACGGCGCCAAGTCCTGCCACGCGGAGCGCATCCTGCGTGCCTGGACGCGCGCCCTGCCGCTCGACCACGGCCCGGTCGCGGCCGAGCACTTCCATCCGCTGCCGGTTCGCGCCGCCCTGCCGGCGCTGGCCGCCGAGCTGGCCAGGCTGGCCTGCGTGCGCGCCGAACATGTCGGCGCCGACGGCTCGATTCGCCTGCTGGTGGAACTGGCCGACGGCCAGACCGTGGAGACCGTGCTGCTGCCGCGCCAGGGGGTCTGCGTGTCGAGCCAGGTCGGCTGTGCCGTCGGCTGCACCTTCTGCATGACGGGGCGCAGCGGCCTGTTGCGCCAGCTCGGCAGCGCCGAGATCGTTGCCCAGGTGGTGCTGGCCCGCGCCCGACGCAAGGTAACCAAGGTGGTCTTCATGGGCATGGGCGAGCCGGCCCACAACATCGACAACGTACTGGACGCCATCGAACTGCTCGGCACGGCGGGCGGCATCGGCCACAAAAGCCTGGTGTTCTCCACCGTCGGCGATCGGCGCGTGTTCGAGCGATTGCCGCGCGCCGCAGTCAAGCCGGCCCTGGCGCTCTCGCTGCACACGACGTGCGCCGGGCTGCGCGAAAGATTGCTGCCCAAGGCGCAGGCGATCGATCCGGCAGAACTCGTTGAACTGGGCGAGACCTACGCCCGAGCCACCGGCTACCCGATCCAGTACCAATGGACGCTGCTGGAGGGCATCAATGACACCGACGAAGAACTCGACGGCATCGTGCGCCTGCTCAGGGGCAAGTACGCGGTGATGAACTTCATTCCGTACAACGAGGTCGATGGCCTCGATTTCGACCGACCCTCTTCGACGCGCGCCGAGGCCATGTCGAAGCATCTTTATCGTCACGGCATCTTCGCCAAACTGCGCCAATCAGCCGGGCAGGATATCGCCGGCGCTTGCGGGCAGTTGCGGGCGCGCAGCGTCGCGCAGGCGGTCTGAAAGTTCCCGAAGGGACGCACCGCGCTGGCGCTGGCGGGACGGCGATTTTCAGCGCGTTGCACTGCAGGCTGGAGACGGCCAACTGCCGCCGTTGGAACGAACCTGAGGCCGCGCTGACGAACGGCCGCTCTTCACCTCATCGCTGACTTACGGCCCGTGGCATTCGATATGCGATTGCTGTTCCCAGGGCGCGACCGCTCGCGACTGCGCGAAGGTATCGATGAAGCCATGCAAGCCTCTGGATCGCTCGCTTGACATTTCAAACGCTAATATCTAAATTGTAGCTAGTTAACTAACTGGCTCGCACATGGATCACAAATCAGAAACCGTTGACCGTCGAGACAAATTGGTTCAAGCGGCGAGCCGATTGATTCAACGGCAAGGTTATGCGCGCACTACTCTCGCCGAGATTGCAGAAGCGGGCGGTGTCCCACTGGGAAGCGTGTATTACTATTTCAAAACAAAGGATGAAGTTCTTGTCGCGATAATTGACAGACGTGTGGCGGGCCTACACCATTTGCTGGTTGAAGCGACTGAATCCACCGGGCCGCGGGAACGGCTTGAGACGTTGCTTCAGATTTGGGTAACGGACAAAGACGTCGACTCGATGTATGGATGTCCAATCGGCAGCCTGTGTTACGAGTTAGCCAAGCAACGCGAAGCGTCGAGCGAGGCGACGGCGAAGCCTCTCAAATTCCTGTTGCAGTGGACCGAGGAACAATTCCGGCAATTGGGTCAGGGCGAAGAATCGCCGTCCTATGCTCTACACGTGATCACGGTACTTCAGGGCGCAAGTCTGGTCGCGAACGCGTTCAACAACCCTGCAGTCATTTTGCAGGAAACGGATCATCTCAAAGCATGGCTGAACAACTTGATTGACCCATGCTTGCCACGTGCGGCAAAACATTAGGACGACTTATTACCCATCACCGGGGGTACCGGTGAACCCTATAAACAGAGGAGACAGTAATGAAGATAACTACAACCATAGCTTCACTCATCATCGCGGCGTGCGTGGCCCAGTCAGCCTGGTCTGCCGAATTTGCTCCCTACGGAACGGCAAAAGTAGATATGCACTCAATGTCGCCGACAAATACCGTTTTTGATGTCAATTATGAAAACCCACAGTCGCTAAATACCCTCTACAACTTCGTCAAGAACACGAAAAAGGAAACCAAGGGGAAAGTGGTGGTCGTGACCCATGGCCCCGAGTTGAGGGCATTTGCCAAGGAAAACTACGAAAAGTACCAAGGCATCGTCGACAAGATGGCCGAACTTGCCAAGGATGGCGTCGAGTTCAAGATGTGCAACAACGCCATGCTTGCAGCTGGATTCAAGGCAGAAGACATGCACGGCATCATCACCGTAGTCCCGGCTGGTTTCCCGGAATTGGCTTATTGGCAAGAGAAAGGATACAGATACATTAATCCTCTTCCACTGCCTGTCAAAGACGTGCGCTATATCGATCAACCGGCACTGAAGAAGTAATGCAATCGCCGGGCTCCTGCGAAGGCGGGAGCCCGGCCCCTGCGACATCCGAAAGGCCGATCGAGTCGTGACTAGGCTCAGGCTCGGCGGGACTCGGAAAATAATCCATTGAAAACACTCCATGCATGGCTGGCCGCGCTAACGGTCGTGGTATCCCCTGCGGTATTGGCGGACACGACTGCCCCTTGGGGCCGTGCCGAGGTTCTGGCCACCCAATATGCACCGTCCAAGGTGCTATACGACGTAGACAAAGGTGGCGTCGCCGACATCAAGAATCTTCTTGACCGTGTCAGCTACCTCAACACGCTGTATGCCGCCGACCCCTTCGAGTCTTCGATCGTGCTCGTAATCCACGGCGAGGCCATCCCCTTCTTTGCTGTTCGGGACCTCGCCATGTACGGAGAGCTGATGGCTCGGGCGCAAAGCCTGACTCAAAGCGGCATGATCGAATTTCGCATGTGTCGGGCCGCCGCAGCTATCCTCGGCTATCGACCAGCCGACATTCACGGCTTCGTGAAAATGGTACCCATGGCAGACGCAGAAATCGTTCGACTGCAACGGGAGGGCTACGCCTATATGCGCTAGGCGCTAAGCCTTGCCGGGTGGAAGGCCATGCCTTGTCACTTGCGAACACGCACCCGTCGAACACCGAAAGGCGCTACAGACCGCCCGATTGCGGCGAGATGTACACGACAAAACAATAGCAATGCTCTCGTCATCATTGCTTCTTGAAAGACTTCTATTCATCAGAAAGAAGTCAGATGATTTACGCATATCCAACGACTGCACAGGGCACATTGCGGCCCGCACTATCCTGCGATGGCCCAGGAAGAATCGCCGCCGCCGTAGCGCCAGCGCCGACTCTTCCTAGATTTCCTCCGCCTCCATCTTGATCGCGCCGCAGGGGCACTCGGCGACGCACATGCCGCAGCCCTTGCAGTAGTCGTAGTTGAACTGGAAGCGCTTGCCGGGGCCGAGCTTGATCACGGCGTTGTCGGGGCAGACGCCGTAGCAGTTGTCGCATTCGAAGCAGTTGCCGCAGGAAAGGCAGCGCCTGGCCTCGAACAGCGCGGTGGATTCGTCGAGTCCGCCCTGCACCTCCTCGAAGGTCGACTGGCGGCGGATGATGTCCAGCATCGGCCGCACGGTCTTCGGTGCGTCGGCGTAGTACCAGGGGTTGAGCTTCTCGAACTGGGCGACCTCGTGCTTGGGCGCCGGCGCGTAAGTCTCGCCGCGCAGCCAGGCATCGATGTGGCGCGCGGCTTTCTTGCCGTGGCCGACAGCAACCGTGACATTGCGTTCGGCCGGCACCATGTCGCCGCCGGCGAAGATGCCGGGGTGGCCGGTCATCATGTTCGGCGCGACCTTGACCACGCCGTCCGTGACTTCGAGGCCGGGCACGCCATTGAGCAGGCCGAGGTCCACGTCCTGACCGAGGGCCAGCACCACCGAGTCGGCTTCGAGGGTTTCGAACTCGCCGGTCGGTTGAGGAAAGCCCTTGTCGTCGAGCGCCATCTTCTCGACCGTGATCTGCTTGTCTCCCGCCTGCTTGATGGTGGACAGCCACTTGATCATCACGCCTTCCTGCAGCGCCTCCTCGATCTCGAAGTCGTGCGCCGGCGCCTTGTCGCGGGTGCGGCGATAAACGATGATCGGCTCGGCGCCCATGCGCTTGACCGTACGCGCGACATCGACCGCGGTATTGCCGCCGCCATAGACCACCACGCGGCGGCCGAGCAGGGGCTTGTCTTCACCTTCCATCGAACGCAGCACCGAAATCGCATCGACGATCTTCGCGGCGTCGCCCGAGGGAATCATGGCGCGCTTGCCGATGTGGGCGCCGACAGCAAGGAAGGCGGCATCGAACGATCCTGACTTCATCTGTTCCAGGATGTTGTCGACCTTGCTGTTGAGTCTGACCGTGACGCCGAGGTCGACGATGCGCTGCATCTCGGCATCGAGCACGTCGCGCGGCAGGCGGTACTTGGGAATGCCGAAGCGCATCATGCCGCCCAGAAACGGTCCGGCATCCATCACCGTGACCGCATGGCCCAGCGTGCGCAGGTGATAGGCGGCCGACATGCCCGAGGGGCCGGCGCCGACGATCAGCACCTTCTTTCCGGATTCGATTTTCGGCGCGGCGAATTTCCAGCCGCGCTTGATGGCTTCGTCGCCGAGGAAGCGTTCGACCGAATTGATGCCGACGGCTTCGTCGATCTGGCCGCGATTGCAGGCGTCCTCGCAGCTGTGGTAGCAGACGCGGCCCATGATCGCCGGGAAGGGATTATCGCGCGTCAGGTGGCGCCAGGCCGCTTCGTAGCTGCCCGATTCGGCATCGAACAGCCAGCCCTGGATGTCTTCGCCGGCCGGACATTGATGGTTGCAGGGCGGCAGGCGGTCGAGATAGACCGGGCGCGAGGTGCGCCAGGAGCCGGTGTGGTTGGCCAGCGAGGAGCCGGGGTTCAGCGTAATGGCAAATGGCTTGTCCATTTCAGTGGCCTCCCTTCCTGGCTTGCAGGCCGTACTTGCGGATGTTCTTGTCGGCCTGTGCCTGAATCCGCGCGATGGTTTCCACGGCCGGATTCTTGCCGAAGAGGTGGGCGTAGCGTTTTTGCAGCTTCAGGTACTCCTCTACCGGTTGCGGTCGCCGTATCTCCAGCACCGACTTTACTTCGCCGAATTCCGCCTCGAACACCGGGAAGATGCCGGTTTCCTTGGCCAGTCGGGCGAGCAGAATGGTGTCCTGCGAAGCCGCGCCCCAGCCCAGCGGGCAGGGCACCAGGATCTGGATGTAGCGCGCGCCGCGGATGCCCATGGCCTTGGTGACCTTGTATTCGAGGTCGCGCAGGTCGGCCACGGTGGCGGTGGCGACGTAGGGAATCTCGTGCGCCATGGCGATGGCCGGAACGAACTTGCCCTGGCCGAAGGGGTTGCCCGGCTCGGGGCCGAGCGGCATGGTGGTCGCCGTGCGCGCCGCCGAGGGCGTCGCCGAACTGCGCTGCACGCCCGTGTTCATGTAGCCGCCGTTGTCATAGCAGATGTAGAGCACATCGTCGTTGCGCTCGAACATGCCCGACAGGCAGCCGAAGCCGATGTCGGTGGTGCCGCCGTCGCCGCCCTGGGCGACGACGCGGACGTCGCCGCCCTGGCCTTTCTGTTTCTTGATCTTGATCGCCGCGGCGATGCCGGTGGCGACCGCGGCGGTGTTGCCGAACAGCGAATGGATCCAGGGAATCTGCCAGGAGGTCTCGGGGTAGGGCGTGGAGAAGACTTCGAGGCAGCCGGTGGCGTTGGCGGCGATCAGTTGCCGGTTGGTGGCGTTCATCGCCGCATCGATCGCGTAGCGCGCGCCGAGCGCTTCGCCGCAGCCCTGGCAGGCGCGATGTCCCGAGTTGAGCGAGTTGGTGCGCTGCATGTTGGCCTGCACGCTGCGCTCTTCGGGCGCCAGCAGGCGGTTGCCGACGGTGAAGGTGCCGGTCTGGTAGAACTTGACGGTTTGCAAGTCGGTCATGGTCAGGTCGCCTCCGCAGGGCCGCCCCAAGGAGGCGACAAGTCAATAATATGGAAGCCGCATAGCGGCTGAACCGTGGTCATCCTCTTCCACGGGAAGAGGGCTGGGGGGAAGGTGGTTTCCATTTTTAGTAATTGCGCGCGGCAACAGCGCCGATGTCGCGCAGCATGGCTTCGGCGGCGGGACCGGAACGGCGCACCTGCTTCTCGCGTTCGAGCTGCTTGTTCACCACGTTCCAGTCGAGGTCGAGGAAGGTCAGCAATTCGAGCTCGTCGCGGCCGGCCTTTTCGAACAATGCGCCGAGCGACTTCATGGTGATGGCGCGGCCGCCGAGTCCGGCGACCACGGTGTAGCCCTTGAGGCCCATGCCGGTGACGGCCATGCGCACGTTGGTCGCGACGATGCCGCCGATGCCCACGGCTAGGCTCTTTTCCAGCACCACGAAGCGCTTGCAGTGCTTCAGCGCGGCCGCCACCGCGGCCAGCGGGAAGGGGCGGAAGCTGGTGATGCCGAGCACGCCGATCTTGTGCCCGGCGCTGCGCATCTCATCCACGGTGTCCTTGATCGTGCCCAGCACCGAGCCCATGGCGATCACCATGGTGTCGGCGTCGTCGGCGCGATAGGTATGGATCAGGCCGCCGATGGCGCGACCGAAGACTTTCTCGAACTCCTGCGCCAGTTGCGGGATCCGCTCCAGCGCCTGCATCTGTTTGGCATGGGCGAGGTAGCGCACTTCCATGAAGGCCTCGGGGCCGACCATGGCGCCGATCGACACGGGTTCCGCCGGATCGAGCACCTGGCGCGGCTCGTAGGGCGGCAGGAAGGCGTCGACCTGTTCCTGCGTCGGCATGTCGACGCGCTCGTAGGCGTGGGTCAGGATGAAGCCGTCCATGCACACCATCACCGGAAGCGAGAGTTCTTCCGCCAGCTTGAAGGCCTGGATGTGCAGGTCGAGCGCCTCCTGGTTGGTTTCGGCGAACAGCTGGATCCAGCCGCAGTCGCGCTGCGAGAGCGAATCGGAATGGTCGTTCCAGATGTTGATCGGTGCGCCGATGGCACGGTTGGCCACCGTCATCACGATAGGCAGGCCGAGGCCCGAGGCGTTGTAGACCGCCTCGACCATGAACAGCAGACCTTGCGATGCCGTCGCGGTGTAGGTGCGGGCGCCGGTGGCGGAGGAGCCGATGGCCACCGACATGGCGGCGAATTCCGATTCGACGTTGATGAACTCGCAATCCTTGAGGTCGCCGGATTTCACCATTTCGCCGAGACCTTCGACGATGTGGGTCTGCGGTGAAATCGGGTAGGCGCAGATGACTTCGGGCCGGCACAGGGCGACGGCCTCGGCCACGGCATGGGAACCTTCACACTGCTTAAGCATGGGCAGCCTCCTGGCGGCGCGCTTCGTCCATTTCGGCGCGCACGATGTCGTAGGCCTCGGTGGCGCCGGCGATGTTGCCGGCGGCGACCTTGCCCGAGAATTTGTCGTTGATGGCCAGCACCACCGATTCGAGTTTGATTACCCCCGACACTGCGGCGAAGCCGCCGAGCAGCGGCACATTGGGCATCGGTCGGCCGACATGCTTGCGGCTCAGGTCGGTGGCGGCCACGGTGCATAGGCGGTCGTGCGGCCAGTCGCGCAGGAAGTCGCCGAGGCCGAGTTGCTCGAATGTCTTGTTGGTGTTGATCAGGATGTAGCCGCCCTTTTTCAGGCCGGCAAAGACATCGACCTGGTGCAGCAGGGTCGGGTCCTGGATGATCAGTGCGTCGGGCTCCATGATCGGTTCGCGCAGGCGGATCTCCTTGTCGGCGATGCGGCAGAAGGCCACCACCGGCGCGCCGGTGCGCTCGGAACCGAAACTGGGAAAGGCCTGCGCATGGCGTCCTTCCTCGAAAGCCGCAATGGACAGCATCTCGGCCGCCGTGACGACGCCCTGACCGCCCCGGCCGTGAATTCGAACCTGGAACATGATTTCCCCTTGTCTTTATGCAAGCCAAGCGACTTTACGCCATGGAACGCGGAATGGGAATCGGGGAAAACCGCAACGCGCGGGCGGGGCCGGCGCCTGCCCGGTAGAATCACACCTTTAACCGCATTCAGGCCGACCCATGAAGCACATCACCGACGACGTTCGCATACGTGAAATCAAGGAACTCTCGCCTCCCGGCCACATCCTGCGCGAGTTTCCCACCACCGATGCCGCGGCCGAGACCACCTGGCAGGCGCGCCAGGGCGTGCATCGCGTGCTGCACGGCGCCGACGGCCGGCTGGTCGTCGTCGTCGGCCCCTGTTCGATCCACGACTACGAGGCGGCAATGGAATACGCGCGCCGGCTGCGGCAGGAGACGGATCGCTTCGCCGCCGACCTGCTGATCGTGATGCGGGTGTATTTCGAGAAACCGCGCACCACCGTGGGCTGGAAGGGCCTGATCAACGATCCGCGCATGGACGGCAGCTTCCGCATCAACGACGGCCTGCGCCTGGCGCGCAAGCTGCTGTGGGAAATCAACGAACTGGGCCTGCCCTGCGGCACCGAGTTCCTCGACACCATCACGCCGCAATACACCGCCGACCTGATCAGCTGGGGCGCGATCGGCGCGCGCACCACGGAATCGCAGGTGCATCGCGAACTGGCCTCGGGTCTCTCGTGTCCGGTCGGCTTCAAGAACGGCACCGACGGCAACATCCGCATCGCGGTGGATGCGATCAAGGCCGCGGCCAGCCCGCATCATTTTCTGTCGGTGACCAAGGCTGGCCATTCGGCCATCGTCTCGACCAACGGCAACGAGGACTGCCACGTGATCCTGCGCGGCGGCAAGGCGCCGAACTACGACGCGGCGGCGGTCGATGCGGCCTGCACCGAACTGGGCAAGGCCGGTCTCGCCGCCCGCGTCATGATCGACTTCTCGCACGCCAACAGCAGCAAGCAGTTCAAGCGCCAGATCGACGTGGCGCGCGACATTGCGGCCCAGATGGCGGCTGGCGAAGACCGCATCTTTGGCGTCATGATCGAGTCGCACCTCAAGGAAGGCCGCCAGGATCTGCTGCCGGGCAAGCCGCTCGAGTACGGTGTCTCGGTCACCGATGCCTGCCTCGGCTGGGACGACACGCTGGTGGCGCTGGAAATTCTCGCGGATGCCGTCAAGGCGCGTCGCGTGGCTTTGGCCGATAGATAAGCGCCGCACATGACCGGCCGCCTGTTCGCCGCGCTGCTGGTCCTCACGCTGGCCTTCCGTTTCTGGCTGGCGGCGGCGTTTCCGGTCACCGGCGACGAGGCCTATTTCATCTGGTGGGGCTGGCAGCCGGACTGGGGCTTCTACGACCATCCGCCGATGATCGGCTGGTGGCTGGCGGCCCTTTCGCAAGTGAGCCATGCCGAATGGTGGTTGCGCCTGCCGGTAATCGTGCAGCCCGCCCTGCTGTCTCTTGCCATCTATTGGGCGTTGCCGCGACTGGTCGCCGGCATCGGCGAGGAGCGCCGGCTGTGGGCTGTCGCGCTGGTGCTGCTGGCGCCGGTGAATGTCTGGAACGTGTTCATTACCACCGACACGCCGCTGATCTATTTCAGCGTGCTCTCCGGCCTGGCCTGGATTCGTGCGTCGCAGGACGATGCGCCAAGGTGGTATCTGGCGGCCGGTTTGCTGCTGGCCGGCGCCGTGCTGTCCAAGTACTTCGCGGCGATTCTCGGCTTCGCCTATCTGGTCGATGTGCTGCGGCGGCGCAAGGCCGGCGCCTGGGCGGGGCTCGCCATCGCCTATGCCTGCACGCTGCCGGCGCTGGCGCTGATGGGCTGGTGGAACAGCGGCAACTGCTGGCCGAACTACATGTTCAACTTCGTCAATCGCCACGGCGATGCCGGCTGGTCGCTGAAGACGCCGCTGCTCTATGCCGTGACGCTGATCTATGTGCTGGGGCCGCCGGTATTGTGGCTGGCGTGGCGCAATCGGCGCTTTGTAGGGCCGGCTTCAGCCGGCCGGGGTGTGGATGGCGGTGTAGGGCCGGCTTCAGCCGGCCAGGATGGATGGCGGTGTAGGGCCGACTTCAGTCGGCCAAGGGGTGGATGGCGGACTGAAGTCCGCCCTACGTCCGCCCTTGGCACCCTGGCTTGGCTGCCCTTTCTGCTGTTTGCCGGACTCTCGCTGGTCAAGCAGGTCGGCCTGCACTGGCTGCTGTCCTTCGTCCCCTTCGCGCTGATCTGGCTGGCCCTGCGCCTCACGCCAGTCAGCCTGCGCCGCCTCGGCCTGTTTTTCGCCGGCTTCGCCACCCTGCACATCGCCGCGATCCTGGTCGTGTCGCGCGTGCCGCTGGAAACCTGGCAGAAGACCCGGCTCTACGACGGCATCGTGCTCAGCTTCGAGCATCAGGCGCTGGCGCGCGAACTGCAGCCGTACAGAAAGGACTGGGTGCTGGCGATGGACGGCTATTCGAATGCGGTGACCCTGGGCTACAACCTGCGCCAGTACGTGGTGGTCTTCGGCGAGGCGTCGAGCCATGCGCGGCATGATGACCTGGTCACCGATTTCCGCGCCCTTGCCGGCCGCGACTTCCTGATCCTGCGCAAGTCGGAACCGAGGCTCGACGACTACCGCAAGTACTTCCGCGCGGTCAGCGCCGACAGCTTCGAGATTCGCGGCGCGCGCTTCTGGCGCGTGAAAGGCGAGGGCTTCGACTATGCGGCCTATCGCGACGGCGTGCTGGCGAAGGTGCGGCAGAAATACTATGCGATTCCCGCCTGGTTGCCGCAAACTGCCTGCTACATGTGCGATCGATACTTTCCGGGTGAGACATGCCGCCGCTGATGAAGCTGTTGCGCCCGCATCAGTGGCTGAAGAACGGCTTCGTCTTCGTCGGCCTGCTGTTCGGCCATGCCTGGACCGATCCGCTCAGGCTCGGGCAGGCGCTGGCCGCCTTCGCCGCGTTCTGTCTGCTGGCCTCGGCCGTGTATGTGATGAACGACCTGATCGATCGCGAGCAGGACCGGCTGCATCCGAAAAAGAAGCAGCGGCCCCTGGCGGCCGGCACCGTGAGCGTGGCGTCTGCCGGCGTGCTGGCCGCCGCGCTTCTGCTGGTCGGCGGCAGCATCGCCTGGCTGTGGGCCGGCTCGGCGCCGTGGATATTCCTCGCCTACGTCGTGCTCAACGTCGCCTACAGCTTCGGCCTCAAGCATGTCGTGATCCTCGACGTGTTCATCATCGCCTCGGGCTTCATGCTGCGCATCCTCGCCGGCACGCTGGGCATCGGCATCGCCCCGTCGCAATGGCTGCTGTTGTGCGGCCTGATGCTGACCCTGTTCCTCGGTTTCGCCAAGCGCCGCGCCGAACTCAATGCGCTGCTGGCCGATAGCGCCGGCCACCGTCGCGTGCTGGAACACTACACGGCACCGATGCTCGACCAGTTCATCGCCATCGCCGCGGCCGGCACGGTGATTTCCTACGCGCTGTATACGGTCAGTGCCGAGACGGTGGCCCTGCACGGCACGCGCGGCCTGATCGCCACCGTGCCCTTCGTGCTCTACGGCATGTTGCGCTACCTGTGGCGCCTGCATAGCCGTGGCGGCGGCGGCGATCCGGCGCAGGAACTGCTGAGCGACCCGCACCTGCTGGCGGCGACGGCGGGCTGGCTGCTGCTGGTACTGGCGCTGCTGGGTGGGGCTATAATGACGCAGCCATGAGTGCGATCGACCAGATTCCCAATATCGAGTATCTCGGTGATGCCGTGCCCTTCGTCGGCCGCATCCGCGAGATCATCGAAGTCATCCAGCTGTTCGAGGATTTCGAGTCGGATGAGCTCGAGGGTCTCGCGCGCTACATGCGTTGCTACCGCGCGCCGCTGGGCACCGAAATAATCCGCGAGGGCGACAACGGTGACTTCATGCTGCTGCTGCTGGATGGCAGCGTCGAGATCGTCAAGAAGGACGTGCGCGGCCTGCCACAGATCATGGGCACCGCCGGGCCGGGCAAGACGCTGGGCGAGATGTCGCTGATCGACGGCGAACCGCGCTTTGCCAGTTGTGTCGCGCTGGACACGGTCGAACTGGCCGTGCTCGACCGCGAGAGCCTGTCGCGCATCATCGCCGAAGAGCCGCGCATCGGCGTCAAGCTGATGATGGAACTGCTGATGCTGCTCAATCAGCGCCTGCGCAGCGTCAGCGCCCAACTGATGGACTGCATGGAAGCCCGGCGCTCGCGGATTCGCTAGGCAGGTCCTGCGCGGCTTCGCTTCACTGCCCGACCGGGCGCAGCACAAACACCTGCGGATCGTCGCCGTGCTCGAGCAGCACTGCACGCACCCGTGCCTGCCAGCACTCGCGGAACTCGGCCGCTTCCTGCGGCGTGGCGCTGCCGTTCAGGCATTTCTGCATCAGCTCGATGGTCTGCGGGGCGAAGGGCACGGACTGCAATTGCGCCGAAACCTCGACGGCCTGGCCGGTATCGATACGCGTGTAGCGAATTTCTTCGACGACGTCGGCGGAAAAATACAGCAGCCGGCGCCGGTCGAAACGTCCGGCGAGGCCCTTGAAGCCGGTGTCATGGGTGGCGCCGGTGAGCAGGGCGACGACATTGGCGATGACGCCGGTAACGCCGGACAGCTGGTCCTGGCGGAAGTCGACGCGAATTCCGCCACGCTCCGGCACGCTGTCCGGGTAGAGATGGGTCAGTGCCTTCAGCGTCATCCAGTAGGCGGAGGCCACGGTGGGGCAGGAGTGGCCGGCCAGCTTGACCGCATCGAGGTAAGCGTATTCGATGCGGCCATTCTCGGCGGCGCCGAGGAACTCGGCCAGCGGGTCATATACGGTCAGGCGGCGCACCTGATCGTAAAAGGCCGGCGTCTGCACGGACTTATTGCTTCTTGATGAAGTCGATCACGATATTGCCCGGCTCGCGCTGGCGGTAGGTGATTTCCACGGCGTCGCCGTAGCGCTGCACCAGCTGGTCGAGCAACGGCAGCGGATCGTGGTCATTGACGAAGCGCATGGTTTCGCCGGCGCGCAAGGCGTCGAGCGAACCGAAAATGGCGGCGTGGCGAAAGCGCTTGGCGATGCCGCGGGCGTCGAAGGGATAGATCGAATCGGGGGAGAGATGAACATGCATGGTGTTTTACCGGTGGGTTGGGATGAGCCCACTATGCATCTTCCCCAGCGTTCAGAAATTGATGTAAATCAGTTATAAAACATAAACTTAAAACCATACTAAAAAAGTAGGCTTTAGCACCCGGCCAGGATCGCTGGCCTTCGCTGCGGGCGCGAACCCGAACCTCGAAATTCAGGGCGGCGCATCGCGCCTCAGGTTTCGCAATTCGCCATCGAGGCCTGGCCTTCCGCCAGACACACCCGATTGCGGCCGCCGCGTTTGGCCTCGTACACGGCGCCGTCGGCGCGCTCGATGGCGGCTTCGAGGGAGATGGTTTCCCAAGGCTGCACGACGGTGGCGCCGAAGCTGGCGGTCAGCTTCAGCTCGGGCTGCGCCGCCAGGCCGGTCGCGATCGCCTCGTTTTCGAGCGCCCGACGCAGTTTTTCGGCGACCAGCATGCCGGTCTCGGCATTGGTGTCCGCCAGCAGGACGACGAATTCTTCGCCGCCAAATCGCGCCACCAGATCGATGCTGCGCAACTGGCTGACCAGCACCCTGGCGACTGTCGTCAGGCAGACATCACCGACGCCGTGGCCCCAGCTGTCGTTCACCTGCTTGAAATGGTCGACATCGAGTGCAAGCAGCGTCAGCGGCAGGCCGGCGCGCGCCTGACGCAGGCGTTCAAGCTGGAAGCGATCCTGAAACTTGCGACGATTGGCCAGACCGGTGAGCGGGTCGTGCAGCGCCATCTGCTCCAGTGCCTGGCGCGCCAGGGTGATTTCGGTGATATCGACATCGACCCCGCGGTAGCCCAGATACCGCGCGGCCTGATCGAACACCGGCTGCGCGCTGGTGGACAGCCAGACCACGGCGCCGGACTTGTTTCTCGATTCCACCACCAGGCGTTCAACGGGTTGCCGCGCCTTCATGCGTGCGGCCACATCGCAGCCGTCGCAGTGTCCGGCATCGCAGAGCGTGGTGTGGCGCGGCTGACCGAGCAGCTCGCTTTCGCTGAAGCCGAGAATGTGCTCGATGCCCTGCAGATAGGTGAACCTGCCTTCGGCGTCGGCTTCCCAGATGAAGGTGGGCGAGAAATTGATGGCATCGCTCATCAGGTTCTTGACCCGGCGCAGGTTTTCCTCGTTGCGCTTGCGGTCGGTGATGTCGGTGTAGATGCTGACCCAGCCGCCGCCGGGCAGGGGTTCGCCGCGAATTTCGAGAATGGTGCCATTGGGCCGCTGTCGCTCGAACACATGCGGTTGCATGGCGCGCGCCCGATCGCAGACCTGGTCGGCAATCTTTTCCGGATCCTCGCCGCGGAATTCACCGTACTCGCCGCGCCTGGCATTGAACAGCGCGAGATCGCGCAGCGATGGCAAGCCGTCGGCGAAAAGCCAGTCGGGAAATTCGAGCAGGGTGCGAAAATTCTCGTTGCATACCACCATCCGCTGCTCGGCGTTGAACATCGTGATTCCGCTCGGCAGAAAATCGATGATGGTTTGCAGCGCATCCTGATAGCTGTCGCTACCGTTCCCCGGTCTGCCCATACGCCTCCCCACGCTCTGCGATTATGTCTTTGGCAATAGGATAACGGAATCGGGGGCTTTCTTGTGTTGCTCAGGCGTTCTTGCCCTTCTGCCACAACACGTCGCCGCCGCCGGCGGCCTTGTTGAGCCAGCGGCCGAGCACGAACAGCAGGTCGGAAAGGCGGTTCAGGTATTGCCGGCCGGCGTCCGAGACCGGCGCTTCGGCGGCCAGCGCCACCGTCATGCGTTCGGCACGGCGGCAGACCGTGCGGGCGAGATGGGTGAGTGCCGCGGCGCGCGCTGCGCTGGGCCGCCCCGAGCCGCGCATTTCACCACCCGGAGCGGACGCAGTCCGCGAACCGTCGTCACCCCCTTCGGGAAGGGGGTTGGGGGAAAGGGGAACCCCTGCGCCGGGGAGGATGAACTCCTTGAGCGGGCCGAGCTCGGCGTTGTAGCGGTCGATCGCGGCTTCGAGCCGGGCCGGCTGGGTGGCCTTGAGCAGCGTCGCGCCGGGGATGGACATCTCGCCGCCGAGGTCGAACAAGTCGTGCTGGATGCCGGTGAGCAGCTCGCGTACGTCGGCCGGCAGGTCCTCGCAGAGGATCACGCCGAGCAGCGAGTTGAGTTCATCGACGTCACCCATCGCGGCGACGCGGGCGGAGTTCTTGGCGGTGCGCGAGCCGTCACCGAGACCGGTGGTGCCGGCATCGCCGGTGCGGGTGTAGATTTTCGAGAGGCGGTGTCCCATGGCGGGCTTCCTGTGGTTGGGGTGTGCCGGATTATGACGCAGGCGCCGGTAAGTCGGCGCTGATGAGACGGCGACGGGAAGCAGAAAGCCCCATGGCGAACAGCGCGACATGGCAAACTCGGAAGCGGCCGCGCCCTGGCCGCACACTCCGGTACGCTCGAATGTCGCCGATCACTCCCGCCCACCAGGTTTGTCGACCGCTGTCGGCCAGGCCTCGACTGCGAGCGGTCAGGCCATGAGCCGGCTGGTCGTGGCGATGCTGCGCTGGACCCTGCGCCACGTCTTCAGTTTCATCCTGATCGTTCTGGTGCTGGTCGCCGGCCAGTGGTTCTACGGACGCCTGCAGGCGGCGCAAGCCGCCGTCGCCCAGGTGGAGCAGCTGCAGGTCGCCCGTCCGCGACTCGGTACGAGTCTGCTGAGTGCGGTCGGGCAGTTGCAGACCCGGCTTGCTCAAGGCGCGAAAACCGGGCAGGGCGGCGGATTGACGCAAACCATCGATCGCCTGATTGCGGAAAAGTCCATGGAGCGGGATGCCATCAGGTCGAGAAGTCCATTCGACGGGCTTCCCGGCCTTGCCGACTTTCAGCGGCTGGCCGTGCTGGAAATGGAGCTTGCCGCGCTGACCCGGGCTGCCGCCGATGCGCGGCAACTGACATTGCTGGCCGGCGACGTGGCACACGGCAGCGAACGGCTCAAGTCCCTGGCCGTCGACCGCCAGCGCCTGCTGGCTCAGGCAGCCAGACATGAACTCGAAATGATGGCGATATGCGAATCCCACCGCATCAAGTGCCGGATTCCGGGCGCGGCCGAACATGGGCGGATCAATCGCCTCGCCGCCGAGCAGGCGCAGTTCCAGCAAAAGGCCAGGGAAATCGCCGACCGCATCGAGAACCTCAAGCTGACCGTCGAACTCAGCCAGCATCGATACAGCGACGCCGTGCGCGGATTTGGCATCGATCCCGGCGCGGTCGAGGCGGCGCTGGAACGGGCCGATGCCGCGCTGGCCACGGAGAGCCGCCGCCACGGCAGTTTTTTCTGGGCCGCGGCGCACAACTTCTGGCCCGCGATCAACGCGCAGCTTCCTGCGGCAATCGGCATCCTGGCGCTGCTGGTGCTGGTACCGATCGGCATCAAGCTGCTGCTGTACTTCGTGATCGCCCCGTGGGCGGCGCGCCAGCCGCCGATCCAGATCCTGTCGCGCAGCGCGGGGATCGCCGCCGATCAACCACGGGTCGCTGCCGCCGCGCTGCGAGCCTCGGCCGTGTCGATCCCGGTCGCGATCGAGCCGGGCGAGGAATTGCTGTTGCATTCGGCCTACCTGCAAAGCTCGTCGGCGCACTCGGCCAAGACAACCAAATGGCTGCTGGACTGGAACTACCCCTTCACCAGTCTCGCCGCCGGCCTCTACACGCTGATCCGGGTCGCCCCGCAACAACGCGAAACCGTGGTGGTCTCGGCGATCCGCGATCCGTTGCTGGAAGTTGCGGTGATCGAGGTCGCCGCCGGCTCGGCGATGGTGTTGCAGCCTAGGTCGCTGGTTGGACTGGTGCAGCAGCGCAGCGCGCCCTTGCGCATCACCAGTCATTGGCGGGTCGGCCACCTGCATGCCTGGCTGACATTCCAGTTCCGCTACCTGGCGTTTCACGGTCCGGCCCGGCTGATCGTCAGGGGCTGTCGTGGCGTTCGCCTGGAAGCGGCGGGGCGCGGGCGCCTGGTCAATCAGGCGGCGACTTTGGGCTTCAGTGCAGATGCGTTGTATTCCGTCACGCGCTGCGAAACCTTCGTCTCCTACTGGCGCGGCGACGACGAATTGTTCAACGACCAGTTTGCCGGCGATGCGTGTGTCTATGCCTATGAAGAAATGCCGGGCCTGCACCGACATGCCGGAGTGACCGGGCGCGGCCTGGAAGGCCTGGCGGATTCGCTGTTGAAACTGTTTGGGGTCTAGGACTGCTTTGCCACCGCGCTGTTGATCTCCGGCGCTTCGGCGCCCGACCGCACCACCAGCACGGCGCAGTCGAGGCGGCCGATGATCTGGTCGGCCATGCCGCGGCCCAGGCTCTGCTGATAGCCGATCACCACCAGGTCGGCGCCGAGCTCCTGCGCCGTGGCGGGGATGGCCTGTTGCGGAGTCCCTTCGATGATCAGGCTTGCGCATTCGATGCCTTCGACGCGAATCCGGGCGGCCTTGAGCGCCAGATCGTCGGCCGCCTGTTCCCGGTCCTTGCTGGCGGCCACTACGGCGACCAGGGTGAGCGGGACGCGCGTGGTTTTGGCGATCTGCCCGGCGATTTCGGCGATGCGGTCGCTGTCCATCGATCCGTCGCAGGCGACCACGATGCGCTGGCGCCACATCTGCGACTGCCAGCCGGCGATCAGCACATGGCAGTGCGCCTGGTCGATGATCTGCTCGGCGATGTCGCCGACCAGGCGCTGCTTGAGATCACCGCGCGGCGGGCGGCGGCCGATGATCAGGATGTTGGTGTCGGCAGACGTCGCGGCGGCAATAACTTCCTTCACCGCCTGCTTGCCGTGGCGCACGATCTCCTCGGCATCGACGCCGGCCACCAGGGCCGCGCGGGTGGCCACCGCGAGCCGGGCGCGGGCCATTTCCTCGTCCTCGGGCGTCGGCACCGAGGTCATCACGTCGAGGGTGACGCCGAAGCTCTTCGCCAGCGCAATGGCGATTTCCTGCGGCGCATGGCTGAACTCGCTGCCGTCGGTGGCCAGCAGCAGGCGCTGGCGGCGGAAGCCGTCGGGCAGCAGCTTGCCGGTACAGGGCTTGAAGATGCGCGCCTTGCAGGTGCGGCAGATGTCCGGGTCGAGGGTCCAGTAGAGCGCACTGGTGACGTCGGTCATCACCGGGAAGAAGGCGCCCTCGCCGATGTCGCCGGTGTAGCCGCCCTGCCTGAGGAACTGGTAGTTTGGCTGATTCAGGCGGTAGAAATACAGGCCGCCGCCGAGGCGCCGCCGCCGCCGCGCTTCCTGCGCCAGGATTTCGGCGCCGGCGATGTCGATGGTGTTGAGGCTGGCCGCCGCGATCAGCACCGACTTCTGCTGCGGATTGTCCTCGTCGATCTGCTGCAGGGCCTGCTGCACATAGCTGGCGGCGCCGAAATAGACCGAGCCGTTGATGCGCACGATGCGCAGTTGCGGACATTCCGGCCGGCCCTTGGCGCGGATGAAGTGGTAGGCGCCTTCTTCCGGCGCCGGCACCAGGGGCACGATCTCCGGCTTCGATGACCGGTAGAGGTACATCACCAGCGAGAGGAACACGCCGATGAATATGCCGGCCTCCAGGTTGAACAGCGTGCCGATCAGGGTCGCGGCAAGGATCGCCGATTCCGCCTTGCTGGTGTGCCAGATGTGGCTGATGTGGTGGAAGTCGATCAGGCCCCAGGCCACCAGAAACAGGATGCCGGCCATTGCCGCATTGGGCAGGTAGGCGGCGAGCGGCGCCACCAGCAGCAGCACCAGGATCAGGAACAGCGTGGCGAACACCGATGCCAGCGGGGTGCGCGCACCGGCTTCGTAGTTCACCCCGCTGCGGTTGAAGGAACCGCTTGAAGCATAAGCCGAGAAGAAGGAACCGACCAGGTTGGACAGGCCCTGGCCGATGAATTCCTGGTTGGCGTCGATGCGCTGTTCGGAGCGCACCGCGATGGCGCGCGAGATGGACACCGCCTCGGTCAGCGCCAGCATGGTGATGACCAGCGCCGGGCCGAGGGTATGGCGCAGGGTATCGAGCGAGAAGTCGGGCAGCGACAGCGGCGGCAGGGTCGCCGGCAGGGCGCCGACCGTTCTGATGCCGCTGGCCTCTTGGCCCAGCCAGAGGACGATGATCTCGGCGACCACGCTGCCGACGATCATCGCCGCGATCATGTAGGGAATTTTCTTCAAGTGGCGGCGGGCGAGGATGCCGGTCGCCAGAGTGACGACGCCGACGCCGGCGACCCATGGATTGATCTGGCCGGCCTGCACGATCAGCTGGCGGATGATTTCGTAGAAGGGCGTGCCGCGCGGGATGTCGATGCCGAAGAAATTGCGCACCTGGCTGGCCGCGATCAGGATCGCCGCACCGGCGGTGAAGCCGATCACCACGGTATGCGAAATGAAATTCACCAGCGCGCCCATGCGCGCCAGGCCCAGCACCAGCTGGAACACGCCGACCAGGAAAGTCAGGGTCAGCACCAGGCTGATGTACTGGGCCGAACCGGGTTCGGCCTGATGCGAGAGCGCGGCGAAGACCGCGATCGATATCGCCGTAGTCGGTCCCGAGACCAGGTGCCAGCTGGAGCCGAACAGCGCGCCGATCACGGCCGGCATCATCGCCGCATAAAGGCCGTACTGCGGCGGCAGGCCGGCGATGGTGGCGAAGGCGACGCCCTGCGGCAGGACGATCAGGGCACCACTGAAGCCGGCCAGCAAGTCGTCTTTCAGGCTGCGGCGGGTGATCAGCGGCCACCAGAGCAGGAAGGGAAATAGCTTGGCCAACGGGCCGCGAGGCAGTTTCATGTTTGCAGGCGTCAGCGCGTCGGTAGCAGGCAGCGGCAGGGTGGATGCCATGAATATTAGCAGATCGTGATGTTGTCTTGAAGCCGGCGGGATGCCGGGAGCAACCCGTCATGCTAGTCGGTGCTGCGTGAAGGCAGCGTCAAGAAGGCGGGAAGCGCAGGGTCGCCGTGGTGCCCTTTCCAGGATTGCTTTGCAGCGCGATCTGCCAGCCGAGCCGGTCGCAAACGCGCTTGACGAGGAACAGGCCGATGCCGGCACCGCGGCTGTCGGGGCCGCGATAGTGGCGTTCGAAGACGCGCCCGAACGCTTCGTCGCCAATGCCGCTGCCGCTGTCCTCGACCGCCAGCGATGCGGGATCGAGGGTGACCGTGATCTCACCGTCGCGCGTATGAGCCACGGCGTTATGCACCAGGTTGGCGAGGACGATGGCAAACAGGGCCGACGGAGCGCTCAGCTCCACCGCCGTCGGCGCGATCAGCCGCAGCGTCGTGCCGCGCGAGGCCGCCAGCGTGCGATAGCGTTCGACACAGGCGTCGGCAATCGGCCGCGCATCGCAGCTGTCGTCGAGCGGCCTGTCTTCCTCGCGCGCCAGCAGCAGCAGGGCGCCGATCAGTTGCGTCATTTCCTCGGCGGCGCGTTCGATGCGCGCCACGCGTTCGCGCTGTACCGCACTCAGGCCCGGATCCTCGGCGAGTACCTCGGCGGCGCCGCGGATCACCGCCAGCGGCGTGCGCAATTCATGGCTGGCATCGGCCGCGAAACTGCGCTCGCGTTCGACGAAAGCCGCCAGCCGCACCAGGTAGCGCTCGAAGGCCTGCGCCAGTTCGTCGATCTCGTCGCCTGGGACAGCGGCCGCGACGATGGCCGGCAGGCGCGGCGGGCTTTCGGGGCCGGCATCGGCCACCGCCCGCGCCAGTTCGGTGACCGGCGCGATCACGCGCCCGGCCAGCCACAGGCCGCCCACCGCGGCGAGCAGAGTCATCAAGGCCGCGCCGGCGACCAGATAGCCGAGAAAGCGCTGCTGGCGGCGCTTTTGACGGACCTCGTCGAACAGGATCAGGTAGCGGCTGCCGTCCTTTTCGGCGATGGCCACGCGATACGGGATGCCGTCGAGTTCAATTTCGTGCTGGCCGGCAGCCAGTGTTCGCAACTGCGGCGGCAAGTCCGCGCCGGCACTGTCCGGCGCTGCGTAGTAGCCGCGCAGGCTGGCCGTGGCCGGCGGCAGCGACTGCGGATTGCGCGCGCGACGCGCCATGTAGTCCTCCAGTTCGGCCTTCAGCGTCTGGTCCATCAGGCGCTGCGATACGTCGAGGGTGGCGAACCAGATGCCGAGACTGAGCAGCAGGCTCAGTGCCGCGCCCAGCGTGGCGAAGGCAATCGCGACGCGCAGGCGAAGGCTAGGGCGGCGTGCCATGGTCGGCAGGGATGGCCGGTTCGGGTGCGACGATCTGCCAGCCGAGCCCGCGCAGGGTGCGCAGCAGCGGCCGGTCGAAGGGCTTGTCGATCGCGGCGCGTAGCAGGTGCAGGTGGCTGCGCAGGGCGTCGGAATCGGGTGGGGCGTCGCGCCAGATGGCGCGCTCCATTTCCTCGCGACCCAGCACGCGGGGCGAGGCGCGCAACAGGGTCTCGAGCATGCGCAGCGGAATCGGCGGCAGCGGGATTTCGCGGCCGCCGCGGGTGACGCGTAGGGTGGCGGTGTCGAAGCAGAGGTCGGCCACGCGCAACTCGCCTTGCGCGACGGTGGCGCTGGCGCGTCGCGCCAGTGCCTGGATGCGGGCGGCGACCTCACGCAGGGCAAAGGGCTTGACCAGGTAGTCGTCGGCACCGGCTTCTAGTCCGGCGATCTTGTCCTCGAGCGTGTCGCGTGCCGTCAGCATCAGGATCGGCGTCGCCTTGCCGGCCTCCTCGCGCAGGCGACGGCACAGGGCGATGCCGTCCATGCCGGGCAGGATCAGGTCGAGCAGGATCACATCGAACCCCTGGGTGCTGGCCAGATGCAGGCCGGAAATGCCGTCGCCGGCCGCGTCCACCAGATGCCCGCGCGCTTCCAGGTAATCGACCAGGTTGGCGGCCAGATCCGGGTTGTCCTCGACCACCAGGATTTTCAGGGGCGGGGGGTTTTGCGGCGGATTGGCGGTAAGTGGCGATGTGTTCATGGCTCGATTATCCCGCAGCGACGGAAAGTCGGCGCTGGCGTCACGGTGATTGCACCGGCTTGCAGGACTGGTTCTGCCGACTGGTGCGATACGCTATGCTGAACAGGCAGCACGGCTGCGCAAGCGGCACGGTGATTGGCGCGGGTATCGAGAACAGCCATGGACAGGACATGCGACGAGTAGTCTTCTTTTTGCCGGGGCAATGCTGATGGGCGGCGAGCACGCCGTCGCGATCGAAGGCTCGGCGTGGAACCCGGGCGTCGGCGCGGGCATACCCGCGGAGTTCAGGGCGCTCGAGACGATCTTTCGGCCGGAGTGCGCATTCACGGCTTTCACTGAAATCGACGAACTCGTCGCGCTGACCGGCTTGCCGCACGAGGAACTGACGCTGTTCCGGCCGCAGCGCCTGACGCTGCATGAAACCATCATTCGCGTCACCGCCGATATTGCCGTTGCCGAAGGCGAGGAAGAAGAAGATTTCGGGCGAAATTTTCGCCGCATCGCGACAAAAATCCGCGATGACTACGTCTTTCCGCAACTTGACCGGATCGAGCAGGCTTACGCCGAACTCGGCCGGCGCATCGACGTCATGGTGCGGCAGATCCTCGTCGAAACGCTGTTTCCACCAGCACCGGCGCCGCTGCCTTCGCGTGGCTGGTTTGCCCGCTGGCGCGCGCCGAAGCCCCCGACGGCGGTGCCCGAGCCGGCGGCCGAGCGCGAATACCGCATCGTCGCGGGCTACAAGGCGCTGGGGCTGGGCACCGACGATCCGCTGCGGCGCGCGGCGTACCGGAGCCTCTACCGGGTGCTCGGCGCGATCGCCGGCAGGCGCGGCCGCCTCGGTGCGGACCAGGATCTGCTGGCGACGCTGGTCGTTCGCCATGTCAGCAACAGCCAGGGCAGCCAGCTGATCGGCCAGCTGATCGCACCGCTGGTCGACGCCGCCATCGAGCGCGAAGGCTACACCCGCGTCGCCACCCAGGCGGCGCCGGTGCTGATCAGCCTGAAGGGCGCCTCGGCGGCCGGCAAGAGCTCGCTGCGGCCGATGCTCAAGCAGGTGCTGCGCGAGCAGGGCATCGCCGCCGACGGCTACGCCACCATCAGTCCGGATGTCTGGCGGCGCCAGCTGCTCGACTACGAGTCGCTGGGGCCGGCGCGCAAATATGCCGGCCATCTGACCAGCCGCGAACTGATGGTGATCGACGGCAAGCTCGATCGCTACATCCGCGACAAGGCCGACCGCGAGCACGCCATTCCGCACCTGCTGGTCGACCGTTTCCGCTTCGACAGCTTTACCGCCGAGAAGGTGGCGCGGGTGCTGCACGATACCTACGCCAGATACGTGGATACGATGTACATGTACTTCATTGTCACGCCCCCCGAGGAGACCGTCGAACGCGGCTGGCAGCGCGCGCTCGAGCGCGGCCGCTACAAGGCCGTGGAGGATTTCCTGGCACACGGCGTGGAAGCCTACCGCGGCATGCCCAAGCTCCTGTTCAAGTGGCTGGCCAGTCCGCGGCCCGAGTACCGCTATGTCTTTCTTGACAACCGAGTGCCGCGCGGCACCTTCCCGCGCACCATTGCCCGCGGCGACCGCAGCGGCATGGTGATCTACGACCCGCTGGCCTTGATCGACATCGAGCGCTACCAGAAGGTCGACATCCATGCCCGGACGCCGGCGGAGTTGTACCCGCTGCCGGCAGAGATGACGGTCGCCGCAAATTGCGGCTTCCTCAAGGAGTGCGTGCGACGCATCGGAACGATCGAATTCGTCGATCGCGAGACCGATACCCCTTACCTGCGGGCGCGCCAGGGAAGCTTCGAGGTGCTCGATGCGGCGCTGCTGGCGCGGCTTATGAGCGATGCGGAGTTCGCCGCCGTGCTGGATCAGGTCTTACCCCGGGTAGCGGCGGATGGCCGGGAGTCGGCCTTGGCGACACGGCGGAATACGCTATCCTGATTGCGGAATAAAAACCTTGTTATCCCCGGTGTAATAGGCGCTGCTAATATCTGACGCTTCGTCAAGAAAGCGTCAAGAACGGGTGTGGGCTGCACTCCCGGACGCATGCGCCTACCTCGGGATATGAGTTTTCCGCCGCTGCTGCAACGCTTCCTGCCCTTCCTGAACTGGTTTCCCTACTCCGGGGCGACGCTGCGCGCCGACTTCATCGCCGGCCTCACTGTGGCGCTGGTGCTGGTGCCGCAGTCGATGGCCTATGCCCAGCTGGCTGGCCTGCCGGCCTATTACGGACTCTATGCGGCCTTCCTGCCGGTGATGGTGGCGGCACTGTGGGGCTCGTCGCGCCAGCTCGGCACCGGGCCGGTGGCGGTCGCCTCGCTGCTCACCGCGTCCTCGCTGGCGCCGCTGGCGGCGCCGGGCTCGGAAGCCTTCGTCGCGCTGGCGATCATGCTGGCCCTGCTGGTCGGCATCTTCCAGCTCGCGTTGGGCGTGTTCAAGCTCGGCGTGGTGGTGAATTTCCTGTCGCATCCGGTCATCGTCGGCTTCACCAATGCGGCGGCGATCATCATCGGCCTGTCCCAGGTGAACAAGCTGATCGGCGTGCCGATGGGGCGCTCCGAGTCCTTCGTCAGCGACATCTGGGGCGTCGTGCAGCTGGTCGGCGACACCCATCTGCCGACCCTGGCCATGGGCGCCACGGCGATCGCCATCATGTGGGCGATCCGCAAGAAGGCACCCAGGCTGCCGGGGGTGCTGATCGCCGTCGCCTTGACCACCGTGGTGTCGTGGCAGATCGGCTTCGAGCGCAACGCCAGCGCGACCATCGAGCAGATCGCCGAACCCGAGGCGCAGACGCTGCTCGGCGAATTCGTGCGCACCGAGGCGCGCATCAGGGAGATCAACGACCAGCTCGCTGCCGCAAATGCCGAACTCAAGAAGCTGCAAAAAGCCGGCAGCGAATCGGCTCACGATGTGGCCCGCCTGCGCTACGAGATCGAACTGCTCAAGCTGCAGCTCAAGGATCGCGAGGACGAAAACCGTCGCCGCAGCCGCGCCATTCGCGCCACCGTGCTGGAGCAGGTGCCCGCCAGCGACGGCAAGCCGGCGACCTACTTCGCCCAGGGCAAGGTGCCGGCGGGGCTGCAGACCGAAGGCCATCGCTGGCGCATCACCCGCACCGTTCATGGGGCCGCGGGCGAAATCACCCTGACCGGTGGCGGTCAGGTGGTCGGCAGGATTCCCGAGGGCCTGCCTTCCGTCAGCCTGCCGAAGTTTTCCTGGGAGGCCCTCGCCAGCCTGCTCTCGGCAGCCGTCGTGATTTCGCTGGTCGGCTTCATGGAGGCGATCTCCATCGCCAAGGCCATCGCCGCCAAGACCCGGCAGAAAATTGACCCCAACCAGGAACTGATCGGGCAGGGCCTGGCCAACCTGGTCGGCAGCCTGACCCAGTCGTTCCCTGTGTCCGGCTCCTTTTCACGCTCCGCGGTGAATATCAATGCCGGAGCGAAGACCGGCATGTCCTCGGTCATCACCGGGGCTTTCGTGCTGCTGACCCTGCTGTTCCTGACGCCGCTGCTCTACCACCTGCCGCAGGCGGTGCTTGCCGCTGTCATCATCATGGCGGTGATCGGCCTGATCAACTTCGGCGCCATCAAGCACGCCTGGCAGGCAAACAAGCACGACGGCATCGCCTCGGTGGTCACCTTTGTCGCTACGCTGGCGGCGGCGCCCCATCTCGACAAGGGCATCATGCTTGGCGCCGGACTGGCCATCCTGCTCTATCTCTACCGCACCATGACGCCGCGCGTCGCCATTCTCGGCCGTTACCATGACGGCACGCTGCGCGATGTGAAGGTGAACCAGCTGCCCGAATCGCGCGTGGTGGTCGCCGTGCGCTTCGACGGCCGGCTCTATTTCGCCAATGTTTCCTACTTCGAGGACGCCCTGCTCGAAGCTGTCGCCAGCAATCCACAGGTGGCCTACCTGCTGGTGGTCGGCGACGGCATCAACGAGCTAGATGCCTCGGGCGAGGAGGTGGTGCGCCACTTGGTCGAGCGCCTGCGCGCCAGCGGTATCACGGTGCTGTTTTCCGGCCTCAAGAAGCAGGTGATCGACGTCATGCATGCCACCGGCCTGTTCGACTACGTCGGCCAGCCGAATATCTTCCCCACCGCCGACCTGGCCATCGAAGCGGCCTATGCGGCCGCGTCGGCGGCAGGCAGGGAGCATGCCTCGACCCTGCTGATAAATCGACCCGCCGCCGCCGCGTCAGCCCCGGCGCCGTAGCGCCAGCACCGACTCTTCACCGTCCGTCCCGATCATGAAAAAACCGTCGCCCAAGATCCTCATTGCCGCCGTCTGCTTCCTGCTGATGTGGGGCGCTGCCGCAATGGTGGCGCCGGGCATCGAGGTCGCCGTGGTACTCGGCATACTGCTACTGACGGTGTTCCTGTTCGCCTTCGAGGTGGTCGGCGTCGATGTCGCCGCGGTCAGCATCATGGTGATACTCGGCCTGATCAGCCATTTCGGTGCGGCATTCGGCATGGCCAGGCCCCTGGTACCGGCCGCCGAGCTGTTCCGCGGCTTCTCCAGCAATGCCGTGATATCCATCATCGCCGTGATGATCATCGGCGCCGGACTGGACAAGACCGGCCTGATGGGCAAGGTGGCCGGCACCATCCTGAAATACGCCGGGCGCACAGAAACGCGCATCATCCCGGCGATTTCCGGCTCGGTCGGCTTCATTTCCAGCTTCATGCAGAACGTCGGCGCTGCCGCGCTGTTCCTGCCGGTGGTGAGCCGCATTTCGGCGCGCACCGGACTCGCGATGTCGCGCCTGCTGATGCCCATGGGCTTCTGCGCAATTCTCGGCGGCACCATCACCATGGTCGGTTCAAGCCCGCTGATCCTGCTCAACGACCTGATCCTCACCTCCAACAAGGCCTTGCCGGCCGCGCAGCAGATGGCGACCTGGTCGCTGTTTTCGGTGACGCCGGTCGGCCTCGCGCTGCTCGGCACCGGCATCGCCTATTTCGTGCTCGCCGGACGCTTCGTGCTGCCGGGAAAGGCGGCAGCCGACGTGGTCAGCGGCGCCGATGCGGTGGATTACTTCCAGCGACTGTATGGGCTCGACTACGCGATCTACGAGGCGGTCGTGCCGGCGGACAGTCCACTGGTCGGCAAGCTGATCAATGACATCGAGGGCCCGAACCGCCTGCGCGTGATCGCCATCCTGCGCGGCAGCGACGACTTGCGCATGGGGCCGTCGCGCGACGTCCAGATCGTCGGCGGCAGCGTGCTGGGCCTGCTCGGCGCGCCGGAGCGCCTGCGCGAATTCGCCGCAAACAGCGGCCTGCGCCTGCGCGAAGTTCTCGAAACCTTCGCCGAGCAACTGGCACCCACCAAGGCGGGCATTGCCGAAGTGGTGATTCCGCCGCGCTCGGACCTTATCGGCAAAAGCGCGCGCGATGTCTGGATGCGCAAGACCTATGGCATTTCCATGACGGCGCTGCACCGCGGCGGCGCGACGCTGCGCGAAGGCGACGGCATCCGCGACATGCCCTTGCAGGCCGGCGATGCGCTGGTGGTACATACCAGCTGGGAAGCCCTGGCGCACCTGGAACAGGACAAGAACTTCGTCGTCATCACCACCGAGTATCCGCACGAGGAACTGCGCCCGCACAAGGTCAGGCAGGCGCTGGCTTTTTTCGGCATCACGCTGGCGCTGATCCTGTTTACCGACATCCGCCTCTCGATCGCGCTGATGAGCGGCGCCATCGGCATGATTCTCGCGGGCGTGCTGAAGATCGAGGAGGCCTACCAGGCGGTGAGCTGGAAATCCGTGTTCCTGCTCGCCAGCCTGATCCCGCTCGGCCTCGCGGTGGAAACCAGCGGCACCGCGGCGTGGATCGCGCAACAGACGCTGGCGCTGCTCGGCGGCACGCCGATCTGGGTGATCCAGTTGGCCATCGCGGTGCTGGCGACTTTCTTCACCCTGGTGATGTCGAACGTCGGCGCCACCGTGCTGCTGGTGCCGCTGGCGGTGAATATCGCGATCGGTGCCGGCGCCAACCCGGCGGTGTTCGCTCTGACCGTGGCGCTGGCGACCTCCAACTCCTTCTTCCTGCCGACCCACCAGGTCAATGCACTCATCATGGGGCCGGCTGGCTATCGGGTGGTCGACTTCATGCGTGCCGGCGGCATCATGACGCTGCTGTTCATCACGGTATTGATGATCATGATGAACCTGGTGTTCTGACCATTCCATGACGTCAGCCTGCTGCCGAATTGCTCTGGCGTGGCCCGCGGTCAAGACAACAGGACGACTCGGCGCTGTTGGAATGGCGCTCTGGGGCGGCTGACGCTGCTAGAATCACGCCTGACCCCGCCACCATGACCAGCCTTCTGCACGTCGATATCCTGTTGATTGCTTCTTGCGCCTGGCTGGCTGTCGGGCTGCTGGGATTGGCGGCGCCGCGCAACACCTACTTCATCAGCAAGATTCTGTTTCCGCTCGGTGCGCTCGTCGCTATGCTGGTGGGATTGACAGCGCTGGCGGCGCTGGGCGGCCCGGCGCAAACCGCGGTGCTGGCCATCGGCCTGCCCGATCTGCCCTTCCATCTGCGCCTGGACAACCTGTCCGCCGTGTTCGCCCTGCTGCTGGGTTTCGTCTCGGTCGGCATATCCATTTTTGCCGCCGGTTATTTCAGAAAGGGCGAGGGCACCGCGCCCGGCGTGCTGTGCCTGGAGTACCACGTCTTCCTCGCCAGCATGCTGATGGTCTTGCTGGCCGACGATGCCTACGCCTTCATGGTGGCGTGGGAAACCATGGCGCTGTCTTCGTTTTTCCTGGTCACCACAGATCATCGCCACGAGGAGATCCGTCGCGCCGGCTTCCTCTATCTGCTGATCGCCCATGTCGGCGCCATATCCATCCTGCTCTCCTTCGGCGTCATGACCGGCGGTGCCGGCGACTACAGCTTCGCCGGCATGCGCGCGCAGGAGCTGTCGCCGTTCTGGGCCTCGGCCGCCTTCCTGCTGGCACTGGCCGGCTTCGGCGCCAAGGCCGGTCTGGTGCCGCTGCACGTCTGGCTGCCCGAAGCGCATCCGGCGGCACCCTCGCCGGTCTCGGCGATGATGAGCGGCGTGATGCTGAAGACTGCGATTTACGGCCTGCTGCGGGTGAGCTTCGATCTGCTGCCCGCGACGATCTGGTGGTGGGGCGTGGTCGCCCTTGCCGTGGGACTCGTCACCGCGCTGTACGGCGTGCTCTACAGCACGGTGCAAAGCGACATGAAGCGGCTGCTGGCCTATTCCTCAATCGAGAACATCGGCCTGATCGCGGTTGGCATCGGCCTGACGCTGATCTTCCACGCCTATCGCATGGAGGCGCTGGCCGCGCTGGCCATGACCGCCGTGCTCTACCATTGCCTGGCCCACTCGGCCTTCAAGAGCCTGTTGTTCCTGTGCACCGGTTCGGTGCTGCATTCGACCAGGGAGCGCAGCCTGGGCAAGCTCGGCGGCTTGATCCATCGCATGCCCTGGGTGGCCTGGCTGGCCCTGGCGGGCGTGATCGCCAGCGCGGGCCTGCCGCCGCTTTCGGGTTTCGTTTCGGAGTGGCTGCTGCTGCAAAGCTTCCTGTTTTCGCCCGGCCTGCCGCATCCCTGGCTCAACATGGTGGTGCCGGTGGCCGCCGCGCTGGTGGTGCTGGTTGCCGCGCTGGCCGGCTTCGCCATGGTCAAGTTCTACGGCATCATCTTTCTCGGCCAGATGCGCGAGCCCGGGCTCAAGGACGCCCACGATGCCGGGCCGTGGGAAAAGCTCGGCCTGGTCTGGCTGGCGCTGATCACGCTGCTGCTGGGCATCCTGCCGTCCACTGTGATCACGCGTATCGATGCCGCCACGCGGCAGTTGCTGGGTACCGGCCTCGCCGACAAATTGCACGAACAGGGCTGGTGGATGCTGGCGCCGATTTCGCCGGAACGCGCCAGCTACGAGCCGCTGATCTTCCTCGTCACCATCGCCGCGACCTTGCTGCTGGGACGCTGGCTGGTGCGCCATCTCTATCACGGTCGGGTGCGTCGCACCTCGGCCTGGGATTGCGGCTACTACTTCCAGGGGCCGCGGGCGCAGGACACCGCCGAAGGTTTCAGCCAGCCGATCCGCCGCATCTTCGAGCCGATGTTCCGCATGGAGCGGCATTTCCCGACCGCGCGCGATGCCAAGCCCTATTACAGCGTCAAGGTCGAGGATCATTTCTGGTACTGGCTCTACCTGCCCGTGGCGAAGGCGGCCGGCAGGGTGTCGACGCTGATCACCACCCTGCAGGGCGGACGCATCGCCGTCTACCTGATGTACAGCTTCATCACCCTGCTTCTGCTGCTGCTGGTGGCGCGGCCATGATCAGCAAAGCGCGTCCTGTCGACCGCGCCGTGCTGGCGCAAATATTTGCACCCCCTCCCGACCTCCCCCGCCAGGCGGGGGAGGCGACTAGTCAGCCCTGCCCGATGGGCAGGGGGTGGAGGGTGCCGACATGATCAGTATCTCGGGTTTGTTGGGCCAGGCGTTCGCGATCCTGCTGGCGCTGGCGCTGGCGCCGCTGTTGTCGGGCTGGGTGGGGCAGTGCCGCGCCTGGCTGCAAAGCCGCACCGCGCCGCCCCTGCTGTTGCCCTATTACATGCTGCACAAGTTGTTCCACAAGGATGTGGTGCTGGCCCATGGCGCCTCGTCGCTGTTCCGCGCTGCGCCCTTCGTGGTATTCGGCTGCATGGTGCTGGCCTGCGCCATCATCCCCAGCCTGTCGACCGACCTGCCGCTGGCACCGGCCGCCGATGCCCTGGCGCTGGTCGGCGTGTTCGGCCTGGCGCGCGTGTTCATTTCGCTGGCGGCGATGGACGTCGGTACCTCCTTCGGCAGCCTTGGCGGCCGGCGCGAAATGCTGATCGGCTTCCTCGCCGAGCCGGCGCTGCTGATGGTGATTTTCACGCTGGCCATGATCGCCCAGTCGACCTCGGTGGCCACCATCGTCGAGACGCTGGCCCATCGCGATCTGGTGATCTATCCCAGCCTGGCCTTTGCCGGCATCGCCTTCACCTTTGTCTCGTTCGCCGAGAACGCCCGCGTGCCGGTGGACAATCCGGCCACCCACCTTGAATTGACCATGATCCACGAGGCGATGATCCTCGAATATTCGGGGCGCCACCTGGCGCTGATCGAGTGGGCGGCGAGCCTCAAGCTGTACGCCTATTCCTGCCTCGGCCTGGCCCTGTTCTTCCCCTGGGGCATCGCGCCGGGGGCCAATTTCCTGGCCCTGGTGGCGGCGATACCGCTGCTGCTGCTGAAGCTTGCCATCGGCGGTTTCCTGCTCGCCACGATCGAGACGGTCAATGCCAAGATGCGCATCTTCCGCGCCCCGGAGTTTCTCGGCACCGCCTTCATGCTGGCGGTGCTCGGCCTGCTGGTGCGCCTGCTGCTGGAGACCAGGGTATGAGCTCCGCGATTCCCTTTTCCGCACAGCTGATCAATCTTTTCGCCGCGGTGATCCTGCTGCTGGCATTCGCCATGCTGGCGCAGCGGCGGATGCTGGCGCTGGTCAACCTGTTCGCCCTGCAGGGGCTGGCCCTGTGCCTGGCGACGCTGGTGGCGGCGGTGTCCACCGGCCAGGTGCACCTGTATTACTCGGCCGGCCTGACGCTGACGCTCAAGGTACTGGTCCTGCCCTGGATCCTGCACCGTCTGATCCGCAAGCTCAACGTCAAGCGCGAAGTCGAGGCACTGATCAACATCCCGACCACGATGCTGGTCGGCATCGTCCTGGTCATGGTCGCCTTCAACGTCGCGCTGCCGATCTCCGAACTGTCGCATACCATCACGCGCGGCACGCTCGGCATTGCCCTGGCCGTGGTAATGCTGGCCTTCCTGATGATGATCACGCGGCAGAAGGCCATCACCCAGGTGGTCGGCTTCCTGTCGATGGAAAACGGCCTCTTCCTCGCCGCCACCAGCGCCACCTACGGCATGCCGATGGTGGTGGAACTCGGCATCGCGCTCGACGTGCTGGTCGGGGTGATCATCCTCGGCGTGTTCTTCTTCCAGATTCGCGACCAGTTCGACAGCCTGGACATCCACCACATGGAACGGCTGAAGGACAACTGATGGACTTCTTTGTTTTGATGCTCGCCATTCCCCTCGTCAGCGGCGCGCTGTTGACGGTGGTGGGTGAGCGTTCCTGGGCGCCCAACCTGAATATCGTCGCCAGCCTGGGTACCTTCCTCACCGCCGCCGGCCTGACCGTCGAGATCGTCGCCAATGGTCCCCGCTTCGCGTTTGGCGAGCAGTTCTTCATCGATTCGCTGAATGTATTCTTCGTCGCGCTGACCGCCTTCGTCGGGCTGACCACCAGCATCTTTTCCGGCCCCTACATGAAGAACGAGCGCGAGCACGGCAAGCTCACCGCGCCGCGCCTGCGCCTTTACAAGAGCATGTACCAACTGTTCATGTTCACCATGCTGGCGGCGCTGACCACCAACAACCTCGGTCTGCTCTGGGTGGCGATGGAAGCCGCGACGCTGACCACCGTGCTGCTGGTGTCGCTGTATCGCACGCCCGCCAGCCTGGAGGCCGCCTGGAAGTATTTCATCCTCTGCGGTGTCGGCATCGCCCAGGCGCTGTTCGGCACCATCCTGCTCTACTTCGCCGCCGAGCGCGTGCTGGGCGGGAGCGGCAATGCCTTGCTGTGGACCCATCTGATCGACGTCAAGACCCAGCTCGAACCGAACATCATGGCCTTGTCCTTCATTTTCCTGCTGGTCGGTTACGGCACCAAGGTGGGCCTGGCGCCACTGCACAACTGGCTGCCCGACGCCCATGCCGAAGGCCCGACGCCGGTCTCGGCGGTGCTTTCGGGCCTGCTGCTGAATGTTGCGCTGTACGCCATCCTGCGCTGCAAGGTGCTGGCCGACGGTGCAATTCCGGGGGAATTTGCCGGCAAGCTGATGATCGGCTTCGGCCTGTTCACGCTGCTGGTCGCCGCCTTCTTCCTGTCGCGGCAGAAGGATGTCAAGCGCATGTTTGCCTATTCGTCGATCGAGCACATGGGGCTCATCACCTTCGCCTTCGGCATGGGCGGCCCGGTCGCCAATTTCGCCGGCCTGCTGCACATGACCATGCACTCGCTGACCAAGTCGGCAATTTTCTTCGCCGTCGGCCACGCCACGCAGAAGACCGGCACCCAATTGATGGCCGACATCCGCGGCCTGATCAAGATCAATCCGCTGATTGGCTGGGGGCTGATGCTCGGCACCCTGGCCATCCTCGGCATGCCGCCTTTCGGTGTCTTCGCCAGCGAGTTCATGATCCTGACCCACGCCATGAAGCATTTCCCCTGGGCGACCCCGATCCTGCTGCTGGCCCTCGGCGTGGCGTTTGCCGCCATCTTCGGCAAGGTGCAGCCGATGGTCTTCGGCGAAACCGAGGCCAAACGCCTGCCGCATGCGCCCGCCATCACGCCGGTGTTCCTCCATCTGGGCATCGTGCTGATGCTGGGCCTTTACATTCCTCCCTACCTGACGCGCTGGTTCCACGAAGCGGCGCGCATGCTCGGCTAGTCATGTTCCTCTGCGACGACACCACCATCGACTTCACGCCGCAACCCGGAAACGGTGCGCCGGTCTGGCGCGGTCATGCACCGAGCGGCGACGATCTGAAGAGTTTCGCCGCCGCGGTGCATCTGGCGGGCGGACGCATGGCGGCCATTTGGGGCAGCGACGAGCGTCGGCGCGCGGGTGGATTCCGCCTGAATTGCGTCTTTGGCCTGGAGAGCGGGCATGCCTGGCTGAGCCTCGACTTGCCCGCCGATGAGCCCTGCTATCCCGACCTGTCCGCCATTTTTCCGGCCGCCAACCGCATGCAGCGCGCCACCCGCGACATGGTCGGCATTGCCAGCGAAGGCGGCGACCAGCGGCCCTGGCTGCGCCACGGCGCCTGGCCGGCGGACTGGTATCCGCTGCGCCACGATGCCGTGCACGAGCCCGGGATGGGTGCCGGCTTCGAGAATCTTCCCAGCGATTACGACTTCGTCCAGGTCGGTGGCGAAGGCGCCCACGAAATCCCGGTCGGTCCGATTCATGCGGGCATCATCGAGCCGGGGCACTTCCGCTTTTCGGTGGTCGGCGAGCGGGTGCTGCGCCTGGAGCAGCGCCTGGGCTACCAGCACAAGGGCGTCGAACGGCTGTTCATCGGCGCCGACATGGGGCATGGCGCGCGCCTGATCGGCCGCGTTTCCGGCGATTCCACCTGCGCCTATGCCTGGGCCTATGCCGACGCGGTCGAAGCGGCCTGCGGCGTCGAAGCGCCCCCGCGGGCCTTGTTGCTGCGTGCGCTGATGCTGGAACGCGAGCGCGTTGCCAACCATCTGGGCGATCTCGGTGCACTCGGCAACGACGCCGCCTTCGCCTTCGGCCTGACCCAGTTCCTGCGCCTCAAGGAGGACTGGCTGCGCCTCAATGCCCAAGCCTTCGGCCACCGTTTCATGATGGATCGCATCGTGCCCGGCGGCGTCACCGTCGACGTCGATGCGCCGGCGCTGGCCGCCGTCGTCGAGCAGTGCGGTGTCATCGAACGCGCAGTGAAGGAATTGCGCAGACTCTACGACGAGCATCCCGGCTTGCAGGATCGATTCGCCACCACCGGCGTCATCGATGCGGCCCTGGCGCGCGAACTGTCGCTGTCCGGCATGGCGGCGCGCGCTACCGGCATGCTGCTCGACGGCCGCGCCCACCGCCAGGGCTATACGCCGCCGCCGCCCTATGCGGGACTGGGCGTGCGTCCGGCGACCGACGAGCGCGGCGATGTCGCCGCGCGCGTGGCGGTGCGCTTCGACGAAGTGTTCGAATCCCTGCGCCTGCTGCGCGTGATCGCGGCCGGCATGATCGCGGGTGAAACGCGGATCGAGATTGTCCCGCTGGCCGGCGCCCGCGGCCTGGGCGTGATCGAAGGCTGGCGTGGCGAAGTGGTGGTCGGCGTCGAGTTCGGCAGCGACGGCAAGCTCGCCCGGGTGCACCCGCATGATCCCTCCTGGCAGGCCTGGCCGGCGCTGGAACATGCGGTGATGAAGGACATCGTTCCGGACTTTCCGCTGATCAACAAGTCGTTCAACCTTTCCTACAGCGGAGCCGATCTGTGATCCCCTTGCTGCGCCATATCTTCCGCACCGGCATCCTGACCGAGCCGATGCCCGTCGTCGAGGGCGGCCCGCAGCGCGAGATCGACCGGCTGCACGACGAGATCCTGCACGTACTCGGCCGCGCGCTGACCATCCGCGAGGTCGATGCCGGGTCGTGCAATGGCTGCGAGCTGGAAATCCACGCGCTCAACAATCCCTACTACAACCTCGAAGGGCGCGGCATCAAGTTCGTCGCCAGCCCGCGCCACGCCGACATGCTGCTGGTCACCGGACCGGTGACCAGGAACATGGAGAACGCGCTGCGCATCGCCTATGACTGCACGCCCGATCCCAAGCTGGTGGTGGCGGTGGGCGACTGCGGCTGCAACGGCGGAGTGTTCGGCGAGAGCTATGCAAGTTGCGGCGCGATCGAGAACGTGGTCGGCGTCGACCTGCGGATTCCCGGCTGCCCGCCGACGCCGCTGGCACTGATGCAGGGTATCCTGGCCGCGGTGCGCAGCGGCAAGTAAGCCGCAAATAAGCCGCTGTCAGCGCTGGCGCAGCGGCATTTGCGGAAGATTTGACTTGCAGGCAGCCGGAAAGCGCTACAGGTATCCGGTATCTGCCGGGCTAATTGCCGCCGAAAAACCGCCTTAGCCAACCCGGTTTGGTCGCCGCGGTCTGCGTGAGCCTGGTCTCGCCGAGGCTGGCGCGCACTGCCGGGCCGTAATCCATGTCCTCGCGCTTGATGTGATTCATCAACCAGACCACCAGGGTGTTCTGCAAGTCGGCCGCAACGAGTGCGGCGTCTTCACCCAATTTGAAGCGCTGCCGGTATTCGCTGATGCGTCGGGCGAAGGCCTCATGCACACGCTTGTGGGGTTCCAGGAACGGGTAGTGCGCCTGCTCCATCAGCGCTTCTTCGAAGCTGAAGTGCGACAACGCGTAATCCACCAGTTCCTCGATGACCCGGGCGATGGCATCCTTGTCGCCCCGTATGCGCGCTTCGTGCAGCAGGTTGATGTATTCGACGATACGCTGATGCTGGGCGTCGATGATATCGATGCCCAGACTCAGATCGGGAGTCCAGCTCAATAATCGCGTCACTTCAGTCTCGCTTGGGTTTCTCTATTCCTGGCTTTCCGGACCTTGCGTGGCTTTCCGGTCTGGGCAAGTTTCGAATATATGCCAAAAGTGGTACTTCTGCCATGTCCGTGGCTCGCGCCGACCGCAGGGTGATCGCAAACCGCCATCAGGAGTCGGCGCTGGCGCGACGGCGAGCCGAGGGGCGACGTCGCTCAGGTCGGACTTTGCGAGTCCGCGTCGTGGCGGGTGTCGAGCAGGGCGTCACGGTCAAGCGCAGCAACTTCAGTCACACCGCACAGAGCCAGGGCCACGCTGATCTCGCTGCGCATGGTCGCCAGCATGTGGGCGACCGCTGCCTCGCCACCGGCGGCGACGGCGTAGCCCCAGGCCCGACCGAGCATGCAGGCCTTGGCCCCCAGTGCCATTGCCTTGACCACATCCAGTCCGCTCCTGACGCCGCCGTCCATCAGGACTTCAAGCCTGTCGCCGACGGCGTCGACAATGCGCGGCAGGGCGTCGATGCTGGCGGCAACGCTGTCCAGTTGCCGTCCGCCGTGATTCGAGACGACGATGCCGTCGGCGCCGGCGGATGCCGCCAGGCGCGCATCCGCGACGTCGAGCACACCCTTGAGCAGGATCTTGCCCGGCCAGTTTTCGCGCACCCAGGCCAGATCCTGCCAGGTCACGCGCGGATCGAACTGGCTATCCACCCAGGCCTTGAATTGCGGCAGGCTGCTGGCATCGGGGACGGCCGTCGTCAGGTTGCCGAACATCAGGGGTTTGCCGCGGATGCCGACGTCCAGCAGCCAGCGCGGATGCGAGAGCAGGTCCCAGGCCTTGGTCAGTTTGCCGCCGAGCGACAGGGCGCCGCCCATGCCGTTGCGGACATCGCGATAGCGCGCACCCATCACCGCCAGATCCACGGTCAGCACCAGCACCGGGCAGCCGGCGGTCGATGCCCGCGCCAGCAAATCCCGGGCGTAGCCACGGTCGCGCATGACGTAGAGCTGGTACCAGAAGGGTGCCGCGGTTGCGGCGCGGACTTCCTCGATCGAGCAGATCGACACGGTCGATTCGCAGAATGGCACACCGGCCTGTTCGGCGGCGCGCGCGGCCTGCACCTCGGCGCGGCGCGCCATGACGCCGGCAATGCCGAGCGGGGCGAGCACCAGCGGCAGGGCGAGATCCTGGCCCAGTACGCGGGTCGACAGATTGAGCCGGGAGACGTCGCGCATGACTCGCTGGCGCAGGCGCAGGCGCGCGAAGGCATGCCGGTTTTCGGCTGCCGTCACCTCCTCATAGGCCGCGCCGTCGAGATAATCGAACAAGTGGCGCGGCAGACGCCGCCGCGCCAGCTCCCGATAGTCGCTCGCGGTGGCCGGGGCCAGTCCGAGTCCGCGGGTTTCATGGTTCATCACGCTCACCCCCGAAGTTTTGGATACATCTTAGCGGTGATCCGGATGCCGACGCTAGCGCATCGGGACTCGCCGGTCCCCGGCAGGTTCGCTACGGCAGCACGCTACGGTTGATTGGCGACACGCGATCCGTCATATCTCGAATCCGGACGAGGTTCGCCTTCGATGTCGAGCCCTTGTTCCACCCGGTTCTCGATGTCCCCGGAAAACATCTGGTAGGTGTTCTTGCCCATCTGCTTGGCGCGATACATCGCCAGGTCGGCGTTTTGCAGCGCGCGTTCCACATCCGCCGCGTCCTGCGGAACCATGCAGATGCCGACACTGAATCCGATGTGGGCCGGGCCGCCGTCGGTAGCGAAGGGCTCGGCGGCGATCCGTACCAGCTTTTCCGCCACACATATGGCGTGGGCCGGATTGGCCGTGCCGGTCAAAATCACGGCAAATTCGTCGCCGCCGATGCGCGCCACGATGTCCGCACCGCGCAACGCCTTGCCCAGGCGCTCGCCGATAGCTTTCAATACCGCATCGCCGACCGGGTGGCCAAACTGGTCGTTGACCGCCTTGAAGCCGTCGACGTCGATATACAGCAGGGCCGACCCGCCACCGCTGCGAGCATGGCGTTGCAGGGTCTGGGACAGGCCCAGTTCCAAGGCATGCCGATTGGCCAGTCCGGTCACGCGGTCGAATAGTGCCAGGCGCTCGATTTCATTTTCCGCCGCAATCATCCGCAAGCGCATCTTGCGGCTGACATAGGTTCCAAGGAGCGCGGAAACCGTCAGGATCAGCAGCATGCTGCCAAAGAGGCGGCCGAGCTCGCCATACAGATCGTTGAGTGAGGCGCGCAATGCAATGCTGCCGACGACTCGTCCTTCCAGCTCCACCGGAAGCGCGAGCTGCAGATCGGTGAATGAAAACACATGGCCGTCGGGGGCGGCTCCTTCACCGAACCGGGCCTCCGTGTCCGGACGCTGGAAATGCGCCATGAGGCTGCCGTTGGCGCGATAGGTGGCGGCTTCGAGGATGATGGGTGAAGCAGTCGCTGTGCCGATGATTTCAGCGGCGGTGCGACTATCCTCGAACACGATGGCTGCCGTGAGATTGGCACCCAGCAGGCGCGCCTGCATGGTCAGGTTATTCTGCAGACCCTCGCGCAGGTTGTGCGCATGGTAGCCAAGCAGCAGCAGCAACGCGATCAGCAATGCACTCCCGGTCGAGAGCAGGCTGAGTCGCCAGTAGTTGCCGAGCCGGGTAACGGTCATGAGCTCACTCGATCAACGTCCGCGCCAACTGCAGTATCTTGGAACTGGCCGCAAGGCCACTTCTTTTCATCGCGCCGTGGTTGATGTCGAAGGTTACGCGACCGCCATCGGTATGCAGGCCGATCATGGCGCCGCGGTGCACGGCGCCGCTACCCTCGGCGATCACCAGCAGCGCACGGCTGCCGGCCAGTATGCCGAGTCGCGTGAGGACGCCGGGGCTGCCCGCTTCCACCATCACCGCTGCGCAGCCGTCGAGTTCTTCGGGCGAGCTGCCGATGCGACGGACCATTAACGCCTGCCCCTGCACCATTTTTCCTTCGTGACGGCGCAACGCCCTGGTCAACGCGCCATCTTCAAAAACACAGAAACGGAAGCCGGAGGGCGGCGATGCCCGTGACGGCCAGTGTGCAAACAGCAGGAGGTTGTAGATCACGGCCGCCTTGACGTCGTTTTCGTCAGCCGCTTCAGCCGCCCATGAGGATTGGCAGGAAACGGCCAGCAGCAATGCCGGCAGCATCGCCCGGCAAAGGCGTCGCCACATCAGATGTCCAGTTCCCAGCGCAGGCGCCATTGTCGTCCGTCACGCTCGAGGGTATCGATCGGCGCGGCTTCGGGGGCGAGCGGGTCGCGATAACGCTTGGCTCCCAGATTGTAGATGCCGAGGCTCCACAGGCCGAGGCCGCGCTGCTGCGCCTGGCGCAGCACAATATTGCCGGTGACATAACCGGCGACGCCGCCGAGCACGCTGCGGCGCGGACCGACCGCCTGCAGGTTCACGCCCAGCGTGGCGCCAAGTGCGGTGACCGGACCATCGACCAGCAGCTTGCCCAGCCGGCGCGGCGAGTTGACCGGCTCGCCGCCGGGCTGGTCGATCGACTGCCAGGCCAGGCTGCCACGCGCACGCCAGCCTCCGCCAAACATCATTTCGACGTCCGTCTCCCAGCCGCTGGCCGAGAGCTGGTCGCGATTGCGAAAGACCAGCAGGCCATCCGCGGGATCGGTTTCCTGATCGATCAGGTCGCGCAGGGTGTATTGGTAGTGGCCGATGCCCAGGCGCAGCGCATGCGTCGGCGTGAAATCGAGCGCGACCTCGCGGGTACGGATGCGTTCGGGGCGCAGGTCGGGATTGCCTTTCTGCGACGCTCCGTTGTCGCCATAGTGGCGCTCATAGTCGTTGGGGGCGCGAAAGGCACTTCCCGCCATCAGCTTCAGCGTGAGCTCGGGGCGCGGATGCCAGATCAGGGCTGCGCGCGGCGAGGCGATGGTGGGCGCGGCGCTCTGGCTATCCAGGCGCAGTCCGAGATTGGCCAGCCAGCCGGGGGCGAAGCGCCATTCATCCTGCACGAAGACGCTGGCGGTGCGGCCCCGGTGGCGGTCGTCGAGGTGGTCCACGCGCGGCGAGACATCGAAGTAGCGTTGCTCGAGGCGCTCATAGTTGCGCGCTTCGACGCCGGCGAGCAGCCGGTGGTTGCGCCAACCGGTCCAGGTAAGCTGCCATTCGGCGCTCCACCAGTCGGCGCGCGTCTCGTCGCGGGCGGTGACACCGGGGTAGGGGTAGTCCGCGTCATACCCATAATGGCCGAGATGAACGCGCAGTTGCTGGTCCAGCGCGTCGGCCAGGGTCGATGTGCGGGCGAGGTCAAGGTGATATCCGCCGTCCCGCACGAAGTTGCCCGGCGCATCGAATGCGGTACCGAAATAGGCGGTGGGCACATTCTTCTGGCGCTGGGAGAACGTGGCGCTGCCGCGCCAGTTCTCCCAGCTGCCCTTGAGCATGGCCTTGAGATAACGTTCGCCATCGCGATTGCGCGCGATGCCGTCGCTGACTCCCGGCGCATCGTACTCGGCGAAGTACAGATCTCCCCCGCGCCGTTGATAGGCGCTGAGTCCGGCCACCCAGTCGAGGCCGGCGGCGGTTCGACCGCCCGAAAGCAGGCTGGCCCGGCCGCCACGACCATCGCTGGCATCCAGTGAAATCCTGCTGCCATTGAGGTCGGCGCCGGTCCACAGCACCGCATTGACGATGCCGAACAGGGCATTGCCGCCATAGCTGGCGGAGGACGGACCGGGCACGAACTCGAGCTGCTTGATCCAGTCGATGTCGACCGGGGCTTCATTGCCGACCATCGCCTGATCGTAGATCGGATCGTTGCTGCGCGCACCGTCCACCAGCAGCAGGATGCGTGTGTTGTAGTCGCCGGGCCGGCTGAAGCCGCGCACGCCAAGGTAGCTGTAGGCGCGGTCATGGCTGGTGTAGACGCCGCGCGCCGATTGAAGCGCCTCGCCGATATCGCGAAAGCCGAAGCGGCGAATGTCCGCGGCGGGAATCACCGTGGAGGTGGCCGGAGCTTCGGCCAGCGGTTGCGCATAGCGCGAGGCGCCCTGCACTTGGACCCCGAGCAGATCCTCCAGCTTCATGCCGGAGACGTCATCAGCCGCGAAAAGAGGCCCCGCTGTCGCCCACGCGGCGATGAGCCCCACCACGAAAACCGGCTTGAATCGCATGCGCACTCTCCAAAAGGAACCACTGAGTCCGACGTATTGCTAAAGAGCTAATGCTACGCCTTCCCGACTGAAGTATTCCAAATAGTTGTTTTGGCTTACGGGCCGGTCTTGGTCGCCGTGAGCGTAGCCGCGTTCGCCTGGCTGCGACGATGTCCGCTGATCCGCTGGACCAGGCAGCCGACGCCCGGATGTACGGTCGGCGAAAGCGCTGGTGATCAGGCGCATTGCGCGATCGAGTTGGTCGCCGGCGCTCAATCGAAGAGTTTGCGTTCGATCGCGTAGCGGATCAGTTCGGCGTTGTTGCCGATGCCGAGCTTTTCCATCAGATGGGTCTTGTGGGTGGTGACGGTCTTCGGGCTGAGGTGCAGCTGCTCGGCGATCTGGCTCAGCATCACGCCCTGCGCAATCAGCTTGAAGATCTGCCGTTCGCGCTGGCTGAGCGTTTCGTGCGGCAGGCTGCTCGGGCGCACCGATTCGAACGCCAGCGCTTCGGCCAGGGTCGGCGGTATGAAGCGTTCGCCGGCAGCCACCTGGCGAATGGCAGCGCGCAGCGTATCGGGCGAAGATTCCTTGGTGATGTAACCGGTGGCGCCGGCTTGCAGCGCCCGGCGTGCGGTCGCCGGCTCGTCATGCATGCTGAGGATCAGGATCGGCAGCGACGGGTGTTCCCGATGCAAGCGCTCGATCAGTTGCGTGCCGCTGGTGCCGGGCATGGTGAGGTCCGAAATCAGCAGATCGGCCTCGACAGCTTGCGCGGCGGCCAGGGTCTGTTCGGCGTTCGCCGCCTCGGCCACCACCGAGATGCCGTCGAAGGATTCGAGCATCTGCTTGAGCCCGATCCGGAACAGGGTGTGGTCGTCGGCGATGATGATGCGCGTCATGTGGGTCTTTCCGCCGTGGGCTGGCCCGGCAAGGGCAGGTGGACGGTGATGCGCGTGCCTTCGCCCGGCGCGCTGTCGATGTCGAGCACGCCTTGCAGCGCCGCCACGCGTTCGCGCATGCCGACCAGGCCGAAGTGCTCGCCGGCGGCGACGGCGGCCGGATCGAATCCGCAACCGTCGTCGGCGACGCTCAAAACAAGCTGGTCCCCGGATTGCCGCAGCGATACATGCACGCTGCGCGCTCCGGCGTAGCGCAGCACGTTGGTGAAGGACTCCTGGACGATGCGAAACAGCGCCGTGGCGACGGCGTCGGGCAGCGATTCCGCGAGGGGCGCCAGTGCCGCCGTGAATTGCAGTCCGGCCGGCGTCAGCACGCGCGCGGCCTGCCATTCGATGGCGGCGGACAAGCCAAGATTGAGCGCCGGCGGTCGCAGCTCCGCCGCAATCGACTTTACGCTGCGGTAGGCTTCGCCGATCATGGCTTCAATCGACGCCAGTGCGCTGTGCGTTGCCTGGTCGTCGGCGAGACGCCCGTCCAGCCACTGCAGTTGCATGCGGGCGCTGGTCAGCAACTGTCCGAGTTCGTCGTGGAATTCGCGCGCCAGTCGCCGGTATTCCTGCTCGCGTTCGTTTTCGCGGTAAGTCGCGAGCTGGCGCAGCTCCTCCCGGGATACTTCCAGCGACAGCTGCGCGCTCATCAGCGGGGTGACGTCGACGATCACTCCCGCCAGCAGGCGCTCGCCGCCGGGACCGATATCCACCGAGCCGCGCATTTGCAGCCAGCGCACCGCGGTCGCATCCCCAGCCTGGCCGTCGGCGGTGTCCGCTTGCGCACTGCGTCCGAGCCATTCCAGTCGCGTCGGGCAGTCCTCTTCGATGTTCAGCCAGCGCAATGCGGCGCGATCTTGCGCTGCGATGGCGCCAAGCAGTTGCCCTGGATCGGCCAGCACCTGTTGCGCCGTGACCGGCAACAAGTGCTCGATGCCGTCGCTGACCGCTTCGAATCCGTATCCCGGCCGGAAGCTGAAGAGCGCCACCGGCAACTGGTTCGACAGCTGCGTCAGACGGTTCTGCGTTGCGCGCAGCTGCGCTTCGGCGGTGCGCCGGCGTCCGTCGAGGCGGCGCCGGTGCAGCCAGGACCATGCTGCAATCCCGCTCATCGCCGCAAATACCAGCGCCAGCAGCAAAGCCGTGGTAAGGGTCAGTTGTCGCGAGGTGCTGACAAGCGTCAGCTCGCTTGCAGCGTAGGCCAGGCTCATATGTCGGGTGGTCGCAGCGAAGGTGCGTCCGATTATAGACACCACCGGGAAGTCCGGCGCCTGCGTGCTGGCCCATCCTGAGCATGCAGCACCGTCTCGCCGGCGCCGACTCCTGGCGGGATTTCGGGTAGGGTTTCCCCTATGCACTATCCGCTTTCGCCGATGGCACAAAACGGCCGACTGGGCAATGATGGCTTCAACTGTCCGGCGCATGTGGCGCATCCGATGCGGAACAGGCGCTCACCACCTGCCGGCATCGCATGGCATGGCAAGTAACGTAGTAGCATTCTCCCGGCAAACTACTACTGGAGGATCATGATGATCAAGTTTCCCCGCCGTCGAAATCAAAGCGGCTTCTCCCTGATTGAACTGATGATTGTTCTCGCCATCATCGGGATTCTTGCCGGCGTTGCCATTCCGAACTATATGGAATATGTAACCAAATCGAAGCTCGCCGAAGCCGTTGCGCCGCTTTCCGACATGCGCGTCAAGATGGAGCGCCATTTCCAGGACAACCGGACCTATGTCGGCGCCTGCGTGGCGGGAACCCAGGCGCCGCTCCCGGCCAATACGGCGAATTTCACGTTTTCCTGCCCGGCTGGAAATCTGACTGCAACGACGTATCGGGTTACGGCGACCGGTATCGGCTCTATGGCCGGGTTTATTTTGTCGATCGACGAGGCCAACATCCGCAGGACCGAAGGCGTGGGTACGGGCTGGACAGTGCCCGCGACCAATTGCTGGGTCCGAAGCAAGGGTGGCGGCTGCTGATGTTGGTGAATACTTCCATGACCAGAGTATCCCAAGGGCGCAGGGGCGAGGTCTCGTTGAGACCGCGGAATCCGCGGGCGACGAGGGGTTTTTCGTTTGTGGAAATCATCATTGCGATTGCGATCATGGGTGTCTTGCTGGCGCTGGCCCTGCCCATGCTGTCCAGCTACATGGACAACAACCGCGTGCGTAATGCGGCCGAGGTCTTCATCACTTCCGTCACGACGGCGAAGGCCGAAGCCGCCCAGCGAAACGCACAGGTGGAAGTCGTGCTGCACGCGGATCCGACCGTGGCAGGTTTGGCTGCGGACGGAATTTCCGCTGCAAAAGGCTGGGCGATCAGAACCTTTGACCGGACGGTCCATATCGATGGAATGGCCTTGGTCGAAGGTGGCAGCGGCACGGTTGCTCCGGTAACGGTCACCGGGGTGGATCAGGATGGTGCTGCTTTGACCGGCGTGGTGTTCACCGCACTGGGTGGTACAACCCTGGCAAAGCGAGCCGACTTCAACTTCACCCACGACACCGGGGGCACTTGCGTGGCCTCGGGCGGACAGATCCGGTGCCTGCGCGTCAGCGTTACGACCACCGGACGCGTCAAGCTTTGCGACCCCGCCGTTGCCGCCTTGACGGATACGCGATCATGCAATTGAGGACACGCCAGCGCGGTTCGTTCATGCTCGAGGCCTTGATGGCCATGGTGATCTTTGCCATCGGAGTCCTTGGGCTGATTGGCCTGCAGGGTTCGGGAGTTGCCGCCAATACCGACATCCGCTATCGCATTGAGGCGGCGCAACTGGCCGAGCGCATGATGGGATTGATTCAGGGAGGGGTGCGGCGGGACTCGGCGGCGAATTTCGCGGCCGACCTGATATCGTTCGACCATAACAGCACCGGCGATCAATGCGTGCTGTCCGGTACCGAATCGATCAATCCGCTGGTCACAACCTGGGTGAACGACGTTCGCAATGCGGCGCGGACGTCCTTGCCTGACGCGACCGAGCAGATTCGGGTCACGGCGGCGACCAACCAGGTGCGCATCGTCATTTGCTGGCAACAGCCGGGCCTGCCTGTTCCACGCCGTTTTGTCCTCATGGGAGCCATCAGTTGAAATCCCAAGACGGATTCACTCTCATTGAAGTCCTGGTCGGGGTTGCCCTGGCGCTGATCGGCATAGTCGCCATGTTCCAGGTTCAGGACAACTGGACGCGTCAGAAGCGATCCATCTCCTCGGGGGGCGATGCGCATATCGCCGGTACCGTGGCAGCGTTTCATCTCGAGCGCGACCTCAGAAACGGCGGCATGGGATTTGGCAACTCGACGCTGCTGGGATGCAATGTCCTTTCTTTTGACAACAACCGAACCGGCGTCAAGACCTTCGGCTTTCCGTTGATTCCGGTGCGGATCGTGCAGGGGGGCGGCGGTGCTCCGGACGAAATCCATGTGTTGTACGGGAACGCGGAATCCCCATCGTCGACCTATGCTGTCCTATCAACGAACGAGGCTGCCACGATGCTGCAGAACCGGGGCGGCCTGGGTTTGGGCGAACTGGTAATTGTCGCCACTGCTACAGGATGCAGGCTGGCCGAAATTACAGCGAATACAGATGCGGATGGACAGACCGTCGATCATGTTTCAACCCCATATTTGAGAAACGGTGTGTCGATCACACCGCGCTATAACTCGGCGGCCCCACTCGGAGTGGCTGCGGCCACAAGCGGAGCCGTGCATGTCATGGGACGCGCGCCCAGGCTCGATATCTGGGCAGTACGCTCCCGTATCGCGCTGACCCGATTCAACGCCCTGAATGCCGAGACTGCCGGCGATGTCGGCGATGGCGTGGTTAATCTGCAGGCCCAATACGGCCTCGATGCCGATGGCGATACGCGAATCGATACCTGGCAGGATGCCGATCCGGCGGACTGGACCCTGCTGCGGATGGTCCGCTTTGGTCTTCTGGTGCGCGGCGAGAGCTACGAAAAAGAGGCCGTCACCACCGCGAACCCGGCATGGTCGGGAGGCAACTTCACCATGACCAACCTCGATGGCACGGCTGACTCCGGCCTCGCCAGTCTGGGCGTCAACAACTGGCGCAACTACCGCTACAACGTTTTCGAAGTATCGGTTCCCTTGCGCAACATGATATGGACAAACGCGTGGTGAAGCCATTCCAAAGGGGCGTGGCCCTGGTGATTTCCCTGATCATGCTGACAGCCATGATGATGGCCGGGATCGCCTTGTTCCGGAAGATCAGTGCCGGCTCCATGATCGCGGGCAACCTCACCTTCATATCGTCGGCGATTTCGGCCGCGGAACAGGGCTCGGAAACCGGCCGCACCTGGCTGATGTTGCAGACTGCCTCGGGACTCTACGGCGCCGCCGCTGGCTACTTCCCGGCCTCCTGCTACAGCAACGACACCCATATCACTACCGATGTCAACTGCAATGCCGCAGGAGCCCCGGTTTTCGATCCCACCACGTTTGATTGGACCGCCTTCTCGACCCTGGTCACCACCAATGACGGCGCGGGCAATGAGATCCGCTATGTGGCTCACAGGCTGTGCCGCATGACCGGCGAACTTGACAAGATAGGCCAGGAATGCGTCATCGCCCAGATCGCCACCGGAGGGAGTGGTGGCCACATGAACGTGTCGTATGGCACCCAATCCCTTGCCAGTAACTCGAAGCCTTACTATCGAATCACGACACGGGTCAGGGGGCCGCGCAACTCGCTTGCCTATACCCAGATCACGCTGTACTAGGAGCCAACACCATGAACGCACTGTTGAAAAAATCCACCATCAGCCTGCTGATCGCCTGCCTGCTCCCCTGGTCTTCCCATGGCGCAGTGACCGACATTGCCGACAAGCCGCTGGCATCCACGTCGTCGGATTCGGTCAAGCCCAACGTCATGTTCATCCTGGACGATTCGGGGTCGATGGAATTGCAGTTCATGCCCGACCCGCTCGATAGCCGGGCCAATACCGTGGGCATTCGCAACGGCGTGTGCAACACCGTTTTCTACAACCCCGAGTTGACCTACGAGACGCCGCAAACCGTGGTGGGCACCACCACCAAGACCATCGAGGACATCAACAGCGCCTCGCCGACGACATTTACCTCGGCCTACGAGGACGGCTTCTACGTCTATACCGGAAGGTCGCTGACGACCTATCCGCGCCGCAATCTGGAAACCTCGTTCCGCGCGTTTCAGGACAACATTTTCGGCGCGAGCAGAGGCTACGACACCGATGTCTCCGACACGGCCCAACCGGCCTACTACTGGACCTACCTCGGCGCCACGACGCTGGTACCGGTCACTGGGGACTGCAACAAGACGCTGGTCAGCAGCACCGATTCGACGACGCAGGAAATTTGCACGGACAGTTCCCGTTATCCCAACACCGTCGCCCCGATCTTCGCCACTTGCGCCCTGGCCGGGAAGACCGCCCTCTGGCGCAAGACCATCGTGACGGGGGCCTCCGGTCCTGGAGCCACCGACGAGCGCCAGAACTTCGCCAATTGGTACAGCTATTACCGCCAGCGCCTGACCATGATGAAATCGGCCGCAGGCAAGGCGTTTCTGCAACTCGGCAACAAGTATCGCGTCGGCTTCGTCACCATCAATCCGGGCAACCCGGTCAGCGCCGACCGTTTCCTCAAACTGGGCGAATTCACCATCGATCAAAAGAAGCTGTGGATCGAGAAGCTCTACCGACAGGACGACAACGGCTCGACGCCGCTGCGCGAAGCCCTGGCGCGGGTCGGGAGTTACTACGGCGGCCTGACTGCAGGACTCAGCCAGGGGATGATCCTGGATACCACGAACCGGACCGACGACCCGGTGCAGTACTCGTGCCAGCAGAATTTTTCCATCCTGACGACGGACGGTTACTGGAACGGCAATGCCGGGCTCAACTTGAGTGGGGGCAGCATCGGCAACCAGGATGGCGTCTATGGTGCGCGTGGCGCGGCGACGATTCCGGAAGGCGAAAAGCTCGCGGTGGTCGCTTACCCGATCTATGACGGCGCGACCACCAACCGCACAACCAGTGACGCCAGTAACCAGTACTCCTACGGAGCCTGCACCCTGCCGCAGCCACAGCAGAAGGTGGTGCAATGGCAGTCACGACCGATGGAGGTCGGAAAAGTGGTTACCCAGATACAAGCGCGCACCGGCACGCTGCAGCAACGGGACGGGAACCTGCAGCGGCGGAGATCAACCAACAGCGGGTCCTCGTGGGGAAGTTGGGGTGACCGGAGCGATTGCACTTGGGACGACCAGGGTTCGACGCAATACCAGTGCCGCTATGTAGTCGGCAGTTGGAACGACACCAGTTCCTGTACCGCCAATCCGCCGGGAACCGTCACCACCAACGGCACTCAGTGGGTCGGGGATTCGGTCGAGTGCCAGATCAACTGGGGCGCCTGGGCCAATGCAGGTTCCTGCACCCCGGATACCACGGGCCAGAGTCGCCGGGAGTGCCAGAGCATTCCCGTGTCCGAACAGGTTGGCGTCGCGTGTACCCCGGGAACGACCGGCGGCGGCCAAGTGACCACCTGTACCTCGGTTCCCACCCCGCCCGGGACTTGGGTGGATACGACCGGCCCCTGCACGCCTTCGCCCACCCTGGGATGTCAGTCGATTGTCGAGACCGACTGGACCAACGTCGCCAGCTGCACCGCCGCTGCCCCGAACGCCGCCGGCGAGGAGACGCTCTGTCGGACGGTCGCTTCGGCCACGCCGGGCAACAAGATCGTGGCAACGACGACTTACACGAGTTCGACGGTGCAGATGAGCGGCGACCAGCAGGTGGGCACGCCGGTCACCGGCACGCCCACCACGAGTAGCTTTGACTACGACGCAACCTGTTATGCCAGCGCCCCGGCGCTGCCCACGCCCAACCCGGGCCGCCCGACCCCCGCCCAGCTGCCGGCGCCTCTCTCGGGTTGCGCCGCATGGCCCTGCGTCACTACTTCGGCGGCATCGGGCGGTACTTCCGACACGCTGGCGGACGTGGCGCAGTATTACTACGCGACGGATTTGCGGGCTTGCGACTGGGATACCAAGACCGATAACCAGCGGACCGCCACCGGGCTGACCGAAACGGCATACTGCCTGGCCAACGGAAGTCGTTGCCAGGGCGGGGTAAGCAACGTCAATGTCTGCGAGAACAACGTTCCCAGGGGCGCTATCAGTGAGTTCCCCAACGAGGACGACAGGGTCCACTGGCAGCACATGACCACGTTTACCCTGGGACTGGGCTTGACCGGCGTGACGCCCTATACCAGCAACTACCGGACAGCCAATACTGGCGCCTTCCAGAACATTCGCACTGGCACGGCCAACTGGCCCAACCCGGGCAGCAGTGAACCGGCAAAACTCGATGACCTCTGGCATGCCGCGGTGAATGGTCGCGGGCTGTACTTCAGTGCCGCCAATCCGCAGGACGTGTCGACCGGTCTGGCTGCCGCACTTGCCGGCATCAATGATCGCGTCGGTTCGGCGGCGGCGGCGGCAACCTCCAACCTGGAGCCGGTATCGGGCGACAACTACGCCTTTACCGCGAAGTACACCACCGGCGTCTGGACCGGAGACCTGGAGGCCAAGGAAATCAACCTTGACGATGGCACGGTGGCCGATACGGCGATCTGGTCGGCAGCTGCCTTGTTGGCAAACAAGACCAAGAACGCCTGCGACAATCGCGCCATCAAGCTGTTCCGCAGCGGAGCCACCAATAACCTGGTGAACTTCACCTGGAACACCTTCGCCTGCGATAACATGGGCAATCCGACCGGGGCGGCTTCAACCGGACTGAACGCCAGCGAACAAGCGTATTTCAACGCGGCCAAGGTGGCCACGCTCGACCAGTACACCTCGATGACCGACGGCACTGCGGGAACGGTCAACCAGCCGCCGCTCGCGGCGGGAGCGAATCTGGTCAACTTCCTGCGCGGACAGCGGGGCTTCGAAGGCTTTGAGCCCGATTCGACCACCAAGCTGTATCGCACCCGGACCGCGGTCCTGGGCGACATCGTCAATGCCCAGCCGGTTTTCGTGCGCAAGCCGTTTGCGCAATACACGGACACCGGATATGCGGATTTCAAGAATTTGCCCGCCAATACGGGGCGCACTCCGGTCGTCTACGTGGCTGCCAACGACGGCATGCTGCATGCCTTCAATGCCGACCCCGCCAGCGGCGCCGAACTGTGGGCTTTCATCCCCACGATGTCGCTGCCGGAACTGCATCAACTGGCCAATACGGACTATGCGACCAACCATCACTACTTTACCGATGGCACGCCCGTGGTAGGTGATGTGTTCGACGCGGCCGACATGGTTCCGAAATGGAAAACCATTCTGGTTGCCGGTATGAACAAGGGTGGCAAGGGCTACTACGCGCTGGATATCACGGACCCGCTAGTCCCCAAGGCGCTTTGGGAATTCACCGATCCCGACATGGGCTACACCTTCGGCAATCCGATGATCGTGAAGCTGATGGATGGTCGCTGGGTTGTCATGGTTACCTCCGGCCTGAACAATCCGGACGGCAAGGGCTACCTGTATGTCCTGGAAGCAGGGACGGGCAACATCCTCTACAAGATCGCCACCTCGGCGGGATCGGCGGCAACGCCGTCCGGCCTCAACAAGATCAGCGGATGGGCGGTCGGCGATCCGATCATCGACAATACCGTCAGCCATGTCTATGGCGTCGACGTGCTTGGAAACATCTGGCGCTTCGACGTCAATGACATTGCGGCGATGACTCCGTCCGGCCGCGAGGCGACCTTGTTGGCGACGGCAAAGGACGGTAGCGGCACACCGCAGCCGATTACCACGCAGCCGCAACTTGGACAGGTAGGTCCCGATATCTATGTCTATGTCGGTACCGGGAAATACCTGGGCGACTCCGACCCGGCAACGACCCAGACGCAAAGCATCTACGGCATCAAGGATACCCTGGCCATGCCGGCCTCTGCCGGGGCGCCGGTAATCGCCAGTTTGCGCACCACCCTGACCAGGCAGACCGTCACCCAGAGCGGCTCCGGCCTGGCAGCTACACGTGCGGTGGAGAGTTGTTCTGCATCCCTCAACGGATGGTATGTCGATCTGCCGGATGCCGGCGAACGCGTCAACGTGGACATGAAGCTGCAACTTGGAACATTGGTTGCCGGTTCCAACGTGCCCATTCCCGGTGCCTGTCGCGTCGGCGGCTATAGCTGGTTGAACTTCTTCAATGCCACCAGTGGATGCTCGGTCGACCCCCAGAAGAAGGTCGGACAAAGGCTTTCCGATTCCCTCGTGGTCGGCCTGAACATCATTCGCCTCCCATCCGGCAAGACCGTTGTCGTGGCCACGACGTCCGATGCGAAACAGCCAACCTTGACGCCGCCGTTCAGCGTGGGCAATCCGGAAGGGCGTCGCCTGACGTGGCGGGAACTCGTTCCTTAACCGGAGCGTTGGCGATATCGCTGGGACTGCACGCGGCGGTATTGGTGGTGCCCATCCGTGGTGGGCACCACGCTCCCGCAAAATGGGGGACGACAGTACTGCAGGTATCCCTGGAACGCGAGGCCATTGCTCTCCCTGCGATCAGCCCGGAACTGACCGCCGTCATGAACGAACAATCACCATCGCCATGGCTCTCTGCCCCGCCTGATGCCGGGATCACACTCTCGACAGAGAGTCCTGAAATATCGCCGGGCTTGCTCCACCTTCCGGAAAGGCCACCGAAGCCGATCTACTTCACGGCCGGAGAACTGCATATCCGTCCTTCTCCCATCGGCAGGATATTGAAAGAGGAGGCAGGGCGAATTTATCCGGATTCATCGACGTATCTGCTGATCCAGATAAATGAAGAGGGCCGGGTCGATCACGCCGAGATTCTGAGCTCGACAAATGAAACTCTTGCGCGCGAGGCACTGCGCGAATTCGCCAATGCCCGCTATGTCCCGGGAGCAATCGCCGGACGAAAGGTCAAGAGCGAACTGAGGGTGGAAGTCATTTCAAACAACGCTATCGGGTTGCTGCTCAAGCCAGCCAACTGAGCGCTCCATAGGCGGCGGCCGATGCGTTTACACGAAATTTGCGCGCCGGAGATTGACCGCCACAGCGCGTTTGCCTAAACTGGTTGCATAAGTCGCGCAGATATTTCTTTTTTATACGATGCCAGTTCTTCAGCATGATTCCTGAACCGGCAAAACGAGGAATCGCCATGGGATTTTTCAAGTCACTTTTCGGAAAGTCGGAGGAAAATCCGGAAGCCGGGCTTTCCGCCGATGCCATTCACCAACAGATAGCCGAACACAATCACGAAATAGAGCAGTTGAAGCGCAAGCTCCCGTCTGCCAGCGCCATGGAGAGCATGGAAAAATCGGCCGCATGGATGGTGGAGATGCAGGCAAAAATCAAGGTAGCGAAAACCAAAGGCAATTTGGACGAGATGGCCCTGCTTGAAGCCGAGGTCAAGGAAGCCTCAAAGAAAACCAGCAGGATCGACAAGTATGTCGAGGAAATCAAGGAGCAGATCCTGCAACGGGAAGACCAGCTGGAATTGCTGGAGCGCGCCTTGTCGAAGTTGAAGTGATCGCATCGCGCAGCCGGGGATTGCGTTGAATCACGGCGACCTGAACCGATTTGCGATTGACTTTGTGTTCCTGGCCTGAATCCGTAGCGGCGGAATACCCCTGTTAGCCGACGGCATTGCGGGCCGGTTCCGCAGCGCCGCAACAGACCCCTGGTGCGGATCGGGCCTTCTGTCGCGCGAGCCACTATTTTCCCCCAGCGGATACCGTCCCCTCCTGATTGTCGGGGACATATCCCACCAGAGGATACCGTCTCCGCCCTCCGGTTGGGGACATATCCCACCGGGGGATACCGTCTCCGCCCTCCGGTTGGGGACATAAAAATTTTGAAATTGCGGTGACCGCAGCATTGCTATGCTGGCAGGCATGTCGCAATGGCTGACCCTTTCCCGCGCCGCCCACCTGCTCGGCGTCTCGCGCATGGCGCTGCAAAAGCGCATCCGCGAGGGCGAACTGCCGTCTTTCGACGGCATGGTGACCGTCGATGACGTGCAGCGTACCTGGCCGGAACTCGATCTGGAAGAGTCAGGCAGTTTCGAACAGACCCGGGCGATACGCGAAGATGCCTTTGCCAGGCGCCTGCGCGAACGCGTGCTGCCGACCCAGGAGGCACTGGCCCAGCGCTTGTTTGCACAAGGGCAGGAACTGGCCGAACTGCAGCGCACCCTGACGCGCTATCACCAACTGTTCGAGAGCTTGCGTGGGAGACTGGATACGCTGCCGGCGCCTACTGCGGCTGATCTGGCGCGACAGCTCGACGAGGGTCTGGCCCAGGCGCTGTCGGTCCCGGCGCCGGGCGGGGACATGGCTGCGCTGGATGCTATGCTGCGCGTCATGTCGGCGCACGTTACGGTCAAGCCATCGGGTCGCGAGTTCTTCGTCGAGGGTTCCGAGACCCTGCTGAAAGCGGCACTGCGCGCCGGGCTGGCGCCCAACTATGGTTGCGGCAACGGTGTATGCGGTCTGTGCAAGGCGCGCGTAGTGGCCGGCGAGACGCGTGACGTGGCGCCCTCGGACTACCGTTTTTCCGAAGCCGAGAAAGCCCAGCACCACGTGCTGATGTGCAGCTGCACGGCGCTGAGCTCCGATCTGGTGCTGGAAGTGCTGGAAGCCGGCGCGCCGGAAGACATCCCTGAACAACGCATCGTCGCCAAGGTGCGCCGCATCGACGCGCTGAATGCCGACGTGATGCGCTTGCACCTGCAGACGCCGCGCAGCAACCGCCTGCGTTTCCTCGCCGGGCAGAGGGTTACCCTGGGCATCCGCGCCGGCGTCCGCGACGGCAGCGATGTGCATGGCGAATTCCCCGTGGCGAGCTGTCCCTGCGACGACCGTAACCTGATTTTTCATGTTTCCCGCACCGACCCCCGTGCCGCCAGCGCCGACTTCTCAGCCTGCCTGTTCGACGGCCGCATCAGGCTCGCCGATGACGTTTCGGTGTGGGGACCGTGGGGTACATTCGTGCTGGAAAACACGTCGCCGCGGCCGCTGGTGTTCATCGCCGTCGAACAAGGCTTCGCGCCGATCAACAGCCTGATCGAGCATGCCATCGCAGTCGATGCCGCCGAATCGATCACTCTCTACTGGGCCAGTGCGCAGCCCGGCGGCCAGTATCTGCCCAACCAGTGCCGCGCCTGGGCCGCTGCGCTCGACGAGTTCAGCTATCTGCCGTTGGCCGTCGATGAACTGGCTGCGGCACTCGACGCGAATCCGGCGCTGGCGGCCAGCGATGTCTATCTCGCCGGTGCGGCATCGCAGGTCGACGCGTTGGCCGCGGCGCTGCTGGCTGCCGGTGTGCCCCCGCGCCAACTCCATGTCGAGCCCCTGTGAAACCATGAGCGAGTCACCATGACCCAAGCCCGCCGCACGATTCCGATTCATCCCCAGGGCATCGAGCCCGAGCTCGAAGCCTGTTCTTCGGCCGAGCCATTTGCCCTGATGGTGCTGGGCGACAGCATGGAGCCCGAGTTCGTCGAAGGCGAGGTGATCCTGATCGAGCCGGAAGGTCTGGCCACCGATGGGTCCTTCGTCCTGGCGCAGCTTGACGGCGAATGGATTTTTCGCCAGCTGGTGCGCCATGGCGCCGGCTGGCGCCTGCAGGCATTGAATCAGGCTTATCCGGCCGCGGATATTGCGGGCCTCGACGCGGTCAAAGGCGTCATCATCCAGAAATCCCGGCCTGGTACTCGCCGGGCCACCAAACGCTACGTGGAGTAAGCCGGTGCCCTATTACATCTATCGCGTGACCCCCGTCGGACCGATTCAGCAGCTCGCCAGGATCAGCCAGTTCGAAGTATTCAAGGAAGCCTCGAACGAGGCCAAGCGCCTGCGGCGCGATACCGAGCTTGTTGCCGGCGAGAAGATCAAGACGATATTCGCCGATAACGAGCTGCAGGCCGAGGAACTGCTCAACGAGCCGCGCGGCGAGGAACCGATGACCGGAGAGGATTACTAATGCTCATCGTCATGCCGGGCCACCCGCAGAGAATGAAACACGCGAAAACGAAGTTTGAGTGCAGGCTAACGCCGGTATCATCGGCGTTAAGCGCAGCGGCCGTAACTAAAGGCAAATTGAAGGCCCGCCCCTCCCATCCGCTGCGCGGCCCACGGCTGGCTTTGCACAGCCAGCCGGCTGCGGCGGCGCGACGCATGCGTCGCGAATTCCCGCCTCGCCCCCTCGCGGGGAGGCTTCTGGTCAGCTCGCTTGGCTCGACTATCACCAGTCGCTCCGAACGAGTTATTTCGCGTTAATCCGGTGGACGAGATCGCCTTCCGCAACATTCGGGGCGAGATCAACGGACGGCCCTGCATCTTCGAACGGGCGCTATTGGCACGGCATGCGGTGTGCGGCCTGGCGGAGACTCACCAGCTCGCCGAACGGGAGAGCATTGCCTGCACGCTGCCGGCGGCATACGACGCGTGCACCAGGATGGCGGAACTGCTGCGCGAAAAGTCGAGCTTCGCCCTGCATCTCGTCGCGCCCCAGCGCATCCTGCCGCATGCCATGGTGATGAAGATCCAGTGCGGCGGCCTCGATGGCCTCAGGGACCTGCTCGATGCCGCTGCGCTGGTGCCGAATGTGCGGCGTCTGGTGTGCCTCGCCGAGGAGCGTTACGGCGATCTCGGCGAGCTGCCGTTTTCCGAGATAGTGCAGGGCGTCGCGGCGTGGAAGGCGCGCCGCCGCTATCCCGGAGAGCCACAATGATCCCCGGCATGGCGGCGCTGGTGGCTGCGGTGCAGACCAACTGCGACATCGCTGACGCTCGCCATGCGCGCGACGTCAGCCTGTGTACCTATCTGCTTGGCATGCGCGAGTTCTATCGCTGGGAGCATCAGCTGCCCTACGGCGTGTCGCCGCCGCGCGAGGACGTCGGGCGCTGGATCGCCGAACGCGAATCGCGCTGGGAACTGCTGGCCGAGGAAAAGTTCGTGGCGATTCCGGTTGCCGGCCGTGCCTTCGACGCGTTCGACGCCAGCCAGGTGAATGCGGCGCTCGCCGGCAGCGGGCTGGTGTATGGCGCCGGCGTCGGGCGCTTTCACAAACCGCACTTTTTCCTTGGCCAACTCGATCGCGAAGAACAGCGCGGCGAAGCGCATCTGCTGGTCTGCGGTTGCGAATACGCGCGCGATGTCTCGGCGATCCCTGCGGCCTCCCAGGGCAGCACCCTGATCGTGCGCCGCGAGGCGTTGCGGCAGTGGTTGTGGGAGAAGGCCGAAGGCTGGAACGTCAAGCAGCAGGACGGTGCGCTGAAGTCGGCGCTGCTCGGTTACGGCTTCGACCTCGATCCGCAGGCCGCCATCGAGCGCATGACGGCCGGCGAAATCGAAACCCTGGTGCTGCACGAGGAAGGCGAATTCGCCGCCGGCCGCCTCCTGGGCAAGGCCTGGGCCGAGAAGCTCGAAGGCTTCACGGGAAAACGCGCCGAACTGCTGGCGCGCGCCGTGCGCGACAACCTCGCGGATTGCCTGGTGACGCTGCCCGGCCTGCTGCAGCGGGACGCGACCGATTCGCTGCACTTCTGGTTTTCGACCTTCGACGGTCTGCGCCGGGAACTGTTCCCGAGTCTGGTGCAGGCCTATTCAAAATCTTCCGCTGGTGACGCCGCGAAGCAAGTCCCCTTGCGGGATACGGCGCTGAGCGCCGCTGCGGCTGCCGGCCGCGCGCATTTCGCGGCGCTCGGCCGGCGCCTGCTCGACATGGAGGAGAGCGCCATCGAGGCGCTCTCCCATGAGGCCGCTACGATCGCGCTATAGGTGGCCGTAGCGATCGGTGTCGCTTACTCCTTGACGGCTTCGACGGCGATGCTCAGCGTGACTTCGTCGCTGACGTAAGGCACGTTCTTGCCCATGTTGAATTCCGAACGCTTGACCTTGGCCACGGCGTTGGCGCCGATGGCGTCCTTCTTCAGCATCGGGTGCGGCATGGAATGGAAGTTGGTCACGGTCAGGGTCACCGGCTTGGTGACGCCCTTGATGGTCAGGTTGCCATCGACGGCCACCGGCTTGTCGCCGTCGAACTTGACCGCGGTCGACTTGAAGGTGATGGTGGGATATTTCTCGGTATGAAAGAAGTCCTCGGCCTGGATGTGGCCGTTGAACAGCGCAAAGCCGGTATTGACCGACTTGGTGTCGATCGTTACATCCACGGAGCCGGTCCTGGCCGCGCGGTCGAGCACGATCTTGCCGCTGGTCTTGTCGAAGCGATGCTGCTGGAAGGAGTAGCCGAGGTGGTTGTATTCGAAGCGCGGCAGGGTATGGCTGGCATCGATGTTGAAGGTTTCGGGAGCGGCAACGGCGGTGGCAGACAGGCTGGCAAAGGCAACGGCGAGGACGAGTTTCTTCATGGGTTTTCTCCTGGGGTGAAAAACGGGAATGCTACTTTGCCGCGGCCGCGGTGGCGACCAGGCGGAACTTGATCTGGATTTCGTTGGCAACGGTGCCGAAATCGGCCCAGATGCCGTCGCCGATGCTGTAGTCGGCGCGCTTCAGCACCAGGCTGCCGTCGAAGCTGGTGCTGTTGCCTTGCTGGGTCACCGTGACCGGCGTGACCAGATCCAGGGTCTTGCCCTTGATGCTCATCTTGCCGGCGAGTTCCAGGCGGTTGCCGCCGAGCGACTTGACCGAGGTGGACACGAATTTGGCGATGGGGAAGGCCTTGGTGTTGAACCAGGCCTTGCCGGCCACTTCGTCGTTGGCGTCCTTCGATCCGGCATCGATGCTGGCCAGGTCGATTTCGAGCTCAGCCCTGGCCGCGGCCGGTTTCGCCGGGTCATAGGCCAGCTTGCTGCGGAAGCTCTTGAACTGGCCTTCGACCGGTACGTTCATCTGCTTGTATACGAAGCTGAGCGAGCTCTTGTTGAGCTGCAACTGGTTGAACTCGACGGCTTGCGCGGCGGGCGCCAGCACGGACAGCGCGCAGGCGACGACAAGGCCAGGGTGCAGGAACTTCATTTGATGCCTCCGAGGGTGTTGCGCAGAAAGGGCAGCATGCGCGCGAGTATGTCATCGCGGTCGATGAAATGGTGTTTCAGCGCGGCGCCGAGGTGGGCGAACACCAGGGCCGCCATGCTGTAGTTGAGCAATTTGTGCATTTGTTGCAGCAGATCGCCCAGTTCGGCGTTCTTGGTGAGCAGGTCCGGCAGCGGCAGCACGCCGAACCAGACGGTCTGAAAACCCTTGGCCGAGCTCATCAGCCAGCCGGAAAGCGGCACGGCGACCATCAGCAGATACAGCAGCACGTGCGTCGCCGCGGCCACCGAACGCTGCCAGGCCGGCACGCCGGCCGGAAGTTCGGGCGGCCGATGCAGCAGGCGCCAGCCCAGGCGCAGCACCACGCATAGAAAGATCGTCACGCCGGCCCACTTGTGCCAAGAGTAGATCTTGAGTTTCTGCGGCGAAAGCGGCAAGTCGACCATGTACAGGCCGACCGAAAAGCTGCCGATGATGGCGAACGCGATCAGCCAGTGCAGGCCGATGGCGACACCGGTATAGCTGTTGTCCGGACTGGGGGCGGCAGGGTGGGATGTCATGGGGAGTGCATACGACAAGTGCAAGATAAGCGCCGCACTTTACGCGTCGTGCCTTGGCGCGCAAAGATGGGCAAGCACAAATGATTGATGCTCCAGTTGCAACAATGAGCCGGAACTTTTGATTGACTGCCGCATCTCGGCGCGTTTTTTCCAGGGGCCGGCCAAGCTTGTCCGATGACATACCGTATTCGATACGACAGCATCCAGGTCATATAATCGACCCATGCCACGCTTTGCCGCGAACCTTTCCTTCCTGTTCATCGAGCGTCCCTTTTTCGAGCGCTTCGCGGCGGCCCGGGCCGCCGGCTTCGCCGCCGTCGAGTTCCACTTTCCCTATGAGTACGACCGTGCGGCGCTGGCCGAGGTGGTGCTGACGTCCGGTCTTGAGGTGGTGCTGTTCAATCTGCCTGCCGGCGACTGGGCGGCGGGAGACCGCGGCATTGCCTGCCATCCGCGGCGCATCGCTGAGTTTCAGGATGGCGTCGGCCTGGCCATCGAATACGCCAAGCTGCTGGGTTGCAGCCGGCTCAATTGTCTGGCCGGCATCGCGCCGGCCGACATCAGCCACGCGAAGGCGCGCGAAACCCTGATCGAGAACCTGCGCTTTGCCGCCGCGGTGGCCAGGCGCGCCGACATCCAGCTGCTGCTGGAGCCGCTCAACACGCGCGACACGCCGGGTTTTCTGGTCGCTACATCGCGCGCCGGACTGGACGTGATCGAGGCGGTCGGCAGCGAAAACCTGCGCCTGCAATATGACATCTACCACGCCCAGGTCATGGAAGGCGATCTGGCCCGTACGCTCGAGCAGCACCTGCCGCAGATCGGCCACATTCAGCTCGCCGACAATCCCGGGCGGCATGAACCGGGCACCGGCGAAATCAACTTCCCCTTCCTGCTGCAGCATCTCGATCGCATCGGCTACGCCGGCTGGATCGGTTGCGAATACAAGCCGAGCGCACGCAGCGAAGACAGCTTCGGCTGGCTCGAGGCCTGGCGATGATCTACCTGCATCAGCGTGCGCTGCTGCGCGACCTGTTCGACGCCGCGGTGGCCGCGGCCGACCCGGCACGCTGCCTGCCGGCCTGGCTGCCCGATTTACCCAAAGGCCGCACCGTAATAGTCGGCGCTGGCAAGGCGGCGGCGGCCATGGCGCGAACAGTCGAAGAGCACTGGCAAGGTGATCCGCAGCAGCTTTCCGGCATCGTCGTCACCCGTTACGGACACGGCGCGACTACGCGGCGCATCGAAGTCGTCGAAGCTTCGCATCCGGCGCCCGACGAGGCCGGACAGCGCGCCGCCGCGCGCCTGTTGCAGGCGGTGGGCGGGCTTACCGCGGATGACCTGGTGCTGGTGCTGCTCTCGGGCGGCGGTTCGGCCCTGCTCGCGGCGCCGATGGCCGGCATCACGCTGGCCGAGAAGCGCGCCGTGACCAAGGCCTTGCTCGCCTGCGGCGCCAGCATCGGCGAGATCAACTGCGTCAGGAAGCATCTGTCGGCGCTCAAGGGCGGCCGTCTGGCGCTGGCCGCCGCGCCGGCGCGGGTGCTCACGCTGGCGATCTCCGACGTGCCGGGCGACGAGCTGTCGACCATCGCCTCCGGCCCGACCGTGCCCGATCCGACGAGCTGCGCCGATGCGCTGGAAATCGTCGATCGCTACCGCATCGAACTGCCCGCCGCCGCGCGCGTGGCGCTGCAAACCGGCGCCGCGGAAACGCCGAAGCCCGACCACCCGGGATTCGCCCGTTGCGAGT